>NZ_JBWKSC010000002.1:0-657228 GCF_059419585.1 Ensifer sp. GW821-FHT05G01 | reverse complement strand
TGGAACGAGTTCCGCGCGCTCGATTTCCGCCGGCTGAAGGCCGTGATGAAGGAACCGGTTCTGGTCGATCTCAGGAATATTTATCGGCCGGACGAAGTGGCAAAGCACGGTTTTGTCTATGCCAGCGTCGGTCGGCCATTCTTGTAAATGCCTCTGGAAGTTAGATCGCAGGAAATCCACGTCATGTTAACAGGCCCTGTGAACTGCCGGCGCATTGGATGGTATAATTTGCCCGCATAAACAGTTGGTTAAGCCGCGTTCATCTCCCCCTCACGGCTCAGGGATCTGTATTTGCTTGGGCCACAATCCCGGCGACTTTAGCCCCACAGTCATGCCCCCCAAGGGACGCTCGGTCCCAATTCGCCGCCCGCTCCGACCCGAACCATTCGAACCCAAAACCAACTCATGCCGCTTATTAGGTCGCTCAATGTGTAATAAGTGGGATAGGTGTATTGAACCGTATGCTCAAGCTGGATATTTGAAGGGCGCAGTGAGCGAAGAGTTTTTGGACAATACAGGTTCCACCCATTTTGCAGCCACGACGCATAGTATCAGTCGATCAGCGTTGAATTGAGTAAAGCATTAATCTCGAGAGGCGAGATGTTTAAGAAACCGACACTCCGTATTCTAGGCAATTTGTCTACCACAGGCGATGGTGTTTTTCAGGCGCTGAATGACGACCCTCAGATGCAACTCCTCCCGTCGGCCGGGGACCGGAATTCCGGACTAAAGCGCGGCTCGTATTATCTTTTTGTCAACATCAGAACCTTTGAGGGTAAAATTCTTCGCCCAACTCTCTATCTGGACTTTGGTGGAGGCATGTCAGAGGCGCAGGGTTCGAAATTCGTTGCGAAGAGGATAGATGGGGATAGATGGTTCTTCCACTTCTCCGCGCGCCGCAACATAAAGTTGTTACGATTTGATCCGTCAGAGAGCCCCTGCAGATTTTCTGTGGAAGATATCGTTTTGGTTTCATCCACGAAGCTTCATTGCGCGAAAGTTAAAGCTGCTCTCAAGGATCTAATCCATCAGTTCCTTCCTAGCTATCAAAGTCAAACGGGAAGAACTAGCCAATCAGAGACTTTTGACATCTCCAATCTGGCGAATATGTCAATGAACGGCCGCAACGAACACCAAGATCTGGATCAGCAAAGGTTGAAGCTGTTCGAATCAGAGTATAATTCGCGCGTTTACACGTCAAAAGATGGAAGACACTATTACGAGTACGCTGGCTTAGCGACCGATCCCCTGGGTAACGTTTCGAAGAACGTAAAGAGTATAGCGTTCTACCTCCCGCAAATGCACCCCATTCCAGAAAATGACGCTTGGTGGGGACGGGGATTTACCGAGTGGGCAAATGTCTCGAAGGCAGTGCCGCGATTCTCCGGACATTACCAGCCAAGATTACCGGGTGAACTCGGCTTCTACGATTTGCGATGCGTAGAGACGATGCGGCGCCAAGTGGAACTCGCCAATATTTACGGTTTGAGTGCGTTCTGCTTCTACTATTACTGGTTTTCTGGGCATCGCCTCCTAGAGAGGCCGCTAGATATGTTCTTATCGAATCAGGATCTCCAACTAGACTTTTGTGTCTGCTGGGCCAACGAAAACTGGACGAGAAGATGGGATGGGCTCGAATCGGATATTTTGATCTCACAGAAACACAGCGAGCAAGACTCGGAAGCCGTCTTTAACGACTGGCTTCGCTATTTTCAGGACAAGCGCTACATCAAGGTCGATGGCAAGCCGCTTTTGCTGATATATCGGCCTGATCTGATCCCCGACTTCGAGAGAACGACCAGAACTTGGAGGGAGATGGCAAGGAATGCTGGCTATCGCGGGCTGCACATAGTCGCCGCAAATGCATTCGGTAATCAAGAGCTTTCAGTTGCCGGCTTAGACGGTCTATATGAGTTCCCGCCCCATAACGTTAGAGTGCCCCACGTAGACGCATCGCTCACCTGGTTTGAAGGCAACCATAAAACGCATGCGTTCTCTTACGGCGATGCCGTCCAATTTGCTGAGACTCAGCACGAGAGTGCAGCTGATGAACCGGTGACCATCCATCCAGGCGCACTGGTCGGTTGGGATACAGAGGCGCGGAAGCCCGGTCGAGGCGACGTAATGGTCGGTTCGAACCCAACGCTCTTCAGACGCTGGCTGAGCAGCGCGTATCGAAAGGCATTGCGCAGTGGTCCCAATGCGCCGAAGTTGGTATTCATCAACGCGTGGAACGAATGGGCTGAAGGCGCATATCTCGAACCCGACCGCCGTCATGGATATGGCTACCTCACAGCGCTCCGCAGCGTTGTGAGGGAGTTTGGACTCGAAAGTTCTACCCTAAAGTCGTACTGTGATAGCCACAATGCGACATCGCAGGACCCAAAGAGTAAAGCAATAATCTTGCATCTGTTCTATGCGGACCTCATCGATGAGTTCGCGGACAGAATTGAAGCTGCGCAACGCATTATTGACGCCGATATTATCTTGACTGTGCCGGAGCTGTGGACTCTTCAAGAGCTTGAAGAAGCAGTCCACAAATTGGCGCCACGCAAGGTGTTCGTTGCAAGCAATGTTGGTCGCGATGTCTATCCGTTCATCCTCGCCTGCCGAAATGTAGTGAAGGACGGATACACCCATGTGTGCAAAATTCATTCAAAAAAATCCACGCATCGTGTTGATGGTGCCGCGTGGCGGAATGACTTAGTCGCAGGACTCCTTTCTAACGATGCGCTTGCCTTGTTGGAGAGGACGTATTTCCCCGATTCAACCTACAGTCTCGCAGCCCCGGCCAATTCGTTCCTGCCATTGGGGAACAATGAGTATATCGCGGGCAACCGAATTCATTACGATGCATTGGTCCAAATGTTCGGCATTGGGCCATATGACGATCGCGAGTTCGTAGCCGGGACTATGTTCTGGTGCCGCTTCGATGCTTTGACCCCTATTTTTGATTGCGCGTTGTCCGACGTCGATTTCGGAGTTGATCTCGGACAAGTAGACGGGACGCTTGCGCACGCCTTCGAGCGTGTTTTCGCGATGGTCAGCTCGCAGCAAGGTGGAAACCTATACAAAATAGATACGTCGTTTGAATTTAATATAAAAAGGCCCATATAAAGTGCGGCATCATAGCAATCTTTTGCCACGTCATAATGCCGCACACCCATTGCGGCGAACAATGGGCATTTGGAAATATCCCGGGAGAGTTCAGCGACAGAATCGCGCCCTAAATACTACTTCTCAAATCGCAACAGCTCTATCGTTATTGGAGGCGTAACTTGAGCCAGACCAAAAAACACAATGAACCGTCGACATTCGCGGTCGCAGCGATCATGAGGAACGAAGGGCCCTATATTCTAGAGTGGATTGCGTTTCATCGCTCGTTGGGTGTCGAGAATTTTATTGTGGCCGACAACGTTAGCGATGACGGTTCGAGTGACCTTCTCACAGCGCTCCATGACGTCGGCATCATACATCGCATCCCCTTTCCACACGTGCCAGGTCAAGCACCACAACTTCCAGCCTATGCAGAAATCATACGCCTTTTTGGATCCAAATTTGAATGGCTTGCTTTTATTGATGCAGACGAATTCTTATTGCCAACCGATGGATCGCATCGCGTCGACGGTATCCTGTCTTGTGTGAATGAAGACATCGGTGCCATTGCAGTAAATTGGGCAATATATGGATCCTCCGGGCGCGTCGAGCCTGGTGACGGCTTGGTGGTGGAACGTTTCCAACACAGAGCTGCACAAGATTGCCACATCAACAAACACTACAAGTCAATTCTGAGATCCAAAGCTTATGCGTCAAACGAAAACCACCCCCATGGGTTCAATCTTCTCCCCGAGTACCGGCTCGCATATCCGTGTGGCGGGACCGTTCAGTTCGATCGCGCCGGTCACTCCGGAATTAGCTCAAAAGTAGAGTGGAGCAAGTTAAGGCTGCAACACTATGTTATTAAGTCCCAGACTGAGTTTCTTCTGAAAAAAGCCGCCCGCGGCAGAGCAATGACTAATCTGAACTTGCGAGACTTCGATTTCTTTCGCAATCACGACAAGAACGACATCCACGAAAAGTTACCCGTGTGGCTTATCGACTCTACAGAGCGTGAAATAGAAAGAATTCGCTTGCTGCTATCCGAAAATAACGTTCCCGATCAGGTGGTGAACTTGGACAAAACTCTAAAAGACCTTTCTCTTCCTAAGAATCCGGGAAAGGGGGTAATCGATAGCTTTGAAATCAAGGGTAGTGTCGTAAGTCTGAATGGTTGGGCGATAACGTCCAGCCTATCAAGGGCAGAAACGTTCGACCTTCGTATCGGGAATACGAAGGTCGAACGCTTCACCGTGACTAGGAACGCCCGCCCTGATGTGGGGCGTCACTATCCTGGTGCAGATCTGCATTGTGGTTTCAGCATTTACTTCTCTGTCTTGGATATCCCGATCGACGCTCCTACTACGGCTGCGATATCACTCCATGTGCCGGAGCAAAACCTGCAACTTAGTTCCGCAGCGCCGCTTATGTTTCCGGCCGATATGGTCAATAGGCTCGACGCGGTTGTTGTCCCAACATCACCCTCTATGCCGAAGCCAGCAAGTGAAGCCTTGAGGGACGCGATGAAAAGCTCGCGGTGTTATTTAGAGTATGGGACAGGCGGTTCGACACTCATGGCCTGTGAAGCCGGCGTGCCGCTCGCTATCGGCGTGGAGAGCGATTGGGCCTGGATGTGGGCAGTCAAGAATAGTATTTCGAAGTATCCGCAGGCCGCCGATTTCCATTTGTTGTATGCCGACATTGGTGTCACCCATGAGTGGGGATTTGCCTCAAACGAAAACGGTTGGAAGAAGTGGCATAACTACCCATTAGGCGCGTGGGATAAATGTAACGAGCTGGGAGCAACGCCCGATGTCGTCCTAATTGACGGTCGGTTTCGTGCGGCATGCTTCTTTGCAACGCTTTTGTTCGCAAGGCCAAATTGTCGTATCTTCTTTGATGACTACTTGGATCGCCCCTACTATCAGCACATAGAGGAACACCTTAAACCTGTTCAAGTCATCGATCGAATGGGATTGTTCTCCGTCCCAACGACCGTTGACCGTGATCGCGTTTGGCTATCGCTGGTTCGCTCAATTCCCGATCAGCGCTAAGGCCTCGTGGTTGGCGGTTATGCCAGCGGCCTCCACCAGATGCGTTGCCTTTCAGTGGATGTGCCAATATAAGGTGCGCTCAATCGACAGGCGGCAGAATGCACAATAGGAATAAGCGCATGTTCGGGTTAAGTAGATTGATTCGCCGCAATCCAACTTCTGGCGGTAGCACCGGCGAAGAGGTATTCGAGCAGTACAGTCGTGACCTTCCGAGTCATCAAAATGCCGTTAACTCGCTAACTGGTTGGAATTCCGCGTTTCCGCCAGAGGCCAATATTAGGGCCGGTGCTCACCCGTTGTTTGCCGACGGTCGCCTGACGTGGGCAATTGGCCAATTCGGCTCGCTTAAGGACAAGAAGATCGTCGAGATCGGACCGCTCGAGGGCATGCATACCTACATGCTCAATAAGCAAAGACCGTCATTGATCGACGCCATTGAGGCGAACAAACAGTGTTTTCTTCGGTGCCTAATCACCAAGGAGATTCTCGGTATTGACAGGGCGCGTTTTTATCTTGGTGACGCATTACGATGGCTCCAGGAGAAGAATACGCACTACGACCTGGCAATTGCTTCCGGCGTCCTCTACCACATGGCCGATCCGGGATACTTTCTCTGTCAGATTGCTGAACGTTGCGATAGCTTGTTCCTATGGACACACTATGTTGATGACGAAGCCATGCCCAACTCCGACAGCCGAAGACAGGCATTTACTGGAAACGTCGAAACGAAGACATTTTCTGGTGTTTCAGTTCGCTATTATGAACGTGGCTATTTTAACGCGAACACAACGGAGAAATTCTGTGGTGGCATGCGGGATCGCCACTATTGGATGCATCGAGATGATATCATATCACTTCTCGCGGCCCTTGGGTTTGGCGATATACGCATTACGCAGGAAGATCCGCTCCATGGCGGGGGGCCATGCTTTTCGCTTTTCGCGAAGCGGACCCCGTTGACACAGCAGCCCTAAATTGCTTTTCAACATCCAACGCGATGCTGGTAACACTATCGAAGGATATCTGATACCGGACGGTTTTTCGGACATCCCGAAAGTAGTTGTGGCCGATGCGCAAGCCAACATTGGTGAAATTGAATGCGATCAATTGCATCAGGCAGTCTTAGCGGCAGGCCGTCACGAGACAGGGCTTGTCGGCTTTAGGCTGACTGAGGACAATATCCCTAAGCTCAGCCAACGTTCCACGCTATATATCCGCGACAGTAAATCGGGGCTTCTGATCTATCGTCGACCGCTCAAACCGCAGCAGATCAATATGAAGATTGTGCGGATAGAGACGCAATTACTTCCACATCTTGCACTTGATCGAGAGATGTTTCAACATTTCCAATATGTGTTGCCCTCCCTAGAGCGTTTCGGCCATGAGACAGCGCTTCAGGCGTTTCATCTCGACAACGTGAAATCAATCTATTTAAGTGGTCGATTGCAAGTACGCAACTATCAGGAGTTTCTCGACAAAGGCTTCAAGGCGATTGCACTACTGACCGACCCTTACTATGAAATGGCTCTGAGAATTGCGATGCTGAAGCGCTTCGCAAGCGTAAAACCGAAATTCCTCGGGGAGCGAGATCTAATGACGCTGATGCCAGCGGTTGAGTACTTTGGTGAACTCAACCTCAGCGACACCGCCGATATTGGTAGAACCTTGAAAAGGGCTCCGCCCAAAGTCAGGACCGTCCTGAACTCGCCGATGACACGACAGTTTGCCTGCGCGGATGCCGATCAGCCTTCGACACGTCGAGATATTGCCGCAGCTATGGATGTCATTTCTCGCCTCGAGGTCATCGGGCATATTAGTGACACACTCGCGTTTGCTTCTTCGCTAGGCGAATTGTTAGGCGTCAACATGGATCAGATTCCCATTTTACAGCGCAACCTCGCGATCGACAGGATCGCGGCAGAACTCAGAACACTGGCTGTCGCAGAGTCATATCTCGAAGATGACCTGATCCTGGACTACTACGTGCGCCAGGCGATGGAGATAAGCTCTTCGCATGACAGTTGACCACAGAGATCAGAAAAGGGGCGCCATTTCCGGCTTCAAGGAACCGCTGACCAATGCCCTAGTCAGGGCCCGGTCGTCACTGGCACATCGGTTTCGCAATGCGAGCCCTATGCTCGCTCGGGGGTCCGAGTCGGAAATCAGCGAAATGGAACCGGGCCGTCTTGTGCGGGACTCCGGTGTGACGCTTGAACCGGAAACCAAAACGAACGGCAAAATACCGTTCTCTGTGTTGAGTTTTTTTGGCTTCGTCATTCTCCCCTTCATAGCGAGCGTTGTATATTTTGCGTTTATTGCATCTGACCAATATATCGCGGAAGCTCGCTTTGCCGTGCGGTCGCTTGCGGAGGACCGTACCAACGATAGTGTAGACAGTAACATCTTGGCGATGTCCACCATGTCTCAGGATGGTTATGTTGTCACAAGCTTCATACATTCAACTGAAATCTTGAAGAGAATTGCCGGCAGCATCGATTATCGCGAAATGTTCTCAAGGGAAGGCGCGGATTTCCTTTCCCGATTCGATCAAAGCGGATCAAGCGAGGAATTTCTGCAATACTGGGAAAAGCAGGTAACAACATATGTGGATGGACCGTCGGGCATTATTACTCTGAAAACACGTACGTTTTCGCCAGAGGACTCCAAGCAACTTGCATCCATCATCATTCGAGAAAGCGAGAAGCTCATCAACGAATTATCGGTACGAGCGCAGCGCGATATGACTGAACGGTTTGCACAGGAAGTGCACCGGACAACGGAAAACTACCGCAAAGCTCTGGCCGTGCTTAACAACTTTCAGAATACTACAGGCTTCTTAACCCCTGAAGCGCGGGCCACAGAGACAGGCTCGCTTTTGGTGGGCCTTCTCGCGCGCAAACTCGATCTCGAAACACGGCTGTTTGTCCTAAAAGAATCTGACGCGGTGTCGTCTCCGTCGCATCAGCAGCTCGTCCTGGCCGGCAAAAACCTTGAAGTTCAAATCGAGAAGCTCAGAGAAGAATTAGCTGGAGGATTGGAAGGCAGCGAGAATATCGCCAGCGCCATCGAGACATTTTCACGCCTTGACACGGATAGACGTGTCGCAGAGAGCCTATACGAAGTATCTCGAAAAAACTTAGAGATGGCTCAAGCGGAAGCGACTCGCAAAGCTCTCTACGTTGTTGTGTTCGTACCTCCAATGGTCCCTGAAGAATCGCTTTATCCACACCGCCTATCTTCACCGCTTCTAATATTGCTTGCGCTCTCCGTCGCCTGGGTGACACTAGCTCTTATTTGGGCATCTGTCGAAGATCACCGTTTGTGAATGAGGCTGGCATGATAAAGCTCAAGAACGTCTCGAAGCATTTCAAAACGGAAGGCCACAAGAAAGTAATCTTGGATAGGGTAAATATGGAGTTCCTGTCGGGATACTCCTACGCGATGCTCGGCGTAAATGGTGCAGGCAAGTCGACAACTATGAAAATGATAGCGGGGTCGGCACTACCCAATTCAGGCGCGATCATCAAAGATCTTCGCGTTTCATGGCCGCTAGGCTTCGCTGGCGGTTTCCATCCGCAAATGACAGGACGGGACAATCTCGCATTCGTTGCTCGTGCTTACGGGGAAGACGTACGCCGGGTTTCAGATTTCGTTGAGGACTTTGCAGAACTGGGTGACTATATTTACGCCCCCGTGCGCACGTACTCATCGGGCATGATGGCCAGACTAGCCTTCGGCCTTTCCATGGCGATCGAATTTGATTGCTACCTTGTGGACGAGATCACGGCGGTCGGCGACGCGCGATTCCAGGCGCGTTGCCGAACTGCGTTCGAGAACCGTCGCAAGAGTTCGGATATCATCATGATTTCCCACAGCATGTCGACGATCAGCGCATATTGCGACAAGGGTATTGTTCTCGTCGACGGTCAGATGCTCTTGTTTGACAAAGTTACTGACGCCATCGAGACATACTACCGACTAAACCGTTAACAAATCAGCGAACCGTCAAACTTGAGACCGAAAACGCACCAACGATGAAAAACCTGGAACAGGACACTCAGCGGTCATCGGCACTCCAGAAGAGCCGATCTGCAGCCAAGGCGTTGTCGGCAACTGCCCGAAAGCTTAGATTTTCTACATCTAATCGGAGCAGCCTTTATGAAGCTGCGGGTCTTCGACCACGCTTCGCCGACAGGGTTTTCCGGTGGGCGGCGATGTGCGTCACCGTTTCATTTCTTTTGCTGCCGAATATTTTCTCGGTTTTATACTACGGCCTCATCGCTTCCGATCAGTACCAGTCTGAAGCTCGATTTGTCGTCCGGACATCATCCCCCGCAATTGGCAAAGATCAACTTGGTAAAATCACTGGGTTGCCATCGGCGAAAATCGTGCAAGACACGCAAATTGTAACAAACTTCATTCATAGCCGCGCCATTCTTGAAATTCTTGAGAAACAAATTGGCGTTCGTGCAAAATTTATGAGGGAGGATACAGATTTTCTGGCGAGATTGAAGTCGGATGCCACTTATGAAGAGTTTCTCGATTATTGGGATAGTATGGTCAAGACGTCTGTGAGCCCTTCAAGCGGAATCATTACTGTGACTGCCCGCGCATTCTCAGGAAATGATTCCCGCGCCGTCCTGACTGCGGTTATCGCCGCTTCCGAGCGCACGATCAATCAGCTAAGCGACCGGATCTGGAAAGATGTAGTCGCGACTTCCACGACGAATTTGGATCGCGCGTCGGCGAAGCTTCAAGAGGTGCGGGAACGCATGGCAAGGCAACAGAACAAGACAGGCGTGCTTACAATTGAGGGTGCGTCCGCCATGTTGTCGAATTTGATGACGTCGTTGCAGAAGGAAAAGATTGAGCTTGAGCAATCTTATGCTGTGAAACTTGAAAACGTCTCGAAAGAAGCGCCGCAGATGCGCGTCCTGGCAAGGGAGATCCAGAGTAAGCAGGCACAAATTGACGACCTTCAACGTCAGATCGCGGGTCCGACCCAAGCGTCGGAGCAGAACTTGGCAAATGTCTCAACCGAGCTTTCAGGACTTCAGTTCGAGTTGCAACTCGCCGAGCAGCAGTTTGCGGCAAGCGTCAGGTCGTTTGAGCAGGTGCAATTCATCAGTAAGCAGCAATTGATGTATCTCGATAGCTTCCTCGAACCGAGCCTGCCGGACGAGGCGCTCTACCCAAGACGGGCGTTCTGGATCCTAATTGTGGGCATCGCCTCGGTATTCGCCTGGGGATTGTGCATGGGCGCACTTGTGCTTACAAGAAACAAGTTCGCCGGATGACCTCCGTGGAAGAATTCGTTCGCGATACAACAATTTCAACTGTCAGGTCGAAACTGGCCGCTCTGTTGCCACAACCGAAAACGCGCAGCAGCTTCTTCACAGCAGTGGCACCGCGTTCAATCGTGGTCTTCAGACAAGGGTCAAATCCGAGCTTCAGTTACTTTTTAGAAGAGCGTTTAAGATATTACGGCGCTCATATCCCGGTCAGCGTCCGCTGTCTCGACGACGATATCACTGATATCGAGCCCAAAGGCTGTTTCATAATCATCTGCCGCTACATTGGCGCGCGGCTGTTGACATGGATTGAGAGGCATGCCGCACAACTCGCTGGTGTAGGCATCTTTATCGATGATGACGTCTCGGGGATTATGTTGGACATTGATGCCCCCCTTTCCTACCGAGCGAAGCTGGCGCGGCTTCATCTGTGGCCACTGCGGCGGTTGAATCCACACCTCGACATTGTATGGGCTCCGACACCAACCTTGGTGGAGCTTCTGAAAACGAATGGCACTGTGGTTCGACTATTAGCTCCGCTACCCAGTGCCAGCGACGCCTTACCTTTAGGTCGTTCACCGTGTGCACGGCGTCTGGTGATAGGATATCATGCCACAGGCATTCATTACGCCGAACATGTCTTCCTGAAACCTATTGTCAGTGAAATCCTGTTACGTCACCCCAATGTCGTCTTCGAGGTGTCGGCAAATGGACGCAATGCTCGGGTATGGCGCGACAAACGATTTGATCAGTCTAGGCTACGAATTTTGCCGACACTCCCCTGGGAGGAGTTCTCACAGCGAAGCCGCGACTGCCCGGTCGACATTGCGTTGGTACCCCTGCTAGATAAACGCATTAACAGGGTCCGAGCTGACACAAAGAGAATTGACGTTTGCCGTATGGGTGCGGCAGCTATCTTCTCCAAGTCCGACGCATACGCTCATAACCAGCACCCGGATGAAATTCTAATCGAGAATGACCGCGATGCATGGATCGCCGCGATAGAATTGCTGATAGTCTCTGAGGAGCGACGGAAGATTGCGCGCTTAGCCACATTTAATGCTGCGGAACAAATGCGCTCACTTGATCCGGCCATCCCAGGCCTGCTTCTGAGGGAAGTCTCAAAGTGACGAAGACGATTACTCATGAAGCTGCCAAAGACCCGCGATCGGTTCGCTACGCTCTTAGGCAAAAGGCAAACGTAATGCGTGCGGTCATCTTGCGCGACATGCGAACACGCTTCTTCAATCACGGCTTAGGATTTCTGCTGGTTTCCGTTTGGCCCCTAACCCACATGTTTGTGCTGCTTCTGATCTATGCGTTTGCAGGGAGAAAGACACCGTTTGGTGATAGCATGAGATTGTTCTTCGCGACGGGGCTGCTTCCCAGCCTGACGTTCATGTACGTATCGCGATTCATGGCGCTCTCGATAGTGATGAACCGTCCAATGCTCGCGATACCGGCAGTGAAAGTTCTCGACATTCTTTTCGCAAGGGCTTTTCTCGAGACGATCGCGGCCTGTTTCACAGTGTTTCTGACGTTTATGATTCTGCTGTCTTTGGGTGACAAGCCGTTTCCATATGATTGGTCTGAAGCGGCCAAGGCATTCCTTTCCACAATTTTGCTTGCGGTTGGCGTTGGCGTCGTCACGGGTGTAATCACCGCGCTATTCACATTTTTCGCAACAGTTTACGCACTATGTCTAATCGTTATCTACATTTCGTCTGGCACGCTGTTCGTCGTATCAGCGCTGCCGACACAAATCGCTTATGCCCTGTCTTGGAATCCGGTAGTCCATGCAGTCGAATGGATGCGTTCTGCGTTCTATCCGACTTACAACAGCCAAGTTCTTGACAAACCGTATCTTTTGTCGTTCGGCCTTGGTGCTCTGTGCATCGGTCTTCTGCTGGAGCGAATCGTTCGCCGGATTACTCTGGAAGGGAAATAGGTGACATGCTCAATGTCATTGCTCAGAATGAACTCGTTGCCGACGCTGACGGGCGCGGTCTCTGGCTGGCGGAGGGGGACGATCCATATTTCTTGATACGCTTCGCGCCGTTCCGTGAACGCTACGTCGTCATCAAATTGGCTTCTTGCAGCGGCGAAATTCAACCTAAGCTCTACGTCAATCGGGGTCAGGGTTTCAGTGAGGAAGAAGCGTTGACGGCGGGGTCAGGGAGAAACTTTCTGATTGTCGCCGATGTAGGCTCCTTCGGTACCATCTGCACTTTAAGGCTAGACCCGTCCAGCGAACCTTGCCAACTGTCTCTAGAAGTCACGGCAATTCGATCGGCAGTTGCGTTAGAGCACTACGTTTCGGTACAGCAAAGTCAGAACAGAGAACTAATTGTGGCGCGATTTTCGCGACTCCCACGGTTCTGGAAGAAGCTGCCAACAGTCAGGCTTGGAAAGCGGAAGACCGTCGCCGCGCGCTATATGGAGCAGGCCCGCATGCTGGCTCATAGGCTTTTGCCGGGTCAGCTAGGCCGCACGGATCCCTGGCTCAGCATCGTTGTTCCTGTTTATAACGCTCCAATTCGCTACTTGAATGAATTGGTCTCATCGTTTGAACAACAAAATACCGAAGGCGTGGAACTTGTACTGTCGGACGATGGTTCTGATTCATCTGACACCCTGGGCTGGTTCACTTCGCAACCAGCGAAACCAAACATTGTAATTGTGCCCAACGCTATCAACAAAGGTATAGCATTGGCAACCAATTCTGGCATCGATGCTGCGCGGGGTGAATGGGTCGCGCTGCTCGACCATGATGACGTTATCGCGCCCAACGGCCTGACGGTCATCCGAAACGCCATTGCCACGCATCCGGAAGCGGAGTTCCTCTATACGGATGAATTGGTTGTCAATGACGTGCTAGAACCGATCGGTCTAATGCTCAAGCCGGCCTATGATCCGGTGCTTTTGACCGGCGTGAACTATATAAATCACTTCTCCGTCTATCGCCGGGTGCGACTGAATGAAATCGGGAAGCTTCGTAGCGGCTTCGAAGGCTCTCAAGACTACGACCTGCTACTTCGTTATCTCGAAGGACTGGACGTCGCTAAGATCATCCACGTGCCATATCCGGCGTATTGGTGGCGGCGGACTGGAACAACCTACTCTCGCAAATTTATTGATCGAGCGACGGAGAACGCGCGCGCAGCCCTTAAGGAAAAATTCGCGCGCGCGGGAAAAGCAACCGAGGTCACTGAGGCTCTGACAACCACGCTTCACCGTATCCGGTTCGGAACAGCCGCTACAAAACGCCCGAAGATATCCATAATCATTCCGAACAAAGACTCCTACGCGCTGATGGCAACGTTGTTGAGGGGAATCTATGAACAAACCGCGTATGACAATTTCGAAGTCATCGTAGTCGACAACGGTTCCACAGAGCCCGCAACGCTGGCCCTCTACAAAGAGTATGAGCGGCGGTTCTCCTCATTTTCGTTCTACGTCAAGGAAGCCACTTTCAACTTCTCTAGGGCCATCAATGAGGGCATGGCACGCGCTTGCGGAGAACACTTCCTCCTGCTTAACAATGATGTCGAGATAATCGAGGGCGAGTGGCTTGGCGAGCTTGTCGATTGCCTATCCTATGATCACGTCGGCATTGTGGGTGCCAAGCTCCTTTATCCGGATCGGCGACTTCAACACGCGGGCGTCATTAGCGGCTTCGGTGGCCTTGCCGGCCACTGGTATTTGAACAAGCCTGAAAATTTCGGTGGGCCGATGAATCGCCTGCATGTGCGGAATTCGATGACATGCGTAACTGGTGCGGTAATGCTGATTTCTGGCGAATGCGCGCGGCAAATAGGACAGTGGGACGAGGAGAACTTTGCTGTCGCTTACAATGACGTTGATTACTGTCTTAGGGCTCACAAGGCGGGCTTCCGCATTGTCTGGACGCCATTTGCGTGCCTCATACACCACGAATCCGTTTCTCGCGGATCCGACCGGGGTGGCGAAAACCGCAAGCGGTTTGAGCGGGAGAAGGAGAACCTGAAGCGCCTACATCAAACGCACGAGTTTGATGATCCTGCGAGCAATCCCGGTTACAGCAAGGATCGTTCGGACCCAAAGATTACACCGTTTAGTTCTCTCCCCTCGCCGCGACGTTGGTTCACTTAGGAACCACTCGCCGGCGAAACTTGCTGCCGGCGCGCAAACTGCTGTGCGTCGGCCATTCCCGCTACAGAAGCTAACTTCCAAGGACACTTGTCAGGTAGCGGCCATAGGCGCTCTTGCCGTATTGACCTGCAAGTGACTCTAGTTGATTGGCATCAATAAAGCCGAGACGATAAGCAACTTCTTCAGGGCATGCAATTTTGAAACCCTGCCTGCGCTCCAGAGTTGCAACGAACTCTGACGCTTCCAAGAGACTGTCGGGAGTTCCTGTGTCGAGCCACGCATATCCTCGCCCCATTTTTTCGACATGCAGCTTACCGCGCTCAAGATATGTGCGATTAACGTCTGTGATCTCATATTCACCGCGAGCAGAGGGCTCGAGGTTGGCGGCAATATCGACGACATCCTGGTCGTAGAAATACAACCCCGTGACAGCCCAATGGGAACGAGGCCTCTCGGGTTTCTCTTCGATCGTCAGCGCCCGCATGGCCGGGTCGAATTCGACCACTCCATAGCGTTCGGGATCGTTTACATGGTAGGCGAAAACTGTCGCGCCATCTGTACGTTCCATAGCGCTTTTAAAGAGCTCGGTAATTCCATGGCCGAAGAAGATATTGTCACCGAGAATCAAGCACGATGGACTGTTTCCTACGAAGTCAGCACCGATGACGTAGGCTTGAGCAAGACCATTTGGCGACGCCTGCTCGGCATAGGACAGCGAAAGCCCCCATTTGGAGCCATCTCCCAGCAAGGCCTGAAAATCAGGCAGGTCCCTCGGCGTCGAGATAATCAATATTTCTCGAATCCCCGCCAACATCAACGTTGACAATGGATAGTAGATCATTGGTTTGTCGTAGACGGGAATTAATTGTTTCGAACTGACCAATGTCATAGGATGCAGACGAGTCCCACTGCCGCCGGCAAGTATTATGCCCTTCATTCAATAAACTCCGATTTAAACCTATTATCGTGTTAGACGGCCGACAACATCACCAGTGGAAATCTTCCAGTTGGGCAGGACTACCCCGTGATGTTCGGCGATGTGCTCGCAGCTAAGCTGTGAATTAGCAGGACGTTGTGCCGGCGTCGGATATTCGTGCGTGGAAATGCGGTTTATCTTGGCAAACGGCCCACCCAACGTTTTGGAAACTCTAAATATTTCCTCGGCGAACTCGGCCCAAGTTGCGGCACCTCGTCCAGTTAGGTGGAAGATCCCGCGCAGGGCAAGATCGTTCGAACCCAAGAGGTTTCGTCCAACCGTCAAGATTGCATCCGCAATATCGAGCGCCGAGGTCGGATTGCCGACTTGATCGTCAACAACGCTCAATTCCGGCCGCGTCTCGGCTGCACGAAGCATTGTCCGTAAGAAATTCTTGCCAAATGGGCTGTAGACCCAGGCGGTGCGGAGAATTGCGTGGTTCTCTTGCGAAGACGCTACCAGTTGCTCGCCCAACAACTTGCTTCTCCCATAAACGCCCAACGGAGCCACTGGGTCGCTCTCGACATAGGGTCCAGCTTTGCTGCCGTCGAACACATAATCGGTCGACAAATGAACAACCGGAACATCAAGTGTTTTTGCGACCCGTGCAACCACAGCTGGCCCTTCAGCATTGACTGCAAAGGCATCGCTTTCGTTGCTTTCGGCCTGGTCGACAGCCGTATAGGCAGCGGCCGACACGATCAGGTCGGGCCGCGCCGTTTCGATAGAACGCGCTATCGTTTCAGCATTCGCCAAATCAAAGTCTGGGCGCCCGATCGCAACAATCTGCACATCCTCACACTGCGAACTGCGCACTGCGAGTGACTGAACAACTTGCCCAGTCAGCCCGGTCACAACAAAGCGCCAGGGGCGGCTCATTGTGCGGCACCGGTCTTCAGCAACCCAAGACGCGTACCTTCGTAGCCTTCACGAAGAGGCGCCCACCACCAGACATTGTCGAGGTACCAGCGCACTGTCTTTTCGATGCCGGTATCAAAAGTCTCTTGCGCCCTCCAACCAAGTTCATTCTCCAATTTGGTCGCATCAATTGCGTAGCGGACGTCATGGCCTGGCCGGTCCGTCACAAACTGGATCAAGTCCTCGTGAGGCCTACTCGAAGGGTTGAACTCATTCATCAGCGCGCAAATGCGCTTGACCACATCAATGTTGCGGCGCTCATTGCGCCCTCCAACATTGTAAGTTTCGCCGATTCTGCCCTTGGCTGCGATCACATCGAGAGCGCGGGCGTGATCATCAACAAACAGCCAATCTCGAATGTTGGCGCCGTTGCCATAGACTGGAAGGGGCTTTCCCTCCAGCGCATTCAGAATAACCAACGGGATCAGTTTTTCAGGGAAGTGGTAGGGACCATAGTTATTCGAACAATTCGATACTACGATCGGCATGCCGTAGGTATGCGCCCAAGCCTTTGCGAGATGGTCAGATGCAGCTTTGGACGCCGAATAGGGAGAACTTGGGTCATAGGCTGTTGTCTCGGAAAACAACCCATCTTCGCCAAGCGAGCCATAAACCTCATCTGTCGAAACATGCAGAAAGCGAAACTGGCTTTGCAACTCCCGCGTTAGCCCCGCCCAATAGCTACGCGCGCATTCGAGCATATTAAAGGTACCGAGTATATTGGTCTCCACAAATGCCCTTGAGCCGGTAATAGAACGATCCACATGGCTTTCGGCTGCCAAGTGCATTACACGGTCAGGTTTGAATGTCGAAAACGCCTCCGAGATCGCCTTTGCATCACAAATGTCTGCCTTGAGGAAGCGGTATGAAGACGCAGACTCCACTTGCTTCAGCGATGAAAGCGTCGCGGCGTAGGTGAGCTTGTCGACGTTCAGTACCTCGTAGCCTTTATCAAGAACGAGATGACGAACGAGAGCCGATCCTATGAAACCCGCCCCACCTGTGATCAGAACGCGCATGTTTCGATTTACTCCGATAATTTGATTGAATTGGCGTCAAACCGCCGGTCCTTGCCGGTTAGGAGGCGAAGACAAAGTTGGTTTGGAGATCTGCCAACACCGGTTGCCTCTGATCTTTGTCGGAAAGAATGGCGACATCCGTCGTCACCGGCCACTCGATCGCAATATCTGGATCGTTCCATAGCAGTCCGCGGTCATACTCAGGAGAGTAGTAGTCGGTTACCTTGTAGCTGATCACAGTATTCGGCTCTAGTGTGCAAAATCCGTGTGCAAAGCCAGGCGGAACCCACAGCTGACGAGCATTAATTGCAGTCAGTTCGGCCGTCACGAACTGCCCATAAGTTGGCGATCCGTTTCGAATATCTACGGCCACATCAAGTAGCGCACCCGCTGTGCAAGATACAAGCTTTCCTTGAGCACGGGGGTTGAGCTGAAAATGCAGCCCTCGAACGGTTCCCGCTTCGGCAGAAAATGAACGATTATCCTGGACAAAGGAGAAGGGTCCGACCTCCGCCTCGAACTGATCTAGCCGAAACGTTTCCATGAAATAGCCGCGAGAATCGCCGAACTTCTTAGGCGTAATTATTACAACATCCTGAATAGCCGTCCGTTCGAAAAGCATTTAGTCCCCATCGACAATGAATCCAGTGGGTGCGTTTCAACCACACCAAAGACCCAAGCGCAACATGGATGTGAATGAGATGTCGTGAGGGGCCTGCAACTCTGATGTGCACATCGCGCCTATATCCACTGCACCGACGAATTCGCAACATGGCCCGACGCCAACACATACAACCCTGAGTAAGCCTCGTGGCCCAACGTAGAAAGTGCAAGACCAAGCATTGAGCTTCAGCAGGATGGGCCCCCAACAGCCGCATGACTTCAACCTGAAAAACGTCTGAAGAATTTCAAGGTTTGGCTATCTGGATGGGAACCTAGCACGCAATTCCATCACAGGCTTATGAGTATCTGCTGGCCGAGAGGGAGTTGAACTTTAGGTCGGACGCTTCGGCGAGAGCTAGGACGGTGCTTTCGCGGAAACGAGCACGAGACCTTGGTCATTCCCCGAGGCGCCGAGGTGCGCGCCTGCTTCAATCAGACATTTAACGTCCGTCAGCTGTTTCCTACAAACCTTGCTAATCTCCGGCGTCGGTGGTGGTGGCTCGCGGCGCTTGGCTGCCGGCCGCGGCAGTGGCGAGGCCCGACAGCGCAGCAAAGATTCCTGCCGGTATCGATTCGAAAAAGGCGGCAGAGCCAGCTGCGCGCCGGATAAATGTGCAGCAAACAGCCTCAGGCGGACGCTCCACGCAGAGTCAAGCAAGGGCGGCCAGTTGCGGATTGGCTCATGGTGGTGGACTTCTGGGGTGGTTACATCGGGCGAACGCCCCCCGCCGAAGAGGTTGCGATCAGGGTGTGCTAAGAAATAAAAGGCCCCATCTCCTACAAGTAGGAGACGAGGCCACGTCTGAGCGTTCGAATTCACAGACGCCGCGATTTTGCCTTTTTTTAAGCGTCGCCGCAACACGGTTTATACGAAAGATTCAAAATTGTGCTGGAAAAGATTCAAAATTGTGCTGGAAGAGAGTAATAACATCTATTGCCACCGCCGGTCGCCCGCACCAATAAGTACGACGGGAATTCTCGGTTCCAGTGCTCCAGGAAGCCATATGGCACAATCTCCTCAGGCGGAATGATCATGCATTGATCGGTATATTCCGAAGCATCAACAATCAGTCCTGCGTCCTCGAAGATCAAGCGAAAGGCTTCTTTGCTGAACGGAAGAAATCGCTCGAGTGTCCTTGAACCGGGAAGCATTACTGGACGTCAAGTCTGCTCAAGTTTGGCCGTATGGCGCGCGGATCACGAAACTTAAAATGGGCAGCAAGCGTCGGGTCTCGATCGACCAAATCGCGCCATTCGTTTTCGGTGATGAGGCCTAGTCGATACTGCTTGACCATAAACTTTCGCTCGTGATCGAGAGGCGGCAGTTCGGATGACTCAGTGGATCCGAACATGAACACGTCTACAATTGTACGCAGGAGGTGCCGCATCGCGCTACTATGGTCTGGACGTGCGTTTTCAGCAATCCCTCGACACCTGATTACCCGCCGACTCTCACGCGGCATCGATCAAACTGGGCCGGCGGACTGGCAAGAGAAACGCAAGGTACATTCCTTACTCGGCGTGTGACCAAGTGCTCGAATTGATTTGAATTGAACCGAAGACCTCGAAATCCACAGCGCGGCGTGCGGTTCTATCGTTGTGAAAATGAATGATCAGAGATATCAACTTCAATCTGAAGGATGGATGGATGGAACATGACAACTAAATCCACCCTTTTATCCCGCATTGAAGATGGCGTTCCTCGGGAGCCCGTCAAAGCAATCTGAATAGCTGGCATGTCCGGTCAAGTGATTGCATGGTCCGTGCATCCGGGCGCCCGCACTCCGTCAGATACCTCTCTTGAAAACCTGCGCGTTCCTAAGGCTAATCCCAGCCCCCCGAGACAGATCGGTTTCAGCTTTTTCAGTGATTTCAAACTCCACGCGAACACCATCTTTGGTCGTACCAACGACGCTCAACCCATCGGGCCTATGGAGGAAACGTTCGATCTCCACCGGAATTCCTCCCCCATTCTTCTGCCAAACCACATCCCGTGGCCTCACCAAGACGTCGACCGGACCATCTTCGGTAGATGCGATACCTGTTGCCGTCTGGCCGACAAAAACGAAACCGTCCCGCGCCACGCCTGGAAACTTGTTCACGTCCCCGAGAAACTGCATAACAAAGGCTGAGCCCGGATGCCGACAAACGTCCGCAGGCGTGCCCTCCTGGACGATCTTCCCTTCGTTGAGGATGACCACTTGGTCGGCGAGGTCCAGCGCCTCCTCCTGATCGTGCGTCACGAAGAGGGTCGTGATGCCGAGTTCGTCGTGGATCTCTCGCAACCAGCGGCGGAGATCGCGGCGAACATTGGCATCAAGTGCACCGAAGGGTTCGTCGAGAAGCAGCACCTTTGGATCGACGGCGAGTGCGCGGGCGAGCGCCACGCGCTGACGTTGGCCGCCGGAAATCTGGCCGGGGAAACGGTCTCCGAGGCCCTCGAGCCTGACCAACCGTAGGAGTTCCAAAACACGCGTGGCGACTTCCGACTTGCTGCGCCTGGTCTTGGAGACCTTCATGCCGAAGGCGATGTTTTCGGCGACCGTCATATGGGGAAAGAGCGCATAGTGCTGAAACACGAAGCCGACGCCGCGGTCGCGCACCGGGATGTCGGTCGCATCCTGATCACCGAAGTAGATGTGGCCGCCATCAGCGTATTCGAGACCGGCGACCATACGCAGGATCGTTGTCTTTCCAGAGCCGGAAGGGCCAAGAAGCGCCACCAGCTGTCCGCTCTCGATGTCGAGCGAGACGCCGTGCACGGCGCGGAACGTATCGAAGGTTTTGACGACCTGGTCGAGACGGATTTTCATGGGCGGATTCCTGCGTTCTGTTCCTTGGCGGCAGCGGCAAGCGCCGGCCGGCGGCCGGCGCCGCGGCGCTCGAGCGCGACCTTGGCAATGATGGTGACGACGGCAAGCGTCGCGAGGATCGAGGCGGCGGCAAAGGCACCGGCCGCCTGGTAATCGTGATAGAGCAACTCGATATGGAGCGGCAGCGTGTTGGTCTGTCCGCGGATGTTGCCGGAGACCACGGAGACGGCGCCGAATTCACCCATGACGCGGGCATTGCAGAGAACGACGCCGTATAGCAGCGCCCATTTCACATTGGGAAGCGTCACGGAAAAGAACGTGCGCCAGCCCGAAGCTCCAAGCGAGGTTGCCGCCTCTTCCAGGTCCCTGCCCTGAGCCTGCATCAGCGGAATGAGCTCGCGGGCGACAAACGGTGCCGTTACGAACATCGAGGCAAGGACGATGCCCGGCAAGGCAAACAGGATCTTGATGTCGGCAGCCTCAAGCAACGGACCGAACAGGCCCTGCAGACCGTAGACGAAGAGATAGGCGACACCCGCGACAATCGGCGAGATCGAGAACGGGATCTCGATGACGACAAGGAGTGCACGTCTTCCCCAGAAGTCGAACTTGGTGATCGCCCAGGCGGCAGCAAGACCAAAGGCGGTGTTGACGGGAACGGCGATCAAGGCCGTCGCGACCGTCATGAAAATGGCGTGACGCGTATCAGGATGGGCGATGGTGGCACCATAGGCCTTCAACCCTTGGCTGAAAGCTTCGACCGCGATCACGATCAGTGGTGCTAACACCAAAATGGCGCCGAAGAACAGCGTCGTGCCGATCAGCACGCGGCGGATGATCGGCCCGTCGCCAACGCGCGGCGGTTTGCGTCTGGTCAGCGTCATCCTCAAGACCTCGCGGTGTAGCGCAAAGCACGCGCCTGCAGGAGATTGGTGGCGGCCAGCATCAGGAAGGCGGTGATCAAAAGCACCGAGGCGATCGCGGCAGCTGCCTGATAGTCGTATTCCTCAAGCCGGATGAAGGCGAGCAATGCGGTGATTTCGGTTTCCATCGGCTGGTTGCCGGCGATGAAGATGATCGCGCCGAATTCGCCCAGCGACCGGGCGAAGGAAAGTGACAGGCCCGCAAGCAAAGCCGGCATCAGCAAGGGCAGAATGACGCGCACGAAGATCGCGCTGTCCGATCCGCCGAGAGATTGCGCGGCCTCCTCCAGTGCAGGATCGAGGTCTTCAAGCACTGGCTGTACCGTACGGACGATGAAGGGCAGGCTGGTGAAGCACATGGCGACCATGATGCCGAGCGGCGTGTAGGCCACCTTGATGCCGAGAGGCGCAAGCAGCGCGCCGAACCAGCCGTTCGACGCAAAGAGCGTCGTCAAGGCGATGCCGGCAACGGCCGTCGGCAGGGCAAAGGGCAGATCGACGATCGCGTCGACAATGCGCCTTCCCGGAAAGCGGTAGCGAACAAGAACCCAGGCAAGCGCCAGACCGAAGACGAGATTGAATGCGGTGGCGACGAGGGCCGAAAGCACGGTGACGCGATAGCTCGCGACGGCGCGCGGCGACGACACAATCGCCCAATATTCGGCGGGTCCGAGGCTGGCCGCCATGAAAACCAGAGCCGCCAAGGGCAGCACGACGATCAGCCCGACATAAAAGAGGGTGATGCCCAGCGACAGAGGAAGTCCGGGCAGAACATTGCGTTTCAAGTGATCGCCTCCACGGCGGCATGTCATTCATTCACGGCAGAACCCGGCGAGCAGAACTCGCCGGGCGAAAGGTTGGGCCTGTTATCGCCTGTTAGCGATTGCCGTAGATCTGGTCGAGAGCGGCACCGGCGGCGAAGTGTTCGTCCTTGATCTTACCCCAGCCACCGAAGACGTCTTCGACCTTTACCAGGCGGATCTCCGGAAACTGGTCCTTGAACTGGGCCGCGACTTTCTCGTTGTGGACGCGGTGACCGTATTCAGCCGCGATCTTCTGGCCCTCTTCGGTGTAGAGGAAATCGAGGTAGGACTTGGCGAGGTCGCGAGAGCCACGCTTTTCCGCAACCTTGTCGACGACGGCGACCGGGAATTCGGCAAGCAGGCTGACCGACGGCACGACACTTTCGAACTTGTCGGTACCGTACTGCTTGGCGATCGAGCGGGTTTCCGCTTCGAAGGTGATGATCACGTCGCCGATTTCGCGCTCAACGAAGGTCGTGGTTGCCGCACGGCCACCGGTGTCGAAGACCGGAACGTTGTCGAAGACCTTTTTGACGAATTCGGTGACCTTGGCCGGATCATCCTTGAAGGCTTCCTTGGCATAGGCCGTTGCCGCCAGATAGGTGTAGCGGGCATTGCCCGATGTCTTCGGGTTCGGGAAGATCACCTTCACGTCGTCACGGGCGAGATCACCCCAGTCCTTGATGCCCTTCGGGTTGCCGGCACGCACCAGGAAGGACGGGAAAGAATAGAAGGGAGAAGCGTTGTTCGGAAACTCCTTCTGCCAACCCTCGGCGACGAAACCGTTCTTTGCCAGGAAGTCGATGTCGGTGACCTGGTTGAAGGTGACGACGTCAGCCTCAAGACCTTCGACGATGGCACGCGCCTGCTTCGAGGTGCCGGCATGCGACTGGTCGACCGTGATCCCCGGATGCGCCTTGATGAAGGCTTCGTTCTCGGCCGCAAAGATCTCCCGGGCGATATCGTAGGAGGCATTGAGAAGGGTCGTCGGCGCATCGGCGAAGGCCGGTCCGCTCAGGAGCGCGACAAACGCAGCGCCCGCGATCAGCAGTTTCTTCATGGGTCTCTCCGGTGGAATAGAGGCGGTAGGTTGCATGAAACCTAGCGGCAGCTAGCGGAGACGACGAGGCACGGTGATCTGAGGTTGTTTCCTGAGCGGGAAAATTCACCTAACGATCTCGAATATCAGAGAAAATGGCGTTGCGGACGAGTCCCGCGGATTACCGATCGGACGTTGCTGCTGCTTCTTGTGCTGGGGCAGATTGCGACGGTCGCTTGAGACTGATGGCCGGTGCCTCTCCTTCAAATACCTCGACACGCCGATCATAGACCGGCGAGATCGTGCCGAGAACGCGATCCCAGAAGGAGAAGTAGTTGGCATAGTTGTATTTGAACTCGGCGTGGTGCTGGTCGTGATAGGTGGTGCAGAGCAGCGGCCAGGGGTAGCGCGCCGTCGGCGAAGCAAAATATTCAAAGCCCGCATGCCCGAACGTGCCATTGATCTGGTCGAACAACCGGTGCGCCAGCAGAATCAGCGGCGGAAATGGCACCACGAAGGTGATGACGGCGTAGTAGCCTTGCGACAGGGCGGTGTCGACCAGACCGATCGAATCGTTGCTCCACACGGTCGGAGCCACGCTGCGGTGGTGCAGAAGATGATATTTGTAGAACAGCTTGGTGTGCAGCAGCCGATGGGCAAAATAGAACCACGCGTCGAACAGCACCATGCAGAGCAGGAAAAGCGGCACAGCCGTCCACCAACTGAAGTCCCAGGGTGCAAACAGGGTCCACCCTTGGTATTGGACAAAGACACCGATCGCGACGGACGTACAGGTCACCAGGATGGACGCCATGCTCTGGCGGATCTCGACCGCTTTTCTCTTCTCGCCTCGCCGCTCCTTCTGGATACGACGCTCCGGGTTGCGGTCGTTCAGCCAAGTGATGCCGTAGCCGAGCGCAAAATAGACGAGCACCGTGGCGGCATAGATAACTGCGAGAATGGCGAGAAAAGTCAGGGTACCCTGGACGAACGCGTTCAAGTGGAGATCCGGTGCTGCAGGTGGGAGATAAACAGACAGGCTGAATACACCAACCGGACCGCGCAAGGCAAGGCGAGGCAAAGCTTCCCGGCCTACGCCCGCTCCATATCCGACAAGAAGGAGTTCAGTTCTGCCTTGTCGATCCCGACGAGATGGCTCTTCTCTGGATAGACACCGGAACGCACGTCTTCTGCAAACTCCGAGTAAGCGGCAATACGTTCGCGTTGCAGCCGCTCATATTCGACGGCAAAGTTGCGGTAGATCTTGGCGTGGCGAGGAACATGGCCACGGTTGGCGCCAAGCACATCATCACTGAAGAGGTATTGCGCGTCGCAGCCCGTACCCGCGCCCATAGACAGCATCAGCATCGACGTCTTGGCGCTGATGGCCGCTGCGACCTCGCCCGGCACCACTTCAATCTCGGCGGCAAAGGCGCCCGCCTCTTCCAGTGCCTTGACCTGCCGCCAGATTTCGAGCGCACTTGCCGCCGTCTTGCCGACCGCTCGAAACCCACCGGTCCAGGTGGCCTTGGAGGGAATGAGGCCGACATGGCCGCAGACCGGAATGCCCTCGTCGCGCATGTGGCGAACGGTAGAAAGGCTTGCCGCGCAATAGACGGCATCTCCTCCCGCCTTCAGCGCCTTGAACGCGGCGCGGATGTATTCATCGGCAGTAACAAGGTCGCCGTATTCGAGGCCAGGAAAGGCAAAGCAGGTGGGCGCGACTTCGCGAAACTCCGGACCGAGCAGGGCCGGCGGCACGGAGACCAGGTCGATCCCGGCCATTTCGGCCGCCTCGGCCTCCTCAAGCGTTTCCACCCGCAGCATCGTCAATTGTCTCTTGCCCTTGATCGACAGGAGGTCGGCAACAGTAGGGCGGCGGTTTCGCATCGGGATCTCCGGATATCGGTTTTTGTTATGAATGAGGAAATGCAACCCGCTTCAGGCGGCGAGCAGCGCCTTCAGCTTGGTTTCGGTTGAGCCCAGCGCCTGCGGACTTGGCCGCTTGCCGGCAGCAATCAGCATCTCGGCAAGGCGAATGTCGCGCGCAACGGCGTTTCCTTTGCCGATGCCGCTGGCACTGATCAGCCGGCCGCTGGCGTCAAGATGGAAGAGAATGAAGGCACCATCGCCAAGGTCGCGCCGCACCGTCGCCACAGCCCCTTCGGCAAGCCCTGCAATCTGCAGGGTGAGGTCGTATTGATCGGACCAGAACCACGGCACGCTGTCGATCGGCTCGGCTGCTCCCAAAAGATTGGCCGCGGCGAGCGTTCCCTGATCCTGCGCGTTGCGCCAGGCCTCAAGCCGTATGCGCCGGCCGCCATAATGTCCAAGCGGAAAGGAGCAGCAATCGCCCGCTGCAAATATGTTGGGGTCGGCGGTGCAAAGCGTCTCGTCGACGGCAATGCCATTGTCAACGACAAGGCCTGCAGCCTCGGCCAGGGCCGTATTCGGCACGGCGCCAATGCCGACAACGACCAGGTCGGCGACAAGGCTGTCGCCATCGCCCAGCTGAATATGCGCCCGCTCCTCGCCCGCCTCGATGCCGACGATCCTCACGTTGCAGCAGATATCGACGCCTTCCAGCCTATGTCTTTTGGCAACGACAGCGGCGATTTCTTCCGGCACGCCGCGGGACAGCACGCGTGGCAGCCCCTCGAGAATAACAACATCCGCGCCGAGTTTGCGGGCGGTCGCCGCAAGTTCCAGACCGATAAACCCGCCACCGATGATGGCGATCACCTTCCCAGGCGCAAGATGCAAACGGATGGCTTCGGCATCGGCATGCGTGCGGAGAACCCGGATCAATGGCGTTGCCTGCGGCTGACCTGGAAAATGCCTGGGGCTTGCACCGGTCGCAAGTAGCAGCCGGTCATAGGAAAGTTCCCGCCCATCGGCCATTCGCACCGTCTTGGCAGCGCGATCGATACCCTCCACTGGCGCATCGGTGAGCACCTTGATCCCCTCGGACCGATAGCGGTCGGCATCGGCGACATGTTTCGGACCCTTCTGCTCAACCAGGCCCTCCTTTGAGAGCGGCGGCCGCTCGTACGGTAGATGCGGTTCGGCACCGATGAGCGTGATCTCGCCCTCGTAGCCCTTTTCCCGAAGGCCGAGCGCCGCCCGAGCCCCACACTCGCCAGCGCCGACGATGACAATTCTGTTCATGGGCCCATTCATGTGCGGCGTGTTCATGTGCCTCTCCCAATTTTCATGTCGGCTGCCATCAACGCCCGCTCAAGCGAGCGCGATGAAAACGCTGCCAGCCTCGACCTTGACCGGATAGGTCTTCAGGTTAACGCAGACGGGCGCGCCCTTGGCCTGGCCAGTCTTGTAGTTGAAGCGGCCATTGTGCTTCGGACATTCGATGATGTCGTCCATCACCAAGCCGTCAGCGAGGTGGATATGCTCGTGGGTGCAGAGACCGTCGGTCGCAAAGTATTCGTCGTCGGGGCTGCGGTAGACCGCAAAGGTGCGTCCCTCATGGTCGAAGCGGATGACATCCTCCTCGTCGATCTCATCGGCCGCGCAGACCTCGATCCAATTGGCACTCATGAGTTTTCCTCCAGATGTTGTTTGTTGAGGGGAATGACTATTCGGCGGCATGCACAAGCGCATCGCCGTGAAACTCTTCCCGGTAGGGTTTTGCCGTCGGCGGCAGTTCGCGCTTTAAGAAATAGTCTTCATTCCGCAGTTGACGCAGGAAGGCCGGGATCATCTCGCGATAGCCGTGGAGCATGGATGGGTTCGGCTCCGGCAGGTCATGTTTGATCATTGCGTGCAGCCGCGGCAGCGCGTGATAGGGCACCATCGGGAACATGTGATGTTCGACGTGGTAGTTCATGTTCCAGTAGATGAAGCGGCTGATCGGGTTCATGTAGACGGTGCGGCTGTTCAGCCGGTGGTCCGTGACGTTGTCGGCAAGCCCGCCATGCTGCAGCAGGCCCGTCAGCACGTGATGCCAGGCGCCGTAGAGGCGCGGCAGGCCAATCAGCATCAAGGGCAGGATCGAGCCGAGGTATAAGGACAGGCCGATCGTGGCGAGATAGATCGCAAACCAGATGCGCGCGACGCGGATTGCCTTCGGCTGCTCCATTTCCGGGATGAAAGTCTTCTCGGCGGCACTGATGACGCCGAATGCGTTGCGGACCATGTCGACCACGGCATGCCAGACATCGAGAATGCCGAAGAAGTTCAGCACCAGCCGAAGCAGATCCGGTGGGCGCATGACGGCAATTTCAGGGTCCCGGCCGACGATAACAGTGTCGGTGTGATGCCGGGTATGGCTCCAGCGCCAGGTCACCGGGTTGCGCATGATCATGAAACAGGCGACCTGGTAGACGACGTCGTTCATCCACATCGTCTTGAACGCCGTGCCATGACCACATTCGTGCCAGCGACTGTCGGACGCCGAGCCATAGAGGACGCCGTAGGCGAGAAAGAAGGGAACGGCCCACCAGGTTCCCCAGAAGTAGACGCCGAGGCCGCCGAAGATGATGAGACTGCCGAACCAGATGGCGGTATCGCGAATGGCTGGACCATCCTCGCGCTTCATCAGTTCCTTCATCTGCTTGCGCGGGATCTCGGTGTGGTACCACTCGGCAGCGGACAGCCCGTTGGCGACTGCTGCCTGGGCGTCGCCCCCAAGCAGGCTGTAATCACGCTTTGTCGGAACCATCACCATCCGTTCATCCTCCAGTAATCGACCGCACGCCGCCGGCCATTTCTTGTCTCTTGGAACTGACGATAGTTGACTTTTGCAAGTTCTCAATGCAGTGATGATATATTCTCTCAAATACCATCAAACCTCGCATTTCATGAATGATGTAATCATTTCAGGGGCGGCCTATGAGCAACAGACCTACGATCGCCGATCTCGCCCGCGCTGCAGGCGTCAGCGTCGCCACCGTGGACCGCGTTCTCAATGGCCGGCATCCCGTGCGCGAAGAGACGGCGCGCCGGGTCTATGACGCCGCCAAGGGCATCGGCTATCACGCGGTCGGCCTGCTGCGTCAGCGGGTCTTCGAGGATCTCCCGCAGTACCGTCTCGGCTTCCTGCTGCAGAAGCCGCAGCAGGCCTTTTATCAGATTGTCGCCAAGGAAATGGAGAACGCAGCCCTCGCGCTTTCAACCGTCCGCGCGTTGCCACAGGTGGAATTCGTCGCCAACTCAACGCCCACTGGAATCACCGAGAAACTGCGAGCAATGGCCGCCCGCAATCAGGCAATTGCGCTTGTTGCACCGGATTATCCTGCCGTGACTGCCGTCGTCGAAGAGTTGAAGGCGCGCGGGATCCCGGTCTTCTCGCTGCTTTCCGATTTTGCCGCCGGCGTGCGTGAAGGTTATGTCGGCCTGAACAATCACAAGGTCGGCAGGACTGCCGCCTGGATGATTGCCAAGGCAGCGAAGCGGCCCGGCAAGGTCGCGGCATTCGTCGGCAGCCATCGGTTTCTCGGCCACGAACTGCGCGAAATCGGCTTCCGGTCCTATTTCCGCGAGCACGCCCCTGACTTCGAAGTGCTCGACACGATGGTCAATCTCGATACGGCCGAAATCACCCACGAAGCGACGCTCAATCTATTGCAACGCCACCCGGATCTGATCGGCTTCTACGTCTGTGGCGGCGGCATGGAAGGCGCAATCTCGGCGATCCGCGAGGAAAAGCTCGAAGGCAAGCTGATCGCCGTCGTCAATGAGTTGACCCCGGAATCGCGAGCCGCTCTCGCCGACGATGTCGTGACACTCGCGATCTCGACGCCGACCGCAGCCCTTGCCCGAGAGACGATCAGCCTGATGATACAGGCGATCGACAAGGGGCCAACAGGTGCACCTGGGCAGACCTTCCTGCCGTTTGATCTGTTCACGCCGGAGAACATCTGACGACCGAGCTAGATGATCCTGAACTTCGAAACAAAAGGTATATCAGGCACCCGTCAACATCTCTAACTGTCACCACCTCTCAAAAATTACAGAAAACCCCTTAGCCGCAATACTCTTGCAAACTTTTTACCGTGACCAAATAAAGCACCATTTGGCCACTATGCTCACCGAGCGAATCTTATTACAAGTCAGTTTACTTTTACCTACCTACTGTGGCGACTTTTACTCCGCAGCTGAAAGTCGCGATCGAGGGCACCGGATCGAGCGCAAGGCACGTCACGAGCAAAATCCCGGTGGAGATTTTGACGAACATCAGCAGAAATGAAACGCGTCAGGCTTCTCGTGCGCACTCAGAGATTCACTTGTGATGCCGTACTCTGCAGAAAACCGATATTCACAGAGCGGTTCGGCGATGTGCCGCCCCTATGCCAGACGAACCGGGCGCCTCGAGCATCTCGTCCACCATCTGGCTCTGGCACTTGGTGGACGCCCGGCTGCGCGTTTTGCCCGGCGGCTTATGCTTCCAGTCGGCAACGACAGTCTTCTGCGCGTCATCCGCAGGCGCGGACTTCCGCCCTCGGCTCCAGCCTCCGTGAATGGCATTGATGATTGGGCGTGTCGTCGCAATCATCGCTACGGCTCGATCGTGCATGATCTGGAACGTCGGCGGCCGGTCAGCCTGCTGCCGGACCGCAAACCAGCGACGGCAGAAGCTTGGTTGCGGCAGAACGCTCAAGTCCAGATCATCGACCGCGACCGTGGTGGCGCTTAGAGTACGCGTACGTTATGACAACGGCATTGAGGATCCGACCCAGATTTAGACCGGCATGGGAGGAGTCGGGCGAGATTTGGAACCGCCGGGGCTTGGGAGGGTTACTGGTCGCAGTCGCGACGAAGGCGCTTTATGAAGCGAAAAGGCCTCCACTCCTGCAAAGCAAGAGAAGAGGCCCCGTCTGAGCGTTCGAATTCACAGACGCGGCAATCTTGCATTTTTCGCAGCTGGCAGCAAGCGCGAGCAATCACTTCGCGCAAGCCCCGCCGTGTTGATGCGTCGCGACATGGTCTCAACCTCTTTAGTTTTCAGGGAAGCATGCGATAGTTGAATGTGCGGCAAAGTCAGGTCGGGTCAGGAGAGACCGTTATGGACCTTGAAAAGATCGGTCGATCCCGCTTGAAAATGAGGCTTCCAACGTTGCGCGCGTTGATTGACGCGCAACAGAGCCCGGTCTTTCGCGCATTGTCTGAAGAGTATGCGGTTGCCTGGATAGCCCGAGATCAGTTGAGCGTCGCACACCGCTATGACCCCGGTGATCTCTACGATTTGGAGGTTATCTGCGCCGAGATCGAAAGAGACGTCGACCGTCTGCTAGGGACATCGAACGTCAGGCAGCGCCGGAACTAGTGCGTCTTGGCGGGTAGCCGACTTAAGGCCGGTACGCCTTGATTGAAGTATCGTATTCGACCATCGACAACTTGTCATTGTTTTGGGCTAATCTGCCGTCCCAAAGCGGAGGGCAGGCATCAACATGAATGGTTGGAACAAGGACGGCCGAGGCGGTGTGAAGGCGGCGCCGATCGTTGGCTGGAAGACTGCGACGCTTATGAACCAGACCTCAGACATTTTCCTTCGCCCCGAATTCAGTGTGCCCCCCGATCTGGATGGCGTCTCAGCGCTGCAGTTTGGACTGACCGCACTTCAAGCCAGAGCACTCAGCGAACAACTTGTGGCACACGCTGACCGGCTGGGACCCTGGACGACATTCCCTTCCGCAAACCCAGTCGGCTTAGTCCCAACCGTTGGAGCGGGCAGATGGGGTATGATTGGGATGGCGCGCGCTGGCCTCGGATGAAGGTGATTAGATACGGAACCGCCGTGGCTCTGGCGAATCTGCTCGTCGCGGTCGCGATGCGGGAGCGGTCTTGACTGTCAGCCGTTGAGTGTGCAGATATTTTGCGCTTCTACCAGCGAGGGAAGAAATGGCAAAGTGCCCTATTTGCGGCAGCAGACAATTCGGTGTGTATAATGGACGCCTGAACGCGCGATGCGTCGGGTGCGGTTCCAAGGAACGCGGGCGAATGCTGGCGCTTGCAATCCGGAAATTAGCACCCCCGCCAAGCAAGAAACCGATGCCGGTTTATCATTTTGCGCCCGATCTAGGGGTCTGCGACCTTCTGCAAGCGCGTTATAGTGGCGCCTATGCCCCAGCCGATTTCGCACCGGAAGAATACGCATGGATGAAGACCCCTGTGCGTAAGGTCGACTTAAGCCGACCGCTCGACTACATGGCGCCAAACAGTGTTTATGGAATGGTCCACTCACACGTGCTTGAGCACGTGCCTGGATCGATCGATAAGATCATAACTGATATGAACCGCGCCATCGCACCCGGCGGTTTCCATCTATTCCAAGTTCCGATTGAAACAGGTTGGTACCGGGAAGACATGGACCCAAACATGGCAACCTCGGAGCGCGAGCGAGTTTTCAAGCAGTTCGACCACCTTCGCGCCTTCGGCCAGAAGGACTTCGAAGACCGTTGCCTTCGCCTTTTTGATGGCTTCGATCAGATAGACCTGCGTAAACACCTTGACGAGGAAGACCTAGCCCATGCCGCAGTTCCGGCGAGCTCGCTCACGAGCAACACAGGGCACACGGCTTTTATGTTCATCAAGAAGACCGAGCCGAGGTCGTTGCTATCAAGACTTTTGCGTAGGTGACGTAGCGCATCACTAAACATGAAGAGATGACCGCCGACACGGTTTGATCGGATGAAGAGACGCATGCGTTCAACAGTGAGACCATAGCGTCTGTTTCCATGGGAATGTGGCCGCTGCCGTTTTCCCCAAGACGTTCATACACATCAAAGCAGACGATGGGGCGAATACTGGCTGGAACCGCCTCTATCTCCACGGAAAACGGCTTCTTCTGCGTCCTGATATGCTTCACATCGCGGAGATTTTGGTAATACACAAAGCGCTTTGGAGCCCACCCAATCCTTCGGAAACGATCGACCAGCCTCAACCTGTCGGCTAATACCAGCGCTCAATGATTAGAACTCATGCGCTCATTTTCTATGACCGATTGACATGATGCGCGAAGGCTGGCGTTGAAGCTTTCGCCAGGCATCGCAGCAGTGGCCAACGATGTCTTCGTAGGACTTAAAGACGCGATTGGAGAGCCAGTTCTCGCGCATGAAGAGCCAGAGGTTTTCGAACGGGTTGAGTTCGGGTCACTTCGGCGGCAGCGGCAGGATGGTGATATTTTCAGGGACGGCGAGCTTGTTGGACATGTGCCAGCCCGCCTGATCCAGGATGAGGATGGCGTGGGCGTCGTGGGCGACATGGCGGGCGATTTCCGTCAGATGCTGGTTCATGGCATAGGTGTCGCACCACGGCATGACGAGAGCGGCTGCTTTGCCAAGCTTTGGGCAGATGGCCCCGAAGAGATAGGCCGACCTTGTGCGCTGGTCGTGTGGGGCTGAGGGCCGTGTCCCGCGTTTGGCCCAGCGGCGCGTGATCTTGTTCTTCTGACCGATACGGGCCTCGTCCTGGAACCAGATTTCTATTCGCTTGCCTCTGGCGGCTCCGGCAGCGATTTCTGCCACTGCGGCTGGGAAGTTTTTTTAAATTCCTCAATCGCTTGCGGGTCCTGCGCATGATGTTTCGGCCGCGCCGAAAGCTTGCGGTAGCCCATGGCAGTCAACTCGCGTCCCAATGTCTGGCGGCTGACGGAGATACGGTGCTCCTGCCAACGCCATTGCACCAGATCGGCCAGCCGCCAGCGCACGACGCCATCGAGATAGGGAACAGGACCTTTCTCTACCGCCTCGGCAAGGGACGTGCGCTGCTCATCTTTGAGCAATGGCTCCAGGCCCGTCGCCTTGCCGGTTTTCAGACCGTCAGGACCATGCAAATTGAAACGCTCAACCCAGTCCCGGATAATCTGACGACCAACCCCTTCAATCGAGGCGGCTTGTCCCCGGGAACCGCCCTCATAGATGACCGACAGAGCCAGCAATCTGCGCGACCTGTCAGTACCGCAGCAATACTCCCCAAATAGGAGGTGCGGACGAATTCTTGGACTAACAGGAGATAGTTCATGTATTCGTACGAAGACCGCATGAGAGCCGTGCAGCTCTACATCAAGCTTGGTAGACGCGTGAAGGCCACGATCCGTCAGTTGGGCTATCCGACGAAGAATGCTCTCAAGCAATGGTGCCGCGAGTACGAACGCGGTCCCGGCTTGTCGGCAGGTTATGTTCGCACCAAACGACGGTATTCGGATGAGCAGAAGCGGATTGCCGTCGAGCACTATCTGAGCCACGGCCGTTGCATAGCATGGACCATCAAGGCGCTTGGTTACCCTTGCCGTGGAAAGCTCTCGGCTTGGATCGACGAATATGAACCCGATGGCAGGCGCCGAGTTCTCAGCAGCAACGCAACCGCTACTCCGAGATCGGAGCAACAGAAGCGAACGGCCGTGATCGATTTGTGCTCTCGGCGTGAGAGTGCCCGCTCGCTGGCTCAGAAGGTAGGCGTGAGCCGGCAGACGTTGTACGACTGGAAGAACCAGAAACTTGGTCGTGAGGTCCCTGCATCCATGACACGCCGTCGCGAATTACCACCGACAGCCAGCCGAGACGAACTCGAGCGTGAACTCGAGGCGCTACGTAGAGATGTGCAGCGCCTTCAACTCGAACACGACCTGCTGAAGAAGGCTAACGAACTCATAAAAAAAGATCTGGGCATCGACGTGCGGCTCCTGGCAAACCGGGAAAAGACCCTGCTGGTTGATGCCCTGAGACAGATCTATGCGTTACCAGAACTCCTCACGCGGCTTGAGTTCGCCCGCAGCTCCTATTTTTATCATCGGTCTCTGCTTTGTCTTGATGACCAATACGCCGAGCTTCGCCAAACCATTGTGTCTCTCTTCGAAGCCAATCGTAACTGTTACGGCTACAGACGCATTCATGCGGCCCTGACCAGGAGAGGAGAGCAGGTTTCCGAAAAGGTCGTACGCCGCCTGATGAAGCAGGAGCAGCTCGTCGCCGCCACCGTGAAGCGGCGTCGGTACACGTCGTACCAAGGGGAACTAGACGCTGCACCAGAAAATTTGGTCAATCGTGATTTCCACGCTGCAAGGCCAAACGAGAAGTGGCTTACCGATATCACGGAGTTCCAGTTGCCGGCGGGGAAAGTGTATCTGTCGCCTATTATCGACTGCTTCGACGGGCTTGTTGTCAGTTGGTACGTGAGCACACGTCCAGACGCAGAACTCGTGAACACCATGCTCGATGCCGCAATCGAAACGATCAGCGTTTCCGAGCGTCCGGTTGTGCACTCTGACCGCGGTGCCCATTATCGCTGGCCTGGCTGGCTGTCGCGCATACACAATGCTCAGCTGGCCCGCTCCATGTCACGCAAAGGGTGCTCACCGGATAACTCAGCCTGCGAGGGCTTCTTTGGACGGCTAAAAAACGAGATGTACTACCATCGCGACTGGATCAATACGACGCTTGACGACTTCATGCAGCAAGTAGATTCCTATATCCGGTGGTACAACCAGCATCGCATAAAAATCTCACTCGGTGGCCTTAGCCCCGCGGAATACCGCCGGAACCTCGGAATTGCAGCATAAGCAGTCCAAGAAGTCGTCCGCACCTCCATAGTGCCGTTTGAATCTTCCTCAGGTGCTGCGGCCGCCGGTCTTCCGGGGCGCGCTGCGGGTTTCACAAAGTCTGGGACAAGGATTTCAGTAAGTCGCGGACACAGATTTCAGTAAGTACGGGACAGCGATTTCAGTAAGTCGCGGACAGGCATAGCGACGGATTTAGATCGATTTTCGTAAGCGCCGATCTGGCATTTTGCCCTCGTGTTTTGAGCGAGGACATGATGCCCAGACGGAAGCAAGCGAGACATACCGACGTGAAGGATATCCGATCGATCCTGCGGCTGACGTTCGAGCAGGGATTGTCGATACGCGCCGTTTCTGAACGGCTGAAGTTGAGCAAGACGTCGGTTTCGACGTATCTGCTGCGGGCGCGAGAAGCCGGGCTTGCGGTCTGGCCCCTTCCACCAGGCCTGGACGCGGACGATATTCTCGAGCAACGACTATTCCGCCGAGAGGTCGCGCTGCGGCAATTGGCGAAGGATGCAATCAAGCTGATGGAGACCCGCTGGAGCGAGATTGAACCGGCTGCTTTCCGGAACAAAGAACGTGAATTGGAAACCGTTTCCAATTGTTGGAAACTAGCAACTTTTAGGAGAGCAGGAAATTGGAGTTTAGTCAGCGTTTTTCAAAGAGATACTGGGTGGGTGATCACGGGATTGAACCGTGGACCCGCTGATTAAAAAATCTGGGCCATCAAAAAATCAGCCAGCCCGCCTCGTTGTGCTGATTTCTTCGACCAAGCAATCAATCGCCTGGAGCGGCTCCAGCACTTGCCAGGTCTTTGGATGGCGATAGACGGGGTAAAGGCTGAAAGCAGCGAACGTTAGCTGATCGACTGTGGGGCGTGCGGTTGCCCGCCGCGCATGGGCCACTTGCGCTCGATCCTCCACGCGGTCTTCTGTCAGCCCCCACCCCCCATAAAACGGCGTTGCATAACAACGTACGGGAAGACCTCGTAGAAGCGCATCGAAGCCCATTTGACTAGAAACGGTCCAGACTTCGTCAACGACCGCAAGGATTGCTGCGGCAGAGACTTTGTCGGCCATGAGCGTCACGCCCGGCAACTTCGATGCCCGTTCGGTCATATAACCCTTGCGGTGACCGGCGATCACGTCTGGATGCGTTCGAACGATGACCTGGGCACCGCTTCCAATCGCATCGTCCAACATTCTGTCAAAGGCAGAAGCCGTACCCAGCGCCTTCTCGACGGAAACATCACCAAATACCTGATCGACCAGCAGGAGCCTTCGCCGTGTCGAGTGATCGAACCGGGGCTCGGTGTGAGGGAGATTGTTGTATTTCGACAGCCTATGCGCGACCAGCGCCTCACGGATCGGCGCACCGACATCATGCGCACGGCCGCCAGCCGCATCGCGGATCAGCAATTCCAATCGTGAGGCGCGAGCAGCATCGACCGGCAGCGCCTTGTCATCGACGATAATCGAAATCGGGATGCTGCCATCTTTGCCGAGACCGACGGAGCGCAGGAAGCCGTCCTCGAGATGCCAATGCGGGAGTTGACGCAAACGCGCAATTCGCATTGCCGTTTTTGCCGGTAAGCGACCACCCCATGACAGGATGCCATCGAGCCCGGGCGCAAGCGTAGAGTGAAGCGGCGCCTCGCCGAAATAGTGGCCAAGCCAAGGAAACGCCTTATGTACGAAATACGTCGCCCCGAGCCTTGCACCCCATTTCGGGTGCCATGGACGGGCTTGCATCGCGGCTAGCGTAGGATTGTCGGGCACGTTCACATTCTCACTCTGCCAGCCAACTCGGCACATTGCGCCAAAAACCACCTTGCAGCGTCAAATGCAAACCGAACTTGCGCGGTGACCGTTGCACGAGTGCAGCTTTCGAGACCAGCGCGAGCCGATCACGAAGCCAACCGCGGCCTCCGGGATATCGAGATCGCGAAGGAATGACTGACCATTGATTGAATTCCATCATTGACCAATGACAATCTTGCAGCAATGCAAGCGCTTTGACGAGGCGTCTTTGAGCGTCCTCCTAGCCATTGGCGATCTGAGCGAGTAGCTATAAATGGAATGAACGTTCCATTTATAGCTACTCGCAAACCCGCCTTGGAGGAGACATTCCCATGACCACCCTGCCCTTCGCACTCAACCACATGACGACGCCTGGCCTGCCAATCGAGCAATTCTTCGCCCTCGCCCGCACGCTTGGCATGACATCAGTGGAGATTCGCAACGACCTCAGCGATAACGCCATCCTGGACGGAACACCCGCGGCAGACGTGGCAGCGCTTGCCGGTCGACATGGCGTAACGATCATCTCCATCAACGCCCTGCAGCGTTTCAACGAATGGAACGAAATCCGTGCGGCCGAAGCCGCCCACCTGATCTCCTATGCCAAGGACTGCGGCGCAAAGGCGCTCGTTCTTGTGCCTGTCAATGACGGTAGCGGCCAGGCTGACGGTGAGCGCCAGGCCAATCTGAAGCAAGCGCTTGCCGCATTGAAGCCGATGCTTGATGCCGCCGGCATCACCGGGCTTGTCGAACCGCTCGGCTTCGAGATCTGCTCGCTTCGTTCCAAGACCGAAGCCGTTGACGCAATAGGGGCGGTTTGCGGCGAAAGCACATTCCGTATTGTCCATGACACCTTCCACCAACATCTCGCTGGCGAGCCGGCGATCTACCCTGATATGACCGGCCTCGTTCATATTTCCGGGGTTACCGACCACAATGTGGCGATCGCAGATCTGCGCGACTCGCACCGCGTTCTGGTCGACCAGAATGACACCCTCGACAATGTCGGTCAGATCAGGCGCCTGCTGGCGGCGGGTTATGCCGGTCCGTTCTCGTTCGAACCTTTTGCCGATGAAGTCCACGGGCTTATCGACCCCGTCAGCGCCCTCAAGGCCAGCATGGCTTACATCGAAGCCGGGCTCTGACCAGCGGCACCGATCGATCACTGGAAAACGAAGCGAGACGCCGAAAGACACTCTTGACGGCGTCCGCATAAAATGGAATACATATTCCGTAATTACAAATCACTGGTTCTTTTATTCCGTTTTGATTGGAGCGTAGCGGGAGTACCGCTTCCGATCAGGGACCGACGCAACCCGATGTGGTCAGCGTTTCCGGCTGGAGAAGGTGTGGCCGGGCACCGAATGTGGAGGAGAAAGACAATGAAAAAGTTCCTGCTGGGTACAGCCATGGCTGTCATGATGTCGACGGCGGCGCATGCCGAAACCATCGGCGTCTCCATGGCGCAGTTCGACGACAACTTCCTGACGGTCCTGCGCAACGGCATGTCCGACTACGCAAAGACGCTCAGTGGCGTCGACCTGCAGATCGAAGACGCGCAGAACGACGTTTCGAAGCAGCAGAGCCAGATCCAGAACTTCATCGCTGCCGGCGTTACCGCCATCATCGTCAACCCTGTCGATACCGACGCAACGGCGGCTATGTCGAAGATCGCAGCGGACGCCGGCATCCCACTCGTCTACGTCAACCGCGAACCGGTCAACGTCGACACCCTGCCGGAAAAGCAGGCCTTCGTCGCTTCGAACGAGCAGGAATCCGGCACGCTGCAGACCCAGGAAATCTGCAAGATGCTCGGTGGCAAGGGCAAGGCTGTCGTCATGATGGGCGAACTGTCTAACCAGGCCGCCCGCATGCGCACCAAGGACATCCATGACGTGCTTGCGACCGAAGCCTGCAAGGGCATCGAGATCGTCGAAGAGCAGACCGCCAACTGGTCGCGCACGCAGGGCTCTGACCTTGTGACCAACTGGCTTTCTGCCGGTCTGGAATTTGACGCGGTGATCTCCAACAACGACGAAATGGCGATCGGCGCGATCCAAGCGCTCAAAGCCGCTGGCCGCTCGATGGACAGCGTCGTTATCGGCGGCATCGATGCCACCCAGGACGCACTTGCTGCAATGGCCGCAGGCGACCTCGATGTGACCGTGTTCCAGAACGCGGCCGGTCAAGGCAAGGGTTCGGTCGACGCGGCCCTCAAGCTCGCCAAGGGCGAAGCCATCGAGAAGAAGGTCTACATCCCCTTCGAACTCGTCACCAAGGACAACATGGCCAGCTATCAGGCCAAGAACTGATCCGTTGCATCGAGAGCGCGGGTTATCCCCGCGCTCTCATTCAAAAACAGTCCCGCGGCAGCTGCGCTGATCCTGTAGACTAGCGCCTGCGGAGAGAATGCTGGTTGACCCACCAGCTGCGAGGACTTTTCCGCGAAAGCCGGAATTGACGGGGAGGCAATGACCATGACGCTCAGTCCGACAACGATGGCCGCCGTGCGCGCCAGCGGCGCCGTACCCAATGCCGAATACCTTCTCAATGTCGAAGGCATTCGCAAGGAATTTCCAGGAGTGGTCGCGCTCGACGACGTGTCTTTTCGGCTTAAGCGCGGCACGGTCCATGCGCTGATGGGCGAGAACGGCGCCGGCAAATCGACACTGATGAAGATCCTTGCCGGGATCTACACGCCCGACAAGGGCGAGGTCCGCCTAAAAGGGGCCGAGATCAGGCTGAAGTCGCCGCTCGACGCGCTCGAAAACGGTATCGCCATGATCCACCAGGAACTGAACCTGATGCCGTTCATGACAGTCGCCGAGAACATCTGGATCCGGCGCGAGCCGAAGAACCGTTTCGGCTTCGTCGATCATGGCGAAATGCGCCGCATCACCGCCCGGCTGTTCGACCGCCTGAACATCAAGCTCGATCCCGAGATCGAGGTCCGTCACCTCTCCGTTGCCAACCGCCAGATGGTGGAGATCGCCAAGGCTGTCTCCTACGAATCCGACGTGCTTATAATGGACGAACCGACCTCGGCCCTGACGGAGCGCGAAGTCGCGCATCTTTTCGAGATCATCCGTGATCTCCGCTCGCAGGGCATCGGCATCGTCTACATCACCCACAAGATGAACGAGTTGTTCGAGATCGCCGACGAGTTCTCGGTGTTCCGCGACGGCAAGTACATCGGCACGCATGCCTCGAGCGACGTCACCCGCGACGACATCATCCGCATGATGGTCGGCCGCGAGATCACCCAGATGTTCCCGAAAGAGGAAGTACCGATCGGCGACGTCATGCTTTCGGTCAAGAACCTGACGCTCGACGGCGTATTCCGCGATGTCTCCTTCGACGTGCGCGCCGGCGAGATCCTCGGGATCGCCGGCCTCGTCGGCTCCGGCCGCTCGAATGTGGCTGAAACTCTCTTCGGCGTGACGCCTGCAAGCTCGGGCACGATTGCCATCGACGGCAAGACGGTGTCGATCGACAATCCCAATACCGCAATTCGCAATCGCATGGCGTTCCTGACGGAAGACCGCAAGGACACTGGCTGCCTGTTAATCCTCGACGTGCTTGAAAACATGCAGATCGCCGTGCTGCAGGACCGCTTCGTCAAGGCCGGCTTTGTCGCGGAGAAGGACATCACCGCCGCCTGCGAAGAGATGAGCCGAAAGCTTCGGGTCAAGACACCCAATCTGCAGGAACGCATCGAGAACCTCTCGGGCGGCAACCAGCAGAAGGTGCTGATCGGCCGCTGGCTGCTGACCAACCCGCGCATTCTCATTCTCGATGAGCCGACGCGAGGGATTGACGTCGGCGCCAAGGCGGAAATCCACCGCCTCGTCACCGAACTCGCCCGCAACGGTGTCGCCGTCATCATGATTTCTTCGGAAATGCCGGAGGTGCTGGGCATGAGCGATCGCATCATGGTCATGCATGAAGGACGCGTCACAGGCATCCTCGACCGCGCCGAAGCAACCCAGATCAAGGTCATGGAACTCGCCGCCAGCTAAGCGCGAATCGAACGGACCATAGGGAGGAACGAACAATGGAAACCAATGTCGCCGCACAAGGCACCGGCTCGGCCCTTCCAGGTGCCAAGCGCCGGATGCCGCCCGAATTCAGCATCTTCCTGGTGCTGATCGGCATCGCGCTCGTCTATGAAGTCCTCGGCTGGATCTTCGTCGGGCAGAGCTTCCTCTTAAACCCGCAGCGCCTGACGATCATGATCCTGCAGGTTGCCGTGATCGGCATTATCGCCGTCGGCGTGACCCAGGTCATCATCACCGGTGGCATCGATCTGTCTTCCGGCTCCGTCGTCGGCATGACCGCGATGTTCTCGGCAAGTGTGGCGCAGGCCTCCACCTGGCCGCGAGCGCTCTATCCGTCACTGACGGACCTTCCCGCCATCGTGCCGATCGGGCTTGGCATCGGCGTCGGTCTGCTCGCGGGCCTCGTCAACGGACAGTTGATCGCCCGGACCAAGATCCCGCCCTTCATCGCCACGCTCGGCATGATGGTCTCAGCGCGCGGCATCTCCAAATGGTACACCAAGGGCCAACCGGTTTCGGGCCTCACCGAGCAGTTCAATTTCATCGGCACCGGCATCTGGCCCGTGGTCGTGTTCCTGGTCGTCGCCGTCATTTTCCACATTGCGCTGCGCTACACCCGCTACGGCAAATTCACCTACGCGATCGGCGCCAACGTTCAGGCAGCCCGCGTCTCAGGTATCAACGTCGAAGCGCATCTGATCAAGGTCTACGCCATTGCCGGCATGTTGGCAGGCCTTGCCGGCGTGGTCACCGCCGCTCGCGCTCAGACGGCGCAGGCCGGCATGGGCGTGATGTATGAACTCGACGCGATCGCGGCGACCGTCATCGGCGGCACATCGCTGACCGGCGGCGTCGGCCGCATCACCGGCACGGTCATCGGCACGATCATCCTCGGCGTCATGACTTCAGGCTTCACCTTCCTCAGGGTCGACGCCTACTACCAGGAAATCGTCAAGGGCCTGATCATCGTCGCTGCCGTCGTGATCGACGTCTATCGACAGAAGAACCGCAAAAAAGCCTGATCCTCCAAAAAAGCCCCCTCCTCCCAGTGAGCCACCTGGCCGGGATGATGAAAGTCATCCCGGCCTCTTTTTGCAACTACGAAAGTTGACGGTCAGCAAGCAGCAAGCCGAGCTCTCGGTCCCTGCCAAGAATTGCATCCCCCAATCCGATCGCGATACGCTCACATGATCCTGAAACGCGCGTGTTGATCGAACCAGCGCTCAGTCCCGTTTGAAGCGGGCTCACGGCGCTGCGAGGTCGTGTCCAGCCGAGTGGTGTTGTTCGGCGCCAGCACAGCCACTCGCGAGCGCGCCCCCCAGTCGCGCTGTAGCGAGTGAGCGGCTGTGCCGGCGGCCAAAGATGTTTTCGACCAGCAACGGCTTGTGCAGGAAACAACCGCTTTATTCTCTATGCGGGTCCGTCATATCGGTCGCGGCAGTTCCCACGCGCCTCCGACCCAAAGCCTGTCGCGCAAGAGCGTGGAGTGTGCAGCGGATTTGCGATTACAGCATGTGCACCGAGAGCGGATACGGCTCGGTGAATTGCCGAACCAGCTCAAAACGCGTTTTCAACAACCTGGCCGTCGAATCTCGAACGTATGGAGGCGGGTGGGTTGTAGAGCCGAATTCGGAAACCTATCTGTGTCCTTAGCCTATCGATCCAAATTGGGATAATAGGTCCGTCAAGGCGAAGCCCTTGACTTAGACAGCCCCACCACTTATCTATTTGTTTAGGCAGGCTGACTTAAATGTCGCTGTCATGTCAACCAAGGCCAAACAGCTTTGGTCTCGTACACCACGGTAATGGACAATTCATCAAGGCCCGGCGAAAGCTGGGCCTTATGCTTTTGGTGTTCGTACTTTGTGGTATAGGCACATCCGCGCAAAATAGCTCAGATTTCGGCGGGAGATCGACTTCTGATCAACCACCTTAGGATGGCACGAGAGTACTTCCATCCGCACCGAGCAACCGTCTTCAAGGGGCACGAGACAGTAAACGACTGCCCATTTGCGACCGTCTGCGGTTTCAACAAAGACTAGATTATCCAAGCCACCGTAGCTTTTCGAGACGTGCGTTAGGCTATTGCCAGAAATGCTCTCCTTGATCGCGCCGACGAGTGTTTTGGACATTTCATAACGGTCTGCGTCGAATGTCCGCTTCGTTCCGTGGTGATCGACGACATGATGCAGCTCTCCGTGCTTTGTCCTCTCAGTGTAGACGTGGTTCGAAAATACAACGACCACGCCTAAGTCGGTTCCATGCTCAACACCCTTGCCTGGGATCGCTGCAGAGAACGCGCTTAGGTGAGCCAGATCGTAGACGACCTCGTCGACGGCGATAGGGAAATGTTCAATCGGGATACTCACATAAGCGCTATAACTGCAACGATGCCGTGTGCCAACCGGTATTACGCGTGGTCGACCGAAGGCTAGAAACCCCATGGGTCACGGACGATCCGGGTATCCTACCGTTGAGGCCCTGGCGCGATCAGTATGGCAACGTTCTGCGCCATAGGGAGGTCCATCCTTCAAGGCCTGAGATCGCGGCGCGACACACTACGGGACAAGAACCGCTGCACCGCTCAACCGGCCGCGGCGCAGATCGTCCAGCGCCCGGTTCGCCTCTTTTAGGGGGTAGATCACTGTATGCGTCTTGACGCCGGCCTCTCTTGCGAGCGGGAGGAACTCCAACGCATCCGCGCGCGTCAAGTTTGCAACCGATACGATCTCGCGCTCCTGCCATAGGAGCGAATAGGGCATCGAAGGAATGTCGCTCATGTGGATGCCGCCACACACCACACGCCCGCCCTTTCGCACCGCCCGCAATGCTGTCGGAACCAAATCGCCCACCGGTGCGAAGATTATGGCTGCGTCCAGCAAGTCGGCCGGCGCCTGGTTCGACCCTCGTGCCCATGCCGCACCGAGACTGATCGCAAAGCGCTGAGCTCGAAGGTCATCCGGCCGAGTGAATGCGTAAACCTCACGCCCCTGCCAAACACAGATCTGTGCGATGATGTGGGCTGCTGCGCCGAAGCCATAGAGGCCGATACGCTTTCCGGTTCCAGCCTTTTTCAAGGCCCGCCACCCAATGAGGCCGGCACAAAGCAGTGGCGCCAACGCCACGGGATCGGCTGCCTGATCGAGGTCGAAGGAAAAACGTTCGTCGGCGATAATATGAGTGGCAAACCCGCCATCGCGCGTGAAGCCCGTAAAAAGCGGTGCATCGCAGAGGTTTTCCGAACCGGTACGACAATAGCAGCACGTGCCGCAGGTGTAGCCGAGCCAAGGAACTCCGACACGGCGCCCAAGCCGAGACGGTGCCACGCCAGGACCGACAGCCTCAACGATCCCCACAATCTCGTGGCCGGGGACCAGCGGAAGTTTGGGACCATCCAGTTCGCCGTCAATCACGTGCAAGTCGGTGCGGCACACGGCACAGGCCTCGACGCGCAACCGGATCTCGTAAGGGCCAGGTTGTGGATCCGCAAGTTCCTTCAAGACCAATAGCGTTCCGGGTCTTTCAAGCACCATCGCCTTCATCGAACACCTCAACGGACACAAGAAGCACTGGAAGGAGACCACAGACCACGCGCACGACGGCTACGGCGGGGGCCAGCGTGTGAACCGCTGCTCTTTTGCGCTTGCTACGCTCCTGGCGGCGGAAGGCGGACCGGGCTCACCAATGTTACGATCTGTCGGTTCTGATCGGCATCCACAATCTCTAAAGCGCTGAGCCCATCGGGACCCTCGAGAACCGCAATGCTTGTCGGTTTGTGAATGAGATGATCAAGACCTTCCATCGCGATCTCGAGCAGATCATCCTTTTGATCGAAGGTTATGCCGAGCAGCGGAACTGATTTTGCCTGAATCTGGTCACCGAGGTGAACCCCCGTCACTTCGACGTCGGCGCGCTTGCCTGGGAGGGCTTTCGAAACCCGTTCGAAGAAGGAATGCCATTCCGACTTTGCCAATACACGACTAGTCATGGTTGATGCTCCTCTTTCTGATTTGTCTGACGCCGGCCCCCATTTCTACGGGCCGTCCATTTCTTGCCGACCTGCGCCTATCGACGTTTCACTGCCGCCCCGGCGTTCCGGCACCGCGCTTCTTGGTGGCGCGGATCGAAGGTGAGAAGCAAAAGCGCGACTGAAACTCTCGCGGTATCGCAAGCACGCGCATCACTCACGGCTTCGGCTTGAGGGGCACACGCTCAGTTTCATGGGCAACCCGAAGCTCATTTCTCACGCATCCGACGCCATCGACGGCTTCCGCTGCAACGCGTGCAGCCAAGCGCTTCACTCCGCTTTCGACTGTGCCACATAAGGTAACGACACCGCGATCGACCCTCACCTCGATGACGTTTCGATCAAGCCCCAAATCAGATGCAAGACGCGCCAGCACGGCGCACTTGATCGCCTCGTCACCACCGGCTGATCTTTCGGGTTCAGCCGCAGCGATCAGTTCGAGAATGTCACGACGGCTGACGATGCCAACGATCCGGCCATCACGAATGACGGGAACTCGCTTTATGGCTCTTTTTGCCATCAACTCAGCGATGTGGCCGACTGGCGCATCGGTCCCAACAGTCAGGGAGCCTTGTGTCATCACGTCGCCGACGCGCCAGCCATGCCCTTTGATGTATGCCTCGGCGACTTGCGTTGGCGAGCTTGTTTCCATTTTTCCAAGTGCCGTCGATCCCAACTCGGAGCGTCGCAGCAAGTCGCCCTCGGACAGCATACCCACCAGCACCCCTTCATCATCGCAAACCGGCAACCCACTGATATGGTTGTCGAGCATCAGTCGTGCGGCATGTCTTACACTGTGGTCGGGGCTGATGGTTATGACCGTTCTGGTCATGATGTCCGCGGCGCGCATCTGGGCCTCCTCGGCTTAGAATGACAAGTACTATATCCCAGGAGCGGTACTTCAGATTGATGCCCGTCAAATATTGGACACGAGAATCTCAATCGCGCGCCGAGTGGCGGCATATTGATCGGCATCAAAGATGCGGATGCCGGACCTCGATAGGATGCTTGCAGTCCGCCGGTATCGCTTAAGCGGGCAGCGATGCCGCAAACGTGTGCGCGTCAACTCGATCAATTTCGGCGAGAAGGAGCTAGACCATGCAAGCAGCAGCGATTGCCCAATTGAGGCAGCCCTACTGGCCGGACCCGTCGTCCGAATATGCTTTGAGCGATATTGCAGGTGCGCCATTGCCGGTCGCACGCGCTCAATTAGCGGCGATCGAGGCGACCCTGCGTTTTCAGATCGAGGGGTTGAAGTTTCTTGGGAAACGCCTTGATAGCCATTTGCGCCTCCTCGAAAACAGCCTACAGCCCGATCACATCAACGACCTGTTCGATGTCTGGTGCAGCTTTTGCCAAAACGCGTTTATTGATTACGCCCAAGAGGGAGCCCGGATCGCCGAGATCGGCGCGTCGCTTGCTAAGAAGACCGCAACTCGTCTTCATCAAGACGAGAAGCACCTGGTCGAAAATTTGGCCGTACAGACAGCAATATAGCGAGGCAAGACCGTGCCAATGATCCAGGCGGAAAGTCTTAAGAAAGCGGTCGTCATTTCCTTCTTCCTGCTGTCCTTCAAGGAGGGTGCCGCGGCCGACCTCGTCCGTGGCCACAGCATCGCCGTTCGATGGTGCAGCGAATGCCACGTGGTCGCCCCTGGGCAGGGCCACGGCTCCGATGCCGTTCCGACATTCGCGGAGATCAAGGCTTCAGATCGCCTTGACGAAGCTCAGCTGACGGCCTTCTTGTCGGCTCCCGAGCATTCGCGCATGCCCAATCTGTCGCTGACGCGCTCCGAAATTTCCGACCTCGTCGCTTATATCAGGGCACAGCGTAAGGACGGTCAGAACTCAGGCGACTAGATGCATCAAAGACAAGGCGACGGGTCTATCGGCATTCAGTGCCGAACCGTCCCGTCACCTTCAGCCGTCATAGACAGGCAACGGATCAACCAGCGCTGCGGAAAAGAGCCCAAGCGCGGAACAGGCAATAGTTGATTTTGTCACGGTCATCGCCGTGCACCCATTTGAGCCCGCGCTACGCCAATCACGTCCGACGGCCCACCGCCTTGACGCCATCCAACCGGTCAAAGGGTCTTTCACCTGGTCAATCGAGGGCGTTGTTTTGACCACGGTCAATGCCATCGCGCTGAAAACGGGCAGACTTGGAAAAGGGAGAATGGCTATGATCAGACACATACTTGTCGCAACCGATGGCTCTGACAAGGCGCAAGAAGCTGTCGCTCTTGCCGCAAACTTCGCGAAGGCTGTCGAGGCTCGCGTTACGATCCTCCACGTCATCCTGCACGGAGTGAGGGCTGACGAGATGAACCGGCTGGCTCGATCCGAGCATCTGGTACGAAGCGTGTCGGGCGTAGTACTGCCTGGCCAGGAGAAAACCTTCGTCTCAATGAATGATCTTTTTCAAAGTACGCATGTCGACATTGGCGAGACGGTAGCGGTTCTTGGAGAGCGCATCGCAGAAGATGCAGCGGAAGAAGTCCGGGCTATCGGCGTCAAGGACGTGAGCCAGCGGGTCGAACCGGGCGACTATGCCGAGACCGTTCTAGCGGTGAGCCAGGAGATTGGCGCAGACCTGATCGTCGTCGGTAGTCGCGGCCTCGGACGATTGTCGGGGATGGTGCTTGGGAGTGTTTCGCAAAAGATCGTCCAGCGGGCGCTTTGCTCCGTCATGGTGGTGCGCTGAAGCTGCAGCGCGCTGATGCTCGTCCCCCGCGCGCGACTCTGGATCCATCAGGATCATGATTTACCTGATACAACTGCCCGGAGATGGCCCGGGAAACTTCGGCAGAACAGAAGTCCAAGGCGCACTCGATCGGGTTGATGGCCGTCAATGCGTTGCAGGGAAAAGACGTGTTCAAATGCTGGCTTGGCACTTACTGCCTTGCCGGGTTCTATGCGAACGAAGCTCTGCCGAACTCCAAATTGGCGGCAACCCGATCCAGACAGCTCCATGCCGTTGCGTGAAGTCAGACGCCAAACTGAGTAGAGACTTCAGCACGTGGTTTAACTGGTGAGGCAAAGATGGCGGCGGAAATAGAAAGGAAATTTCTGATCCTTGACGATCGCTGGCGGCAGCATGCTTGCGGAGGCTCCGTGCTGCGACAGGCGTACCTCGTTTCGACGAAGGCACAGATTGTTCGGGTAAGAACAATTGATGCACGGCGCGCGACACTCACTGTGAAGATCCGAACCAGCCGGACCAGACGCGAGGAATTAGAATATGACATCCCTTATGCGGACGCGTGTGAGATGTTTCAACATGCTCGGGGGATAGTCGAAAAGACACGCTACGAAGTGAACCATCAGGGTTTCGTCTGGGAGGTTGACGTCTATTCCGGCCAAAACCGGGGCCTCATTGTTGCTGAAATAGAACTCGATAGCTGCAGCGACAATCCACCGCTGCCGGAATGGCTTGGGCCCGAAGTTACTGGAAACCCGCACTTTTCAAATCGCGCCCTGGCAAAAATGCGCCACATCCCTGCGATCACGACCGCCCGTTTCGGCCTGTCGCTCCCGCTTCCTGCGAGCAACACCAATCCCCCCATATCAGCGCCAACGGAGGCGCTGGCTGGCATTTCTAGATCGGGTCGGCGTGAGGACGAAGAGGTTCGAGGCGATTGCAGAAACTCTGCCCCCAAATGCCTTGAACTTCATAAACAAGCACTTACGCGTTTGAATTTGCAGAAACAACTCAGCTTATGGTCGGTCGGATCCTGCGCGTCATTTCGCCAGCAAGTACAAGAGGGAACGTTACCAGACTTCCGCGCTCCGCTTGTCCAGATCAAACATGACAGCGGCGCGATCACTCCGCCTCTTGAACCGGCCAGGGGTGAATTGCGGCGTCGAGGGCAGCACCGCTCAGCACGCGCTCGGCGCTGTAGTTCGTGAGACGAAGCCGGCCACCTTCAAGGACTAAGCCAAAGCTATCCCAGCGCTTCGACCTGTCGTCGATCTGCTCGATTTGGAACTGCGCGTCAAACCGCTAGACGACGTCCACGGCAATCCGACCGATCGACCTGCCTCTCCGGCCGCAATCCCGAGCGCTCTTTCAGAAATCGTCAATTCAAATTCGTCGAAGTGGCCGGGTTCGGGAACGTCTGACCAACGCGGCCTGATGTTTGCCAAGCCGGCTTCCCTGGGCAGATACTCAAAGGACACGCAGAAGTGCCTTCAGATGCCATGCGGCAACACCAAGCTCCAGAAGCCGTACTTCTTGTCGTGTCGAAGTCTCAGATCGGCAAGATAGGCGTCATGAGAAGCAATGCCGCCGAAATCAACTATGTGTCGGGCGAGCGACGTACCTTCTGCAAGGTGGCGCGCCGCATGCTTGTAGCGGCTCGAGCGAGCGGTATCGAGGGTGAAGTCGATCATGGCGCGCAACACGATCGTTGCAGCGACCGGGTGCTTTTGCGCGAGTGCCTCCGCTGCCGGCGTCATAAGTTCGTAAAGGTCGCCGTTAAGTTCGATCCTTCGCCGACACACAAGCTTTGCAGCCTCAGCAGGTGACGGCCACCGCAGGAAGAAGACGAGCGCCTGGTGGACATTGGGGAAACCCTGGGCATAGCTGAATGCCTTTTCCTCCGCTTCGAGATCATCGAAGTCTGGCAAACGCCGTAAATAGCTACGCAGGTGTTCATCGTTGAGCGACTGTTCAAAGCACTTCCAGCGAAATGCCTGTGCCTCCTCGCCGCGCTCAAGAGCCTCCAGCGCCTCGACGCGGGCAAGCTGCCATTCGAAGGGGACTTCGGAGCGACCCTTCGTGTCGACCTTGTCCAACGCCTTTAGCGCCTCGTCAGGTCGCCCCGCAGACAGCAGGCGATTGGCGATGTCCACCGCGACCATGGGCGCCCTGCGCGTCGTTTCCGGCTGCTGCGCGATGTAGGCATCGACGTCGCCCTGCACGTCGGCGATCTCCTGAATTGCAATGCGCACTGTCAGATCCCGATGGCTGCCGTAGACCTCGTCTTCATGCATAGGCCCCTGGCTGCCCCAGCCGATGACCTTGCGCTCATCTCCCACCGGCTTCTTCTCCTTCGCCTCCTTTCCCCACCGCACGAACAGAGTTTTAAGGCGTTCAAGGCCATCGTCTGCCAGCGCCGGCGCCATCGCCGTGATCAGCGGGTCAAACTGACCGTAACCGTTATCCTGCACGGCAGTGCAGACCTTGTCGGCCAGGCCATCAGTATCCACTTTGGCCGCCTTGGCGATGAGGCCTGCATCTCTGCATGCTTGGTGGAAGCTCTGGATGAGCGCGCCGCTGCCATCGTCGGATCGCTCGAAGATCGGCTCGGCGAGCGCGAGGAATTGCCAGATCAACCCGAACGCTTCTTTCGGATCGTCGGGGGCGATGACGTCCACGATCATTTTTCGCTGCGCCTCCAGATCGGTCCTGAGCGCCTTGACCTTTCGCCAGTCGACAAACGTCCGGGCGCGGGCAATACTTGCTAGACGTTTGCGAACCTCGCGGGCGGCCTCCGCACTACCGTGACTACCGGCAAGCTCGTTGCGCAACCGACGTTTTGTCGCGGCACTACCGGTGCTGATCTCCATCACCAATTCAGCCAGTCTCTTGGCGCCCAGCGTTTCCAGGTTCTTGGCGTTCAACGTCGTCTTCGGTGCCATCTATTTTTCCGGGAATTTGATCGAACAGAGGATATAGACCGCCAGCATCCGGGGCGACAACTGGGTGAGCTTTCGCGGTCAGTGACGTCGTTGCGAAACCGGCCGCGCCAGTTCGGTCTTGGCGCGCCGCCAGGCCATCCTACGCGTGATCTTGGAACAGCGGTTCCGTGACTGCTACCTTGACGAACAACAGCCCGACCTGGAAAACGAGCCGGCGGTCGAACGGACTTTCTTTGCCCTTCGCGAACTTGATTTGACTATCCAATTCGACGCTCGCTTGCCTATCTTTGGACAGTGCGCCCTTGATTACGAGCACGCTGAAAAGCGAAGCAATCATCAGGATAATCAAGACCAGCAGCAGCCTGTTTAACAGGGCCGTCCGTATCATGTGCAATATCCGACGCCTGGACATTTTGGCTTCCCAGAATGCTGGTTCGCGTTTCCAACAACGACACATCCAGCGACGCACTGCATTGCTCTTCGTCAAAGCGATGCCGACCCACCTTTGACGGCCATCAATGCGCGTCGCTTCCAAACGCGCTCTAATTGCCAGGTCCGGTGCTGACACGGCGCAAAGAGCAAGGCGAAGGCCGTCAAATCGAACTGCCCATTTGCTCACCTCTGTCGCAACCCGCACCCGTATTAGTTCGAAGGAGAAAGCAATCATGGCTGAGACTTCAACCAAACTTCCAATCAAGCAAGAAAAGGAACCCCCGGCTCGCACGGAATCGTGGATGCCTTTTGACAGCCTTCGGGCCGAAATCGACCGCCTGTTCGATGACTTTACTCCGAGCTTCTGGCGCCGTTCGTTTGAGCCTAACCCTCTTCGCCGGGCCTCTCTTTTGCCGAGCTGGGCCATCGCACCGGCCGTCGACCTGGTGGAAAAAGAGGCAAGCTACGAGATCACCGCCGAGCTGCCAGGGATCGAGGAGAAGGATATCGAGGTGAAGGTTTCAAACGGCAACCTGTCGATCCGCGGCGAAAAGCAGGAGGATCGAGAAGAAAAGGACAAGGAATATGTGTTGTCGGAACGGCGCTACGGCTCGTTCCAACGAACCTTCAAGCTGCCCGAGGGCATCAAAGCTGACGACATCACAGCGACCTTCTCCAAGGGCGTGCTGACGGTGACGCTGCCGAAGAGCAAGGAGGCTCTCCAGAACGATCGCAAGATTCAGGTGAAAGCAGCTTGAGAACTCGACGTCCGGCTCCACAGGGGACACGCTTCCTTTGTGGAGCTGCGCGTAAAATGGAGGAAGACATGCCCTTCAAGACAATTCTGAATGTGCTCGGAGAGCACGGTGCAGGCGAGGATCTTCAGATCGCGATGAAACTCGCAGGCGAGGTAAGTGCACATTTAACGGCCCTTCTGGTTGTTATGGCGCCCGTGCCGAGCGGGCGCTATCAGACGCTATCGCCGAGCTGGCTGGAAGTGCGCGAGCGCAACCTGCAGAAGCTAGCCGAAAGCCTCACGACTATCCGCGAGCGGATCGCAACGAGCGGCTTGTCGTTTGACGTCGACAGTGTTTACGCGGAAGTCACCGGACCAGCCTATGACATCGGTGAGAGGGCGCTTTACGCCGACCTGCTTTTGGCCGGGCCCGCCGCCTTTATGAACGAGGACCTGAAGCCACAGATCATTAGCGGTGGGCTGTTTCAGGCGGGACGCCCCGTCCTGTTCGTTCCACCCGATGTCAAGGTGACCCTGCGGCCAAAGACTATCCTGCTCGCGTGGGATTCGCGCCCGAGTGCAGCACATGCGGCAAGAGATGCCCTCGAAATGATGAGGATGGCTCAGTCCGTACACGTCACCATGGTCGACCCGGTTGCCGCCTCGAGAGTCAGTGGTGACGAACCGGGGGCGGACATCGCGACCTATCTTGCGCGTCACGGCATCAATGTCTCCGTCGATACCCTGCCCAGCTCGGGTCGGTTCGTGGTGGATACCCTGCACAGACACGCAGTTGACATCAATGCCGACATGATCGTCATGGGTGCCTATGGGCATTCCAAACTGCTGCAGCTGATCCTCGGCGGCGTCACGAAATCGATGTTTAAAGAGGCCAAATTTCCCATTTTAATGGCGCATTGAAGGCCAGATGGCAGGCGCCGGCAGATGATGGGGCAGGCATGAAACCGGGAATTCCACGCAATTGTTGGGTCTTGGCATCTGACCGCCAGGGCCTTGTCGCGCGGAACGCAAGGATTGCGTAACTCCTCGACCTCGCCACGATGGATTCCGCGATAAACCTTGAACCATAGGCACGCATGATTGGAAGCGGTCGCAAGAACACAGCGTATCAAGCAAGGGCCGCGCAGCTAGAAAGTTGGCTCAGCCCCACAGACAAGAGCAAGCGGAAGTGGGGTTGGTCGCCAGCGTTGCAATTGGACTGTCGGGCCTCGCACGCGATGAGGACATCAAGAACCTCGCGTTTGTTGCTTCCGTGCGCGTGCTTGGCCGGTCGCGGGGCAACTCGGCCACCGCGCGCCGTCCGTGGTCAGCGCAGAACCGGTAAAAGAGCATTTCAAGTTTGAGATATCGCTATCGAAGATCATTTCTCCAGCTGAAGCGTGGAGGCTGCTGATAACAGTCGGCATATCCAAACCCCGCGCATCACAGGGGGTGTGACCGGTGCAAATAGACACGGCAGCCGTCGCGCTGGCAGCGCGCAATCTCACGAAGATCTATCGAATGGGGGCCATCGACGTCCCCGCCCTTCGGGGCATCGATGTGGATCTTCACAAGGGAGAACTGCTTGTCCTTCTTGGACCATCCGGAAGCGGCAAGTCCACCCTGCTCAACATCCTAGGCGGCCTCGACAAGCCGACTAGCGGTGAAGTCCGGTTTGGCAATCAGTTGCTCGAGATGGACAGCGAACGCGCGCTCAATCGCTACAGACGCAACCATGTCGGCTTCGTCTTTCAATTCTACAACCTTATACCGAGTTTGACCGCACGCGAAAATGTCGCCCTTGTTACGGAGATCGCCAGGGATCCCATGCCGCCAGTCGACGCATTGACCCTTGTTGGGCTGCGCGACCGGCTCGATCATTACCCGGCACAGCTCTCTGGCGGCGAACAGCAACGGGTAGCTTGCCCGCGCTATTGCCAAGCGGCCCGACTTGCTGCTTTGCGATGAGCCGACTGGCGCGCTCGACAGCAAGACCGGAATTCTCGTGCTTGAAGGCATCCTCAAGATCAATCGAGAGTTCCAAACGACGACCGCGCTCATCACCCACAATGCTGTGATTGCCGAAATTGCAAATCGCGTCCTATATTTTGCGGACGGGCGCATCGTTGAAACGCGATGCAACGAAGTGCAACGTGCGCCCGGCGAGCTGACCTGGTGAGTAGCCGCGATGACGAGCCTCGACCGAAAGCTACTGCGACAGCTCTGGAGAATGAAGGCTCAGCTTCTGGCAATCGCACTGGTGATCGCGTCAGGCACGGCACTTTTGACCATGTCGTTGACCACGATCGAAGCACTTGAAGAGACGACTGCCGCTTATTATGAGCGCACCCGGTTTGCCGATATCTTCGCTTCCGCCAAACGCGTACCCGAATACCGCAGCCGCGACATAGCGAAGATCCCCGGCGTCAGGCTGGTCGAAACACGGCTCGACGAGCGTGCCATCCTCAACGTCGCCGGGTTTCTTGACCCAGTCGTTGCGCGGGTAATCTCCCTGCCCGAACGGGGCCCACAACTGTTGAATACACTTGTGATCCGATCTGGACGTTTGGTCGACCCGACTCGACCGGACGAGGTTGTGGTCAGCGAGCCTTTTGCGCAAGCGCATCGGTTGAAGCCCGGCGACAGCTTCGATGCCATCTTGCGAGGTCGCAAGCGCACATTGCAGATCGTGGGAACCGCGCTTAGCCCGGAATTCGTATATGCGATCGCTCCGGGGGGATTGATGCCGGACGACGAGCGCTTCGGCATTCTTTGGATGGGGCGGGACGCCTTGGCTGCCGCTTTCGACCTCAAGGCTTCCTTCAACAGCGTCTCGCTTAGCCTATTGCCGGGTGCTGACGCCAACGACGTCATTCGTCGGCTCGATGACATTCTCGTAAAATACGGTGGCATCGGGGCCTATGGCCGAGCGGACCAAACGTCAAACTGGTTCCTGGAAAGCGAAATAGCGCAACAGAGAAACCTCTCTCGCGTCATGCCCGCGATATTTCTGGCGGTGGCCACCTTTCTCACGAACCTGGTGATGGCACGTCTCGTCGATACCGAGCGACGGGAAATCGGCCTGTTGAAGGCTCTCGGCTATACCAACTGGGCGATCGGATGGCATTACTCCAAGCTGGTGTTCGCAATTGCAGCCACCGGTATCATGATAGGATCGCTCATCGGCGCGTGGCTTGGTCATTGGAACACCGAACTCTACACCAATTTCTACCGCTTTCCGTTCTTGCTCTATCGTCCCGGCCCTGACGGCTTCGTCTTTTCCGGTACGATTAGTCTAGCCGCGGCACTGGCCGGCAGCCTTATGGCGACCTACCGTGCCGTTCGGCTGCCGCCGGCCGAGGCCATGAAGCCGCCCTCGCCGCCCGCCTATCAGCGGACTTGGGCGTCGCAGGCCGCACTCACCGGTGCGCTCGACGAACCAACGCGCATGATCTTGCGACGGATCATCAGGTGGCCCGTGCGCGCATTGTTGACAAGTCTCGGGCTAGCGATGTCAACCGCGGTCATGATCATGGCCTTTCAATGGGTCGATGCGATCGACACTCTGGCCGAAACTGTCTTCGAACGCGGCCAGCACCAGGACGCGACGATCGCTTTCAACGAACTCCGCCCGTTCAAGACCGTTGGAGACTTCGAGAACCTGGATGGCGTGCTTTCGGCCGAGCCCTATCGTTACGTGTTCGCTCGCATCAGCCACGGGCATCTTGGCGAGCGCCAAGGCATCATCGGCGTGCTGGATGGCGCTATCCTCAGCCCGGTGTTCGATGTTTCGCACGGACGGATCGACGTCCCTCGTGACGGGTTGGTTGTCTCCAGCAAGCTTGCCGAACTGCTCCGCCTTGAGATCGGCGATACTGTCCTCGTCAAGCTCCTGGAGGGGCGCCAACCCCTCGTCAGCATGCCCGTCGTTCGTGTGTTCGAGACCTTTATCGGCAAGCCGGCCTATATGAACATGGACGCGCTCAATCGCCTTGCCGGAGACGGTCGTGTTGCAAGCGGCCTGCACATCCGCGTCGACGCGGCTGACCGTCCCGCCCTCATGGCAAAGCTCAAGGGCTTGCCGGGCATCTCTTCCATTCAGTTTCGTCAGGCCGCCATCGACACCTTCTATAGAACGATGGGCGAGACGATCTTCATCTTCATCGGCTTTTTCGTCGCGTTCTCGATGACCCTATCGGTCGCGGTGACCTACAACTCCATCCGCATCGCCCTTTCGGAGCGAACGCACGAGCTTGCAACGTTGCGCGTCCTCGGTTTCACGCGCTGGGAGATCTCCTACATTCTCCTGGGAGAAGTCGGCCTGCTCACATGGCTTGCCGTTCCTCTTGGGGCCGCGATTGGCCTTTGGCTCGCGTGGTGGATGACGAGCGCCTTCGAAACCGAACTCTACCGCGTGCCACTGGTGCTTCGCGATGCAACTTACGCCAAGGCAACCATCATCATGCTTGTCTCGGCATTGGTTTGCGCCGCGGTCGCGCGCCGGAGGCTCGATAAATTGGACCTAATCGCGGCGCTGAAGACAAGGGAGTAGCAGGTGCGCACGGCTCGAAAGCGACTGGCAATATGGGGAAGTCTGGCGGCATTGCTGGCAATCGGACTTGCCTATGCATTGCGACCGCAGCCGATCCAGGTCGACCTTGCGACGGCGCAGACCGGCCTTCTACGCGTTACGGTCGACGAGGAAGGGGAAACCCGCGTGCATGAAGTGTACACACTTCATGCACCCCTTCGTGGCCAGTTGCAGCGCATAACGGCCGAAGCTGGCGATCCAGTCAAGGCAGGAGAGACCTTGCTTGCTCAGATCGAACCAGCAGCTCCAGCCTTCCTGGACGTAAGAACAGAGGCAGAGCAGCGGGCAGCGGTGGAGGCTGCCGGGGCAACCTATAACCTTGCGGCCGCCGAACTCAACAAGGCAAAGGCGGACCTAACCTTTGCCGAGGGAGAGCGCGCGCGTGCGCGTCTGCTGATAGAGCGCAATACGATCTCGAGACGGGCACTTGACGATGCAGAACGCATCTACATTGTCGCTCAAGCCAACCTCGCCACGGCAGAGGCAGCGCTCAATGTCAGGCGGCATGAACTTAGCCAAGCACGCTCCCGGCTGCTGTCACGCCAGGAAATCAAGGACCGCAGCGGACCTTGTGAGTGCGTTCCATTGACTGCGCCCGTCAGTGGCGTCGTCCTAAGGGTCATGCGCCGCAGTGAAGGTGTGGTTGAAGCAGGTACTCCACTGCTGGAGATCGGCGATCCAGGTGACAAGGAGATCGTCGTCAATCTTCTCTCAGAGGACGCCGTCAAGCTCAAACCGGGTCAGAAGGCTATCGTTGGCGGCTGGGGCGGCGATGACCTGAATGCCGTAGTGCGCCGGATTGAGCCGTTCGGCCGAACTGAAGTGTCGTAAGCGGTGTTCTGTCCGCACCTTCCGGATCAGTGCGTGATTGACGATGTTGAGGCCGAACGAGGGCTTGGACATATGTCGATTTCACAGCTTACGCTTAAATCTAGCAATGAAGAGCCGGCGCGCCGGTTCGAGGTTTTCACGGGCAGCGGCCGACGGCGTGAGTGGAGCGAGGAGCGCAAGGCTGAGATCGTCGCCGAGAGTTACGAGCCGGGCGTGAAGGTCTGCGCTGTTGCGCGGCGTCACGGATTGACCCCGCAGCAATTGTTTACCTGGCGTCGGCTCGCCCGCAAGCCGCTCGAAGCTGTGCCGATCGTCGAGGATGTCCCAATGTTTGCGCCGGCGCTCCTGGACCTGCCGACAAAGCCTGTGGCGAAAGAGCCGGAGCCGGCGCGCGCATCGAGAAAGAAGTTAAGTAGCGGCGCAATAGAATTAGAAATCGGCGGGGCGATCATCAGGATCGCAGACGGCGCGGACGCGGCCACGATTGCCGCCGTCATTCGGGCGGTTAAGGCACAGCCGTGATCGGGCCGTCGGGAACTGTAAAGGTCATGGTCGCCACCCGGCCTGTCGATTTCCGCAAAGGCGCGGAGGGTCTGGCGGCGCTGGTCAAGGCCGAGATGGGTGCCGACCCGTTCTCTGGCGCGATCTATGTGTTCCGGGCCAAGCGCGCGGACCGGATCAAGCTGGTCTTCTGGGATGGCAGCGGGGTGTGCATTGTGTCTAAACGTCTCGAGGATGGCGAGTTCCACTGGCCCAAAATGCAGGACGGTGCGATGCGGCTGACGGCCGCCCAGTTCTCGGCATTGTTCGAGGGGCTGGATTGGAGGCGCGTTCATGCGCGGGTCGAGGCGCGGGTTCCGGAGAAGGCGGGATAGCCGCTGCGACCAATTGAATCAGGCTCACCCACGCCCTCGTCTTGGTCGCCGGATTATGCTGTTGTCGTTCCATGACGATGACGGCCGACGAGCTTCCCGACGACCTGAATGCGCTCAAAGCAATGGTGCTTTCGCGCGAGGCGGAGAATGCCCGGCTGCGCCAGATCATCAAGGAATTGCAGCGCCATCGCTTCGGCCGCAGAGCCGAGACGCTTCCCGAGGATCAGCTTCTCCTTGGGCTCGAAGAAGCCGAACAGGTCGAGGCGGACGGTCTGGAAGAGAATGAACAGGCTTCGAGCGATCTGCGCCGGGGGCGGGTCGCCACGCGGCGAATGAACCGCGGTTCACTTCCTGCGCATCTGCCGCGCATCGATGTCGTCATCGACATCAAGAGCCACGACTGCCCCTGCTGCGGCAACGACCTGCATCGCATGGGCGAGGACGTCAGCGAGAAGCTCGACATCGTGCCGGCCCAGTTCCGCGTCCTGGTGACACGCCGTCCCAAATATGCCTGCCGTGCTTGTGAAGAGGTCGTTGTCCAGGCTCCGGCTCCCGCGCGGCTTATCGAGGGCGGTATTCCGACCGAGGCGACCGTCGCCCAGGTTTTGGTCTCCAAATATGCCGATCACTTGCCCCTCTACAGGCAGGCGCAAATCTACAAGCGCCAGGGGATCGAGCTCGACCGCTCGACACTCGCCGACTGGGTCGGCCGTGCCGCCTGGCATCTGCGCCCGGTTCATCAGAGGCTGCTCGAGCATCTGAAGGCCTCGTCCAAGCTCTTCGCCGACGAGACGACTGCCCCGGTGCTTGATCCGGGTCGAGGGAAGACGAAGACCGGGCAGCTATGGGCCTATGCTCGTGATGACAGAGCGTGGCAAGGAGCCGATCCGCCGGGTGTCGTCTATATCTATGCGCCCGATCGCAAGAGCGAACGCCCAATGGCACATCTCAATGGCTTTGTCGGCGTCCTGCAGGTGGACGGATACGCGGGTTATCGAGCGCTCGCCGCTGGCAACAGCGTATCTTTGGCATTTTGCTGGAGCCATGTGCGTCGGCGCTTCTATGAACTGTCGGCCGCCGGTCCCGCTCCCATCGCCAGCGAAGCGCTCAGGCGCATCGCCGAACTCTACAGGATCGAAGACGATATCCGCGGCCGGACACACGAGGAACGCCGCACCGTCCGACAGGAGAAGAGCCGTCCGATCGCCGACAGCCTCGCATCGTGGCTCACCGAGCAACTCACCCTCATCAGCCAGAAGACCAAGCTCGCCGAGGCTATCCGCTACACGCTCTCACGTTTGGACGGGCTGACCCGTTTCATCGACGACGGCCGCATCGAGATCGACTCCAACACCGTCGAGCGTTCCATCAGGCCGATTGCCCTCAATCGGAAGAATGCACTCTTCGCCGGCTCTGACGCCGGGGCTGAACATTGGGCGACCATCGCATCGCTGATCGAAACGGCCAAGCTCAATAGCGTCGAGCCACTGAGCTATCTTACCGATGTGCTAACCAAAATTATGAATGGCCATCCAAACAGCCAACTCGACGACTTACTGCCTTGGGCCCGTGCGGTAAGGTCAGATATCAACGCCGCGGCCTAGCAAAAGGCATTCTATTACGGCGGCTTGAACGGAGAGCGGGATGGTGCGAGTTTTGCTGTTCATATTGGGGTCGATATTGGCCGTCTCCGGTGTATTGTTCCGATCCTTTTGGTTGTCTGAATGGGGCCCGTACACCTTCATCTTGCTGGTTTGGCTGACTATGTCGGTTGTCTTGGGTTGGGGAGGAAAAGGGAAGCCTTACTCCATTAGCTTCGGACTAATTTGCGCCAGCGGCATCGCTTTGGACCTTCTGGTAACACTCTTCATCAACGTCTACGTCGGGATGGGAGTGTTACTCGCGCTTGTTTATCTCGGCTTTAAAATGAAATTCTTTGAGCGCAGAGGCGAACAGCTACGGACTCACTCGCCAGAATAAAGGCGCCGGTCGGTGGCCGAGGTCATGCGGCAATCCGCACGATCAGGTGGTCTGCGAACACCGCTTACGAAGTGTCCGCGCTCGGCATTGAAGAACAGAGAGTGGATGTCATCCTCGATTTCGCCGACGCGCCGGATCGTTGGCGGCCGCTCGGGCATGGATATCACGCGGACGTGGAAATCATCCTGTTCGAAGACATGGTCCTAAAGCTGCCACTTGGAGCATTGTTTCGCCATGACGACAGCTGGGCCGTCTTTGTTGCGGGCGAAGGTCGCGCAAGATTAACGCCCGTCACCGTCGGCCAGCGCAACAGCCTGGAGGTAGAGATCAAAAATGGCGTGACGTCGGGCGAAAGGGTCATTCTTTACCCGAGCAACCGTATAGCAGACGGGGCTGCCATCGTTGAGCGATAGGCACTAAACGGCGTAATCTATTGCCGCGGTTGGCGATCACGGTGGCCTGGCAGAAACTGCTCATCTGCTTCGCGAAGCATCAGCAATTCCCGAATGGTTTCGTAATTCATCAGGCCGACGACACGCTGACTGCGATCGACGACCGCTGCGGCCGGCGCGCTCGCATCCTGCATCAGCCTTAGACTGGCGTCGATATGGGACCGTACGTCGACAGTGGGGATGTCGCGCCGCATGACACCTAGGATTGGCGCGTTCGTCCCTCTTTCTCTCATCGCCTGAACGATGCCCTCGCGCGTCATCAGCCCTTCGAACCGACCGGCTTTGTCTACAACGGGAAACTCACTTTGGCTGGTCGCGAGCAAAAGTTCTACTGCATCCCCGACACGGGCCTGCGGGCCGAGCGTTGCGAAGCTGGTGATCATCACGTCAGCAACGCTCGTGCCGTCAGAGATCGCCTGAAGCTCGTTGCCTTGTACTTCCGTTTCCGCGGCGAAATAGACGAAGATGGCAATCAGGATAAGCAGTGGATTGAAGAACAAGCCAAAGATACCCATTGCCAATGCGATCGCTTGCCCGATCCGAGCGGCAAGTTTTGTGGCGCGCGTCCACGACAAACGCCAGGCAAGAATGGCCCTCTAAACGCGACCACCATCCATCGGAAAGGCTGGCATCATGTTGAATATGAACAGGAAAATGTTGACGCCGGCAAGCCTGGCGAGAAAGTCGATACGGGGATCCTGGGGTGCCACCATTTGTTCCCAGCCGAGGGTGCCTCCGATCAAGACAACAACAAGTGTGGCAATCACGACGTTGACCAGAGGCCCTGCAACAGCAATCACGAACTCTTCGAGCGGCTTGGTTGGGCTGCGTTCCAACCTTGCAACCCCCCCGATCGGCAGGAGCGTGACATCCGGCGTCTTGATGCCAAAACCGCGAGCGGCTGCTATGTGCCCAAATTCATGGAGCAGCACGCACAAGAAAACACTGATGATGAAGGCAACTCCTTCCCAAGCGGCAGGCAATCCCCCGATCCGGTAGTGCATGACCCAGATCCAGATAAGCAGGAGGGCGAATGTCACGTGCACGCGGATCTCGGTCCCCGCGACAGTTCCAAGTTTGATGGACCATTGCATAACGTTCCCGTTCCTGCGTTTCCTGGCTTGGAGCGAATTTGCGAGCGACCACTACTCGGCCTCGATGCGATAGGCAGTGCCAGCGCGCAGGATATCGACCGAAATCTTTCCGTCGTTGGATTCCAAAAGGCCCTCAATTCGTCCGGCAGAGAAAGCGGGCTCGCCGTTGATGGCGGTGAGATAGTCCCCGGTACGAAGGCCAGCCGCATATGCTGCGCTATCGGGGGGAACCTCCAAAAGCACCGGGCCGGTCGGCATGCATGCGCGCGAAGGCGACGATACAGGCAAGCCAAAGACCACCGCGTCAAGCAATGGATGCATCGGGGCAGTTTGGATAGAGTCGGGATTTGAGAGCGTCAGTGCCAATCTCTGTGTCGCGTCTCCGCGGCGAACGTCCAGCGTGATGTGAGCATCGGGAGAAAGGAGGCTGACAAAATTATTGAAGGACACCTCCGTCGAAAGTGCGCGGCCATTGAGGGCTGTGATGATATCGCCGAGCCTTACGCCTTGACGTTCCGCTGCCGAATTGCAGGCGAGTTGGTCAACGACCAGGCCAGCGGAGACGCCTTCGTCGGTGCGGGCGAGTGTGACGGAAACCCCGAGCCATCCTCGTTTGATCTCACCATCCTTTATGAGAGCTTGGACGACCTGAGCCGCGATGTCAGAGGGTATCGCAAAGGCGATGCCCTGGCTCCTTTCATTGGGTATGGGCACGCCGCGCATTACCCCCACAAGCTCGCCAGCCGCGTTTACGAGCGCGCCGCCCGAACTGCCGGGATTAACGGCTGCGTCTGTCTGGATATAGTCTTCGTAGTCGTCGACACTGAGGCCGGAACGCCCCAGCCCACTCACGATCCCGAACGTGGCGGTCTGCTCGAGACCGAGTGGACTCCCCACCGCAGCCACGAAATCCCCCACTTTCAAGCCGGATGACCGGCCCCAGCCAAGGGCGACCAGGGGCGAGGCGTCAATCTTGATCACGGCTAGATCCGTCGTCGCGTCACTTCCAACGATTTCCGCCGGCAAGACCCGGCCGTCCTTAAGTGTGACAGCAACGTCATCGGCATCGGCTATCACATGTCGACTGGTGACGATGTAGCCTTGATCGCCATCAATGATCACTCCGGAACCGGTTGTCGTTGCGTTGGTCTCGACGATGAAAGCGCCCTCAGGCAGCCCCAAGATTCTGCGGACATTCTCGTCATCGAGCAGTTCGTTCGTCAGTACGCGATTGGCGGTAGTGCTAATGCCGACGATGGCCGGCCTTACGCGATCGAGCGTGCCGGAGAAACTCACTTCGAACCCGCTTGCCGAGGCGAAGGTGACTGCGGCCATGTGGATCACGAAGACAAGCAAAAAATCTGGGACACTCGGCATCTCTCGCGCTCCTTGCAATAGCGCCAGCATCTCAGCTTGGCGCGCCAGCGCATTGACGCGCGTCAATGCGCCCCCGTCTACGCGCACGAAGGTTCACCATTACGCCGATCTGTTTGCAGTTGATCGACAACCACATGTCCCCGCCAGCGCAATCGATGATGGACGTGGCAGGCGGTCCTCTTCACATCTGATCATTTCGCACGATTGATGATTTCCGGTTCGCAGCCCTCTTCGCTCCATATATGGTTTTCGTCTTGTCCGGCTTGACGAAAGGCTCGACTGCGACGTCGCTCTAAGCTGTGCAGTTCGGCGGCGCATCCCTGAAATCGTTGCCCTGGCGATGACAAACTAAAGCAACTCAAGCGGGCGGTTGAGCCCGCCGAAAATCAGCCGAACGCCGCCCGGCTCGGCCCTCTCACGCAATCAGTTCTATCGCGCTACTATGCAGCAACAGCATTCCCGCAGCGACGTGCTGCTGGTTGGCCCATCGTCTTTTGCGGAGGGGTTGTTGATGGGGATATTTCAGCTCAATGCATTTCGGCCCGAGATACGCGCGCCGGACCTGACGACCACGTCTGTCGACACGGTATTCTGGGAATCGGAGCATGAAGCAGAATATACGATCGGGTGGGTCCGGATTACACTTGGTCTTGCCTTGTTTGCGAGTGGTTTCCTTGTCTCGTCCGAAACGGCTGAACTCGCTCAAGAGTACAATCTGCACCAACTTCGCTTCACGGCGCTGATGACCGTTGCCGCCTTTCTGGCCCTCGGCATCGTGTCTTTCCTGCTCGTTATCAGCCGCCGGTTCAGGCCCTGGATGGCCTTTGCCTTGGTTACAGGAGACGCAGCGATCCTTGGGGCCAGCCTCTATTTTGCCCTCATTGGTATGGGCATGGGAGGAAATTGGGTGGTTGCGATGCCAACCATCTGGGCCGCCCCCCTCCTTCTAGCCGTCGGCGCGCTTCGATATCGGCCTCTCGTCCAGATATGGGCCACACTGACAACAATGGTGGCTGTCGTAGGCGTCGCGGCTGGGCTCGGCTTTAACCTGACGGGTGTTGTGAACCAGGCCTCCCTCGGCGATTTGGGAGAGAATATCGGCCGTCTCCTTTCATTGCCACCCTATCTCATGCGGGCCGTTATATTGATCTTAATGGGTCTGATAACGGCACTGGCCATGGCGCGTTCTCGGCGCCTTCTGATCCGCGTAGCAAGTGAGACAGCCAGGCGCGCGAACCTTGCTCGCTTTCTGCCGGCCGAAATCGTGCCATTGGTGGGGGAGAATGAAGTTGCCACATGGCGGCAAGGTCGCCGGCAGGAAGGCGCCATCCTATTCGTCGATATACGTGGGTTCACGGCTTATGCCGAAAACTTGGACCCAGCGAGGCTATCCATTTTCATTTCGTCTTTCCGGCGGCGTGTCATGTGGGCCACCGAAGCATGCGACGGCGTGATCGACAAGTTCATTGGCGACGGCGCTCTCGTCGTTTTCGGCATACCAGAACCGCGCCGTGATGATTGCGCACGCGCGATAGCCTGCGCTCATCGCATCCTCGCGCTCATAGAGCAATGGAACAGCAAACGTGGTTTCGATCCGCCTATCCGGGTCGGGATCGGTATCCACAGCGGCGAGATGTATTACGGCCTTGTCGGTGACGACGAACGGCTTGAATTCACCGTCCTTGGCGACACTGTCAATGTCGCTGCAAAGATCGAGCAGGCCACCAAGCGCTTCAACATCGCGCTGCTTGTCTCTGAGACTGTCGTCATGCAGGCAGGACAACATCACCTATGGAGCGAGGTCAGCCGTGAACCACTGGGTGGGCGTGGCGAGCATGTAGCGCTCTATGCCTTCAAGGGCGCCGAGCCTGCAGTTCAAGGCGCACATCATGTATCCAGCTTGTCCGGCCGCAGATGAGGAATTTCGATCCGTTATCGATTAATTCTAGACAAGCAACTTTCATATCAGGACGGCAGAAATGGACGGCTCTGCGCGGACCCTGAGTGCGGGCGAACGTGCACGTTGTCAGTTTCGAGCCAATCGGCTGAGCCGTCCCCCACAATGCAACTCGACACGAACGGATTTCAATGCTTCGATGGGCCATGGCCTGGAGGATGGGATGGCTTACGAGTGGGGTGAAAAGCGCGCGAGGCGCGATCGGCTTTGGAAAGTCGCCGCCGTGCTGGTGGTGACACTTGTTACAGCAGGAATTCCGACGGCGATCGTGTTTGCCGCGATGAGGTATTGAGCGCAAGCTCGCTTGCGGACCAGTGAGCATTCACGCTCATCTAGTCGAACATGCAGGGCCAGCTTGCCGGCACAGAAAGTCCGGGCGGCAGTTTCGTGTCGGCATCCCCACAGGCTGTGTCGATCTGAGATTGCTGCAAGCCGGTCGCAGCCGAGAGGTCGGCCCCCTCTATTCTCGTCAGAAATAAAATAGAACGATCGAATTTACTAAACCCTGCGAAAGATGCACCACTGAAGTCGGCTCGCGACAAGTTTGCGCGCGAAAAATGAACGTCTTGGAGCTTCGCACCACCGAACTTGGCACGGCCGAGCTCCGACTTCTCAAAATTGACCCTGACGAGATCCGCCCGACTGAAATCGGCCCGCTGTAGCTCGGCACCTTCAAAAGAAACGTCCTGAGCGAAGAAGCGGACAAAGCTGGCCCGGTAAGCTTCGGCTCGAGCAAAAGTCGTCTTCCTCGCACTGGCCCCGTCCAGCGAGGCGCGCACCAGCTTTGCTTTTTCGAGATTTGCGAACCTTAGGTTTGCGTCGCGGAGATCGGTCATAGTGAAATTCGCGCCAAATAGGTTGGCGCCTTCTAAGTCCGCGCCGGCAAGCATGAGACGGCTCTTGTTGCATTCGCTCCAGTTCACGCCTGGCTCCGGCCAGCCTTTGCAATGGGCCGCCAGCGCGGAACTCCCGAAAACGAAGATCGTTAGATAAAACAGCAAGATGGCGGCGACCGACACCGAGGTTTCCCCCGCGTCTCCGACACTGTTTGAGGCATTGAGAAGCCTACGGAAAGCCGTGGTCTGTAGCCTAGAGTCTTCGAACACGTCGGTATCGTTTCTCATCAGGGATCTGTCCGAACGCATCTAGCCAATGTGCGCATTCCGATCGAGCTGGTACAAACCCGAGACCGATTTGGTGGGGGCGCGATCGTTTTAGGGATATCTGATTGCGGTCGCTCCGACATTGACGGGGATCAACGCCAGCCATCGGGCGAGGCAACCCATCATTTGAGGCGCCTCCGGCGACGAGCTGCGCCGAGCATCAGGCTGAACAAGCGGATGAAGCATCCAGAAAATGCATCAACCGTCCTTTCAGCTGGATATCCTTGATCCCCTCGCCTTTTTGCATGCGCCTTGGGCTTTGCCGCTGATGCGCTGCCAGTCTGTCAACCACGATCGCTTTCTCGACGGAAGCGATAGTCGCCTTTCGATGCGCGCACTGCTTTGGCGATAGCTTTGTTGATGAAATCAACTTTGCAAATTTCGGGGTGGAACTTGCGGCCGCCCCATCGACGCAACGCTTTATGCTCTTCATGGTCGGGGTTGATCCAGCCCTCAAGGAATTCGGCATAACCTGAAGGCCCACCAACGTCTTCTGGAGGGCCCGAAAGTGCGGCTGATCTTGGGCTCGACACCGAGGATATGGACCTCGGCGCGCACAATGAAGCTTTCTGGATCGAGGGGGTGAAGCATGTCGCAGATCATGCCGTGCTTGGTTGTCGTGGGCAATGGATCCGGCAATCGATCCTGGCGAAATCTCTCACACTCACGGGTACGGCCGGCAGTAGCGCCGTGCTGCGTTGGCCGAGGAGCCCGCGCGGCGTCGTGCTGATCGGCGGGTTGATCCAGCGCAACGTTGGCTGACGCCAGAGCCGGTAATGTCATAGGTATTAGGGCTGGAGGGACCAATGGAGAAACGCGTTCAGGTTAGAGGCGACCGCAGCGCCGCAACTGCGCTCAAGCCACAAGAGGAAAGGCATAGCCCTGGCGTCATTCAGACTGGCGTAATCTGTGACCGCTCCACCCATCCAATACTGACCATAGGGATCGTCGGCGCATATTTGAAGAATGTGTGCCTGAAATGAGAATCTCGCGGCTTGCGGAGTTGGATGACAATTCCATCATTACGGCCGATCTGGTTATCGTGGGGGCTGGCCCTACTGGTCTGACAATCGCTGAACAGTGTTCGGGACCGGGCAGAAAGGTGCTGGTCGTCGAGAGCGGGGAAGAACTCGAGACCGCTGAACATTCGGCGCTCAATGAAGTTGAAAACATCGGCGAGCTTCAAACCGAGGCTCAGATCCGCAAGAGAACTGAATTTCATGGCTCGCAAGCCAGGTTCTGGTCACCTGAGGTGCAGCCTTTTGGCGTTCGGTGCAGGGCGTTTGGGGGGGCAACGCACGCGTGGGCGGGGAAATCGGCTCCGTTTGATGAGCTCGACTTCAAGGCGAGAAGCTGGGTGCCGCATTCTGGGTGGCCGATAGATCACCAACACATCACGCCCTATCTCCTGCGGGCGATCGATGTCTTGAACCTCAGCCCGAAGCAACCGCCGGGACGCTTCCACAAGGAAGGTCTGCATTCATTCTATTGGCAGTTTGCTCGTTCGCGCATCGATCGCCTTGACATCATGCGGTTCGGCCAAGAGTTCCTGGCTCGCCGCCCTGCCAATTTGCATGTTCTTCTTGACGCGACGGTGAGATGCGTGGGCCTGAACCGCGAAGGATCGAAGTTTTCGCACATAGACGTTGTGAGTGTGGGTGGCAAATGCGCTCGCATCAACGCCACATTCTGTGTGCTGGCCTCCGGCGGAATTGAGAATGCCCGGTTGTTGCTAGCGTCCAATGATGTCTGTTCAAAAGGCATAGGCAATCACTTCGATGTCGTCGGGCGATACCTGATGGATCACGTTTCAGCACGTGTTGGGAGATTCCAGACTGATCAAATTGCGGAGCTAACAAAGCTCTTCGGCTTCTATGGGCTTCACCATGAGAACCGTGCGCACATGTTCGCGCACGGCCTGGCTCTTACTCCGGAGGTGCAAGAGCGCGACCAGATCCTGAATGCTGCTGTCTTCTTCTCAACTGAACGTGCATCCGACGATCCATGGGTTGCCTTGAAGAAGCTTTTGAACTCGCGCAGCTCCGATGTCGGACGAGATCTGCTCTCGGTTGTTTCCGGGTCCGGTTTCATTGCCAGAGGGATGGGCATGAAAATCCTATCAGACACCCGAACACCCAAGATCATCAAGGATCTCATCGTGAACGGCGCGATCCTGCTTTCACCCAATCTTGTTGCCGAAGAGTTCCAGTCTCGTGGGCTGCCACACAAGTTGTCCGGCTTGAGAATCGAAGCGATCTGCGAACAGGCGCCGGACGCCTCAAGCAGGGTAACCCTCAGTGACAGAAAGGACCGTTTCGGCGTGCCGCTGGCCAAGATCGACTGGCGCATTGGCGATCTCGAACGCAAGACATTGCTCAGAATTGCCGAATTATCGCATCAGGCTCTTGGTCGGGCCGAGCTGCCCACCCCAATTCTGGAATCCTGGACAAGAGACCGACCACAAGATCTAGTCATTATTGACATGGCGCACACGCTTGGCGCGACGCGTATGGCGACCGATCGGACGAAGGGTGTCGTCGACCCCGACTGCAGAGTTCACGGCGTGGACAACTTGTATGTTGCCGGCGGCTCGGTGTTTCCGACCAGCGGTCACGCCAATCCCACATTGATGATCCTTGCGCTCGCAACGCGACTGGCTGATCATCTGAATTTGAAGGTGGCGCGAAACTGCGCGTATCAAACGTCGTAACGTTCTCGCGCACAGCGACCTGGGAGGCGCGGATAACGTCCAGCCAAGACAAAGGATATCTCGGGTGATCCATTTCGAAGACGCGCCTCTCATCGCTTTCCGCTCCGTGTGACGGCGCCGCCTCGCGCAAGACAGATTCCTGCGCACGTAGACTGGCTGCATTCACGGGTGGTGTTGATCATGAGCAAAGTCACCGCCGCGCTTCATGAGAGCAGGCGGAGATCACGCGGCACGCCGGGCTTGGCGCCTGCGACAATGTCGGTGAACTAGGAGAATTCTTGCGGAGTATGCGGATGCTTCGTCCGCTGAGCCCGCTCAGCACTCAGAAGGGGAAAGGGTGCGGGCTTTAACAATGCGTTCATATGCACCGAAAAGACCAATATCCAGGCGGTCGACCAACCGAGCCCCGCCACGCTAAGCCAGATCGTCGCTGGCCCCGGCCATATGGCCAGACCTCGCGCAACGGCGGCACAGAACACAAGCGCCAGCGCGCACCAGTGTCGTCGGCGGGGCACAAGCTCTGCGCCCGTCGAACGACGCATCGTCACACGGGCGACAATCGCAAGGATCATCGGCCCCATGGTCGCCATGGTCAGGACATGCACCTGCACCATCTGCGACACCAGCCCGGACCTCGCAGCCAAGGTGGCGAGCAGTCCCGGAACAAGACCGGCATAGCCGAGGCACAGCATCCGGTTCGCTTGTCCAAGCCGGAGTCCGTCGAGACAGCTGACAGCGACCCAGAAGATTGCAGCAAAAAGCGCGAAGGCTCCCATTTCCCCTTCGTGAAGAAGACCTACCCCCAAAAGGACTGTTCCCACCCAAAGCGGCGGCCTAGGCTGCGCACCAAGGCCACGCCGGCGGCGCGCCTCGGCGGCGAAAGCGCGCACAAGCCGTCCGCCCACAAGGAAGACAAGCGCCGCAATGGCCAAGGGGAAAACCCCTGCGAGATCCGATCGGGCAAAGAGCATAGTTTCCGCCACGACTAGCGTCAGCGGTACCATTGCCAGGGGCACCTTATCCCATCGCCTTGCCCGCAATACGGGCCACAGAACCACAAAGCCGACCGGCAGCGACGACAGGTAGAACGGCCAGAGATCTTCCGAAAAGACCAGGCAGGCCAATCGTCCACCGAGGGCGAGCACAGCAACAGGAAGGACTGGCGCCGAAATTGGGCGTCCCGTCCACGCCAATTGGGCCGTCATGATGTAGCCGCAGATCGCAATTCCGCCAAAGCCGAACAAACCCAGCCTGACATGGGCCAGCCGCGGGTCGTTGAGCGGGAAGAGCCACAGCCACGGGAGCACGGCGGCCATGACCGCGGCAAGCGCAAAGAACGCACCTGCCGGATGGAAAATCAACAGTGAACGGCCTGCGCGAGCACTCTCCAAGAGCGATGCCCTCTCGATGACGTCACGGACGCTCAACTTGACGACGACGACCTCGGCCGAAAAGCCCTTACGCGGGCGGGATCGGTGTCCATCCAGCCCGCCCCGATCAGGTCGAGGCAGTAGGGTACTGCCGCAAAGACTGCATCAAGACTGAAGCGGATCGCACTCGGTTTCCCAGGCAGATTGATGATCAGCGTCTTGCCTCGCGTCCCGGCCAGTTGCCGGGAAAGAATCGCTGTCGGCGTCTGTTCGAGGCTGGCGCGCCGAAGCTGCTCGCCGAAGCCCGGCAATTCCCTGCTGACGACTGCGCGCATAGCCTCCGGCGTCTCGTCGCGCGGGGCAGGTCCCGTCCCGCCCGTCGTCAGGATCAGATCGGCATGCAGTTCATCGCATAGCGAAAGAAGCGTGTCACACACCGGGGCAACCCCGTCGGGAATGATCCGCCTGACGACCTCGAACGGCGTCACGATCGTCTCCCGCAACCATTGTTCGACGGCAGGGCCGCTCAAGTCCTCGTACTCGCCGCGGCTGGCGCGATCCGAAATGGTAACGACGGCTATTAGCATGTTCAACCTTAAGGAGTACCCCACTGCATGGTCCGTTCGCCTTAAAGGCGAGGACGTCACGCCGGCGCTAGGAAGAGCGAGGAAAATCCGCTTGCGGGGTAGATGGCGCGGACCGGATCGGCGCCGGGATGCAGTGCAAAAGGGCCGAGACCACTGAGCAATTCGTCGAGAACGACGTTCAACTGCATCCTCGCCAATTGCGCTCCCGGACAGACATGGATGCCCGCGCCATACAGCAGGTTGTGCGACTGGTCGCGTTCTGGACGGAACTGATCTGCCTCGGCAAAAATTTCGCCATCACGGTTGGCTGCTGCCCACATCACGGTTATGCGCTCTCCTGCACCGAGTGTTCTTCCCCCTACCTTCACCTGCCTGGTGGCGACGCGCCGGTTGGAGATCAGCGGCCCGTGAAGCCGCAAGATCTCGTCGATTACCTGAGGGATCTGGTTCCGATCGCGGCGAAGCAGGGTCTGAGTATCAAGACGCCCGGCGAGGAAATGCAGGATTATGCCGACGCAGGCGGCAATGGTCCCAAGTTCACCCACCGTCCAGTTACGTAGGATGCTGACGATCTCAGAATGTTTGAGCCTTCGCCCCTTGACGGTCTGACGAAGCAGGCAGGTGGATAGATCGTCGCTGGCGGCATTGCCGGCGCGCTCGCGCAACTCCAGCTGCGAGCGAATATGGCCGTCGAATTCAAGGGCGACGGTCGCCATGGCGTCGGTATCGCGGGCGTGTGTCGCCGCACGATTCCTGTAGATCCATCGCAGCAAGGGCGCATGCAGACTTTGGGGCCAACCGAGAAAGCCGCACTGGATACGCACAGCGTACGGCTCAGCGAAATCCCGGATGACGTCGCATGACGGGTTTGTGCCGAGATAGTCCACAAGCTCGCGCGCAATTTGGCGGAACACGGGCTCGAACGCGTCGATGCGCTCCGGCGCGAAGTAGGGTTCTATCATCGCGCGATAGAGCGTGTGCTCCGGCGGGTCCATCCCGTTTGGAACCGATGGATGGCGCGAAACGAGATTGCTGAAGGTCTCATGATCGCCAAGCACCTGCAGGACGTCCTGGTGACGGAAGAGAGACCATCCCAGATAGTCGCTGTGGGCGACCGGACATTCTTCGCGCATTTGGTCGTAGGCGCGGATCTGGTTTTGCTGGACCTGCGGGCTGCGCGGATCCCAATCCTGCGCAGGACATGGGCTTGGCCGATCCGTTTGGTAGGGCTTCCGATTATCCGTCGCCATTTGTCGCGTCCATGTTGAGCTGGCGACAACCAACACACGAGACGGGCGCGAAACTCTTTGTCCTTACTCAAAGAAATCTGAGCCAGGCCCTTTGATCCGTAAGAAATCGACGCCCAGGGACGATCCCCTCAGCGCATAGTCGATATTTGAATCCGGGATACCGAACCGAACTCGGTTGCCTCCCGCTAAACGAAGACCATGATCGCGGCATAACCTATGGCAATCAATATGAGCCCAGCGATAAGCATAGGCATCAAGCTGCTGCCGCCTAAATCTCTTCCGCTCACATGTTCGCCGGAGAACACCAAAGGTTTGCGCGTTTCATTCGTGTCCATATCGCCCTCGCTTATTGTGGTAAATCATATACCACTTTATTGCTTATGCGACATGACAAATTATCGCAGCACCCAACACCGCACCGAGGGGAATTCGCCCGCTTTTTGGGCACACCTCGGACAGCCTGATCGTGTTGGGACGCGGCATGCTTGCATCCCGGCTCCGCCTGTGTCCGGCTTGCCAAACAGGCGATCCTAAAACTCTTGGAACACGGCAGTTTCGCTGCGCCCCGGCAGGCATGAAATCAGCCATGAAATGAGGCTGCGACGCTAGCGCACTTTCGGCCGCACGAGACTTGCGATAAAAGTGGTATCTAAAATGCAGCTTCACGAGCCTGCGGGGAGATGACTGAATGCGCATGACGCTTCACACGGACTACGCTTTGCGCATGCTGATCTACGTGGCCACACGACCCGACAAAATGTGTACCGTCAACGAAGTTGCCTCAGCTTATGACCTTTCGCGCAATCACCTGCTCAAGGTGGCGCAGACGCTGCGAGATCTCGGCCTCGTGGAGACGACGCGCGGGCGCTCCGGCGGGATCCGCCTCGCCAAGGTGCCGGAAGAAATCGCAGTCGGCGCCCTGGTACGGGCAACAGAGGAGGAGTTCTTGCTCGCCGAATGCATGCAGGCTGGAGGTCGAGCCTGCGCGATCTCGCCGGCCTGCCGGCTCAAGGGCATGCTTCACGAGGCGCTCGGCGCTTTCCTTGCGGTTCTCGACAAATACACGCTTGCCGACATTGTCGAGAACCGCGCCTCGCTCGGCCCGCTGCTCGGGATCGACACCGCGGCGGTACACCAAGCCAAGGAGGCCAAGGGAGAACAGGAATGCTATCGGAACTGACGGCTGCGGGCCCACTGGCCCTGCTTTTGCCGGCTCTCGCCGCGCGCAGCATCGCGAGCCAATTCCTCGGCCCCATGGTCGTCTTCCCCCCGCTCGGTCACGGCACCTTGCAAAACTACAGGACAATCCGATGAAAGGCAGACCCGCCCCGGAACGCACCATTGTCATCGATGGCAAGCCCCTGCCGGAAGTGCTTGATGAAGCAATGGTCCACGCCGTCGTGCACGGCTTCTACGGCGAGGTCCGCAAGGACGACCTTCTCGGACCAATCTTCAATGGGCATATCGCGCCGAAGGACTGGCCGGCGCATCTGGCCACGATGTGCGACTTCTGGTCTGCAACGCTTTTGCGCACCGATCGCTACGCGGGCCGCCCGCTACCACCTCACCTTGCCATACCAGGACTCCAGGAGCAGCATTTCCGTCGCTGGCTAACGCACTTCCGCACCGCCGTTGAGCGAACCTGCCCAGCGGACGTGTCCGAACTCTTCCTGGACCGGGCGTTGCGCATCGCCCATTCCTTCCGCCTCGCCATTGCTTTCAACCGCGGTGAAGATTCCATGGCAGTAACGCCGATCTGGAAAGAGGCACTATGAGGCTCAATCAGGTAGCAAAGACCACCGAAAGCGGCTTACACATCTGAATTGCAAACGGAATTTTGGGGTCGGGAACAGGTTCCCACGTTTCCGCTGGTCCGCGCAGCTCCGTGCTACCGGCTGATGTCCAACAGGTGGACGACATTCCGACCGCCAGGTGAGTTACCGCAGCCATACTTACCAGGTGCTTGCCAGGGCCCTGTCTCACCCGACGTCACGCTATCTGGGCGGGTACTGCAGCCCAAAAAGCCGCCGGATCTGATCTGAAAAGACTAAGTCGGCGCGATTCCCATCACTAACCGCATTCACCTTCAACAAGATGGTATTTGCCAGTCACGTCTTGCAGAATTAGCAAGCGATCCCTCACCTCGGCGAGGCGGGGCTTTCCTCTGCACTGTGGCCGTCGAACGCGCTTCCAACAGGCAAATACCCCGCCAAGCGCCGATCGGATCTTCCGGCCAAGTCCAAATTCGATCCGTCGCGCAAGTTACGCAGCGTCCAAACGAACATATGCTTGGCGCGCAAGGCTGCCACGACACTACAGCTCTGGCAATTGAACCCGCGACCGACTATATGTCCGCCATCCAAAACTATCGGAGATTTATCATGTTGTCGCAGCGTAAGCTTGCGAGCCAGTTCCAGCCGCGTTTCGTTCTTCAGCTTTGGAACGCGATGCTTCGGGTCCAGACCCGCGAAACAGCTTCCCTCTTCGGTCAGCGCAACCGCTAAAGCGCTATTCCAGTCCTTGTCCGGCCTAGCCTATCTTGGTGGCGCTGGATGAGGACTGATCGAGGCTTCGCTCATCCGGCCGGAAAAAGAATGGCGACTTTAAGCCCACGCCCACCCGCTCCGTCGCCAAGGGACGTTTGTGCGCCATAAAGCGCTGCAATTTCCTCGACGATCGGCAGGCCGAGCCCCGTTCCCGGAGCCTCGCTGGCGCCGCGATGAAACCGTCTGAGCACGCTTTCGCGCAGTTCCGGCCTGATGCCCGGCCCGTTGTCTTCGACTTCCAGAGACACGAAACCTTCGTTTTCGCTGACGCGCGTCGTCACCTCGGCGCCGCGCCCGGCGTAGAGCAACGCATTGCCGATGAGGTTCTTCAGCATCTCGCCGACGAGCAAGGGTTCGACACGGACGAAGGCTTCGCCCTCGCCGTCGAAGCCGAGATCGATGCCGGCGTCTCCAGCGGCCGGCACATGCTCGGCGGTGATGCCGCGCGTCAGCTCGACCAGGTCTATTCGCTCGAGCTTGCGGGCCTCGTCCTTGCCGGCAGCATCGATCTTTGCCATCAGCAGCAATTGCGCCAGAATGCGCTCGGCGTTCGCCACGGCTTCGTCGGCCTTCTTCACCGCTATCTTTGTGTCCTCGATCGACCCGGCGCGCAGCGCGAGCGCCAGCTGCGTGCGGATGATCGCGAGCGGCGTGCGCAGCTGATGGCTGGCATTGCCGGTGAAATTGCGCAGCGCATCGAGCGCCGACTGTAAGCGCCCCATGAACGAGTTGACGGTATCGACCAGTCCCTGGACTTCGTTCGGCACCCGTTCGCCGATCGGATGCAGATCGTCGGGGCTGCGCTCGGCGATCGCGTCGCCCAAGCGATAGAGCGGCCTTAGAGAGAAGGTAACCGCAATCCAGACGATGAGCGCGGCACCGGCAATCATCAGGCCAAGGCGCAAAGCGGAGCGAACGAGGATGGTCTGCGCCAGCTGCCGGCGCGCGATCGTCGTTTCGGCAACGGTCACGACGAAGGGAACCGAGTTGATGCCGGTCGAGGCCGAACGGCGAAGTGCCGCGATGCGGATTGGCTCGCCGCGGAACGAGGCGTCGGCAAAGCTCGTCGAGCTACCCGGAACCTCGTCAAGGGAAGGAAGCGTCTGGTAACCGGTGATGAATTGCCCCGGCGGGCCATCGACACGGTAGAAGACGCGGTCCTGCGCCGCCGAGGTCAGCATCTCCAGCGCCACATAGGGAATGTCGACCTCGAGCGACCCATCCTCGGCGACGACCACCCGCTCGGCGATCGCCAGAGCCGAGCCGGCAAGAACACGGTCCGACACGACGTTGGCTGTCGCGACAGCCTCGCGATAGGTATCCATCAATGCGATGACGCCGATGACGGCAGTGGAGATCAACAGCCAGCCGAGCAGCCTTCGGCGAAGGGAGTAGACCGCCGCCTTCATTCGGGGCCGGCCGTCTTGTCGAGATAGTAGCCGATACCGCGCGCCGTTCTGACCGTTAACCCATGGGGCGCAAGCCGCTTCCTCAGGCGGCTGACATATTGCTCGATCGCATTCGGGCTGAGGTCGTCGTCGAAACCCGTCAGCGACTGCATGATCGCCTCCTTGGCGACGACCTTGCCGGCCCGCATGAACAGGAGTTCGAGCAGACCGAGCTCCCGCGCCGGGATTTCGATCGGCACGCCGCCGGAAGAAAAGCTGCGCGCGTTGAGATCGAGCGACACATTGCCATAGCTCACCGTTGATGCCCGCAAGCCCGCCTGCCTTCGAAGCAGCACGCGCACGCGCGCTTCGAACTCGCCGATATCGAACGGCTTGATCATGTAATCGTCAGCGCCAAGATCGAGGCCCTTCACGCGCTCCTCCGGCGTGCCCCGTGCCGTCAGGATCAGGACGGCAGCGCTGTTCTGCCGGGCACGCATCGCCCTCAAGACATCGAGCCCGTCCATCTCGGGCAGGTTGAGGTCAAGGATCACCAGATCAAATGTCTCAGCGGCGGCAACCGCGTGAGCCGATGCGCCATCGCTGACGACATCCACGGCATAGCCGCTACCGCGCAGGATGGCCGACAGGCCCTCGGCTAGGACCTGATTGTCTTCAACAAGCAATATGCGCAATTGTCTTTACTCCCCGCTCCACTCTATCCGCCGTCGGCTTGCTTGTGAACGGTGGCGCGCTGAGGCATTGTGGATTTATGCGGTACTTGATTTCTTTTCTCTTTTTCGCTCTCTGTCCCCGGCTGCTTCTGGCCGCACCGGTCATTTTCCCGGCAGTTTCGGGCGCCTCGGATGCCCGGACGCTGGTCGTCTATTCCTCGCTCGACGAGCCTCTCGCCAAACCAATGATCCTCGGCTTTCAACAAGCCAATCCGGATGTTGCCGTGCGTTATGAGGATATGCTGACGGGTGAGATCTACGACCGTATCGTCAAGGAAACCGACGCGGGGCTGAAGACCGCGGACTTCGCCTTCTCGTCCGCAATGGATCTGCAAGTCAAGCTCAGCAACGACGGCTATGCCCAGCGCAGCGACATGCCGATGAGCGGTCGCTGGCCGGCCTGGGCCAATTGGCGCAACACGGCCTACGCGCTCACCTTCGAGCCGGCTGTCTTCGTCTACCACAAGCCGAGCTTTATCAGGGAAGCCCCGCCCTCCACCCGCGCCGAGTTCGTTGCCTACCTCAAGCGCCAGGGCGCCGATGTCTTCGGCCGGATCGGCACCTATGACATCGAACGCTCCGGCGTCGGCTTTCTCTTCATGTCGCGCGACCAGGAACAGTTCGACGATATCTGGGATGTCATCCAGGCCATGGGCGCTGCCGGCGTCAAACTCTATTCGACCAGCCAGGCCATTCTGGAGCGTGTCGCCGACGGACGATTCGTGCTCGGCTACAACATCCTCGGCTCCTACGCTGCCGATTGGGCAAAACGCCACCCGGACGTCGGCATCGTGCTGCCAAAGGACTACACAGTCGTGATGTCGCGGATCGGCCTCGTGCCGCAGGCGTCCGCCTCTCCCGACCTCGGTCGCCGATACCTGGAATTCTTCATGTCGAAGGAAGGCCAGACGATCATGGCGCGGCAATTGCAGATCCCAGCCGTCAGCCCCGATGTCGCCGGAGAAAACACCGCCAACACGATGCAGGAAATGCTTGGCGCGCAGTTGCGCCCCGTGCCCGTCAGCCCCGGGTTGATGGTCTATCTCGACCAGGTGAAGCGGTCCCGGTTGATCGCCCGCTGGAACGAGGTTCTGCGGCTCCATTAGCACCAGCGTTTTGCACTGGTGAAATCTGTTTCATTGCTCCCTCCGCCCTCGGGTCGCTCAAACATCCCTGATGACGATGGACGGTCGTGCGTTGGCATGCAGCCGCTGGAACAGGCGGAACGCAGTCCACCGGGAGAGGTTGGGTGCCTAGGAGCCAACTACGGCACCCTTGGACTTTCGGCGCGGCTTCGGCCCGTCGTCTTCAACGTCGGAGAGATCGCTTCTACGTCAATTCACGAAAGCCGCAGGGCTGCAAGAGAAAAGTCCTACCCTATAACTCTGGCAGTGCCTCGAAGGGATCGAGTGCTCGAACGCCTAACGGTCCAAAATGACGCAGATTACGTGTCAAAACAGTCAAGCCATGCACTTGGGCTGTGGCAGCTATCGCTATATCCTCGAAACCCGGCTGATGGGCACGAACATCATCTAGAATCTGTCCGGCCGCATGCGCGCATCGCAGATCGAACGGCAGCAGCTTCTGCGCGTACAGAAACTCTATGCTTTCCCACCAATCATTTAGCCGCTGCGCCTTGGTGGTGGCACCTTCTCGTTCCGCCTTGGCAATCCCAGATTTTACCTCGGCCGCCGAAATAACAGATAAGAATAGTTGCGAACTGGCTTTGTCGAGCCATTCGACAAGCTGCTCGGAACTTTGACGTTTGGACGGGGCAAGCGCAGATATCACGTTCGTATCAACCAGAAACATCAGAAATCAATCATCCGGCTCGGCTTGTCACCGCGCAGTGGGATATCGTCCTCATCACCTGGATAGGAAGCTAGGAGCCGTCCGAAACTCGGAACGTTTTTCAGCTTTTCATACTCCACGAACGAAAGCACTACTGCTTCCTTTCTGCCGTGCCGTGTGATGATCGCAGGATTGCCCTGAACCGCCTGATCGACAACAGCAGAAAGCGTTGCCTTGGCATCTTTGAGCTGGATCTCTTTCATGTCGGCCTCCAAATAATGACTACAGTAGTCATATAGCCGCATCGACGCTCCCGAGCAAGAGCCAAACGGCTTAGAGACGCCTTTCGCTTCAGATTTGAGGCCAAAGCGCGCAGCCGCATTCTTCACTTCACGAGCGGGCGGCACGCTCATCCAATTGCCGTCGCCCCTTTCCTCACGCGAGTCATAGACCGGATCGGAACGGGACTCGCAACGGCGGCGCTGGGTCTGCAGGAAGGCCAGACGATCATGCCGCGGCAACCCGTCGTCAGCTCAGATGTCGCCGGCGAAAACACCGCCAACACCATGCTGGAAATGCTCGGTGACCAATCGCATTCGGCGCCCGTCGCTGATGGTCCACCGATCGGGTCAAGCGGTCACGGCTCATTGCCCGCTGGAACGAGGTCCTGCGGCTCCCATTAGCCGCAACATTTCGACACCGAAAGTCGCGGGTCTCTGGCGGCAGGGTACAACCGCAAACATCGCCGGCAACCATGGACGGTCGCGCATCAGCGCAAGCCGTTCATTCCAGGCCCGGAATTCCGCCGATCCGCTCAGCCAGATCGTCGACGAGCAACCGCACCCGGGCAATGCCTGCACGCTCGGGCGCGATCAGCATGCTCAACGGCACGGATGGCAGAAGATATTCCGGCAGGACGGGCACCAACTGGCCGGCGGCAAGCAGATCGTCGACGAGCCAACGGTGAGCCGGGGCGATCCCGCGGCCGGCGACGAGCGCCTCGCGCACCGCCAACCCATGGTCCACGCGCAGACGCCCATGGAAAGGCACCCTATGCCGTTCGCCACTCTTGCCGTGAAGCTCCAGCAGGTCGCTGCCTGCCACATTCGACATGCGAATGCCCTCATGGTCCGACAAATCCCTGGGAACGATCGGCGTTCCACGTTTGGCGAGATAGTCCGGCGCGGCAACAAGCAGACGCCGGCTTTGGCCTAGTGCCCGCAATTTCATGGAGCTGTCGGTCAGCGGCCCTAGACGCAGCGCGATATCGATCCCCTCGCGCACAAGATCGATGCGCTCGTCCGTCAGGTTGAGATCGACGCCGATATCCGGGTAGCGCTCCTGAAAGGCAAAGATCAACCGCGTGGCGTGCAGCACGCCGAAAGCCGCAGTTGAGGACACCCGGATCGTCCCGGCCGAGGCGCCACGGGTGCCGCGGGCCTCATCGGCGGCCTGCTCCACCAGGCGCAGAATCTGGATGCTGTTGGCATAGTATTGGCTGCCCTCGTCCGTCATGGTCACGCGACGGGTCGTGCGGCTGACGAGAGGCACGCCAAGCGCCTGTTCCAGTTCACGCAACTGCCGCGTGACTGTCGACTGTCCAACGCCTAGCTCCCGCGCGACGGCCGACAGGCTGCCGCGCTCGGCAACACGAACGAAGGTCCTGATACGTTCGAGCGTGATGTCTGATTTATCCATTTTCCGGCACAATCATATCCATTGCGAAGATCTAGTGCAGCATTGCGATGCTGTCTACATCGGGGGTCGGTTTCTCATCACAGGAATGCTGATCATGAAAGTCTTGCTTGTTTTCGCCCATCCGGAGCCGCGTTCACTCAACGGATCTCTTCGCGACGTCGCCATCCGTGAACTGGAGGTCCAGGGGCACGAAGTCAGGGTTTCCGACCTTTACGCCGACAATTGGAAATCCGAAATCGATCGGCCCGACTTCCCGTCTCTTGACGACAAAACGCCGTTTCAACCGAGCCGGGCCTCCAAAGCCGCCTTTGCAGCCGGCCAGCTGACCGAGGATGTGAAGGCTGAACACGAGAAGCTGCTATGGGCGGATACGCTCATCCTGCAGTTTCCGCTCTGGTGGTACACGATGCCGGCGATCCTGAAAGGCTGGGTCGATCGGGTCTATGCCTATGGATTTGCCTACGGCGTCGGTGAGCACAGTGACGCCCATTGGGGCGATCGGTTTGGCGAGGGCACGTTCAAGGGTAAGCGGGCGATGCTGATCGTCACCACGGGCGGCTGGCAGGAGCACTACTCGGCGCGCGGCGTCAACGGACCGATCGACGACCTCCTGTTCCCCATCAACCACGGCATCCTCTACTACCCCGGATATGATGTGCTGCCGCCCTTCGTCGCCTACCGGGTCGATCGCATCGACGAAGCCAGCTTCGACCGTCTTGCAGAAAACCTGCGCGAGAGGATGCGAACCCTCTCGACCACACCACCCATTCCGTACCGGCGCCAGAACGGCGGCGACTATCTGATCCCGAGCCTGGAACTGCGCCCTGGGGTAGGCGAGCCGGCAGCAACAGGCTTCGCCCTCCACGTCGATCGGCGAGATGCAGCCGAGTAGCCGTGCAGCATTGCGGGCGAAACTACCAGGCGGCTTCATCAGTTCTTGCGCATCGCCACCCATTCGTTTTCCGGCCTAAACGGTGGACGCCGGACGGAACTCCGGCCTCCAGCTTGTGGCGCCGGATGCCGACACGCCACGTTGTATTCCAGCGAGGATGCCGGATTAAGGACGCTGGCTGCTACTCAGGACAAGGAATTCGTCGGCTGTCTAAAGCTTGGCGTCGTCCCAGCCGGCGATCTCAGGCAACATCAATATCTGTCCTCGAAAAGTCATCGCCTTTGAACAGAAGCGGCATATTTTGGGACTTCGCACAAGCATAAGCAAAACAATCGCCGAAATTCAGCCTAGCCGGATGACCGACAAAGCGACCATAGTTGCGTGCCGCCTCAATTGCGGCGCGGTGCAGGGATCCGCTAATAGGCATTTCTTGGCCATCGATTGCTTCAAGGAATTGCGCAACAGTCTCCTGCGCCAGTTCGATGATATCCGGTGCCGTTGGGACCTGGTCGCCGTTGTGCGAGATGGAAATAATACGTGCCAGGCTGATCACCGCTTCGAACACAGAAAGTGACGAATAAAAGACTGGCGTCTTTGACATTTCGATTTTGGCAAGATGATAGCCAGCGTCTTCCTCGCCGACCAGCACCGCTACAATCACAGAGGCGTCCAGAAACATCAGAGTTCCCACATCTCGTCGGTGAAGCGCTTCATGTCGAAGTTGGGCTTCTTCGAACCCATACGCGCTCTGAACTTCTCTTGAATTTTCGCGACGCGCTCGCGTAGCGGCACTTCTTGCCGTATGCGATCGAGTTCATGCTGCAAAGCGCGCCGAACGGCCTCTGTCTTGTTAGGAGCCTTGGACAGCTTCTGGAGTTCGGAAGCGAGATCGTCGACTGTGTCGTCACGAATATAGAGTGCCATGGCCTTTCCTTGAATATGCAGCAAGGGATATTGGAATATTCTATTATGAATATTCAAACATCACAAGACTGAACAGTTTTACAGCGCCCCATAAAACGAAGATCTGAGCTCGACCTACTTCCCCGCCGCGGCTCGCCTCTTGGTAGGTAAATGAGGCTCGAACATTCGCGATTCGCGTACCAGCCGCAAAAGGAAGGGACGCCTGCCCGATGGCGAGCCAATTTGCGCCGCGACCGGCACGCAAAGCTCTAAGATTTCGTAAACATCACGCTTCATTTCCCCATTGAGGGCTTGATGTCAGCTTAATGTCAGCTTTCTATGATGGCTTAGCAGTCGCTGGCGCCCCGTGGAGGCGGGCCCGCCGGTTGCGCACTGGGAGGAAGTCACCAATCCGGTCAGCGACAAGGGTCCTTTGGGCACCGTCGCGTCTTCCCGTTCGCACGCAGAAACAACGTGCGCGTGGAAAATCGCGCCTCATGGAGGACTGACCTTGAAACACTTTTTCCTGGCATCCATTCTCGCCGGCGCAATGGCGCTGCCGGCCTATGCGGCTGACTACACCATCATCGCTCCGGCAAATCCGGGCGGCGGCTGGGATCAGACGGCCCGCTCGCTCCAGACCGTCCTGCAGCAGGAAGGCATCTCCGGCAACGTTCAGGTCCAGAACGTACCGGGCGCCGGCGGCACCATCGGTCTCGCCCAGTTCGCAAGCCAGCAGAAGGGCAACCCGAACGCCCTGATCGTCGGCGGTTACGTCATGGTCGGCGCAATCCTGACCAACAAGTCGCCGGTCACCCTCAAGGACGTTACCCCGATCGCCCGCCTCACCGGCGAATTTGAAGCAATCGTCGTTCCGGCCGCTTCCGAGATCAAGACGATGGCCGACCTCGTTGCGGCCCTCAAAAAGGATCCGGGCGCCGTGTCCTGGGCTGGCGGCTCTGCCGGCGGTACCGACCACATCGCCGTTGGCCTGATCGCCAAGGCAGCGGGCGTCGACCCGACCAAGATCAACTACATCGCCTACTCCGGCGGCGGCGAAGCGCTTGCAGCCATCCTCGGCAGCCAGGTCACGGCCGGCATCTCCGGCTACGGCGAGTTCGAAGCCCAGGTCAAGGCTGGCACGCTGCGCCTGATCGCAGTTTCGAGCGGCGAGCGCCTCGCCGGCATCGACGCCCCGACGCTGAAGGAATCCGGCCTCGATGTCGTCGTTGAAAACTGGCGTATGGTTGCAGCCGCTCCGGGCCTCACCGACGAGCAGAAGGCAGCCGTTTCGGCCGACGTCGAGAAGCTTGCCAAGTCGGCCGGCTGGCAGGAGGTGCTCAAGACCAAGGGCTGGCAGGACAGCTACCTCTCTGGCGACGCTTTCGCCGCCCAGCTCGACAAGGACGTTGCGGCAACCGAAGGCGTCCTCAAGGACATTGGACTGGTGAAATGACCAAGGGGCTCAACCCTTCAACCACAACGCGTCGCCCGGATCGGGCGGCGCTCTTCATCGCGGCCGTGCTCGCCGCTATCGCTGGCCTCATTTTCTGGGACGTGTCGCGCCTTTCCGGCGCTGCCGGTTACTCCCAGGTCGGACCGACGACGGTCCCCTATGCCATCGCATGCTGCCTCGCGGGCCTTGCGGTCTGGACCGTCTTTGCCGCATTCCGCAACGATTTCCCCGAGCGTGAGCACCAGGAAATCTCGCCGGTCATCTGGATCGTCGCCGGGCTTGCAGCGCAGATGCTGCTCTTGAACGTCGCAGGCTTTTCGATCGCCACCGGCATTCTGTTTGCGCTCACCGCGCGCGGCTTCGGTAAACGCAAGCTCTGGTTCTCGCTGCCAGTCGGTATTGCGCTCTGTTTTGCCGTCTGGGTGATTTTCGCCAAGCTCCTGCAGTTGTCGCTGCCCGCAGGGCCGCTTGAACACCTGTTCTTCTAAGAGGGCCGTCGACCATGGCTACTTTTGAATTCCTGTTGCAGGGACTGTGGGTTGCTGCCCAGCCGATGAACCTGCTCTACGCGCTGATCGGAGTAACGCTCGGCACCGCCGTCGGCGTTCTTCCCGGCATCGGCCCGGCCCTGACCGTGGCACTTCTGCTGCCCGTCACCTACCAGCTTGACCCCGCCGGTTCGCTGATCATGTTCGCCGGCATCTATTACGGCGGCATGTATGGCGGCTCGACCACGTCGATCCTGCTCAACACGCCGGGTGAAAGCGCCTCAATCGTCACCGCGCTCGAAGGCAACAAGATGGCCCGCGCCGGACGGGGCGGACCAGCGCTTGCCACCGCCGCCATCGGCTCGTTCGTTGCCGGCCTGATCGCGACGCTCGGCCTTGCCTTCATCGCGCCCTATATCGTCAAGCTCGCCTTGGTCTTCGGCCCGCGCGAATATTTCGCGCTGATGGTTCTCGCCTTCGTGACCGTGTCTTCGGCGTTCGGCGACAGCACCCTTCGCGGGTTGACCGCACTCTTCGTCGGTCTGGCGCTTTCCGTCGTCGGCATCGACCAACTGACCGGACAGGCGCGCCTCTCCTTCGGCGTGCCGGAACTGCTCGACGGCATCGAGGTCACGACACTTGCCGTGGCGATGTTCGCGATCGGCGAGACGCTGTTCATCGCCGCTCAGGGCGAAAAGGGCCCTGACAAGGTCGAGGCCGTGCGTGGCTCGATCTGGATGAGCAAGCTCGACTGGGCACGGTCGTGGAAGCCTTGGCTTCGCGGCACCTTCATCGGCTTCCCGATCGGCGCCATGCCGGCCGGCGGCGCCGAGATCGGCACGTTCCTGTCCTATGCGGCTGAAAAGCGCCTGGCGAAACACCCAGAAGAATTCGGCCATGGCGCCATCGAAGGCGTCGCCGGTCCGGAAGCCGCCAACAATGCTTCGGCCGCCGGCACGCTCGTCCCACTTCTGACGCTCGGCCTGCCGACAACGGCAACCGCCGCGATCATGCTCGCCGGCTTCCAGCAATACGGCCTGCAGCCTGGGCCTTTGTTGTTTGCGACCAACCCACAGCTCGTCTGGGGCCTGATCGCCAGCCTCTTGATTGCCAACTTCATGCTGCTGGTCCTAAACCTGCCGCTGATCGGCCTTTGGGTAAAGCTGCTGACCATTCCGAAGCCATGGCTTTATGCAGGCATTCTGATGTTTGCGACGCTCGGCACCATCGGCGCCAACCCGTCGGTCTACGAACTGGGCATGCTGCTCGCGTTCGGTCTGCTCGGCTATGCCATGCGCGTCTTCGGCTATCCGATCGCTCCTGTCGTCGTCGGCCTGATCCTCGGTCCGCTCGCCGAGCAGCAGCTCCGCCGGGCGCTGGCCATCAGCCAGGGTGACGTCAGCGTGCTCTTCACCTCGCCGATCGCGGCCGTGCTGCTGGTGATTGCGGCTGCCGCCCTGATCATCCCGCTGATCCTCAGGGCCCGCGGACGCGGTGAAGTGCTGGCACAGCTCGCAGCCAACGAAGACTAAACAGCCCTGCTGCGTCGCGCCTGTTCAGGGCCGGCGCGGCTAAGCTCGGACCTTCTGCGTGATCTTCCTTAAATCGAACCCGATTTGGGGAGTTATGCAGGAGCCTCCCAAGGCTCAAACAGCAGGCCCGGTCGACGGACAGTCGACCGGGCCTGCTTCCGTTGCATGGCTGGAGTGTCCAATTGTGCATTGCAAAAAGACCGTGGAAACCCCATCTTTTGCTCATCAGAGAGAAAACGAAAGCGAGCAAAGAGATGGCTACCACAACTTACCGCAAGGGTTTCATCGGCCGCGCATTCGCAGTTCTCGGCGCCGCTAGCGCTGCTGCCGCTGCTGTCGAAGGCCACCGCCGCCCGAAGGCAAGCGACCTGCGCACCCTGGGTATCGACCCGGCCAATTTCCCGGATGCAGGCCGCAGCTAACAGAGATTTCCAGCGCCCGTCATAACGACAGGGCGTCTATCCTCCCAAGGATGAGACGGCTCGGCATCGAGAGATGGCGGGCCGTTACGTTTTCTGCGTTTGGCCTTGCTAGCGCCCCGTGGCCGCGCGGACAAAGTCGCGCATGCGCTGCCGCAGAATGCGCCCCCATGGCACCTCTGCATCAATTGCGCGGTATCCCGCCTGCGTCAGCGAAAAGCGGACGCTACCGTCAATCTCTCGTCTCGTGATGTACTGCATGTTCAAGGCGCGAAAGACTGCCGCGTGAAGCTCCTGCGGCCAATCGATGTCGTCGGCCGGCACCCTGTGGGCGCCCGCTCGGTAAACCTCTTCCAAGACCCGCGTCAGATCGCTTGAAATCATCGACCGGTTATCTCCGGATAACGGTCGTTTGGCAATCTGTGTGGGCGCAATGGCCGGTTCCCCAACGCAAAAGGCCCCGGTGCGAGCGCACCGGGGCCTTCATTGAAAGCGTATGGTCGAGGCCGCTTACGCCTCAACGCGCGCCTGACCGTGGCTCACTTCGCCGTTGAGCTCCGCCTGGCGCTCCCGCTTGTTGTAGCGGATCGACGACCAGAGCGAGATACCGATCAGGGCAGCGCCGCCGAGGCCGGTGATCACTTCGGGGATATGCACCAGCGTCTGGAAGTACATCACCACCGAGAGGATGAGGATCGCGTAGAACGCGCCGTGTTCCAGGTAGCGGTACTCGCTGAGTGTGCCCTTCTCCACCAGCATGATCGTCATCGAGCGCACATACATGGCGCCGATGCCAAGACCGATGGCGATGATGAAGAGGTTCTGCGTCAGGGCGAATGCGCCGATAACACCGTCGAACGAGAAGCTCGCATCGAGCACTTCGAGGTAAAGGAACGCACCGAAGCCACCCTTTGCCGCGGCGTCCAGCGTCTGCTGCGACGCGTCGAGCAGCCCGCCGATCACCTCGACGGCGAGGAAGGTCAGGAGGCCGTAGATGCCGGAGTAAACGAAGGTATGGGCGTCGGCGGGCTCCAGCAGCCTCGAGAATCCGAGGATGAGCGCCAACACGAAGGCAATTTCAATGCCCTTGATCGTGGCAAAGCGCGCCATCTTGCTCTCGACCCAGGAGATCCAGTGCACGTCCTTCTCATGGTCGAAGAAGTAGGTGAGGCCAACCATCATCAGGAAGGTGCCGCCGAAGGCCGCGATCGGAAGATGCGCATCGTTCATGATGCGGGCATATTCTTCCGGCTTGGTCGCCGCCAGCATGATGGCGTCGATCGGGCCGATGCTTGCCGCGATAACGACGATGAGCAGCGGAAAGACGATGCGCATGCCGAAGACGGCGATGATGATACCCCAGGTCAGGAAGCGATGCTGCCATTCCGGGGTCATGTCCTTCAGCTTGTTGGCATTGACGATCGCGTTGTCGAAGGACAGTGAGATTTCGAGGACCGCCAACACGGTGCAGATGAAGAAGACGGTCGCCATGCCACCGATCGTGCCGGTGGACTGCCAGCCGAGCCAGGCGCCGAGCACCAGGCCGACCACAGTGACGATGAAGGCCCACTTGAAGTAGCCGAGCGAGCTTGCGTGCGTGTGAGGCTGTGTCATCGACGTGCCTCCTTCGAGCGCACGACGCCCGGTTCCGAGAAGAAGTGGGGTTTTGAAACGAAAACACGCACGGCCGAAAGGGCACATGCGTTAGGCATGAGATCAGTTTTCATGGTAGCTAATCCGCCGGCTAATTTGCTGGCGGTACCGACATCACGAGAGCGCCGTAAAAACTCTCGCCAGAGGGGCCCGGCACCAGTGTTCATCCCGCGGTCCGATGTCTGGTCGGCGAGATCATCCCATAACTAGCAGCGCCGCACGTAACGTCAAGAGGCAACGCCACCTCTCCCAGGCCGATCTGGCATTCCACGATTGAATTCCTCGATGCAAGTTGGAGGCGGCTCCAGACGGATTCATTCGTAAAACTTATGGTCCCATACGCAGAGCGCGATGGATCGGCGCGACGGAATGTGCAAAAGGCACGGGAACCACGTTTGAAAGCCACTCCGATGACCATCATAGCCACCTCTGCCACCGCGCCGAACGCCGCTCGGACGGGCGTCATCGTCATGCTTTTGGGCATGCTGATGTTTTCGCTCAACGACGTCATGGGCAAATGGCTGGTGGCAACTTACTCCGTCAGCCAGTTGATGGTCATCCGCAGCATCGCAGCATTGCTCGTGCTTTCGCCGTTCATCCTCAAGCGCGGCCTGCGGTCGATGTTGCAGGTCGAGCGGCCGTGGCTCCAGGCGCTGCGCTCGCTGCTTTTTGCCGTGGACGCATCGGCCTTCTATTTCGCCGTCGCCTATATGCCGCTCGCCGACACCATGACCTATTGGCTGGCAGCGCCGATCTATGTTGCCGCCGCCTCGCCGTTCCTGCTTGGCGAAAAGGTCGGTTGGAGACGGTGGACGGCGATCCTCATCGGCTTTGCCGGCGTGGTGATCGCGCTTGAGCCTTCGAAGGACACGTTCAGCCTGCCGGCCCTGATCGCGCTTGTCGGCAGTGCCGCCTTCGCCTTTGCGCTGATGCTGGGGCGGACACTGCGCTCAACGCCTGATACGACACTGGTGTTCTGGCAGGTCATCGGCGCGCTCGTCTTTTCACTCGTCGGCGTTGCCGCCAATCCGACCGGCTGGGCGCCCGTCGATGGCGAAGCCGTCCTTCAGCTTGGCATGCTCGGCATCGTCGCGATGCTCGCGCACATCCTGGTAAACCGCGCGCTGAAGCTCGCCGACGCGGCGACGGTGGTTCCACTGCAATACACGCTGCTGCTTTGGGCCGTCGTCTTCGGCTGGTTCTTCTTCGGCGACATGCCGCGCCCGACCGTCATTATCGGCGCCGCCCTGATCGTCGCCTCGGGCCTGTTCATCTTTTTCCGCGAGCAGCAGTTGAAAAGACACGCCCGAAAAATCTGACAGCGCACTGACGATCGTTACTTTGAGGGGAAGGGTTCCATCCTTCTTCCTGCTCTGATACCCCGCACCCGTCTCAACTCTGAAGGAGGCTCACATGGCCAAGGCAATCCACTCGATGATCCGTGTGCTTGACGAGCAGAAGTCGCTGGACTTCTACAGAGTGGCGTTCGGGCTCGATATCGCCGAGCGGCTCGATTTCGAAACCTTCACGCTCGTCTACCTTGCGAATGAAGAGAGTGAATTCGAGCTCGAGCTGACGATCAACAAGGATCGCACCGAGCCCTATATGCTCGGCGACGGCTATGGCCACCTTGCTTTATCGGTGAGCGACCTCGACAATGAACACAGGCGACTGACCGAGGCTGGACTAAACCCGAACAAGATCGTCGAGTTCAATCGCGACGGTGCGCTCCTGGCGCGGTTCTTCTTCATCACCGATCCCGATGGCTACAAGATCGAAGTGCTGCAGCGCTACGGACGCTACAAGTGATCGCCTGACGGCGATCACAATCAATCGAAACAATACCGATTATCGCGCCTATCTATTTCGCTTATAGGACGACCGGACATACTGTTCTCCGGAAGCATCAAGAATGATGCGCCAACAAGGGGAACGACGATGAAAAAACAGATTGCAGCGATCACGCTGGCTGTCATGGCAACGGCAAGTTCGGCCGGCGCCGCCGACAAGATCAAGATCGGCACCGAAGGCGCCTATCCGCCTTTCAACTTCATCGATTCGGCCGGCAAGATCGGCGGCTTCGATGTTGATATCGGGCTGGCGCTTTGCGAGCGCATGAAGGCGGAGTGCGAGGTTGTCGCGCAGGATTGGGACGGCATCATCCCCGGTCTTCTCGCCAAGAAATACGACCTCATCATCGCCTCGATGTTCATCACCGAGGACCGCAAGAAACAGGTCGCCTTCACCAATCCCTACTATCTTGCAGCGATGACGCATGTAGCGCCAAAGGGCGCCGGCATCACCACGTTTACCAACGAGGCCCTCAAGGGCAAGGTGATAGGCGCGCAGTCGGGTACCACGCAGGCCGACTTCATCACCGCCACCTATCCGGACGCTGAGATCAAGCTCTACCCGACACAGGACGAAGCCAACCTCGATATGGTCAACGGCCGTCTCGATCTTCAGGTCGGCGACATGCTGCCGCTTCTGGATTGGGTGACGAAGAACGATGACGGCAAGGCCTGCTGCGAAATCATCGGCGAGCCGATCACCGACAAGAAGTTCGTCGGCGAAGGCGTCGGCATTGCCGTGCGTCAGGACGACAACGAACTGCGCGAAAAGCTCAACAAGGCCCTCGACGAAATCCGCGCCGACGGCACCTACAAGAAGATCAACGACAAGTACTTCACTGTCGACGTCTACACGATGAAGTAAGACAGACCCACTGCGACCGGCCGCCGTCACGGCGGCCGGCCTAAGCTTTGGGACGCCAGAGGAGCAGACGAAACTCGTCATCGTCCTGCTCGGCCGCTTCGACAAAGTCGCACCGCTGGAAGCAGGCAAGACTCGCGACATTACTTATTTCGATATGCGCATGAAGCTCCGCGAAGATCCCGCCCGGCCCCCGCAAGAAGGCGAACAGAATCCGTTTCCCGTAGCCGTTCCCTCGCAAATCCGGCCGCACCGCCAATTCGATATGCCCGACGCCGACCTCATCCCGGTCGACCTGAATCTCGGCAAGCATCACTCCATCAGGGGCAACCACGGCCCAGCACTGCGCATTGTCACTTCCTGTGACATGCGCGAACCAGTCGTCGGTCGGATAGTCGATGAAGCCGGCTAACTCCGCATCGGCAAACCATGAGCGGTAAGTTTCTAGGTCCGCACCCGTGAGAAGCCGAAAGGTGATCTCAGACGTCGAGAAATCCCTCATCATGACACGCGCCCCTCCCCTTCCGGTTTACGATGACCGGGCGCTGCTTGGCGTTGGAACAACCATCTTGTCACCTCTCTCGTCCCTGACGCCCTTAATCGGCTCGACCACAACTTAAGAGAGCAGTATTCATAACGCGTAAATGCTATCGGCAACACAGGGGTTGCGTTCGCCTCAGAGTGAGATTCAGCGCGTGATGCCTCGCCGCCACGACCAATTCAGTTCACTCCAGGAAACGCCCACATCGGCTCGGCGGCATTTGCCAAGCATGGGTCTGGTTTTGAGCTGTCGACGACGAGCCGAGGAGCAGACACGCTCGGCCGGAAACAACGCAACCAACACCGACGGCATCATTCCTGTGCAGATTGCGGCCGGCCTCTCGTCGGCATGGACAGAATCGGTGTGAATGGTTCCTCCCAAGAGGCTTCGCGCGACCGGCACCGTCTTCGATCGAGCCACAGCGATGACGAGAGTGAATTATCGATGGAACATAAGTACCCGGCGCGTTTCGTTTTAACGGGCGATGTCGATTGGGCGTCGGAATACTGCATCGAAAGCTACGTCGACACCGCAAGTGCCCATGGCATCGTCCCGTCACTCTTCGTTACCCACCGATCGAAGATGCTGGAACGCTTCGCCGAGGAGGGCAAGGTCGAACTCGGCATACATCCGAACTTCCTCGCGGGAACAACACACGGCAGTACGATCGACGAGATTTTCGATCATGTGCTGGCTCTCGTCCCCAATCCCGTAGCCCTGCGCTGCCACGCGTTCTTCGACAACAGTCACGTGGCAATGGCAGCTTCACGTCGCGGCATTCGCCTCGACAGCAACATCTGCTGTCACCTGCAGGAGAACATTACAGTTCTCAAACACTGGAATGGCGTCGATCGATTGCCGGTCTTCTTCGAGGACGATGTTCATTGGCTGCTCGGGCTGGACTGGGACTTTGCCGCCCATCGAAAGACCTTCGAAAGTGCCGGCTTGAAGATCCTGAATTTCCATCCGTTCATGTGGGCGCTGAACATTCCCGATACCGACTATTATCTCCGCCACAAACAGCACATTGCGACCCTGACGAAAGAACAGGCCGACGCGATGCGACATCCAGGCTCCGGCAGCGCGTCATTCTTGGCGCAGGCGATCGAATGGGTGCAAAAAACCGGCGGTCGCTTCGTCCGCCTGTCCGAACTTCCCTTTGATGCTCAAGCAAGGATCGACCCATGAAACTGTCTGAGATATTCCGTGACGGCACGGTATCAGTCGTTCGAGACGCCGAAGTTTCCGGTTTCGCACCGCTCTCTCTGGGAGGAGAAGGTTCACTGCATTACTATGCCGACACCCGCTTCGTACGGCAATTCGCATCCTTGACCGGAAGGCGCAACATCCTGACGACGGCGGAACTTCAGGATGCCATACCCGAGACCCACGGCCTTGCCGTCTGCGAGAACCCGCGCGAAGCCTTTCTGCGCGCCTACATGATCCACGGCCAAGCCGTCGAGGCTCGAGCGCCGTTCGCGAGCAGAATTTCTCCAACCGCAAAGATCCACCCGCGCGCGCATATATCCGATACATCCGTCATCATCGGCGACGACGTCATCGTCGATGCTAACGCGGTGATCCACGAGCGCGTCGAGATCGAAGACGGTGTGCGGATCGGCGCGGGTTCGGTAATCGGCGGCGACGGCTTCGAGGTCGGGATCATCGACGGTCGCCAGATCGTCCTGCCCCATTATGGTCGCGTGCTCATCCGGCGCGGTGCCGTCGTCAAGACCAACACCAGCGTCGATTGGGGAATCTACGGCGGTGACACGGAAATTGGCGCCAACAGCGTCGTCGATAACCTGGTGCACGTCGCTCACAACGTTCGCATCGGCGAAGGGTGCCAGATTATCGCCTGCTGCCTGCTCGGCGGCTCGGCCATCATCGAGGATGGCGCTCGGATCGGACCGAATGCCACGATTTCGAACGGTCTGCGCATCGGGCGGGGCGCGAGGGTGACGCTGGGAGCTGTCGTCACGCGCGACGTTCCCGATGGCGGTCACGTAACCGGCAACTTCGCCGTCCCACATGAGCGCTTCCTTGAGCAACTCCGGCAATCGCGCTAGCACATTCGCGCCCCGGCCACGCTCCCGCTTGCACAATCGGAAGTGCTATTGCTCCACTCCGTCGGCAACCACGACGTCCCCAGCAATACACGCCGGCGTTCCCCATGCCTTCTTTCCGGCAGGAATATCGCTGTTGACGAAGGACATTGCACCGATGACCGCGCCATCGCCGATCGTCACGCCCTTGGCGATTATGGCGTTCGGGCCGATATACACGCCGTGGCCGATGCGCGTCGGCGCATAAGCGATCGGTGCCTGGCCGAGCGTAACGCTCCTTCGGACCGTGTCATGCGAGTAGATCTGGACGCCGGCCGAGAGGGAGCAATGGTCGCCGATCATCAGGCCGCCGGATCCATCGAGGATGGTGTTCGGACCAATCCAGGTGTGTGCGCCGACTTTTACATCGCCGAGGATCAAAACATTGTCGTAACAGGACGTTCCCTCACCGAAGCCGTACTCACGTGCATTCTCCCAACGATCGGTAAGGAGATCCCCGAGGGAAACGCGTCGCTTGAACTTTTCAAGCTTCTCCTTCTGCAAAGCAGCTTGCAGCACTCTCAGAGCATTCAACACCGGGCTTCCCCTCCGCAATCCGCAATTCGCGCACCCTAATTTTTCCCTCAAGGAAACAACAGACAAGATTGCGCGCCAGTGCGGGTTATACCCACGTCAGGCCCAAGCAAGCTTTCCTCGCAATATGAACCTACGCGGTTGCTTGAGAGGAATCAGCATGATCAGGGTCGCATTGTGCGGGATGGGGTATTGGGGACGAAATCTTTTTCGGGTGCTATCAAGCAACCCTGGCATTGAACTCGCCGCCGTTGTCGATCCGAAACCGGACCTAGCCGAAAAACTGCGCCAGTCGCATCCAAGCATCGTGGTCCATGCCGACGCTAGCGAAGTCATGGCCGACCCAACAATCGATGCCGTTGTCATCGCGACACCGGTGTCTTCGCATTACGATCTGGCGCGAGCGGCTCTGGAGGCACGCAAGCATGTCATGGTCGAGAAGCCGATGTGCGCGTCGAGTGCCGAGGCAAGCGACCTTGTCGCACGGGCGGAGGCCTACGGACTGACTCTGATGGTCGATCACACTTTCCTATTCCATCCGGCGGTGCTGAAGCTGGCGGATCTCGTTCATTCCGGCGCGCTCGGCCACGTCTCCTACTTCGACTCCCAGCGCATCAATCTAGGGCTCTTCCAGCCGGATGTGAACGTTCTCTGGGATCTGGCGCCACATGATCTGTCGATCCTCGATTTCCTCTTCGGCATTGAACCTGTCGATGTCGAGGCCAGCGGGTATTGCCACGTCAATGAGGGTTCGCCTGACATCAGCTATCTGACGCTGCACTATCCCAATTCGATGGTGGCTCATCTCAATCTGAGCTGGATGTCGCCGGTAAAGCTTCGCCGGGTCGCTATCGGAGGCAGCGAACAGATGGTCGTCTGGGACGATCTCAATCGCGACGAGCCGCTGAAAATTTACGATTCCGGCATCACTTTCCATTCGAAGCAGGAGCGGGATCTTATCCTGCCGAACTACCGCATCGGATCCGTTTCCTCACCGCGGCTTGCAACGTCCGAGCCGCTTGTCGATGTCATCGAACACTTCCGGCAATCCGTCACGAAGCAAGTCACCTGCAAGACAGATGGGCGCCTTGGGCTTCGCGTCGTGCGGGCTCTGGAGCGCGCGCAAGCCGCACTTGATCTCAGCCTTCGTCGCGTCCGCGGGTTCATGCCCGCCTCCATCAACGCAGTAGCCGCGGAATAAACCAATGCAAAACACATCATCGTCCGAGACCGTCAACGCCTTGAAGGGCAAGCGCATCCTGGTCACGGGAGGTGCCGGCTTCGTCGGCTCTCATATCGTCGAACAGTTGATGCAGCAGGACGTCGCAAAGGTGGTCGTCATCGACAATATGGTGCGCGGCAGGCTCGCCAATCTTGCGTCAGTTGCCCACCCTGATCGGCTCGAAGTCATCAACGCAGACATTCGCGATCGTGACCTGCTCGACGGTCTGATTGGCAACAGTGACGTCGTTTTCCATCAGGCAGCACTGCGCATCACCCACTGTGCTGCCGAACCCCGTCATGCCTTCGAAGTGATGGGGCAATCGACATTCGATCTGATCGAATCCTGCGTAAAGCACCGCGTCGAAAAGCTCATCGCCGCCTCTTCGGCCTCGATCTACGGGCTAGCACCGGAGTTTCCGACAACCGAAGCCGCAGCTCCCTATGCCGATCGGACGCTCTATGGCGGACTCAAGTTGCTCAACGAAAGCCTGCTTCGCTCGTTCAATGACATGTTCGGCCTCAACTATTGCGCACTGCGCTATTTCAACGTCTACGGCACGCGCATGGATATCCATGGTCGCTACACCGAGGTGCTGATCCGCTGGATGGAACGTATCGCTGCCGGACAGGCACCGATCATCTTCGGCGACGGCCTGCAGACGATGGACTTCATCGATGTCCGCGATATTGCCCGCGCCAACATCGCAGCGGCGCTCTCGCCTGCATCCGATCAGGTCTACAACGTTGCCTCGGGCGAGGAGGTGTCGCTCAAGCAGCTCGCCGATGCGCTACTGAAGACAATGGGACGGACCGATCTTCCGATCGAATACATGCCGGCGCGAAGCGTCAATCCGGTCGAACGGCGTCTCGCCGACCCGACCAAGGCAAAAGAACAGCTTGGATTCGAAGCGACGATCAGTCTTGAGCAGGGGCTTTCCGATCTGGTCGTCTGGTGGCAGCAGGAACGCGCCCTCTCGATGGAGGCAGCGCAATGATCCCCTTGATGCGCCCTCTTGTCGGCCAGGCCGAGGCCGACGCCGTTGCCGCGGTGATCGCCTCCGGCTGGTTGACGCAGGGCCCGCAGGTTCTTGCCTTCGAAAACGAATTTGCAGCCATGACCGGTGCGTCCCATGCCTGCGCCGTATCGAACTGCACGACGGCCCTGCATCTGGCGTTGCTTGCCGTCGGCGTCGGGCCAGGCGACGAAGTCATCACAGTCAGCCACAGTTTCATTGCCACGGCCAACTCCATTCACATGTGTGGTGCGACGCCGGTGTTTGCCGATATTGGTCCTGTCGGCTTCAACATCGATCCGAACGCGATCGCAGCCCTCATCACCCCACGCACCAAGGCAGTGCTTTGCGTCGACCAGATCGGCATGCCCTGCGACCTTCCGGCGATATGCGAAGTCGCGCGCGCCCACGGCCTGCGGGTGGTTGAAGACGCTGCCTGCGCAAGCGGGGCGGAAATCCAGGCCAACGGTACCTGGACCAAGCTCGGCGGCACGTTCTCCGATGTTGCCTGCTTCTCGTTCCATCCGCGCAAGATCCTGACCACGGGCGAGGGCGGGATGATCACGACGAACGACCCGGAAATCGACGCACGCTGCCGACTGCTCCGCCAGCACGGCATGAGCGTTTCGGATCTGGCACGCCACAAATCCAACCGCGTCGTGACGGAAACCTACGACGTAACCGGCTTCAACTACCGGATGACCGACATGCAGGCGGCGGTCGGACGCGAGCAGCTGAAGCGGCTGGACAGCATCGTTGCCGAGCGTCGCGCCTTGGCCCGACGCTACGCGGAGCAAATCAGCGAAATCGACGGCGTTGCCGTGCCGGCCGAACCCAGCTGGGCGCGTTCGAACTGGCAGAGCTACTGCGTCGGCGTGCCTGAGGCAGCGGACCGGGACGGCGTCATGCAATCCATGCTGGACAAGGGCATCGCCACCCGCCGCGCCATCATGTCCAGTCATCTTGAAAAGCCTTGGCAAAATGCCCGGAACGACGGCTTGGAGCGATCGGAGAAGGTCAGCCGCACCCATCTCATCCTTCCGCTGTTCAACGGCATGACACAAGACGAGCAGACGATGGTCGTCGAAGGTCTGAAGACATCGCTTTCGGCACAAGGATTAAATTGATGCCGATCGCCGACACTGTTGTCCTGGGTGAAAACGTCGTCATCTATCATCCGGATCTTGCCAACCTCTACGGCTGCACGATCGGCGATGGCACACGCATCGGCACCTTCGTCGAGATCCAGTCGGACGTGGAGATCGGCGCAAACTGCAAGATCCAGTCGCATTGCTTCATCTGCTCGGGCGTCACGATCGAAGACGGCGTCTTCGTCGGGCACGGCGTGATGTTCACCAACGACCGCTACCCGCGAGCGATCAATGAAGACGGCAGGCTGCAATCGGCAGCCGATTGGACATGCCTGCCGACCCGTGTTTCCAAAGGTGCCTCGATCGGCAGCAACGCAACGATCCTGCCGGATCTCGTCATCGGTCAATACGCATTGGTGGCCGCTGGTGCCGTCGTGACCCGCAGCGTGCCCGCTCACGCTATCGTCGCCGGCAACCCTGCCCGCATCGTCGGTTCAACTTCCCCTTCGCAACGGACATCCGCATGAACGCGCACGCCACAGTACCTTTCGTCGATCTCTCGATCCAGTGGAACCAGATCCGTGCCGACGTCATGCCCGACGTTGAGCGACTGTTCGAGGCAAATGCCTTCTGCCTGGGGCCATGGGCCACGGAGTTCGAAAAACGCATTGCCGAATATCTCGGCGCGCGACATGCAGTGGCTGTCAGCAGCGGCAGTGCCGCCCTTCACCTCGCCGTCATCGCCGCCGGAATTCGTCGTGGCGACAAGGTGCTGGTGCCTGCGCACACCTTCATCGGCACGGTATGGGGTCTTCTCTACGAAGGTGCGATCCCGGTCTTTTGCGATGTGGAAGCCGCGACCGGCACCATCGATCTGGCCGATGCCGAACGCCGGCTCGACGACGGCGTCAAAGCCATCATCCCGGTGCATCTCTACGGCCAACCGGCCGATATGTCGGCGACCATGGAGTTTGCTCGTCGTCACAACCTGACCGTCATCGAGGATGTCGCCCAGGCGATCGGCGGACGCCACGGCGGTCGCAGCCTCGGGACGATCGGCGACCTCGGTTGCTTCAGCTTCTACCCGGGTAAAAACCTCGGTGGGGCTGGTGAAGGCGGCCTCATCGTCACCAATGACGACGAGCATGCCAGAGCGCTGCGGGCGCTCCGGGATCATGGCCAATCACAACGCTACCTGCACGAACGGATCGGCTACAACTACCGTATGGATGGCATCCAGGCGCTTGTCCTTGGCCACAAGCTTGGACACCTCGACGACTGGACGGATCAACGGCGCGCTATCGCGACACGTTACAAGAACGCTCTGACGGCTACGTCGCTGCAACTGCCCGAGATCGTTCACGGCGACCATGTCTACCACCTTTATGTGGTGCGCACAGAACGCCGCGACGAACTGAAGGCCTACCTCGACGGACACGGCATCCAGACGGGCTTGCACTACCCAATCCCACTCCACCGGCAACCATGCCTGCTCGAGATCGCTGCTGGGCAGTCAAACTTCCCGGTCGCCGAAGAATTCGCATCACAGGGTCTGTCGCTGCCGATGTTCGCCGGCATGAGTGTCGACCAGCAACAACGCGTCATTGACGCCGTTCTTGCATTTTTTGACGGAGAGTAAGCCATGACTGAGACAGCACCGCGTCGCAAGGTCCTCTGCGTTCGACCACGACCGAACCCGGACTCCGCAGCGGTCCTGACGACGGTCATCGACGAGTGGGTGCATACGCTTGCGCTGCATTGCGACGTCAGTGTCATCGAGCAGGACTTCGACTTTGCAGAGGTCTACGCGCAGCTGAAACCCGATTTCCTGATCTTCGATTCCGTCCATTGGGGGCGCCCTCACCGGTTAAACATAGCGAATGCGCAAGCGCATCCGCATGTGCCACGCGCTCTATACCTCAACTGTGATCCGCATGACCCCATGCGGCCGCTGATCTTGCAAATGCTCGACAGCTACGGCATCGACACGATTTTCTGCCCAGGCAATGAACAGGTTCAGCAGATGCCGGAACTGTCGAAGATCACCACATTCATACTACCGAAATTCATCGATGCGACGGTATTCCAGGACTATAAGCTCGACAAGATCATCCCTGTCACGGTTTTCAGTGGGCATCTTTTCCCGACCTTCTACCCCTGGCGGGCACAAGTGACGGAAGAGATCCAACGCCTGTTCCCGACACTGGTCTATCCGCATCCGGGCTATGACAAGAACTACCAATCCCCCTTCGAGGTTCGTGACGAGAAATACTCGCAACTGATTTCGCAAAGCTATTTCTCCATCGCCGACACCACGCGGATGGACTATGTCGTTCGCAAACATCTGGAGATTCCGGCATCTGGCGCCATCCTCGTCGCGCCGGAATCGGAGCCCTTGAAGGAATACGGTTTCGTCGATCTTGAGAATTGTGTGCTCGGTTCCGGCCGCGAGCTTTTCATCAAGATAAATGCGATTTCCCGGAGCCCCGATCTCTATTCCTATATCTGCAAGCAGGGCCACGACCTCGTCCACAGCCGCTACACACGGCAATCCTGGACGCATATGCTCGACTGGTTCGAATGCCGCATTCGTCTGCAGCCCGGCGAAATTGTGCAGCAGCAAGGCAAATTTGGGCCGTTCGAAAATGTCAAGGCCGCCTCCAGCACGCCATGGATTGCCGACGCTGTCATCTTCGACAGCCCGATGTCCGCCGTGCTGCGATCGGCGCGCGACGCGATCCTTTCAGGTGGTGACCTTACGGCATCCAAGGCAGCCCTTAACGACCTGACGACCTGGATCGGCCATGTAGCGGAGCCCTGGCTCCTGCTGGGTGTCATTTCGCTTCTCGAGGGTGACCTGGCACAGGCGGCAATCTGGCTCAGCCGCAGAGGCAATGCGCAGGGTCAGTCGGACCCGGAACTTGGTCGTCTCGATCCGGTCGAAATCGCCTGGCTGCTGATGCTTGCCGAACTGCTCGACGACGAGGGTCTGCGCGATCTGATGCTGGAGCGGGCGATCGACGTTCCTCATCTGAGCATCCGGCGCATGCAATGGCTATGGCGTGACGATGCGGATGAATTCGGCACCGAAACGAACGGTGCGGAAGAGTTCGAGTTCGGCGACTGCCTGTCGATCCACTGGCTTGGCCAGGAGGATCTGAAGACCTGGATTTCGCTCGCCGAACGCGTGCTCACTGCCAACGGCAGGGACGACAGAATTCGCTACGGTGCGATTCTGGACGGTCGGTCAAAAGTCATGCTCGGGACGCGCTGAATAGGCGTAAGGCCGTCGTTATCGACGGCCCCGTCGCTGCCGCGCCCCTGTCGAGGCTTGTCGCCTCTTTCCCATTCGGCCAAAGTCCTGCACACAGGCGTGGCGAGGAAAGATATGTTCGATCTCAGCGGAAAAACCGCACTGGTTACCGGCGGTGGCCGTGGACTTGGCCTCGAGATGGCAAAGGCACTCGCCAAGGCGGGCGCATCGGTGGCGATCAATGGTCGTGGCCGGTCGGCGCTGGAGGCAGCGCGCGATCGGGTCGAGAGCGAAGGCATCATGCTCGAGGTGGCGCCGGGCGATATCGCCACGGATGCAGCAGAGATATTGGCCGCGGCGACACGCAGCACCGGGAGGCTGGATATTCTGATTCACGCCGTCGGCGAGCGCGATCGGCGCGGTACCGACGACATGGATGCGGCCGGCTTTGCCGCCCTCATCAACACCGATCTCACTGCCGCTTACGGTATGGCCAGGGCGGCGCTGCCCTATCTCCGACGATCGAACGCCGGACGGCTGATCTTCGTCACCTCGATCGCCGCCTTTGCCGCACGCTCCGGCGATCCTGCCTATACCGCGGCCAAAGGCGGGCTTGGCGCATTGACCCGCTCGCTTGCGGTCGAACTCGGCTCCGACAGCCTGACGGTCAACGCCATCGCTCCAGGCTGGTTCGCAACGGAAACCAACGCGGCACTTGCCGCCGATCCGGTGCTGCAGCAATTCATCGATGTCCGCATCCCGTTGAAGCGCTGGGGCCGGCCGGAAGAGATAGCCCCCGCTGCCGTCTTCCTGGCCTCGCCGGCCTCAAGCTTCGTCAACGGCATCACCTTGACGGTCGATGGTGGCATGACCGTGCAGATGTAACCCATCGCGTTGGCACTGACGGTCAGGGCGCAGCGACCGCTTTTGAAAGCCCATCGGCAAGCAGGTCCGCGAGCGTGGTCGCGGACCTTTCCGCATTCCGTTTGAGACGCAGGCTGAATTCGGCGTCGGGCAAAGCCGGAAGCGCCAACCTTTCCGGCGCGATCGCCACACCATCCCCGACAAAGCGCGCCGTTCTCGCCGTCATCGCGATCCCGGCCCGGACCGCAGCGCGAAGCCCGGAGAGGCTAGGGCTTGTCGCCGCTATCCTGTAAGGCCGATGATTTCCCTCAAGCGCGTCGATGGCCGCGGAACGGAAACCGCATGGCGGATCGAGCACGGCGAGCGGCAGCTGTTCATCGAGGGGCATCACATTCGGCGATGCGCACAGCCAGAGCATGGGCTCGCGCAATACCGCGACTTCGTCAGCCGCCGCGCTTTGCCGCATGACGATCATCACGTCTACCGCACCCTGATCGTACTGGCTCACGAGTTCTTTCGAGCGGCCCACGCGCAGGTCCAACCGCACACGCGGGTGAGCGCGTGCGAATTGTTGCAACAGCATCGGCAGCGTGCTGTCGGCAAAATCCTGGGTGCAGCCGAGTGAAACGCGGCCGTCGGTGCGCGCGCCCTTGAGGCTGAGCCAGGCGTCGCGATGCGCATCGAGAATCTTGCGAGCCTGCACCACGACATCTTCGCCAGCCGGCGTCAGCACGCGGCCGCGGCCGGAAGGAGCCAGCAGCTCTTCCCCGATAACGGCCTCCAGCCGTTGCATCTGCGCTGTGACGGCAGATGCGGTACGCCCGACCACGGCCGCCGCGTGCGTGAGCGAGCCGCTTTCGGCAAAGGCCAGGAATGTGCGCAACAGGTCAGGGTCAAGCGTCTGCATAACTTCATGATAATCGAATCATAAATGCAAAACAATTCGATTTTTATTGAGAAACAGGAGTGCGACATTGGCGTCAACACCAACCCGCACCACACGGAGCCCACCATGCCCATCATCAATGTCACCGTCACAGGCAAGGCCGACCCTGCCCTTTCCCAGCGCATAGCTGCCACTGTGAGCGAACTGACAGCCAAGCATCTGCACAAGGACCCGACGATCACGGCAATCGTCGTCACCTACGCCGATCCGGTGCACTGGTTCGCCGGTGGCCGCTCACTCGCCGACCAGGGCGCCAACAGCTTCTGGCTCGATATCAAGGTTGTGGACGGCACCAACACCAAACAGGAGATGGCGGGTTATCTTGAGGCGGTCTTTGCCGGCTTCCAGCAACTGCTCGGTAGTGTGCACTCGGAAAGCTACATCCTCGTGCATGAAGTCTCCGCCGCCGCTTACGGCTTCGAAGGCAAGACACAGGAGTTTCGCTACATCAGCAACAAGCTCAAGGCTGCGGTTTAAGCGCCAACACCTGAGACCGGGTCAAAGGACATACGGCGTCGCTTCGCAGCGGCGCCGTTCCTCTAAGATCTGATCAACCGGGCTTTGCCTCGTCATTGCCGCGCAGCAAATGAATGAGCGCGGAAAAATCCTCGCCGCCGTGGCCAAGCTTTTCGAACATCGAGTAAAGCTGCGCGGCCTGGGCGCCCATCGGCGTCGAGGCGCCTGATGTGCTTGCCGCCTGTTGCGACAGCTTCAGGTCCTTCAGCATCAGGCTGGCGGCGAAGCCCGGCTTGTAATCATTGTTGGCAGGCGATGTCGGCACCGGTCCCGGCACCGGGCAATAGGTCGTGAGCGACCAGCACTGGCCGGATGAGGTCGAGGCCACGTCGAACAGCGCCTGATGCGACAGGCCGAGACGTTCGGCGAGCACAAAGGCCTCGCAGACGCCGGCCATGGAGATGCCGAGGATCATGTTGTTGCAGATCTTTGCCGCCTGCCCCGCACCGACGTCGCCGCAATGAACGATCTTCTTGCCCATGGCGTCGAGCAACGGCTTGCCGCGGGAAAAGGCATCGTCCGAACCGCCGACCATGAAGGTGAGCGTGCCGGCGGCAGCCCCGCCTGTACCACCCGACACGGGCGCATCCAGCGATCGGCAATCGGCCTTTTCGGCCAGTGCATGCGCCTTGCGGGCGCTGTCGACGTCGATGGTCGAGCTGTCGATCAAAAGCGTGCCGGGATCGACGAAGCCGAGCAGCTCATCCCAGACGTAAAGCACGTGCGCACCGGCCGGCAGCATGGTGATGACGCATTCCGCCTCGCGCACCGCATGCGCGATCGAGCCTGCAACCGAGACGCCAGTCTTGGCGGCGGCGTTGCGCGAGGCCTCCGACAGGTCGAAGCCGGTCACTGCGTGGCCGGCCTTCACCAGATTGGCCGCCATTGGGCCGCCCATGTTGCCGAGCCCGATAAAGGCGATTTTCGTCATCTTCACTCCTCCTGAATTGCAGTTCGACCGGCGCCGATCGGAGCTTTCTGCTCCCTCAGGCGACAAACAAGGGCAGGTGATCTCGGTTGGCAAAGCGCGCGCGCAGCTCTTCCGTCACGTCGGATAAGCCGACCGACCATTTCGGATTGCGGTCCTTGTCGATGACGGCGGCACGCACGCCCTCATAGAAATCGGGATTGGACAGCATGCCGAGCGTGGCCGAATACTCGCGCTCCAGGCATTCGTTGAGCGAGGCGCTCCGGCGTCCCGCGCGCAGGAGATCGAGCGTCAGCTTCATGCTCAAGGCCGAGCGCGAGCGAAGCAGCGCCAGTGTCTCCCAACCGAAGTCACTGTCTTCGGCCTCCAGAGCCGCAAGGATTTCCTCGACAGTGTCGAAGGCAAAGCAACGATCGATTGCCTTGAGATGAGGCGCCAGCGATGAGGCCGACGCCTCCTCGGCAACGCTTCGAATTGCATTATCGACGTCCGCTGCGCTGGCTGAGGCCGACAGTCCACCAAGGATTGAGAACAGTCCATCGAGCTTGGCGGCCGGCACATAGTGATCGGCAAGCCGCGCATGGATCGCGTCCGCCGCAGCAATGTCGCGACCCGTGAGACCGAGATAGGTACCGAATTCGCCAGGTGCTTGCGGCAAAAGCCAGGTGGCGCCGACATCCGGGAAATAACCGATGCCGGTTTCCGGCATGGCGAGCCGGGTGCGCTCGGTGACGATGCGGTGGCTGCCATGCGCCGAAATGCCGACGCCGCCGCCCATGACGATGCCGTCCATGATGGCGATGTAGGGCTTGGAGTAGGCGGAGATCCGGCTGTTGACGACGAACTCCTCACGCCAGAACTGCGCGCCTTCGGCCGGCCGCTCGCGCCCGCTCTCGTAGATCATGCGGATATCGCCGCCGGCGCAAAGCCCGCGCTCGCCTTCCCCCGTCACCATGACGGCTGCGACCGAGGGGTCATTTTCGAACTCCGTCAGCGCTTCGGCGATCAACCGGATCATCGGAACGTTGAGGCTGTTCAGCGCCCTTGTGCGATTGAGCCTGATACGGCCGATGGCGCCCTGGCGCTCGACGATGACCTCAGGTGCTGCCGCCTGCATTTCCATGAAAGACCCTTCCTATTTCCGGCCGATGATCGAGCGCGCCACGATCAGTCGCATGATCTCGTTGGTGCCCTCGAGTATCTGGTGCACCCTCAGGTCCCTGACAATCTTCTCGACGCCGTAGTCGGCGAGATAGCCGTAGCCGCCATGGAGTTGCAGCGCGTCGTTGGCAACGGCAAAGCAGCGATCGGTGACGAATCGCTTGGCCATGGCGCAGAGCTTGGTTGCTTCCGGATCGCCGGCGTCGAGTGCCGAGGCCGCGCGCCAGAGGAAGGTGCGGGCAATCTCGAGATCGGTCGCCATGTCGGCGAGGCGAAACTGCAGCGCCTGGAACTCGCCGATCGCCTTGCCGAAGGCGCGGCGCTCCTGAACATAGGCAAGCGCCCTATCGAAGGCCGCCTGCGCGCCGCCGAGCGAAGCTGCCGCAATATTGAGCCGGCCACCGTCAAGTCCGCCCATGGCGATCTTGAAGCCGTCGCCCTCGCCGCCAAGGCGGTTTTCAGCGGGGACGCGCACGCCATCGAGCATCACGGCGCGGGTCGGCTGCACATGCCAGCCCATCTTCTTCTCGTTCGCCCCGAAGGTGAGGCCCGGCGCGTCCTTTTCCACCACGAAGGTCGAGATGCCCTTCGGGCCGTCCTCGCCGGTCCGTGCCATGATCACATAGAGGCCGGAGACACCAGCACCGGAGATGAACTGCTTCTGTCCGGTCAGGACGTAGCTGTCGCCGTCCTTCACCGCCTTGGTCTTGAGCGCCGCCGCATCGGAGCCGGATCCCGGTTCTGTCAGGCAGTAGCTTGCCAGCGTTTCCATTGTCAGCAGCTTCGGCAGCAGCCGATGGCGCTGCTCTTCGCTGCCGTAGCGGTCGATCATGCCGGTGCACATGTTGTGAATGGAGACGAAGGAGGCGACCGCCGGGCAGCCCGTTGCCAAGGCCTCGATGATGATCGCGGCGTCAAGCCGTGTCAGGCCCGTGCCGCCGACATCGTCGCGCACATAGATGCCGGCCATGCCGAGCGCGGCTGCGGCCTGCAACTTGTCGACCGGAAAGTGTTTGTCCTGGTCCCACTCGATGGCGTTGGGCGCCAATTCGTCGCGCGCAAAATCGAGCGCCATCTGACGGATGGCTTCCTGTTCCTCTGACAGGCGAAAATCCATATGCATGTCCTCCCTGACCGCATACCCGTTGCATATTTCCTTTCATCGAACCCGATCAAAGGAGAAAAACATGCAGCAACTCACAATCCCACAGCGACCTTTGCGCGTCCGAATTGCGCGGCGCTGTAGGCGATTGGGGCTAGTTACACCAAATTCCGTACAGTCACAGGTGCAACTTCTCACAGGTTCTGTTCAAAAACGAACAGAGTCCTTCCTAACTTCATCAGGTCTCGCTGAGACGATACGGCAGAGCGCCGCGCAAGTCATGGTCGACGATCAGCCTTCGTTTGAGCGGCGGCACGGCCCGGCTGGCGCATTTCGTCCGCTCGCAGATCCGGCAGGAAATGCCAATCGGATCGAAGGCCGCGCGGTTGCCGAGATCGAGGTCGTCGGCATAGACGAAGGCGTCGGCGTAGGAGATCTCGCAGCCAAGCGCCAAGGCATAACGCGGCTGCGCGGCGCGAAAGCCGCCACCACCCTTGGTGATCTGGGTGGCAAGGCAGAGATAGCGCACGCCGTCAGGCGTCTCGGCCAACTGGCGAATGATGCGACCGGGCGTCTCGAAGGCCTGATGCACGTTCCAGAGCGGACAGGCGGCACCGAAGCGCGCAAACTGCAGCTTGGCCGCACTGTGGCGCTTGGTGATGTTGCCGGCCCGGTCGATGCGGGCAAAGAAGATCGGCACGCCCTTCTGCCCTGGGCGCTGCAGCGTCGACAGCCGGTGGCAGACCTGCTCGAGTGACGCGCCGAAACGCGTCGCCAGCAGTTCGACATCGTGCCTGAGCTCGCGCGCTGCCTTGTGAAAGGCCTGGTAGGGCAGGATCAGCGCGCCGGCGAAATAGTTCTGCAGCCCGATGCGGCAGATCTCGTAGGCTTCCTCGGTGCGGAATCCGGCAGCACCGGCCACCCGGTCGATCTCTTCACGCGCATGCAGCTGGGCGATCTGAAGCGCGAGCTGAAAGTCGCGGGTCGGCGCCGGAGCATAGGGGTTCAGCGTCAAAAGACGCGCGCGCGGATCGTAGCGCCGGATCGCTTCGTCGCCGGCAGCACCGCGTAGAACCCGTACGCCATGGCGCTGCTCGAGATAGGCGACAAGAGCGGCATGATTGTCGCTCTCGCCAAGCCCGAGCTCGCCGGCCAACCGCTCGGCGAGAACGTCGATGTCATGGATGTAGTTGTCGACGAAATGAAAGAAGTCGCGCACCTCTTCATAGGGCGTCGTCTCCACCGATGGGCCGCCGCGGCCGAGGGTGTCGTCGATGCTGGCAAGCTGCTCGCTGTTGCGGCGATAGGCCTGGTGGCAACTGATCAGCGCATGCGCCAGCCCTGGCGCATTCTGGGTGATCAGCTTCAGTTCCTGCAGGCTGGGCGAATAAGTCTCGAACAGCGGGTCGCTCAAGGCTTCCGACAGCGCCGACAGCAGCCTGTCACCCTCGCCGGTCGACAATTCCGCGATGTCGATCTGGAACTTCTCGGCAAGCGCCAGCAGCACCGAGGCCGACACCGGCCGCTGGTTGTTCTCGATCTGGTTGAGGTAGCTGGTCGAGATGCCGATGCGCTCGGCAAACTGCCCCTGCGTCGCCTTGTTCGCATCCCTGACTTCCCGGACCTTGCGGCCTATATAGAGTTTGCCGATCGCCATGTTCGCAACTTTGCAATTTACATTTCGCAATATTCTCTATTTCACATTTGCACATGAACGGCCGTTTTACCATCCGGCCTTCGACGCTATTGCGAAGCGACAAACGCCTCTGCACAATCACGGAAAAACCGGGAGGGATTTATGCGCGCCATACTCGAACAGGTCGAAGCTCGCCGGGCGGAGGCAAGGGCCGGCGGCGGCCAGCGCCGCATCGACGCCCAGCACGGCAAGGGCAAGTTGACGGCGCGCGAGCGCATCGAGGTTCTGCTCGATGACGATTCCTTCGAAGAATACGACATGTACGTCACTCATCGCTGCGTCGACTTCGGCATGGACAGCCAGAAGGTCGCTGGCGACGGCGTCGTCACCGGCTGGGGCACGATCAACGGCCGGCAGGTCTATGTCTTCTCGCAGGACTTCACCGTGCTCGGCGGCTCGCTGTCGGAAACGCACGCACAGAAGATCTGCAAGATCATGGACATGGCGGTCAGGAACGGCGCGCCGGTCATCGGCCTCAACGACAGTGGCGGCGCCCGCATCCAGGAGGGTGTTGCCTCGCTTGCCGGCTACGCCGAAGTCTTCCGTCGCAATGCCGAGGCATCGGGCGTCATTCCCCAGATCTCGGTGATCATGGGCCCCTGTGCCGGCGGCGCCGTCTATTCGCCCGCCATGACCGACTTCATCTTCATGGTGCGCGACAGTTCCTACATGTTCGTCACCGGCCCCGACGTGGTGAAAACCGTCACCAACGAGATCGTCACCGCGGAAGAGCTTGGCGGCGCCGGCACGCACACGAAAAAATCTTCTGTCGCCGATGCGGCATATGAAAACGACATCGAGACGCTGGAGCACGTGCGCTTGCTCTTCGATTTCCTGCCGCTCAACAACCGCGAAAAGCCTCCGGTGCGGCCATTTCACGACGATCCGTCGCGGTTGGAACGGCGGCTGGACAGCCTCATTCCCGACAGCGCGGCAAAACCCTACGACATGAAGGAACTGATCCTCGCGCTTGCCGACGAAGGCGACTTCTTCGAGCTGCAGCAGAGTTTCGCCCGCAACATCATCACCGGTTTCATCCGCATGGAGGGCCAGACCGTCGGCGTCGTCGCCAACCAGCCGATGGTGCTCGCCGGCTGCCTCGATATTGACAGTTCGCGCAAGGCCGCCCGCTTCGTGCGCTTCTGCGATGCCTTCTCGATCCCGATCCTGACTCTGGTCGACGTGCCCGGCTTCCTTCCTGGGACCGCCCAGGAATATGGCGGCGTCATCAAGCATGGCGCCAAGCTGCTGTTTGCCTATAGCCAGGCGACCGTGCCGATGGTGACGCTGATCACGCGCAAGGCCTATGGCGGCGCCTATGACGTCATGGCCTCCAAGCATATCGGCGCCGACGTCAATTATGCCTGGCCGACAGCGGAAATTGCCGTCATGGGCGCAAAGGGCGCGACCGAGATCCTCTACCGATCCGAACTCGGCGACGCCGAGAAGATCGCGGCGCGCACCAGGGAGTACGAGGAGCGTTTTGCCAACCCGTTCGTGGCCGCCGAGCGCGGCTTCATCGATGAGGTGATCATGCCGCACTCCTCGCGCCGCCGGATCGCCCGAGCCTTCGCATCACTCCGCAACAAGCAGGTCGACGTCCGCTGGCGCAAGCACGACACGATCCCCCTATGATGGAGGCAACCATGGAGCCGGAACGCGAACGCATCATGACGCCGGAAGAGGCCCGCCGCGACCACCGCGAAATGCTGCGCTACATGGGCGTCAACGCGCTCTATGGCATCGCGACCGGGGCAACGGTCGCCGGCGTGCTGATCTGGCTCAACATCGGCGCGGTCGGCACCCATATCGCCCGCTCCAGCAGCCCCATTCTCGCCACGGCCATGGTCGTCGTGCCCTTCGCGCTGCTCTTCGGCGGCGCTGTTGCGGCATCGTCCATCGCGCTCCTGCCCTATCGGCGCAAATTCAAACGCTGACGCGACATCCAGGATTTGAAAGAGAGACGCATGTTCAAGAAGATCCTCATCGCCAACCGTGGCGAAATCGCCTGCCGCGTCATCAAGACCGCGAAGAAGCTCGGCATCGCCACCGTCGCCGTCTACTCCGACGCCGACCGCGACGCCATGCATGTGCGCATGGCCGACGAAGCCGTCCATATCGGCCCCTCGCCTTCGGCACAGTCCTATATCGTCATCGACAGGATCATCGAGGCGATCCGCAAGACAGGTGCCGATGCCGTCCATCCCGGCTATGGATTCCTGTCGGAAAATGCCGCTTTCGCCGAAGCGCTGGAGAAGGAAGGCGTTGCCTTCATCGGCCCGCCGGTTGGCGCCATCCAGGCGATGGGAGACAAGATCACCTCGAAGAAGCTTGCAGCCGAAGCCGGCGTCTCCACCGTTCCCGGCCACATGGGCCTGATCGCCGATGCCGACGAAGCCGTCAAGATCTCCGGATCGATCGGCTATCCCGTGATGATCAAGGCGTCGGCCGGTGGCGGCGGTAAGGGCATGCGCATTGCCTGGAACGATCAGGAAGCGCGCGAGGGCTTCCAGTCCTCGAAGAACGAGGCAAAGAACTCCTTCGGCGACGACCGCATCTTCATCGAAAAATTCGTGACCGAGCCGCGCCATATCGAAATCCAGGTGCTCGGCGACAAGCACGGCAACACGCTCTATCTCGGCGAGCGCGAATGCTCGATCCAGCGCCGTAACCAGAAGGTCATCGAGGAGGCCCCCTCGCCGTTCCTCGACGCAGCCACCCGCAAGGCCATGGGCGAACAGGCCGTGGCGCTGTCGAAGGCCGTCGGCTATCACTCGGCCGGCACGGTCGAATTCATCGTCGACGGCAACCGCAACTTCTATTTCCTCGAGATGAACACCCGCCTGCAGGTCGAGCATCCGGTCACCGAACTGATCACCGGCCTCGATCTGGTCGAGCAGATGATCCGCGTCGCCGCAGGCGAAAAACTTAGCTTCGGCCAGGCGGACGTGAAGCTCAATGGCTGGGCGATCGAGAGCCGACTCTACGCAGAAGATCCTTATCGCAACTTCCTACCCTCGATCGGCCGCCTGACGCGCTATCGCCCACCGGCCGAGGGCACGGATGACGACGGCACGGTGACGCGCAACGACACGGGGGTCTTCGAAGGCGGCGAGATCTCAATGTATTACGACCCGATGATCGCCAAGCTCTGCACCTGGGGGCCGGACCGCCTGACGGCGGTTGAAGCCATGGCAGACGCGCTCGACCAGTTCGAGGTCGAAGGCATCGGCCACAACCTGCCCTTCCTTTCGGCCGTGATGCAGCAGCAGCGCTTTCGCGAAGGCCGTCTGACGACCGCCTACATCGCCGAAGAATTCGCCGACGGCTTTCATGGCGTGACGCCTGACGAGACCTCCGCGCGCAAGCTGGCGGCCATCGCGGTGGCGATCAACCAGGACCTGCAGGAGCGCGCCAGCCAGATTTCCGGCACCATCGGCAACCACCGCCGCATTGTTGGCAACGATTGGGTCGTCACGCTCGCCGACATGACCTTTCCGCTGACATCGGGTGCCTCGGCCGACGGCGCCTATGTCCGCTTCAAGGACGGCACATCCGCCTCGATCGCCGGTGACTGGGCGCCGGGCCGCACGCTTGCCACCTTCAACATCGACAATCAGCCGATGAGCGTGAAGGTTGAACTGACGGGCACCGCGATCCGGCTGCGCTGGCGCGGCATCGACGTGGTCGCCCGGGTCAGAAGCCCGCGCGTCGCCGAACTGGCCAAGCTGATGCCGAAGAAGCTGCCGCCGGACACATCGAGGATGCTGCTCTGCCCTATGCCCGGCGTCATCACCTCGGTCTCGGTCAAGGCAGGCGACACCGTTGAGGCCGGCCAATCGCTTGCGATCGTCGAGGCGATGAAGATGGAAAACATCCTGCGCGCCGAAAAGCGCGCGACCGTCAAGCGTGTCGCGGTCGCAGCCGGCGCCAGCCTTGCGGTCGACGAACTGATCATGGAATTCGAATAGGGGCTGCCGGGCAAGCCATCCAGGTTTCGCCCCTCACCCTACCCCTCTCCCCGCACGCGGGGAGAGGGAAGTTGAGCGCCGAGAGTGCCAGTATCCTCCTTCGCCCCGTCCCACGGGGAGAAGGTCCCGGCAGGGGGATGAGGGGCTGGCTGAGACAAGCAGAGTGCGGAGCACGTCGATGACCGAGAAGACCATCAAGGACTGGGAAAACCTCGCCGAGCGCGAGCTCAAGGCGTCGCCCGAAAGCCTCACCTGGCAGACGCCGGAGGGCATCGCCGTCAAGCCGCTCTACACAGCCGATGACCTTGATGGCATCGACCATGTCGGCTCCTTGCCCGGTTTCGCGCCGTTTCTTCGCGGCCCCCGCGCGACCATGTACGCCGGCCGTCCCTGGACGATCCGGCAATATGCCGGCTTCTCGACGGCGGAAGCCTCTAACGCTTTCTATCGCAAGAACCTCGCCGCCGGTCAGAAGGGCCTTTCGGTCGCCTTCGACCTTGCCACCCATCGCGGCTACGACAGCGATCACCCGCGCGTCGAGGGCGACGTCGGCAAGGCGGGTGTGGCGATCGACAGTGTCGAGGACATGAAGATCCTGTTCGACGGCATACCGCTCGAGGAAATGTCGGTGTCGATGACCATGAACGGCGCAGTCATCCCGATCCTCGCCTCCTTCATCGTCGCCGGTGAGGAGCAGGGCGTTTCGCGCGACAAGCTATCCGGCACCATCCAGAACGACATCCTCAAGGAGTTCATGGTCCGCAACACCTACATCTACCCGCCTGAACCCTCGATGCGCCTGGTCGCCGACATCATCGAGTATACGGCCAGGGAAATGCCGAAGTTCAACTCGATCTCGATCTCCGGCTATCACATGCAGGAGGCCGGCGCGACGCTGGTGCAGGAGCTCGCCTTCACGCTCGCCGACGGGCGCGAATATGTGCGCGCCGCCCTTGCCAAGGGCTTGAACGTCGACGAGTTCGCCGGCCGCCTCTCCTTCTTCTTCGCGATCGGCATGAACTTCTTTATGGAGGCCGCCAAGCTTCGCGCGGCACGGCTGTTGTGGACGCGGATCATGACCGAGTTCGAGCCGAAGAAGGCGTCGTCGCTGATGCTGCGCACCCATTGCCAGACATCGGGCGTCTCGCTGCAGGAGCAGGACCCCTATAACAACATCATCCGCACCGCCTTCGAGGCGATGTCGGCAGCCCTTGGCGGCACCCAGTCGCTGCACACCAACTCCTTCGACGAGGCGATCGCCTTGCCGACGGAGTTTTCGGCCCGTATCGCCCGCAACACCCAGCTGATCCTGCAGCACGAGACCGGCGTCACCAAGGTCGTCGATCCGCTCGCCGGCTCCTATTATGTCGAGAGCCTCACCAACGAACTGGCCGAAAAAGCCTGGGCGCTGATCGAGGAGATCGAGGCGATGGGCGGCATGACCGAGGCGGTCAATGCCGGATTGCCGAAGCGGCTGATCGAAGAGGCTGCCACACGGCGCCAGGCAGCCGTCGACAAGGGCGAGGAAGTGATCGTCGGCGTCAACAAATACCGTCTCGACAACGAAGAGCCGATCGACATCCTGGAGATCGACAACACTGCGGTTCGCGCGGCCCAGATCCGCAGGATCGAGGAGACCAAGCGCCGCCGCAACTCGGCGGATGTGGCAAAGGCACTGGCTGTGATCACCGAATTTGCGCGCAGCGGCGACGGCAACCTGCTGGCGGCAGCGGTGGAAGCGGCTCGCGCCCGGGCGACCGTCGGCGAGATATCCGACGCGATGCGTGCCGCGTTCGGCGACCATGCGGCCACCCCCAAGGTCGTCAGCAAGATCTATGGCAAGGCCTATGAGGGCGAGCCCGAACTCGCAATTCTTACCGAACGGCTCGGCGAGGTCTCGGACAAGCTCGGCCGCAAGCCGAAGATCATGGTGGCAAAGCTCGGCCAGGATGGCCACGATCGCGGCGCCAAGGTGATCGCGTCTGCCTTCGGCGATATCGGCTTCGACGTTCTCGCCGGGCCCCTGTTCCAGACCCCTGAAGAGGCCGCCGACATGGCCATCGCCAGCAAGGTCAACGTCATCGGTGTATCGTCGCTCGCCGCCGGCCACAAGACGCTGATGCCGCAGCTTGCCGAAGCGCTGAAAAAGCGCGGCGGCGAAGATGTCATCGTCATCTGCGGCGGCGTTATTCCACGGCAGGACTACGAGTATCTGATGGACAATGGCGTGTCGGCCGTGTTCGGTCCCGGCACCAATGTGCTCGACGCCGCCCGCGCCGTGCTCGACCTGATCGAGGGCAAGCGCCGCAACATCTGATGTCCTCGCTCCGCTCTGGCGAAGGGCGAGGTCAGCCGCTTATTGGACGAGAAGCGCGACACCGGTTGCGCCAAGCGCAAGGGTCCAGAGGCGATCGAAGTTGATCCAGGCGGAGCGCAGGGCCGAGAGGCCAAGCCATTCGAAGACGGCGAACGCCACCGCGGCAATGACCGCGAGCATGACGCCGCTATGAACCGCCAGGGCGGCAAGCGAGATCGGTAACGAACTGGCGATCGCGAGTTCGTTACCACGGTCCGCGAGGCAGAGGCTAAGGACCGCCGGCACCAGCATCAGGCCCGCGCCATGGCTCGTCGCCATGAGGAACGACCAGACCGCGAGGCCGGCCATACCGGTTTGCATTCCGACCCGGACGCGGTGGCGATGTCCATTAACTGCGCTGTAGCCGGCAACGCAAAGGATGAGGACGGCCGCGGCAATTCGGAAACGGTTCGGATCGAGCGCCGTGCCGAATGCGGCGAAGACGAGAAGGACCGTCGCGATGGAAAGGGCATGGCCGATCGCGATGGGAATGAGGGACAGCCAGACGGTCCGCCGACTTTGACGGTGAAGCCCGAGCGCGACGGCAAAGAGCCAGCCCATTGCCGGATTGACGCCGTGAAAGGCGCCGAGGCCAGCGAGCGAGAGCCAGGGCCAAAAGGTCGTCATTCGCCCAGACTGGGCTGCACGGTCGCCCCTCCTTAGGGATAGCAGTAGGAATCGGACGAGCAATCGCCGCCTTCGAGACGAACCTGATGCGGGCGATGACCTTTTGGCCAGTCGACGAAGAACTTCTCGTCGAACCTTATCCCGCCACCGTCAGCGACATCCAGCTTGACCATCCAGCCGTCGATGCCCTCGGGATAGAACTGCGGATCGATCGCCCCGTAGAGCGAGTTGGTGAAATAGACCCGTTTGCCATCCCGGCTGATCTCGACCATTTGCGGACCGCCGTTCAACGCTCCGTTTTTGGCCTTCGGGTGGGTCGCGCGCGAAACGATGCCACCGATCCGCACCCGGCCGGTCTCCTTCGGGCTGAAGGGATCGGAAACGTCATACTGGATCATGTCGCCAGTGCCCCAGCAGGAGACGTAGAGAAAGCGATCGTCCATCGACAGGTCGATATCCGTGACCAGCGGCGCGACCGCGCTGAAGCCTTTCAGCACCGGTGGCAGCAGATCGGGATCAGCGGGCTCGGCCGGGATCTCGATCACCTTCTTGACTGCCCATTTGCTCCCGTCGCGATACCACGTCCAGATCGACGCGGAGAGGTCCTTGAGGCTGATGACGCAGCCAACGAAGCCGTAGGCCTTGGTCGGGTCGTGGGCCGGGCGCAGCTCGAAGACAAGCTGGTGCTCTTCTCCGAAGTCTATCTCCTGCAGGTGCTTGCGCTTGTGCAGGTCCCAGAAATGCAGCCGGCGACCGTATTTCGATCCGAGCAAAACCTCGGGAACCAGGCCGTTTTCGAAGGTATCGGGCGTGCCCCATTCGCTGGTGATCATCGTGTCATGGCCGAGATGCCACCAGAAATCATAGGCGAGCTTTTGCGGCCCACGGTCCATCTCCCATTGGCCGAGCACGTCGAAGCTCTGGTGATCGAGAAGGAAGATGCCGCCGGGCGCGTTGCCGTCACGGTCCGCGAGCGCATTGACGTAGATGCCTTCCGGGCCGCAATGCGTGGTGTGCAGCCGCGAGTAGTTCGCCCTTTCGGCAATCTCCTCGGGCTCGATCACCCGGACGATCTGCGGATTGCGGGGGTCCGGCTTGGTGTCGATGATGTGGAGCCGCGAGGATCTCAAGCCGGGTACGATCAGATAGCGACGCTCGACATGCGGGTGCGGCGCGTTGGGGCAAAGGCAGGAGGAACAGGCATTCCAGCCGAAATGGTGCAACTCATCGCCGACATTCGGCATATCGACCTGCCCGACAATCTGCGAATAGCGCGGCGATGCCGGATCGACATCGACGACGGCAATCGCATCGGGCTTCGCCCGATCGGGATCGAACGCCGCGACATAGGCCAGGGTTTCCCTTGGAGCCTTGGCCGCCATGCGCGGTGATGGATAGAAGGAAGGATCGGGTCGCCACGTCGCCATTTCCATTCTCCCTGGAGAATTCCCAATGCGCGGATCCTGATGCAAGGCTTGGTGATGCGGCAAGAACGCGTCGGAAATGCGGCGCCTTGCCTTACTTCCTCAAAGGGAGCATGCACCTTCCAGCTAGGCGTTCCATTGGTCATCGCCTTGGGCCCGCCGCCGTGCGTGCGGCTCAATCCTAGTTCTCGAACAGCCACCGCTTTAGCTCTGGCTGTCTGTTTGCCGTTGAGCGAACTACGGGTACCGAGAAGCCCTTCGCCCGCCTCTAACGCTCCACCGCGGGCATGCCGTTATCATTCGTCACTGATGTTGATCTTGCGAACTTCGCCCAGCCCCTCGTCATCGCCGCGGGGCCGCCGGTCGTAGCTGACCTTCACATATGATGCCGGATCGCGGTCGCTCCCTGACGTGAACACGACGGACAACTGGCTAACTTTAAGGGCGAGATGCACCGCGAACGGCGCATCGCGCCCGGCATCGATGTCGGTACGCCACCATCCGGTGCCGCTGGCATAGGAGCTGGAGCCATAGTTGTCAGCGGTCACGACGGCCGACCAGCCGGCTTCGCTCACAACAGTCAGGACAGTGCCGTGTCTGACGACGCTGAGGCAACCGTGGCAGCGGATGAGAGTAGAACCGGCTGCACGCCACAGTCCCGGAAGGCGACCGTCCTCCGCCCGGGAGGGCAAGGCCGCCAGCAAGAAAGCACCCAATAGCGCCATTGCGCCGACACGTCCGATCAACGAAGCGCCTCTTCAGAAAACTGCCCGGAACATTCTCTTTTTGGTCGATTCGAAGAATAATCGCAACCCAAGAGGGCGGAAAGAGAAATCAACAACCCGAATGATCACGTCTCGATCTTCAGCTTCATCCTGTCCGCAGCGAAACAGCTGCGGGAATATTCGACCGGCTTGCCATCGAGATCCGCGTTGATCGAGTGCGTTTCCAGCACGATCGCACCGGCCGACAGTTTCAGTTTGGAAAGCTCGTCGCCGTCGGCGTGCCGCGCGACAATTTCGGTCGATACGCGCACGTAGTCGTCAAGGCCGTGGGCGGCAAAGGCCTTGGTCACGGAATGCAATTGCTCGAACGCCTCCGCCATGCGCGGAAAACGCGCGGCCGGATAATAGCTTGCGGAGACCGAGAGCGGCCTGCCGTCACCGCTGCTGACGGTGCGCAGCTCGATCACCGGGTCGCCGGGTGCTATGCCCAGCGACGTGGCGATCTCGCCAGAAGCTCTCAGTTCTGCATGCCCGAGCAACCGGGTGCCGATCTCCTTCACCTGCCGTCCGAGCCCTTGCGAGAAGCGGGTGCGGCGGGAGATCGGATAGCTCACGCGCTCCTTGCGTTCGATCATCGTGCCGCGCCCCTGCACGGCCCGCACCAGCCCCTCCTCGGCAAGAGCCGCCAGCGCGCTCCTGACCGTATGCCGGTTGACACCGAACTCGCCGGCGAGAACCGTTTCGGGCGGCACCATGCCGGCGGCATCGTAATCGCCGTTGCTGATCGCCAGCCGGATCCGGTCGGCGATCTGGCGCCAGAGCGCGACACCTGTCTGCCGTTCAACCACTTTTCGAATTGCCATGTCACAAGCCTGTCATTTCCCGCCGCTAAGGAAAGGTATAAGATGTACACTTGTCTAGATCAATAGACATTTGAGGTGAAAGTGATGGATGCGAAGCTGAAACAGGAAAGCCCGCCGGACATGGCACGCAAGGAAGGCATGCGGCTGCTCGCCCGCGCGTCTTTTGAAGAACTCAACGCAGCCTGGGAGGCGCTTGCCGACAAGCCAGATGTTTCGCCCGTTCGCGGGCCGGAGACCGGCCTCGTCATGGTGCGCGGCCGCATCGGCGGCGGCGGCGATGCCTTCAATCTCGGCGAAGCGACCGTCTCCCGCGCCACGGTCCGGCTATCGACCGGCGAGATCGGCCATGGGCAACTGCTCGGTACAGACAAGCAGCGGGCCCGCCTTGCCGCAATCTTCGATGCCCTTTTCCAGCGCGATGCCAACCGGGCAGCCGTCGAGGCACTTCACCGGCAGATCGCTTCGCGCATTGACGCGGAGGACCGCCGCACGGCTGAGGAAACCGCTGCCACGCGCGTCGACTTTTTCACCATGGTTCGCGGAGACGACTGATGGCCAGCCAATCGCAAATCTTCGCCGGCGCCTTCGCTGACCCGGTGTTTTCCGCCCAATCCGTCTTCAAGAGCCTGATGGATGGCTTTGCCCGTCCGGGACAGATTGTGCGCCTGGAAGCGTCGAGCGTTCCGCCATCACCGATGAGTGCCGCTGCCGGCGCCGTCGCCCTGACGCTCTGCGATCACGATACGCCCGTCTGGTTGACGCCGGCGCTTGCCAAGTCGGCCGTTCCGCAGTGGATCGCGTTCCACACCGGCGCGGCGGTGACGGACAACAAGACCGATGCCCGCTTTGCCTTCGTCGAAAAAGGTGCTCCGGTTCCCGGCTTCGACCAGTTCTCGCTCGGCACGCAGGAATATCCGGATCGCTCGACGACGCTCGTCGTCGAGATCGAAGCGCTTTCCGGTGGCGAGCCGCTCACCGCTCGCGGCCCTGGCATCAAGGACGATGTCATCATCGCCGTGCGTGGCCTGCCCGAAGTCTTCCTCGACTTCTGGAGCGCCAACCGCGCGATTTTCCCACGCGGCATCGACCTCGTGCTGACGTCAGGCGACAGCGTTCTCTGCCTGCCGCGCACCACCCGCCTTGTCCGACAGGAGGCATAGTCCATGTATGTTGCAGTAAAGGGCGGCGAAGCCGCCATTGCCAACGCCCACCGTCTCCTTGCAGACCGCCGCCGCGGCGACCGCACGTTGCCGTCGATCACCATCCAGCAGGTTGTCGAACAGCTCGGCCTTGCCGTCGACCGCGTCATGGCGGAAGCCTCGCTCTACGACCGCGAACTTGCAGCCCTTGCAGTGCGCCAGGCGCGCGGCGACATGATCGAGGCGATCTTCATCCTGCGCGCCTACCGCACGACATTGCCGCGCTTCGGCTATTCCGAGCCGGTCGATACCGCAACCATGAAAGTCGAGCGCCGCGTGTCGGCCACCTACAAGGATCTGCCAGGCGGGCAATTGCTGGGTCCGACCTTCGACTATACCCACCGCCTGCTCGATCCCTCGTTGATCGAAGATGGCGCGGTCGAACAGCCTGCCGTCAAAGAGCCGGGCGAGCATGTGATGCGCGTCTCGGACATTCTCGACGGCGAAGGCCTGATCGAGGGCGACGGCCGCATGCCCGAAGGCCACGTCATGGGCGACCTCACGCGCGAGCCGATGGAGTTTCCGATGGCCCGCGACCTGCGCCTGCAGGCTCTTGCGCGCGGCGACGAGGGCTTCCTGCTGGCGCTCGCCTATTCGACCCAGCGCGGCTACGGCCGCACCCATCCCTTCGTTGGGGAAGTGCGCATCGGCGAGGTGGAAGTCGAACTGGATCTGCCCGAGCTCGGTTTTGCCGTCTCGCTCGGCGTTGTCCGCGTGACGGAGTGCCAGATGGTCAATCAGTTCATGGGCTCGGCCAAGCAGCCGCCGCAGTTCACCCGCGGCTACGGCCTCGTCTTCGGCCAGAGCGAGCGCAAGGCGATGTCGATGTCGCTTGTCGATCGTGCGCTGCGCACCGACGAGTTCAGCGAAGACATCGTCGCGCCGGCCCAGGATCAGGAATTCGTCATTTCGCATGCGGACAACGTCCAGGCGACCGGCTTTGTCGAGCACCTGAAACTGCCGCATTATGTCGACTTCCAGGCGGAACTCGATCTCGTCCGGCGCATGCGCCGCGACTATGACGCTGCCCGCGCCGGCAGCCAGGACGGTATGAAGGAGGCCGCCGAATGACCGACCTCGCCACATACAACTTTGCCTATCTGGACGACCAGACCAAGCGCATGATCCGGCGCGCCATCCTGAAGGCGATCGCCATCCCCGGCTACCAGGTTCCCTTCGCCTCCCGCGAAATGCCGATGCCCTATGGCTGGGGTACCGGCGGCGTGCAGGTCACCGCCTCGATCCTCGGCCCCAAGGACGTGCTCAAGGTCATCGACCAGGGTGCCGACGACACCACCAATGCCGTGTCGATCCGCGCCTTCTTCCAGAAGGTCGCCGATGTCGCGGTGACGACCAAGACCAAGGAAGCCACCATCATCCAGACGCGCCACCGCATTCCGGAGGAAGGCCTGCGCGAGGGCCAGACGCTGGTCTACCAGGTGCCGATCCCCGAACCCTTGCGCTTCCTCGAGCCGCGCGAGACCGAGACCCGCAAGATGCATGCGCTCGAGGAATACGGCTTGATGCATGTGAAGCTCTACGAAGATATCGCCCGCAACGGTCATATCGCCACCACCTATGCCTATCCGGTCAAGGTCGAGGGGCGTTACGTGATGGATCCCTCGCCGACGCCGAAGTTCGACAATCCGAAGATGCATATGTCGGAGGCGCTACAGCTTTTCGGCGCCGGTCGCGAAAAGCGCATCTATGCGGTTCCGCCCTACACCGAAGTCGTCAGCCTCGACTTCGAGGATCACCCCTTCGAGGTGCAGAAGTTCGACAAGCCCTGCGCGCTCTGCGGCGCCGAGAATGTCTACCTCGACGAAGTGGTGCTCGACGACAAGGGCGGGCGCATGTTCGTCTGCTCCGACACCGACCATTGTGAAGACCGCCGCGACTGCGGCCATGCCGGACACATGCTTGCCCGAAAGGAAGCCGCAGAATGAGTGCCGTACCGCTTCTCAAAGTCAACGACGTCTCGAAATTCTACGGCAGCCGCATCGGTTGCCGGAATGTCTCCTTTGACCTTTTTCCAGGAGAAGTGCTGGCGATCGTCGGCGAATCCGGCTCCGGCAAGACGACGCTTCTGTCCTGCCTATCGACCCGGCTGATGCCGACATCGGGCATCGTCGAATATCATATGCGTGACGGTCAGTACCGCGATCTCGCCCGCATGGGCGAGGCCGAGCGCCGCTTCCTGATGCGCACCGACTGGGGCTTCGTCCACCAGAACCCGGCCGACGGCCTGAGGATGACCGTCTCGGCGGGCGCCAATGTCGGCGAGCGGCTGATGGCGGTCGGCGATCGCCATTACGGCAACATCCGTGCGGCCGCCAGCGACTGGCTGGAACGGGTCGAGATCGGCATCGACCGCATCGACGACCAGCCTCGCGCCTTCTCCGGCGGCATGCGCCAGCGCCTGCAGATTGCCCGCAATCTCGTCACCTCCCCTCGCCTCGTCTTCATGGACGAGCCGACCGGCGGCCTCGACGTTTCGGTCCAGGCGCGCCTTCTCGATCTCGTGCGCGGTCTCGTGCACGATCTTGGCCTTGCCGCCATCATCGTCACCCACGATCTCGCCGTCGCCCGGCTTCTGTCGCATCGCATGATGGTGATGAAGGACGGCGCCGTCATCGAGCAGGGCCTTACCGACCGCGTGCTCGACGATCCGCGCGAGCCTTATACCCAGCTCCTCGTCTCCTCCATTTTGCAGGTGTAAACAATGGCTACGCCCCTTGTAGTTTCCGAAGTCGCAAAGAGCTTCACCATGCACCTGCGCGACGGTATCCGCCTGCCCGTCGTCGCCAACGTCACCTTCTCGGTAAAAGCCGGTGAATGCGTCGTGCTCGGCGGCCCCTCGGGTGTCGGCAAAAGCTCGATCCTGAAAATGCTCTACGGCAATTACGGCGTCGACGAAGGCCAGATCCTGATGGAGCACGACGGCAAGCTGGTGAACCTGGCCACCGCCGAGCCGCGCACCGTGCTGGAGGTGCGGCGCGCAACGCTCGGCTATGTCAGCCAGTTCCTGCGGGTCGTGCCTCGGGTGTCGGCGCTCGACATCGTCGCCGAGCCGCTGCAGGCGCGCGGTGTTGCCATCGAAGACGCCCGCGCCCGCGCCGCCGAGCTTCTGTCGAAGCTCAACCTGCCGACGGCGCTGTGGTCATTGCCGCCGGCGACCTTCTCCGGCGGCGAGCAGCAGCGTGTCAACATCGCCCGCGGCTTCATCACCGACCACAAGATCCTGCTGCTCGATGAGCCGACGGCCTCGCTCGACGCAAAGAACCGTGCGGTGGTGGTCGAGATGATCGCCGAGAAGAAGGCCAAGGGCACGGCCTTGATCGGCATCTTCCACGACGAGGAAGTGCGCGACGCGGTTGCCGATCGCATTCTCGACGTGTCGGCATTCTCGCCGCGAAAGGCTGCCGCATGAGCCAGAAACTCGGGCTCGAGCCCTTCATCCACCCGACGGCCAGCGTCAACAACTCGACGCTGGGCCGCTACACCGAAATCCAGGAGCGCTCGCGCCTGGAAGAGGTCGAGTTCGGCGACTATTCCTACATCATGCAGGACGGCTCGATCTGGTGCGCGACGGTCGGCAAGTTCGTCAACATCGCCGCCGCCGTCCGCATCAACGCCACCAATCATCCGACCTGGCGCGCGACGCTGCACCACTTCACCTACCGCGCGCCCAACTATTGGGACGATACCGACGTCGACCACGATCTCTTCGCCTGGCGCCGGTCAAACCGGGTGACCGTCGGCCATGATGTCTGGATCGGACACGGTGCAACACTTCTGCCCGGCGTCAATGTCGGCAATGGTGCGGTGATCGGCGCCGGCGCGGTCGTCTCCAAGGACGTCGCCCCCTACACGATCGTCGGTGGCGTACCGGCAAAGCTTATCCGTGACCGCTTCAATGCCGGGATCGGTGAGCGCATGGACAGCCTTGCCTGGTGGGATTGGGACCACCTGCGCCTGCGCAAGGCGCTTGAGGACTTCCGCGATCTCACGGCCGAGGAATTTCTGGTGCGCTACGCCTGAACAGCCGGCTTGCGGAAACGAAGACAACAAAAAGGGCGCGGTTGGGAGGACCCGCGCCCTTTTTGCGAGGAATGAACCGGACGTCTTTATCAGGCGTCGACGGATTCCTTCAGAAATCCGGCGGCAACACGGGCCGTCAGTGCCAGCGACACAGCGCCTGCATCCGGGTGGCCGATGCTCTTTTCGGCAAGCGGACGGGCCCGGCCGAGCTTCGGCGTCAGGCTCGAGGTGGCATCGGCCGCATCGGTCGCGGCCTTGGCCGCGATTTCCCAGGCTGCGTTCAGCGACTTGTGCACCCCGAATTCCCGCTCCAGCGTATCAACGAACGGGACGAGTGCATCGACCAGCGTCTTGTCGCCGACGCGAGCGCGTCCGAGGCGGGTGACGCCTTCGAGCGCCAGGCGCGCGCCTTCGACAACAGCCGCATCCGACGGCTTGTCGTCGTCGGAAAACGCGTTGCTCCAGGAGCGAAGAAGCAGGCCCCAGATCGCACCTGATGTGCCGCCAGCGCGATCGGCCCAGGCATCGCCTGCAGCGGCCAGCACGCTGGCAGCGCCAGCGCCTGCGGCTGCTGCAACATCAGCGGCATCCTGAGCCGCAGCCGAGCCGCGGCGCATGCCCTGGCCGTGGTCGCCATCACCGGCAAAGGCATCGATCCGGCCAAGTTCGTCTTCAGCCTCCTTCAGGGCGTCGGCAACCTTGGCGATCAGCCGGGCGATGCATTTGCCGCTTTCCTTCGACGCCTGCGAGGCAGGCGCGAAGATCGCCGGGCCGTCCTCGTCGGAAATCACGTCGGTCGCCGGTTCGGCGCTGATGATCGCGCCCTTGCGCAGCACCGGCGCATCGCAGGGCGCGCGCCAGTAGGTTTCGAGCTCTTCATCGAGCCAGAGCAGCGACAGCGAGCAGCCCTGCATGTCCAAGCTGGTGACAAACTCGCCGCATTCGGGATCGACGATTTCAAGGCCCGCGGACTTCAATTCCTTCTCGACGGCCACCCACAGAACGAAAAGCTCTTCGTACTTGGTCGAGCCCAGGCCGTTCAGCACCGGTGCGACCTTCTTGGCTCCGGCCGGGCGTTCGGCCAGCAGCTTGCCGACGAGCAGCTTGGCAAGCTCGGTCGCCGATACGATCTTTTCTTCGCTGATACCCGGCTCACCGTGAATGCCAAGGCCAAGCGCCATTTCGCCCTTCGGCACGGTGAAGAGCGGATGGTTCGCGCCCGGCAGAGTGCAGCCACCGAAGGCGACGCCGAACGAAACCGTGCGGTCGTTGGCGAGGCGGCTGATGCGCTCGACCTCGTCGAGCGACAGGCCGGCTTCGGCGGCAGCGCCTGCAATCTTGAAGACCACGAGGTCGCCGGCAATGCCGCGGCGCTTGGAGGCGGTGTCAACCGCAGCACTGGCGACGTCGTCGGTCACCGGAACGATCCGCACATCGATGCCTTCAGCGCGAAGCCGCTCGGCGGCAACGCCGAAATTGAGCACGTCGCCGGCATAGTTGCCGAAGCCGAGCAGCACGCCGCCGCCCTGGTCGGCATGGCGGCAGACGCGCGCGACGGCAGCGGTCGATGGCGAGGCAAAGACGTCGCCGGCAACGGCCGCATCGGCCAGGCCCGGGCCGACATAGCCGGCAAAGGCCGGATAGTGGCCGGAGCCGCCACCGATCACGACCGCGACCTTGCCCTTCGGCACCTTGGTCGAGCGCACGACGCCGCCCTTCACTAGGCGGACATTGCGGGCATAGATGGAGCTGAAGCCGGCGAGCGCGGTTACGGCGAAATCTTCCGGTGCGTCAAAGATCGTGGTCATCGCTACTTATTCCCTTAGTCGCGAGGCAGAATGCGCCTCAGGTAATCCCGGTTGGTCGCGCTGACGGAGAGGCCATCGCCACCGTAATGCTCACAGAGGAACGGGCTCTGGAACCCGTGCGAAAGCGCCAAGCGAATGGCGGTCCGGTAGTTGATCACGCCGAACTCCAGCGGGGCCGGATGGGTGACGATCAGCCCCGACGTCTCGTCCTCGGTGCGGTTGTAATTCTTGACGTGCCAGTATTTGGCGAAAGGCGCAACCTTGGCCATCATCTCCTGCCAGTGCTCGACCGGACGATGCAGGCGGATCAGGTTGCCGAGATCGGCGTTGATGCCGACATTGGCAAGGCCAACGTCGGTGACGAAGCGCACGGCGCTGTCGGCCGAGCCGATATAGGTGTCTTCGTACATTTCGAGCGCCAGCTCGATGCCGAGCTCTTCCGCATGGCGGCCAAGCTCGCGAATGCGCGTCACACCCTTCTGCCAGATGGCGGCGTCATCGGGGTTCTTGACGCCATCGACGGTCCAGAACCACAGCGCCTTCTTCTGCGCGTCGGTCAACGGACCGAAGAAGCCGAAGGAAACAGAGCCTGCCCCAATTGCCGCCGCCGTATCGATCACCCGGTGCCCATAGGCGAGGTACTCGTCGCCATGGACAGGATCGATTACGCTGCGGCGCGCGGTGGAGATCCCCGGCATGGTCAGGCCGAGATCGCGCGTCAGCTTGACGAAGCTTTCGAGCCGAGCCGGCGGCAGATCCGCAAGCCGGATCCAGCTGTCGGTCGGGTCGAGCTCGGTAAAGCCGGCATCGACGACGTCGTCCAGCGTCAGAGCCCATTCCTCGACCGACTGGTCCTGAACCGAGCGGCCGTCGGCCACAATGTTCGGATACTGGATCATCGCGGCCGCAATCGGCCAGGTGTCACGGTTCCATTTGCGCGGCGCATTTGCCATGGCGTTCCCCCAAGTCTTCAAAGTTTGGTGCGGCGGCTCCGTCAAGCCGCCGCGCTACCGCCGCCCTGCGATGTCGCATCGTCTTTCGATGTCTCATCGCTCTTGCGCTTGCGAACCAGGCCGATCAGTCCGAAGACGACAGGCGACAGCAGCATTGCCAGGCCAAGCGCCATCAGAGACGAAACCAGGGCGTTCGACCAGAAGATGTTGAGCGAACCGCTCGACAGCAGCATCGACTGGCGGAAGGCATCCTCGGCCTTGTCGCCGAGCACCATGGCCAGAACCAGCGGCGCCAGCGGATAATCAAGCTTTTTGAAGACGTAGCCGAGCACGCCGAAGCCGATGACCATGAAGATATCAGAGACTGAATTGGCAACCTGATAGGCGCCGGAGAAGATGACGGCCACGATGATCGGGCCGATGATCGAGAACGGCACGCGCAGGATCGAGGCGTAGAGCGGTACGGTGGCAAGCACCAAGATGACGGCGACGACGTTGCCGAGATACATCGAGGCGATCAGGCCCCAGACGAAATCAGGCCGGTCGGTAAAGAGCATCGGACCGGGGGTGAGACCCCAGATCATCAACCCGCCCATCATGACGGCGGCCGTGGCCGAGCCGGGAACGCCGAGCGCCAGCATCGGTAGCAGTGCGGAGGTGCCGGCCGAGTGGTCGGCGGTCTCGGGTGCCACGATACCGCGCGGATCACCCTTGCCGAACTTCGACTTGTCACGTGCCGAGCGACGGGCAACGCCGTAGCTCATGAAGGAAGCCGCGGTCGGGCCGGCGGGCGTGATGCCCATCCAGATGCCGATGATGGTCGAGCGGGCGATCGTCAGCCAGTAGCGCGGGATTTCCACCAGCGTGCGGCCGATTTCGGCAAGCTTGACGCGTGCCTTGATGCCTTCGAAGCGCAGGCCTTCTTCCGTCGTCAGCAGGAGTTCGCCGATGCCGAACAGGCCCATCACGGCGATCAGGAAGCTGACGCCCTTGATCAGCGTCGGGATATCGAAAGTCAGGCGCAGGTCGCCTGAGATCGTGTCCATGCCGACGGAGGCAAGTGCAAAGCCCATCATCATCGACACCAGTGTCTTGAAGGGCGATTGCGCACCCATCGAGATGAAGCTGGCAAAGGCGAGGAAATAGACCGCGAAATATTCCGGCGATGAGAAGCGCAGCGCGAAGTTGGCGACCCAGCCCGACAGGAGCGTGATCATGACGACGCCGGCGAGCGCACCAATGCCGGCCGACACGAAAGCCAGCGTCAAGGCACGGCTCGCCTGGCCTGCCTTGGCCATCGGATAGCCGTCGAAGGTGGTCGCCACCGAGGACGGCTCGCCCGGGATGTTAAACAGGATGGATGTCGTCGAACCGCCGAACAGCGCGCCCCAATACATGCAGGAGAGCAGGATGATCGCGGAGATCGGATCCATGGAGAAGGTCAGCGGCAACAGCAGCGAAACGCCGTTGGGCGCACCGAGGCCAGGCAGAACGCCGACGAGGATGCCGAGCGTGACGCCGACCATCATCAGCAGGATGTGATTCCAGCTGAGGATGTGGCCGAAGCCATCGATCAGAAGACCGATATTTTCCATGTCATTCCTCCCGGGGAAACTTTAAGGGTTCGGGATCAATAGATCCCGAACCATGCCTCGAGCGGTCCCTTCAAAAGCGGAACCTTGAAGCCGATCTCGAATACGATGAAGAAGAAGAGCGAAACGGCAACGCCTGACGGCAGCGCGATCCACCACTTGTAACGCCCCTGGAAGAGCATCGCGCCGGCGATGTAGAGCGCCGTGCCGACATAGAGCCCGAGCCAGGCGGAAACGCCGGCAAAGGCGATAAGTGGCAAGAAGAACGAGGCGACGACGCGGGCACGGGAACCGTCGATGAAGATGTCGCCTGTGCCGCGATGTTTCACGAAGGCACCGATCGCATTCGCGACGCTTCCCAGGATGATCAGAGCACCGATGTAGAAGGGAAAATAGCCGGCCTCGGGGCCGAAATCGCTCCATCCGGCGCCGATATCGAAGGCGCCATAGCAGACGGCTGCGCCAAAGATGCCCGTCAACGCGGCTACGCCAAGCTCCACCGCGAAGCGGGAGAGCCCATTCGCACTATTCTCACTCATGATCGTGACCTTTCAAACCGGTTGACGGGCGCTCTGAAGCATCCTGTAGGCGTCAGACTTGACGCGCGGCGCTACAGAAGCGCCCGTCTCGATATATCGCCAGTTTTAGTTGGCGAGCCAGCCTTCGCGCTTCAGAACTTCGCCGACTGCGGCGCCGTCCATCTCGATGGCGGCCTTGAAGTCATCGCCAGCGATGTAGGAAGGAGACTGCGAGGTATCGGCAAGATACTTCGCCCACTCCGGCGTTTCGGAAACCTTGCGCATCAGGTCCGCGTAGAACTTGACCGCATCGGGTTCAACGCCGGCCGGCAGCCAGACGGTGCGCGGCATGGAGTAGTTGTCGATGGCAATGCCGGAGTCCTTGCAGGTCGGGATGTCGCTCCAGCCCTTGTCTCCGGCAACCTTGGCATCGTTCGTCAGCTTGACGCTCTTGAAGACGCAGAGCGGCTTGACCATGCCGGCCTGCCACTGACCGAGGTTTTCGCTCGGATTGTTGACGTTAGCGTCAAGGTGATCGCCGGCGAGCTGGACAGCCGCTTCGCCACCGCTCTTGAACGGGATGTAGTTGATGGTCGCGCCGGTCGCCTCGTTGATCATCGAGGTCAGGATCTGGTCGACGTCCTTCGACTGGCTTCCGCCGATCTTCAGTCCGCCTTCCTTGGCCTTGGCGGCAAAGTCGGCAGCCGTTGCGTACGATGCCTTGCCATTGACCCAGAGAATGAACTCGTCGGAGGCGAGCGCTGCAACCGGCGTCAGGTCTTCGGCCTTGTAGGGCACCTTGGCGCGAACGGGCAGCAGGTAGGCATTGTTGGTGCCGAATGCGAGCTTGTAGGCGTCGCCCTTGTTGGTTGCCGTGTAGACGAAACCTTCGGCGCCGCCGGCGCTGCCCTTGTTGGTGACGACAACAGGCGCCTTCATCAGTTCGTACTTGCCGATGATCGCCTGGATCGTGCGGGCAAAGATGTCCGTGCCGCCGCCCGGGCCGGCCGTAACGACGAATTCAACCGGACGGTCGGGCTCGAAAGCCGAGGCCGGAGCAGCAACGCCGAATGCGGCTGCCATGATGCATGCGAGTGAAACGGATTTCTTCATATCTAGTCCTCCCATTGGGTGAAATACGGCGCAAGACCTCCTCCTGCGCCGGTAGTGATTGAAAGCGTGCGAATTCAGGCGGCAGCCTTGAGGGCAGCCTTTTTCTTCGCCATGCGAACTGCGAGCAGAAGCGCCTCGCGGCTGGCACCGACATCGGCGATGCCCTTGCCGGCGATATCGTAGGCGGTACCGTGCGCCGGGGTGCAGAGCGCGAACGGCAGGCCGCCCATCATCGTCACACCCTTGTCAAAGCCCATGAGCTTCATCGCGATCTGGCCCTGGTCGTGGTACATGGTGAGGACGGCGTTGTAGCCCTCCTTGAGCGCACGACCGAAGACGGTGTCGGCCGGGAACGGACCATCGACATTGAAGCCGAGTTCCTTGGCCTTCGCGACCGCCGGCTCGATAATGTCGATCTCTTCCATGCCGAAGCTGCCGCCGTCTCCGGCATGCGGATTGAGACCGGCAACAGCGATCTTGGCGTCTTCGTGACCCGCTTCCTTGAGGCAGGCGCGGGTGAGTTCGAGCTCGGCGATGATGCCTTCGATCGAAAGGTTGTCGGCCACTTCCTTCAGCGGGATATGCGAGGTGACGCGCGCATTCCAGACCTTCTCCAGAACGTTGAATTCGCGAACCTTGCCGGTGAAGCCGAGCACGTCGGCGACAAAACGGATTTCGTCGTCATAGCCCGGATAGGCGAAACGCATCGCCTTCTTGTTGAAGGGCGTGAAGCAGACGGCCTCCGCCTTGCCGGCATGCGCCAGCTCAAGCGCCGTGCGGAAGTTGCGCGTGGCAAACGTGCCGCCGGCAAGCGTCGCTTCGCCGCGATCGACATCAGCCGGATCGAGATGGCCGAGGTCGACGAACACATGGCGTGCCGTTCCGGCCTTGTCGAGATCCTCCAGCGTCGAGGGTTCGAGATCGAGCGTCAGGCCGGCAGCCTTGGCGCCTTCATCCAGAATGCGGCGATCGCCGATCGTGATGATGTGTGCGGCTTCCTTGATCTCGGGAAGAGCCAGCAGCCGTGCAGTCAGCTCGGGGCTGATGCCGGCGGGATCGCCCATGGCAAGCGCGATGACAGGACGCGCGCCGTTCGCGGCAGCACCATTGGTCGTCATGTGAGATGTCCTCCACTTCATGCTTTTCGACGGCTGTCATACGTTATTCAAAATTCTGCATCAAGTCTTTTGTATTCTGTATGCAGCATTTTCTGTTGACGACGACCTGCCCTGCCTCCATGCTTCAATCAGACAGTGCTGATTCAATCGGCACGCACGGGGAACGGACGGCCGACACGCGGCCGCCAAACGCAGAAGCGAAATGATGAACGAAATCACACCATTGGAGAGACGCGCCGACGGCGGCCCCGGCCCGATCAGACGCACCGCTCTGCATGACACGCTGGTCAGCCACCTGCGCGACATGATCATTGAAGGTGACCTGTCACCCGGCACGCGCCTGCATGAAGGCCAGCTCGGCGAGCAGCTCGGCGTCTCGCGCACGCCCTTGCGCGAAGCCATCAAGTATCTGGCGAGCGAAGGCCTGGTCGAGCTCGTGCCCAGTCGCGGCGCCGTCGTGAAGCGCTTCAGCGCCAAGGACGTGCACGACATGTTGACCGTGCTGCAGACGCTGGAGGAGCTTGCGGGCAGGCTCGCCTGCGACGCGGCAAGCGACGCCGGGATTGCCGAAGTGCGTGCGCTGCATGACGAGATGGTCCGCCGCTACAAGATCGGCGACCGGCTGCAATACTACAAGCTCAACCAGCAGATCCATTCGGCGATCGTCCAGCTCGCCGAAAATGCAGCGCTTGCCGACATGCATGGCGTCCTGCAGACCCGACTGAAGCGCATTCGCTTCATCGGTCACGAAGGCCCGGAGAAATGGGCAGCTGCCGTCGCCGAGCACGACGAAATGATCGTCGCGCTCGAGGCACGCGACAAGGTCAAGCTTTCCGAAGTGTTGGGGCGGCACCTGATGAACGCCTGGGAGCGCGTGCGGGCGTCGGTCTAGCGGCAACAACGCACTATTGCCGATCTATCCAGAACCGCCTCGCGTTAATGCCCGAGGTGGGTTCGCCGTTGCGATCGGCGCCTTCATAACGCCCCGTCCCGCCCGCCGTTTTGGCGCAGGTCCGATCCTGACGAGAGATCGGCGCCGCTGGCTCAGTGAAGCCCGCCAACGCCGAGCAATCGCTCGACGGCATCATGGTCGCCAGAAAGCGCCTCGGGCGTGCCTGCCCAGGCAACACGTCCGCGCTCCAGCACGATGACCTGATCAGCAAAGTCGAGCGCACTCTGGATGCGTTGCTCGACCAGCACGATCGTCATGTCGCCGGTCCTGGCGAGTTCCGCAAAGGCCTTCATCAGCTCTTCGCAGATGACCGGCGCCAGACCCTCCAGCGGCTCATCCAGCAACAGGACGGAAGGACGACCAAGGATCGAGCGCGCCGTCGACAGCATCTGCTGTTCACCGCCGGAAAGCTGGCTGCCGAGGTTGCGTCGCCGTTCGTGAAGCCGTGGAAACATGTCGTAAGCCTCCTGCAGTGCGGCCTTCGGCCGGTCCTTGAGGCCGACGAACAGGTTTTCCTCGACCGTCAGCGTTGGAAACACGCAGCGCGCCTGCGGCACGAAGCCCAGGCCCTTGCGCGCACGTGTGGCGCTTGGCAGCGCCGTCACATCCGTATCGCCTAAGCGAATGCGACCGTCATAACGCTTCGTTTGGCCGGCCAATGTTGCAAGGAGCGTCGTCTTGCCCATGCCATTGCGGCCGAGAACAGCAAGACGCGCACCCGCTGGAACCGAGAACGAGATGTCTTCGAGCACCCGAGTCGGCCCATAACCGGCCGACAGGTTTTCCACCTCAAGCGGCGTGGCTGGCATTGGCGTAGCTCCCCAGATAGGCTTCTCGCACCCGCGGATCCTGGGTGACGTCGGACGGCGAACCGTCGAAGATGATGGCGCCGGCGGCAAGCACGACGACACGCTTGGCAAAACGGAAGACCAGATCCATGTCATGCTCGATCATCAGCACGGCAAGATCGGCCGGCAGGTCGGCAAGCGCCTGCTCGATGCGTCCGGTGTCGCTCTGCGGCACGCCGGCGGCCGGCTCGTCGAGCAGCAGGACCTTTGGCCTCAAGGCAAGCGCCACGGCGATTTCTAGCAGGCGCTGCTGGCCATAGGCGATCTCGCTGACCTTGCGATGCATCAAATCGCGAAGCCCGAGCTTGCCGAGCAATTGCCCGACCTCGTCCATGACATCGGGCATGGCGAGGAAATTGCCGAACAGGCGGCCGGAGCGGCCGTCTCGCTGCAACACGGCAAGCGCCACATGTTCGGCCGGTGTCATGTCGAGAAACAGGCGCGTCACCTGGAAGGAACGCACCAACCCTCGTCTGACCCGACCAATGGCATCGACCCCGGTGACCGTCTCGCCGCCAAGGCGGACTTCGCCGGAATCAGGCGCGAGATTGCCGGTCACCAAGTTGACGAAGGTCGTCTTGCCGGCGCCGTTCGGGCCAATCAGCGCGACGCGATCGCCCGGCGCCATGCTGAGACTGACGTCGTTGGTGACGGCAAGCCCGCCAAAGGCGCGCTTCAGGTTGCGGACTTCGAAGATCGGCTGCATCAGCTTGCCTCCCGGCGGCGGGAAAGAAAGGCCGCTGCCGTTCCGTAAAGCCCCTTGGGCGCGAACAGGACGACAGCGATGAGAAGAGCGCCGACCATGGTCAGCCAGTGGAACGGGTTTGCGGCGGAGACCACATCTTCGAAAAACATGAAGACGATGGTCCCCGTCAGCGCGCCGAAGAGCGAACCGGTCCCACCGAGCACCAGCATGACCAGGCTTTCTGCCGACATGGTGAAGGACAGGCTGTCGAGGCCGACCACCTGCGTAGAGATCGCATTGAGCGCCCCGCCGACGCCGGCGACGGCGCCGGAGATGACATACATCTTCATCAAGGCTGCCTTGGGCGATGCGCCCATCGAGCGAATGCGGATCGGATCTTCCTTGATCGCCCGGCAGAGCATGCCGAACGGTGAACGCACGATCAGCCGCAAAATGGCGAAGACAATTACGAGCAGCACGACACCGAAGACGTAAGCCGTGCGCCCCCAGAGGTCGAATTCGTAGAGACCGATGAGCGCACTTGGCGCGATGCCGGAAAGGCCATCGCTACCACCGGTCCAGGAGGAGGCCTTGTTGGCGAACTCATGGAAGAGGTGAATGAGCGCAATGGACAGCACAAGTTGAGGCAGACCATGGGCGCGCAGGATGACGGCGCCACAGATCAGGCCGGCAATGGCGCCGGCGGCGATGCCGAAGGCGAGCATGCCGATCGGATCGTTGATGCCGTAGTGCGCCGACGCGATCCCCGCGGCATAGGCACCGGCGCCGAAGAGTGCGGCGTGCCCCAGCGTCGCCACCCCGCAATAGCCGGTGACGAGATCGAGTGAGAGTACCAGAAGCGCGATCGCGATGATGCGCGTCAGCAGCGCCAGATTGTTGGGAAACAGGAAGTAGCCGATGACGGCGAGCGCCAATATGACGCCAAGGCCGATCAGGTCACCTCCCGCGAAGCGGCGCTTGGCCGATGTCTGTCCGATCATCTCGTTGGTGGTGGTCATGGTCATCCCTTGGCTCTCCCCGCAAGTCCGCGCGGGAAGACGCAGATGATCGCGATGACGGCCAGATAGAAGAAGAATTCGCCGAACTCGGGCATCAGATAGCGGCCGGTCGTATCGATGCCGCCAAGCAGCAGGCAGGCTGTGAGCGCGCCGGGGATCGAACCGGCACCGCCGACCGACACGACGACCAGAAATGTCACCATGTAGCGCAGCGCATAATAGGGTTCGACCGGCAGCAGCTCGGCCCCGACAACCCCGCCGAAGGCGGCAAGGCCGACGGCCACAGCAAAGCTCACGGCGTAGACGATTTCGGTGCGCACCCCGAGCGCTGCGGCTATGGCCGCATTGTCGACCGAGGCGCGTAGCTTCACGCCGAAGGCGGTTCTTTCGATTGCGTACCAGAGGGCGAGCGCCACGGCGAGACCGCAAAGTATCGCAAACAGCCGGTGCGTGGCGATGGCGCGGAAGTCGAGATCGACCGAGCCCTGCAGTTGCGCCGGCAGCGGCACTGTCTTCAGCGTCGGGCCGAAGACATAATTGGCGATGCCGATGATGCAAAATGTGATGCCGATGGTCATCAGCACCTGGGTCAGTTCCGGGGCACCGTAGATCCGGCGGTAAAGCAGGCGCTCGATCGGAATGGCGATCAGGATCGTGCCGAAGACGGCAAGCACGATGGCAAAACCATAGGCCAAGCCCAGATCGCGCGCCGCATAGGAGGCGATATAACCGCCGATCATGGCAAAGGCGCCATGGGCCAGATTGACGACGCGCATCAGCCCCATGGTCACCGAAAGCCCGATGGAGATGACGAAGAGCACCATGCCGTAGGCAAGGGCATCGATCGCGATGCTGAGAACTGTTTGCATGGGGCTATCCAACGCCTTTCGTTATCGCGGGGGCAGAGTGGCGGGGCAAGACGAACCCGCAGGCAGCTGCACCTCGATCGTATCCGCCTCCCGCGGAGGCGCGGAAACGATCTCTTTCTCTATGCCAGACACTTCCGGATGGAAACCGCTGTGCATTTTCCAGGAAATGTGTCTCTGTTTTAACGAATTCCCTGACGGCAAAGCCGCCTCGGACTTTCCTGCGGATGCCAGGGCGAGCGGCTCGCTCGCACCGTCCGCTTTCGCTTTTCTGCAGGCAGTGCGGGCGGGACCAATCGCCACCCGCATTTGTCAACGAACCTACTTCAGCGCTGCGAGACCGGGGTCGCCCTGCTTCTCGAAGGTTTGAACCTCCTTGTTGTAGTAGGTGCCGTCATCCGCCTTGGCGACTTCGCGCAAATAGATGTTCTGCGTGATGTCCCGCGATTCGGCATCGATGGAAACCGGCCCCCTCGGGCTGGTCCAGGCAAGGCCCTTCACCGCGTCGACCGCCTTCTGCGCGTCCTGGTCGCCGCCGGTGGCCTCGATCATCTTGTAGATGACATGCATGCCGTCATAGGCGCCGACTGACGGGAACGAGAGTTCGGCCGGATTGCCGATCGCCTTCGAAGCGGCCTCGACGAAAGCCTTGTTCTCAGGACTATCGTGCGACACGGCGTAGTGGAATGTCGTCTGGATGCCGAGCGCCGCTTCGCCGAGCGCAGGCAGATCGGACTCCTGCGTCAGGTCGCCCGGCGCGAAGAACTTGATGCCGCCACTCTTCAGGCCGTTTTCGTTATAGGCCTTGACGAAACCGAGCGTGGTGGGCCCCGACGGCAGGAAGGCAAAAACGCCCTCGGCGCCGGAATCCTTGATGCGCTGCATGATCGGCGAGAAGTCGTTGGTCGCGAGCGGCATGCGGATCGCCTCGACAACCTGCCCGCCGGCCGCTTCGAAGCCGGCCTTGAAGGCGTTTTCCGCATCGACACCCGGGCCATAGTCGCTGACAACAGAGATGACCTTGGAGACGCCGGCATCCTTCGCCACCTTGGCGATCGGCGTCGATGTCTGCCAGGTGGTAAACGAGGTCCGCACCACCAGTGGGCTCTTGGTCACGATCGCCGAGGTCGCCGCGTTCATGATCACCAACGGCACGTTTGCCTGCTCGAGCAGCGGGGTCACGGCCATCGCGTCGGGTGTGAAGTAGAAGCCGGCGAGATACTGCACGCCTTCCTTCACCACGAGTTCCTGTGCCAACGCCTTGGACTGCGCCGGATCGGCCTGCGGCACGTCGCGATAGATGATCTCGATGTCATCGTCGCCGACCTTGCTGCCGTTCACCGCCATATAGGCGTCGATGCCCGCCTTGAAGTTCTTGCCCTGCAGCGCGAAGGGACCGGAAAACGGTCCGACGACACCGATCTTGATCGTATCGGCATAGGCAGCGCCACTCATTGCCAGGCCCGCAAGCGCAGCCAGTATAGTCTGTTTCATGTTTCCTCCCTGTGGCACCGTCTACTCCCGTTCCGGCACCGTCATCGCAAAGCAACCCGAATTTGATGCTTGTCAGTTTGCCATGCGAAACGGTGATGTAAAAATGAATTATGGGGTGGAAATCATAATTCAACAGTTATGCTTTTACTCTTTTCCAGAGGAAATCTGGTGCGCGCACTGGCTTTCTGCGCGGCCGAGCCTGGAATCTCCCGCATCGGAACTGTCGCATAAGTCGATCGCAGGTATGCCAGACATGATAAGCAGTTCGATTTCGGGACAACTTGCAGCCGATGCGGGCCAAGAACGCCGCCGGCACGCCATTCGTCGCCGGATAGACTGTTCCTATCCTGTTTTCCTCACCGCTTTGTCGGCAACCGCGCGCACCACCTCGGCCGAGAGGTCGAAGTCCCTGCATCATCTGTTCTGGCAGCCAGCCTGGCAAACAGCTGAACCCGATCGGACATGATCTCGATTGTTAATGTGTCTCACTGTAGAGATTGTTCACCGTACTCTGATTGAGGAACCGGCCGTGAAATTGTTCGACTGGCTGATGGGATACAAACCTGCGCCGAATGGCGTGGACCGCCAATCGACGGCAGCGCTTCGCAACGATCTTCTCGCCATCAACAGGAAGACCGCGCCGTTCATCATTCGTGACGGCAAGCCGGAAGGCGTTGATCTCGTCGCCGAATGGAACATCGTTGATGCCCGCTGGTATGAGCTGTTTGCCAAGGCCGGGCTACAAAGGGTGTTCAAGGTGCTGATGAAATTCGATGCTGCCAATTGCGAAGTTCGCGCTGTCGATCAAGAATGGTCTGTCGAATGGCGCGCCGGCGCGCCCACGCTTACGGTGAGCGCTGATGCGTTTCGCGGTCGAAAGTGGGAAAAAAGCTTCGACATGGCTTTCGCCTTCAAGGAAGATTTGTCCTATGGCAAGGTTTACGAATATCGCTTCAACACCACCGAAATAAAGACGCCCCTGATTGACGCCGCTCATCGAGCCGGCTGGGGCTGGAGAGGCGTAGCTTTCGCGAAGTTATGAGCCAATGTCTAGGGTGTATCCGACTTAGGTGGAATCGCTGAAACGCTCTATCTCTTTGTTCTTACGCATTTCCTGACGGAAATGCTCTAAACGACACCATCCGGCCGTCCGCGCTTCCGGCGAGGTCCGCGACATCGGCCTCGTCTGCCAGCGAGGCGACAAAGAGCCTCCCCCCGGGTGACGGGGGAAGGCGTTGACACGGAGGCCCCAGTGATCAAGCAGCCAGATCGAAACGATCGGCGTTCATGACCTTGGTCCAGGCCGCTGCGAAGTCCCTGACGAACTTCTCCTTGTTGTCGTCCTGGGCATAGACCTCCGCGTAGGCGCGAAGAACGGAGTTCGAGCCGAAGACGAGGTCGGCGCGGGTCGCTGTGTACTTCGTAGCGCCGGTCTTGCGGTCGCGGATTTCGTACAGGTTATTGCCGGTAGGAACCCAGGAATAGCCCATGTCAGTCAGCGTGGCGAAGAAGTCTGTCGTCAACGCACCGACGTGGCTCGTGAAGACGCCGTGCGCTGTGCCGGCGTGGTTCGTGCCGATGACGCGCAGACCACCGACGAGTGCCGTCATCTCCGGTGCCGTCAGGCCCATGAGCTGGGCGCGATCGAGCAACAGCTCTTCCGGGCTCACCACATAGTCCGCCTTCTGCCAGTTGCGGAAGCCATCGGCGAGCGGCTCGAGCGGGGCGAAGCCGTCCACGTCCGTCTGCTCGGCGGTCGCATCGCCGCGCCCTGCGGCAAACGGCACCTCGATCTCGAAGCCTGCTGCCTTTGCCGCCTGCTCGACGCCGTAGTTGCCGGCGAGCACGATCACGTCGGCAAGGCTTGCGCCCGATGCCTGGGCGATCGGCTCCAGAACGGAAAGAACACGGGCCAGACGCGCCGGCTCATTGCCCTCCCAGTCCTTCTGTGGAGCAAGGCGGATGCGGGCACCGTTCGCACCGCCGCGGAAATCCGAACCGCGGAAGGTACGTGCGCTGTCCCAGGCCGTGGCAACCAGATCCGAGATCGAAAGGCCGGATGCCGCGATCTTCGCCTTGACGCCGCCGATATCGTAGTCTTTGCGGCCGGCCGGGATCGGGTCCTGCCAGACGAGGTCTTCAGCCGGAACATCCGGGCCGAGGTATCGGGACTTTGGCCCCATGTCACGGTGGGTCAGCTTGAACCACGCGCGGGCGAAGGCATCCGAGAAGGCTTCGAAGTCGTTGCTGAAGCGCAGCGAGATCTCGCGATAGATCGGGTCCACCTTCAGCGCCATATCCGCATCGGTCATCATCGGGATGGTACGGATCGAGGGATCCTCGACGTCGACAGGCTTGTCTTCCTCGGCGATGGTGATCGGCGCCCACTGCGAAGCCCCCGCGGGGCTGTGCGTCAGCGTCCACTCATGCTTGAACAGCATCTCGAAGAAGCCGTTGTCCCACTTCGTCGGCTCGGAGGTCCAGGCGCCTTCGATACCAGAGACAACCGTGTTGCGGCCTATGCCGCGACCCTTGGTATTGACCCAGCCGAGACCCTGGAATTCGGGGCCTGCGGCTTCTGGATCGGGGCTGAGGTCGCCCGGGTTGCCATTGCCATGGGACTTGCCAATGGTGTGGCCGCCAGCTGTGAGTGCAACAGTTTCCTCATCGTCCATGCCCATGCGCGCGAAGGTCTCGCGCATCTGTGCCGCGGTCGCCAGCGGATCGGACCTGCCGTTCACGCCTTCCGGGTTGACGTAGATGAGACCCATCTGCACGGCGGCAAGCGGGTTTTCCAGCGTCTCGGGCTTGGCGACATCGCCGTAGCGGCCGTCGCTCGGGGCGAGCCACTGCTTCTCGTTACCCCAGTAGACGTCTTTTTCCGGCGCCCAGATGTCCTCGCGGCCGAAGGCGAAGCCGAAAGTCTTGAGGCCAGCGACATCGTAGGCAATGGTGCCGGCAAGCGCGATCAGGTCGGCCCAGGAGATCTTGTTGCCGTATTTCTTCTTGATCGGCCAAAGCAGGCGGCGCCCCTTGTCGGTGTTGACATTGTCCGGCCAGGAATTGAGCGGGGCGAAGCGTTGGTTGCCGGTGTTGGCACCGCCGCGGCCGTCAGCGGCGCGGTAGGAGCCGGCCGCGTGCCAGGTGACGCGCGCCATCATGCCGACATAGCTGCCCCAGTCGGCCGGCCACCATTCCTGGCTGTCGGTCATCAGAGCGCGCAGATCCGCCTTCAGCGCTTGCACATCAAGCTTCTTGAGTTCTTCGCGATAGTTGAACCCCTTGCCCAGCGGATTGGTCTTGCTGTCGTGCTGGTGCAGGATGTCGAGGTTGAGCGCGTTGGGCCACCATTCCATGACGGAGTTGCCGAGTGCCGTGGCGCCGCCGTGCATGACCGGACACTTGCCGGTCGGGGTTGTCTTCGTATCCATTTTGGTCCTCCAACGGGTTTTCTTCAATCTACGGCCACTGGAAGGACCTCGCGGGCGCACCTCTTTGGTCAGCGCCACCGGTCGGTGTCTTCCAAGTGGCCAATGAGTAACAAGCCCTTTCCATAAACTCCAATTGTATATTCTAAAGACTCCGATATGCTGAGGTTATGAATGGCCTGACCATGAAACACCTCCGCTATTTCGAAGCCCTTGCCCGCATCGGCCATTTCGGCCGCGCCGCGGAAAGCTGCGCCATCTCGCAGCCCGCGCTCTCCGTGCAGATAAGGGAACTGGAGGAACTGCTCGGTGCGCCACTGGTGGAGAGAGGTGGGCGCCGCATACGGCTGACAAGCCTCGGCGAAGAGTTCGTTGGCCGTGCCCGCGCTATCCTGCACGCTGTCGACGAACTGGGAGACCTCGGAAGGGCGGCCCATGGGCCGCTTGCCGGCCGTCTTCGCCTCGGCATCATTCCAACGGTCGCGCCCTACCTGCTACCAAGCATCATCAAATCGCTCGCGCAACTCTATCCGGGGCTCGATCCGCGGCCGCGCGAGGCGATCACGCGAAGACTGATCGAGGACCTGGCAGAGGCGAAACTGGATCTCGCCATCGTCGCGTTGCCGATTTCGGAGCCTACGCTGGAGGAAGTCCCCCTCTTTGACGAGGAGTTCGTGCTGGTGCGGCCGCTGGAAGATGCGGAAAAGCCGGTGCCGGCTTCGGAAAGGCTTCACGAGATGCGCCTGTTGCTGCTTGAAGAGGGGCATTGCTTCCGGGATCAGGCTCTGTCCGTCTGCAACATCACCGCGGCATCGACGCGCGACGTGATGGAAGGCAGTTCGCTTTCGACCCTCGTTCAGATGGTGGGTGCGGGCATAGGTGTGACGCTTATTCCCGAGATGGCCATCGAGACCGAAACGCGATCCTCTTCGGTTGGCGTGTCCCGGCTTGCCCGCCCCCGCCCCAGCCGAACGATCGGGATGGTCTGGCGAAAGACCAATCCATTGTCGGCGCAGTTCACTCGGATCGCCGACGTCGTGCGCAATGCCGGGCTGAGCAGGCAGAGGCAAATGGATGGCGCCCGGTAAAAACAAGCAGTTGCGTCGATCATCGGTATGGCGACGACAGGAAATAGCAGATACCAAAAACGCGGAACCGGGACGGTTTGCCCCAGGCAACCCGCTGCGCCTGGTCGACAGCGCGCACCCAAAGGCTCGCAAGCCATCGACTACCCCTTACCCTGCCTCACAAGCGATCTCTCGATATCGATGATGTCGTCCCGGGCAGCCGTTGGACCGCCCCTGGACCAAGGCGACCCCAAGCCCGATCCTGAAGTCGACATCCCTCGCCTTCCTGAGTTCGAAAATTGCGATTGGGTAGGTCCAGCATCCATTTCGGCGCAAAGCTGATGACAAGACCGGCCGAACCAGTGACACCGTAGAAGACGGGGATCAGAGCAACCAGAGCACCCTCAATGCCAACTGGCGCCTGATTTGACGCCGGCGAAAGATATGCAGGATTGGCAGCCTCTCAATCCCGAAAGCGGGCCATACAACCGCTTATCGGAAGATTGGCACGCTCCTCCTATTGTGCTCCGCATACTCCATCGTCCTATATCCACCTGCGAGAGTGGTCGCGGCGTTCCAGTAGCTGTACATTTCGCGAGCTCTTGGGTCTCAGAGGGTAATCACGTGCGCTGGTCGAAACCTCTAAGACTGCACCTCAGCGTCCTGGTCGCGACGCTGCTGCTGTGCATTTCGATTCCGCTGATCTGGATGGCGTTCAGCCAGGGACGCGAAGCGGCGATCGTGGCAGGTGAAAGGCAGATGCGGCAGATGAGCCTGCGTCTGGTCGAGGGTTACAAGTATGCGCTGACGGGAGGATACGAGGCCGTCGCCGTCGCCTCCACCTTGCAGCACGTCGTCTCTCGTCCACCCCTCGAATTGGAAGAAAAGCAAGCGTTCTTCCTTGAGGTCCTTCGAAACGTTCCGAATGCAACGAGCATGCTGGCCGGATATCCCGACGGATCCTACATCCAGGCAATCAACGCTGCCAATCCTTATGTCCGAACAACACTTTCGGCGCCCGAAGGCACAGGTTTTGCCATCAGAATTGTGGCGCATGAAAATGCTGGAAACATCGAGATCATGAGGTTCCTCGATGCCGGGGGCCGCTTCATCACCGAACGCCGATCCGAAGGAACGACATTCGATCCGCGACAGCGTCCCTGGTATCGCGCGGTTCTGCAGCATCAGAAGCCTGTTTCCGTTGGCCCCTTTGTCAGCGGAACATTGAAGGTGCCGACCCTCACGATCGCAGCGCCTATGAAGGACAACGGCCAGATCGCGGTCGGCGTCAACATACACCTTGAGACCGTTAGCCGACTGCTCGACGCGCGCGAGATATCGCCGCGTGCCCGCAGCTACATCCTCGATGAACAAGACGGGCTGGTGGCACATTCGGACCCGGCGATGATGAGCAGGATACTGGGCCTGTGGACGCAGCGCGGCGAGGCCGACGATGGAGCGGCAAAGGCCTTGGACCGAACTGTCGACACGGTGATCCGGCTCCGCCGGGACGCCAAGCTTGCAAACGGGGACCTGGCCCGGTTTGAGCTCGACGGTGAGCCCTATCTTGTCGAGATCGCTCCAGTCACCTTCTCGGACCTGTTCAAAGGCACCTCCGTCGCCGTCGTCGTGCCGTTCGACGATCTTGTAAGCCAGGCAAACAGACAGCTCGTACGCAACGTCGTGATGGCTGCGATCTTTGTCATCGCGGGCGTCGGTGCGTCTATTGTTCTCGCGCGCCTGATCAGTGCTTCTCTCTATCAGCTTGCCGCCGAAGCGCGGAAGATCGGGGATCTGGATTTCGCCGGAAAGGGAACGTCGCCTTCCTGGATCAGCGAGATCAATACGCGCGCAGGTGCGCTGGCCGCCTCACGGCGTGCCATAGCTCAGTTTGCCCTCTACGTTCCCAGGGAAGTGGTCCGACGGATCGTCGACCCTGCCGACACCTCGACGAAGGCGGCTCGGCAGGATGTGACGGTCCTGTTCACGGACATTCGCGACTTCACCACGATCTCCGAACAGCACCCGCCCGAAGACGTCGTCGAAATCCTGTCCACCTACTTCGAACTGTTGAACCAGATTGCCGAGCGCCACCGCGGCACGGTCGTTCAATATCTCGGCGATTCCATTTTTGTCATGTGGAATGCGCCCATCAGACAGGCTGATCAAGTCGCCTTTGGCTGTCGCTGTGCGCTCGCCATGAGTGTTGCCGTCGACGAACTGAACGAAAACAACAGGAAAATTGGCCGCCCCGAACTGCAAACGCGGTTCGGCTTGCACACCGGGCAGGCTGTCGTCGGCAGTTTCGGCGCAATCTCGCGCCAGCAATACACAGCCATGGGCGATACGATCAACGTCGCGTCGAGGTTGGAGGGTCTGAACAAGGAGTTCGGAACGACCATCCTTGCAAGCGCAGCGATCCAGCATGTCGTTGCGGATCAATTCGCGTTCCGCTCGCTCGGCCCAGTGAAAGTGAATGGGCGGATGGAAGCGGTAGAGATCTACGAATTGGAGCAAGTCTCGGCCGGTGAACCCGGATAGCGACCGGTGAAGAAACGGTCGGAATGTGCTCAGCCGTTCTTGGCTTTGACACGGGCCGCAGCTCTCGGTCAGAGCGCCGCGGATACCAATTCGCCCGATGGAGCAGAAAGCTTGAACACTGCCTCCCTGGATGCTGTCGAAAGTGAGTAGGGTGCGGCAAGCAAACGACCGCGCCCCCCCCCATTCAAACGCCGCGGCGATTACCCCACAACAGCACATGCAGCTGCGGCAACACCCGCGCATCGAACCATCTGTCACCGGTCACCTTGTCGACCAGCCAGAGCATGCGGTTCATGATGCCGTCTATGTCTACGGTCGCGCTGTCGTCTTCCGGCGGCGGCGGCGTATGGTTTCCGGGTTGCAGGTAGACAGGCAGCTCCGGGTACCGCCGGGCGATGTCCCTGGCATAGGCATAGTCCCGATCGTCGAAGACGACGATCTTGAGCACCGTCATCGGACCGCCGGCGGCCGTCGAAAGACAGTCATCCAGTCTTGCGAAGTCGGTTTCCATCCCGCTCGATGGCGGTTTCGGGCTGAGGACCAGCACGTCGAGATTGGCGAACCAGTCCCTGGCGACGCTGCCCTGCGTCTCCAGCGCAAAACGATAGCCTTCGCTGTGGCCACGATCGATCAGCGGCCCGAGCGGCTGGATGGCGGGGTTGCCCCCGGAAAGCGAGACGGTCAGCGGCACGCCGCCGGAGAGCCGCTCGACTTCACTCCAGACTGCGTCGACCGACATCGGCAGCCATTCTTCGCGGTATTGGCTGTCGACGGCGTGCAGCGTATCGCACCAGGAACAGCGGTAATCGCAGCCGCCGGTGCGCACGAACACGGTCGGCTGGCCGATCAAGACGCCCTCTCCCTGGATCGTCGGCCCGAAGATCTCGCTGACGCGGATCGCGGCACCGGTCATGGCCGGTATTCCGCCCAGGTCTTCGGCGTCTCGCTGACGCGAACGGCCGACGTTTCCGGCAGCCGCTCCTTGCACCAATCGTAGAAATGCTTTGCCAGGCACTCCGACGTCACCCGCTCGTGGCCGAGCACATCGTTCAGGTGGCGATGGTCGAAACTGCCGTCGATGTAGCGCTTCAGCGGCGCCAGATCATGATAGTCCCGCACGAACCCGTTTTCATCGAGTTCGGTGGCGGCAAGTTCGACCTCAACGATGTAGTTGTGGCCGTGCAGTCGCACGCATTGGTGATCGGCGGGCAGATGGCTCAGCTGGTGCGAGGCGGAGAAATGAAACTCCTTGGTGATGCGGTACATCAGCGAACCTCCTGCGCCAAGAAGCGGCTTGTGGCGGCGCGCCAGAAATCCGGATCGGCATACTCGGTCGGATCCTCGACGCCGGCCAGATGGAAGGCCTCGCGCCGCTCGACACAGGTGCCGCAGCGCCCGCAATGGCTCTCACCACCCTTGTAGCAGGACCAGGTCTCGCCGAAGGGCGTGCCGTGCCTGGCGCCATCGGCGACGATCGCCGCCTTGGGAACATCGACATAGGGGGCGTAAAGCCTGACGCTGCCATAACCGTCAAGCGCTTCGTCCTGCATCTTCTGGAACGCGTCGATGAAGCCCGGCCGACAATCGGGATAGATGAAGTGGTCGCCGCCATGGACGGCAACGGCGACCGCTTCGGCCTTCTGCGCCGAGGCGAGCCCGAAGGCGATCGCCAGCATGATGGCGTTGCGGTTCGGCACGACCGTCGCCTTCATCGTCTCCTCGGCATAATGGCCGTCGGGCACGTCGATATCATCGGTCAGCGCCGATCCGGTCAGGTGCCGGCCGACGCCGGTGATATCGATGATCTCATGTGGAACGCCAAGCCGGCGGGCGCAGGCAGCGGCGAAGTCGAGCTCCTTGCGATGGCGTTGGCCGTAGTCGAAGGAAAGCAGGCCGACGAGCTCCTGTTCCGCCGCTATTCTATAGGCGAGCGAAACGGAGTCCAATCCGCCGGAGCAGATGACGATAGTTCTCATAAATGTGGATCCCTTGTTTTGACCGGGTGGGCTGCGACCGGATGCAGGGCTGCTTTAAGCCATTGCAGTCGTTTTGGCCAGTCCTCGACGCTACGCCTTCGCCTGACGGCGGAAATGCGGCCGGACCATTTTATCTGCAGCCGCAGGATCAAAAATCACTCCGGCCGATTTCCGCCGCGTTTCAAAGGCGCTAACGTCTCGCCGTCACGCCTGACGGCGGTGGGCTCCGTGCTGTGCCATTGGCGGCAAGCGCCGAATGGCTGCGGGGTTCGATTTGGGAGGAGTTCAGGAATGCTGATCGACGGAAAAGTCTTCATTGTAACCGGTGGTGGTTCGGGCCTTGGCGCCGGTGTTGCGCGGCTGTTGCACGGTAACGGCGCGCGTGTGGTGCTTGCCGACATCAACGAAGACGCCGGCCAGGCAATGGCCGAGGCGCTCGGAAACAATGCTCTTTTCGTCAAGACCGACGTCACCAGCGAGGCCGAAGGCGCGGCCGCCGTTTCCGCGGCTGTCGATACGTTTGGACACCTCCATGGGCTGGTGAACTGCGCCGGCATCGCGCCGGGCGAAAAGGTGCTCGGCCGTGAAGGTCCCCATCGGCTTGAGAGCTTTGCCCGCGCGGTCGGCATCAATCTCATCGGCACGTTCAACATGGTTCGGCTGGCAGCCGCCGCGATGGAAAAGGAAGCGCCTGGCGAAGACGGCGAGCGTGGCGTCATCATCAACACGGCTTCCGTTGCCGCCTTCGACGGGCAAGTCGGCCAGGCGGCCTATTCCGCCTCGAAGGGCGGCGTCGTCGCCATGACCCTGCCGATCGCCCGAGAACTCGCGCGACACGGCATCCGCGTCGTTGCAATCGCACCCGGCATTTTTGAAACGCCGATGATGGCCGGCATGCCGCAGGAGGTTCAGGATTCGCTCGGCAAGAGTGTTCCCTTCCCGCAGCGTCTCGGCAAGCCGCAGGAATTTGCAGCCCTTGTTCAGCATATCTGCGAGAACCGGATGCTGAACGGCGAAGTCATCCGTCTCGACGGCGCGTTGCGCATGGGCGCGCGCTGACACCTGCTATGTTGATGGCCCCGGGTGCAGCCAGCATCCGGTCAGCCATGCTGTTGCGCGCATTCATGGATAGGCAGCCGTTTCAAACGCCTTGCACGTCCATCAGGCGCATCTGACACCCGGCGACCTCTCAGCATTGTCGGGGCAGCCACACAGGCAATGACGCGCCGGACCGGCCGCCGTCAGGCGGCACCTTCGATGATTGCCGGCGCGATGACGTAGGCGCAGCGGCGCGCGCCGGCGAGAATATGTTCGGTGCGCTCGACCGCAACGTCCTTGCCCAGGATATCGCGAAAGACGTTGATCTCCGCCCGGCAAAAGCCCTGGCAGCTGGCTGCGGCAGCGCAGATCGGACAATGGTTCTCGACAAAGAGAAAGGTGCCATCGCCTGGCTCCTCATAGCCGGCCATATAGCCTTCGGCCGTCCGCAGCCGCACCAACTTTTCCACCCGCTCCCGCAGGCTCTTTGCACCTTCAAGCGCCGCGCGATAGCCGGCTCGCGTCTCCTCCTCGCGCGCCGCGATGATGCGATCCACCGCCGCCTCCCCGAGCGTCTGACGGATGGTGCGCAGCAGCTGGACGGTCAGTTCCGCATGGGTATCGGGGAATTCCGCATGGCCTGAGGCGGTCAGCCCCCAGAACTGCGAGGGACGGCCGACGCCCCGCGCCTCCGACCAGGCATTGACGAGGCCGTCCTCCGCAAGGCGGACGAGCTGCTGGCGTGCCGCCTCGCCCGATATCGACAGGCGCTTGCCGAGCGCGGCCGCCGTTTGCGGCCCTTGCAGTTTGAGCGCCAGCAGGATGCGCTCGGCCGGCGATCGCCCCTGGCTCTGATCTGGATTTAACAAGTGATCGCTTGACATATTATTGGCCGGAGATTTACAAAGAATTGTCTTGTTAAATACACGCCGGATGGTTTTCGCACAAGACAGTCGCTGCGTTTCATCCGGCTGAAGAGGATTTCAACCATGGCCTTCGAACTGCCCTCCCTTCCTTTTTCCATCGAAGCGCTCGCCGAAGGTGGCATGAGCGCCGAGACGCTGGAATTTCACCACGGCAAGCACCACCAGGCCTACGTGACCGCGCTCAACGGCTTCGTCGAAAAGGACCCGACACTTTCAGGTCTTTCGCTCGAAGACATCATTCGCCATGTGAACGGCAAGCCTGAACTGGCGCCTGTCTTCAACAATGCCGGCCAGCACTGGAACCACATCCTGTTCTGGAACAACCTCTCCCCCAAAGGCGGTCGCATCCCGGACAGTCTTGAGAAGAAGATCGTCGAAGACTTCGGTAGCGTTCTAGCCTTCAAGGACGCCTTCAAGGCGGCGGCAACCAGCCAGTTCGGTTCCGGCTGGGCCTGGCTCGTGCTTGATGCCGGCGGCAACCTCAAGGTGACGAAGACCGCCAACGGCTCGAACCCGATCGCCACCAACGAGGGCAAGGCGCTGCTCGGCCTCGATGTCTGGGAGCACAGCTACTACATCGACTTCCGCAACCGCCGCCCCGACTATGTCAGCAACTTCCTCGACCGCCTGGCGAACTACGAGTTTGCCGAGGCCGAACTGAAGTCCGCCTGACCATGCCCGCTGCGGCGCCGCTTCCGGGGCGCCGCACCCCATCCCAGCCGGAATGCATCCCATGACCCAGACCGTCACTGTCGATCTCGCCACTCACACCGAACGCGCCGTCACCCGACCCCAGTTCGCCGACACCATGGCGCGACTGGCATCGACAGTCTGCGTCGTCAGTTCCGGCAGCGGTTCCGAATGCCTGGGTAGAACCGCGACAGCCGTCTTCTCGCTGTCGGCAAACCCGCCGTCGATCGTCGTCTCGATCAAGGCTGACAGTGCGCTCGCCGAGGCGATCACGAAACAGTATGGCTTCTCGCTGGCGATGCTCGCCCAGGGGCAGGAGCTTGTTGCCGACGCCTTTGCTGGTCGGGTCGCGGCGGCCAGCCGCTATCTCGTCGGCGTCTGGGCCGACTGGCCTTCCGGCCGGCCGCGTCTTCTCGGGGCTGCCGCAGGAGTGGACTGCGTGCTCAGTGCCTCCATCCTCGTTGGCGATCACCGCCTCTTTGTCGGAACGATCATCGCCACCGAAACCTCCGGTTATGCCGAACCCCTTCTGTGGAGTGAGCGGCAATATCAGGCACTCGACAGATCGACGGCCTTTGCCGCACCATCCGGTGGGCGCCCATTGCCATCCGGTGCCGCATGCCGGACGATCTGAGCCGCGCGAACGAACATCCGTTGGGGAGCAATCATGCGACAGGTGCTTGAAAAACTTCTCTTCGACGGCCACGACGACGCGCTTCTGCGCTTCACGCTGGGCAGCATCTGCCTGCAGGAGGCGGATGCAGAGACCGCACTCGTCCACCTGAGCCGCGCGATCGAACTCGACCCTGCCTATTCGGCCGCCTGGAAGCTCCGCGGCGCAGCGATGCTGAAGCTCAACCGCATCGAAGAGGCGCGCCACATCTGGACCGAGGGAAGAGCCGTCGCGGAAAAGAAGGGCGACCTGCAGGTCGCGCGCGAAATTACCGTCTTCCTCAAACGGCTGGATAAGCAATGCGTGGCCGCGAACAAGGGCTAGCCTCAGGCAGCGCCCAACCGCCTGATATTGCCGGCAAGTTCGGCAGCCAGACGTAGAGCCGCCGCGGTCGCGCCGGCCATCTGCGGCATGATCAGCCATTCGAGCGTCCAGGCGGCGCCGGAACGCTCCTGCTCGTGCACCAGCGCATGATGGACGCCGGAAAGCTGGGTCGCGTTGAAGCGCGCAAGCGCCACCAGAACTTCGGCTGCAACCGGGTTCTGTTTGTGCGGCATCGCGGAAGATCCGCCGCCGCCGGCCAGTTCGATTTCATCACCCTGCTGCGCCATCAGGGCTACGTCCTGCCCGAACTTGCCGAGGCTGCCGGTGACCAGCGACAGCGCATTGGCGAAATCGGCAACTTCCGAACGCTGGCTGTGCCATTGCGGAAAGTCGGCAAGTGCCAATTCCTCGGCGAGCGTCGCGCGCACATCGTCCGCCTTGTCCTGCAACTTGTCGAGCGTACCCACCGCGCCGCCGAACTGGACGGCAAAAAGGTCGCGCTCCATCGCCTCCAGCCGATCCTTGTGATCGAGCAACGGTTCGATCCAGGTCCGCAGCCGATCCGACACGGTGATCGGTACTGCCGCCTGCATGCGCGTGCGCCCCATTAACCTGCGCTCTCCCCATTGGTCGTCGCACTCCTCCAGCACGGATACGACATCGCCCAGCCGCGTAGCGAACAGCTCGGCAACGGCCTTCATGCGCAACATCAGGCTGGTATCGATGACATCCTGGCTGGTCGCGCCAAAATGAACGTGCGCTGCCGCCTCGCCGCCGACGGCGGCCCGCAATTGACGCACGAGTTCGGGGACCACAACGCCATCAACCGCCATGCCCCGCCGGAGTGCTGCTACGTCGGGAGAAAAGCCGCGACAAGCCTCGGTGATCCGGTCGGCGGCACTTTCCGGTATCACGCCATGGATCGCTTCCGCACGCGCGAGCGCGGCCTCGAAAGAAAGCATGGCATGAATGTCGGCGGCAGTCGAAAACTCGGCCGCGACCGCCTCATCGCCGAGAAGGCCGGAGAGATAGGGATGATCGAAAGCGGAATAGGTCATGGTCCCCCCGATGATTGCCGCGATTGACGCTCGCGCTTGAACGGAATGCCTCATTCTCGTCTGGGCCATCCACGCACCGGGATGCAATGGACCGGCCCCAGGCATGACATTCCGGTTTCAGATGTCGAGGAAGACCGTTTCCTTCTCACCCTGCAGGTGAATGTCGAAGATATAATTAGGTGCGCTGCCGGTCGCGACAAGCGTGGCGACGCGATGGCGGTGTTCGACGCGCAAAAGTAGGGGATCGGCGGCGTTCGCCTCCGCCTCGTCGGGGAAATACATCCGCGTGTGCAGGCCGAGATTGATGCCGCGCGCGACGATCCAGAAGGTGATATGCGGCGCCATCGGCCGGCCGTCCTTGAACGGGACACGACCCGGCTTGATCGTCTCGAACCGAAAAGCGCCATCTTCGCCGCCGGTCGGACAGCGTCCCCAGCCGGAGAAAGCCGGATCGGCCGCACCGCGCAACTCCGACGGTGAGTTGTAGAGGCCGGCCGCATCCGCCTGCCAGATTTCCACCAGCGCATCCTTGAGCGGCGTTCCTGTACCGTCGAGCACCCGACCGCTGACGGTGATGCGTTCGCCAAGCGTCCGTTCGCTGACCATCGTCGTGCCGAGGTCGGTATCGTAGACGCCGCCGATGCCGCAGAAATTCGGCGTGAGACCGATATGCACATAGGGGCCAGCCGTCTGCGACGCTGTTTCCTTGAGGTAATCGAGCGCCTGGACCATCAGTTGCCCTCCATTCGGTTTTCAAACAGCGTCGAGCGACGACCGCGCAGGATGATATCGAACTTGTAGGCTCGCGCGTCCATCGGGATGGTGTTGGCCCAGTCGAGCGGCGCGATCAGTTGTTCGATCGCACGGCGATCGGCAATCGTGTTGACGATCGGACACTTCCAGATCATCGGGTCGCCCTCGAAATACATCTGAGTGATCAATCGCTGTGCAAAGCCGTGGCCGAAAATCGAAAAGTGGATGTGGGCCGGACGCCAGTCGTTGACGCCGTTCGGCCAGGGATAGGGACCGGGCTTGATCGTACGGAAGGAATAAAAGCCTTGCTCGTCGGTGATGGTGCGGCCACAACCACCAAAATTCGGATCGAGCGCTGCGAGATAGCTTTCCTTCTTGTGGCGGTAGCGCCCGCCGGCATTGGCCTGCCAGAATTCGAGAAGCGCGCCGGAAACGGCCCGTCCGCGTTCGTCGAGCACCCGTCCGTGAACGATAATGCGCTCGCCAATCGCGCTTTCGCCCGGCTTGGCGAAATTGTGGATGAGGTCGTTGTCGAGTTCGCCCAGCATCGAATGGCCGAACACCGGTCCGGTGATTTCGGAGATCGTGCCGTCGAGCGACAACAGGGCCTTCTGCGGCGAGCGCAGCACGGAGGTCTTGTAGCCGGGCGTCAGCGCCGGCGCGTGCCAGTTTCTGTCGCGCGGAAAGAAGGCACCGGTCTCGGGTTTCTGGTTTGCTCCGTCGGACATCTCTTGCTCCCGTCAGGCCGCCTCGCCGGCGTCCATCTCCGCAAAGACCTGCTTGACGATCTTGATCGCGTGGTTGGCTGCCGGAACGCCGGCGTATATCGCCACGTGCAGCAGCGCCTCGCAGATATCGTCACGGCTGGCGCCGGTATTGGCCGTGGCGCGCACATGCATGGCCACCTCCTCGTCCTGGCCAAGCGCTGCCAGAAGCGCGATGGTCACGATCGACCGCTCTCGTTTGGTCCAGGTCGGTCGCGACCAGACGTGCCCCCAGGCGGCCTCGGTGATCAACTCCTGGAACGGTCGGTCGAAATCGGTGGAGGCCGTTTGCGCGCGGTCCACGTGGTTATCGCCAAGAACGGCCCGCCGGGTGGCCATGCCCTGGCGATAGCGGTCGGAGGGCGCGAAGGCATCACTCATGGCTCTTGTCTCCATGCATTACAATTTCAAAGAAGACCCGCAATACGGCGGTCAAAGCCTCCGGCTTTTCGACGCAAGGGATATGCCCGGCGTCGCGGATGACCTCGTAGCGGGCGCCGGGAATGAGGCGTGCAGTGGCGAGCACCACGTCCGGCGGCGTAGAACCGTCCTGATCACCAACGATGCAAAGGACGGGCACGGCGATGCGGGCCGCCGCTTCCGTATAGTCGGCGTCGCGGATCGCACCGCAGGTGGCGGCATACCCCGTCGCCGACTGGCGGATCAGCATGTTGCGGTAGCCGATCAAGGCCGCATTTTCCGGGCGTCGGAACTCGGGCGTGAACCAGCGTTCGAGGATGCCATCAGCGATCGCTTCAATGCCGCGCTCCTCGATCGCGGCGATGCGCTGCGCCCAAAGCTCTGATGTCCCGATCTTGTGGGCGGTGTCGCAGAGAACAAGCGCACGCACGAGATCCGGGCGCTGCTGATAGAGCGACTGGGCGATCAATCCGCCGACCGAAAGGCCGCAGATGATCGCCTGTTTGACCGAGAGCATGTCGAGCAGGCCGGCAAGGTCATTGGCATGATCTTCGATCGCGTAAGGCACGGGGCCGATATCGGAAAGACCGTGGCCGCGCTTGTCGTAGAGAACGATCGCATAGTCGCCGGCAAGACGCACGATGACATCACGCCAGATCCGAAAATCCGTACCCAGCGAATTGGCAAAGACCAGCACCGGGCGCTCGGCCGTGGCGCCGATGACCTGATAGTGGATGGTGATGTCGTTGATGCGGGCAAATTGCACGGCACTTCTCCTCTGCAATCAAATTGTCTGTTTAATCTGGTTAGGTAAAATGATATTTCACCGCATTCCATTAACTCAAGGGTTATGAATAAGATGGTCGACGCCCGGGTCAAGTTTCGTCATCTGCAGACTTTTGTCGAGGTCGCAAGACAGAAGAGCGTCATGAAGGCGGCAGAACTGCTGCATGTCAGCCAGCCGGCGGTTACCAAGACCATCCGCGAGCTGGAAGAAGTTCTGGGCGTCGCCGTTTTCGAGCGCGAGGGGCGCGGCATCAAGATCACCCGTTATGGCGAAGTCTTTCTTCGCCACGCCGGCGCGGCGCTGACGGCGCTTCGCCAGGGCCTCGATTCGGTCTCGCAGGAGCGCTCCGGCGACGGCGTTCCTGTGCGCATCGGGGCATTGCCGACGGTTTCGACGCGCATCATGCCGCGGGCAATGTCGCTCTTCCTGAAGGAAAACACCGGCGCACGGATCAAGATCGTCACCGGCGAGAACGCCGTGCTTCTCGAACAGCTGCGCGTCGGCGATCTGGACCTCGTCGTCGGCCGCTTGGCCGCGCCGGAAAAGATGACCGGCTTTTCCTTCGAGCACCTCTATTCCGAACAGGTGGTCTTTGCCGTCCGCGCCGGGCATCCCTTGCTTGCCCGAAAGCAATCCGCCTTCTCCCATCTCGGCGACTACCCGGTGCTGATGCCGACACGCGCCTCGATCATTCGCCCCTTCGTCGACCAATTTCTGATCGCCAACGGCATACCGGGCCTGCCCAACCAGATCGAAACCGTGTCCGATGCGTTCGGCCGCGCCTTCGTGCGCACCAGCGAAGCGATCTGGATCATTTCGGCCGGTGTGGTCGCCAGCGATATCGAAGATGGCACGCTAGCGGTCTTGCCGATCGACACGAGCGAAACCAAGGGCCCGGTCGGCTTGACAATGCGTGCCGACTCCGTGCCGTCGTTACCGCTCGCCATCCTGATGCAGACGATCCGCGAGGCAGCTGGAGAGACGTCGGCCAAAACTTGACCGAGGCAAGCATGCGGTCGTCCAGCGTCGTCATGGCTTCGAGAAAATGACTTCAACGCGCCGGTTGGCATGGCGAGCTTCGGGTTGGTCCTGGCCCTTCTCATCGGTTTCGCGATGCTTCGGCTCTTTCTCGCCCACCCCGGAAACCTCGAAATTGACACTCGCCAGCCCGCCCCTGCCCGCCAACCAATCCTTCACCGCAAGGGCGCGCTGTTCCGAAAGGCGTTGATTGTACGCCTCCTCGCCGAAGCCATCGGTATGTCCGATGACGCGAACTTTCTGCACATTGGCATCCGCGATCATGCGCGCCACGGTCTCGAGGTAACCATCGCTGCCTTTGGCGATCGTCGCGGAATCAAAGTCAAACAGCAGCGTCGTCGGAATGCTGACGACCCGCTCGGTCGCGGTCTCGGTCACCTCGATCTGGTCCTCGTGAAGTTCCAGCGCCATCGCGCAAAGCCCCGTTGCAAGTGCCAGCATCGTCACGACGTACAGGACGACTATCAGCCACCACGCGGCATCGAGCGATCCCTTTGTCCAGATCCAGGTGGGGTCGTCCCTCTCGGATCGGCAGAAATAGGCCTGAACAGTTTTCGGCGGCGGCCCAACCTTGATCTGGCGTTCTTCGGGAAGACCGGCGAAATTGCCGGCAAGGACCGATTTTGCGTCAGGCTGCAAGCGGATCCCGCCGAGATATTCGTTCTCGTCGTCAACGCAACGGTAGGTCAGCAGCCGGCGGACCAGCAGGTAGCCGAGAAAGAGCACAATGCCGGCGCCGAGGCTGACGATTGCTACAGGCACAAGATCAAAACTGTGTTCAGCGCGACGATTGTGAAGATAGAGCGCCGCGAGCATGACGCCGAGAACGACACCGAGAAACCGCGCCAGACCTTTGCGCTCGCCCTCTTCAAACGGCGGCGGAAAAAGCAGGAAACCGCAAAGGGAAATCACCGCCCAGCCTGCGGTGGCAATCATACCGGCATATTCAACCGCGTTCGACAGTGGCCCCATGCGACGCAAGAACGGCGTCACCCATTCCCACCACTGCTGGAGATCGCCACCTTCCATCGCCTGCCCCTAGAAGTTGACGGTGTGGCTCTTGGCATTTTGGTGGGAGACACTATGCACGGCGGGATCGATCTCCGGCGGCGGCGTTCCCATGCTCAAGGTCTGGAAACAATAGATGCCGGCTTTCAGCGGGCCGACGATAATCTTGGATTTCCCGAACTGAAGGGGTGCATAGCGCGATTGAAAGAACCGGTCGACAATGAGCCTGTCAATGTGTGTCTCCAGCTGGAACTGGATTTGTGCCGCGCTCGCAGCGGCAGCGCCGCCGCCGCTGCCAGACGAGAACGCCAGCAAGCGCGTTTCCAATGAGGCGGCAAAAAGATCGAAGGTGCCGATGGCGGCAGCCTCAATGTCCGAGACGAAACGCACCATTCGGCTGCGCGAAAGCGCTTCGCGGACGAGCGCCCCGCTTTGCGCTCCATCAGCCGCAAGCGCCTGCAGCGCTTTCAGATTGGTAAAATCGAACAGCGGCGCCGCCGTCTGTCCATCGGCCTCCTCTGTCGCTGGCCGCGCGAGCAAAGGGATGCCGTCGAGACCGATCGCCTGAGAGAGGGCGAGGAGCGCAACGATTGCGGTAAACTCGTCAAAGAGCGAACCCGCCTCTGCTGCCGTACCATCCAGCCGCTCGTCCTCGATCAAATGCGGCAGTGCTTCCGGCCGGGTATTGAGGGCTGTCGCGGCTTCCTCGGCCGCCCAGACGAATGCGGAGCGCAAATCATCGGCATCACGACCAAGCCCTCGGCCGAAAACGACGGATCCGTCCGTACCCGCATCGACAATGGCTGTAGGCGCGGCCTTCACTGCGCGCTCGACAAAACTGCCAAAGCTGCGACCGACCCGTTCCGCCAGGCCTCTTCCAAGGCTGCGGGTGACGGCAGAGATGACATTCATGGACGCACCGCCCGCCTGCTTCAACGAAGACGTGCAATCATAAGCCCGGCGTTGTTGCCGAACAAGATACGCAAAAAGGCGTACCTGGTCGGCAGGCTGCTATGACGCCAACGGCAAGACACCGCTTTACAACGCTTCCTCAAACGCAACAATGCGACGACACAGAACTCCAGAACAGAAACGCCATCGCCGTGCCGATCTCCCTTCGCTCCTTCCTTCCCGATGATGCCGCAGAGCTCGGCGCCTGGTTTCCAACCCCCGAAGCACTCACCCAATGGAGTGGACCAGGGCTCAGTTTTCCGCTCGATGCGGCGCAGCTCGCGGAGATGCGCGCTTCAACCCTGGACGTTCCACCGGCGCGCTGGATGTTTACCGGCGTTGTCGATGGCGATCTTGCCGGTCACGCCCAGGTGGCGCTCGACTGGGACAATGGCGTCGGCCGCCTCAGCCGCGTCGCGATCAATCCACGGTTCCGCGGACAAGGCCTCGCCCAACCGTTCCTAGAGCGCATCATCGAGCAGTTCTTCGCAGACGTTCGCTTCGAGCGGCTGGAACTCAACGTCTACACCTTCAATACCGCCGCGATCCGCACCTATCTCAAACTCGGTTTTATAGAGGAAGGCGTGCGGCGGTCGTCCGCCAGGGTCGGCGATATCAGATGGGACACCGCCCTCTATGGCATGCTTCGCAGCGCTTTCGCCGCAATGAGGCCGCTTCAAAACGGCAGCCCGACGTAGTTTTCCGCAAGAGCGGTCGCCGCTGCGCGCGAATGCGTGAGATAATCGAGCTCCGCCTCCTGGATCTTCTGGTCGAAATCGCTGGTATCCGGAAAGCGATGAAGCATGGTGGTCATCCACCAGGAAAAACGAACCGCCTTCCAGACCCTCGCCAGCGCATGCGCGGAATAGGCATCTATGCCGGCATTCGAGCGATCCTGGTAGTGTTCCAGCAGCGCTTCGAAGAGATAGTGCACGTCACTGGCCGCAAGGTTCAGACCCTTGGCGCCGGTAGGCGGCACGATGTGCGCCGCGTCTCCGACCAGAAACAGCCGTCCGAAACGCATCGGCTCGGCAACAAAGGAGCGAAGAGGCGCAATCGACTTTTCGAATGACGCCCCCGTCGTGAGCGCCTCGGCGTGATGGGTCGGCAACCGCCGCCTCAATTCGTCCCAGAAGCGCTGGTCGCTCCATTCCTCGACCTTTTCGTCGAGCGCGCACTGAAGATAGTATCGGCTGCGGGTTTGCGAGCGCATCGAACAAAGCGCAAACCCGCGCGGGTGGTTGGCGTAGATCAGTTCGTGGCTGACCGGCGGGACGTCGGCAAGGATGCCGAGCCAACCGAAGGGATAGATCTTCTCGAAGGTGCGGATCGCCTTTTCGGGAACCGACTTGCGGCTGATCCCGTGAAAGCCGTCGCAACCGGCGATGAAATCGCAATCGATGCGGTGCGTTGTGCCATCCAGTTCATAGGTGACGGAGGGGGCATGACCTTCGAAATCATGTGGCGTGACATTTGCGGCCGCGTAGATCGACGGTGCGCCGGTGCGCGCGCGCTCTGCCATCAGATCGCGCGTCAGTTCCGTCTGGCCGTAGACCATCACGCGCTTGCCGCCGGTCAGGTCGTGAAGGTCGATGCGGTGATCCCGGCCATCGAAGGCCAGCGAAAAGCCGTCATGCGGAAGACCTTCGGCATGCATGCGAGCGCCGGATCTGGCTCGATCCATGAGGTGAACAGTCCCCTCCTCCAGCACGCCGGCGCGCACCCGGCCAAGAACATAGTCCTTGCTCACACGATCGAGAATGACGTTGTCGATGCCGGCGCCGGTCAGCAATTGCCCGAGCAGAAGCCCCGATGGACCGGAGCCGATGATGACGACCTGTGTGCGCATGCCTTCCTCCCGAAACTGACTTTTGACAAAATCTTGCGCGGGAGCGCCTTCGGCCTCAATGGACATTTCGGCCAAGAAATTGCACTAATCGAACATCGTTGATGGATGCACACGATGAAAAGAGCGATCCCGACCTACGAGCTTTATGGCGAAGAAGCGCGAGAACGGCCAGATTTCTGGCTGCATTGCGAAACGATTCCGTCGCGCAGCAGCCTGCACCATTGGGAGATCGGACTGCATCGCCATGAGAGTTTCTTCCAGATCTTGTACATTGTCGACGGGTCGGGAGATGCGATCTTCGGCGACACGGTGCACGCCATTCGCCCGCCGGTGATGATCACCGTGCCGCCGGCAACCAGCCATGGGTTCCGTTTCTCCCGGGATATAGACGGATTCGTCTTCACCGTTCTCGCCTCGCATCTAAAGGTATCACCCGGCGAACGCAGCCGCCTTGGAGCCTGGATGGCGGCACCGCGCGCAACCCGCCTCGACGCCAGCGAGGACGGCCGTTATGTGGCGTTGACGCTTTCTCGGCTGGGGGCGGAATGGGAGGCCAACCGCAGCCACCGCACCGACCTGCTCGACGCCTATCTGACGTCGGCGTTGACGCTAAGCGCCCGCCTCGACGAAGCGCATCCCGCCAAGGACGATGCCACCGACACACAAGACGAACGGCGCGTCGAACACTTCCTCGGCCTCGTCCAGCAACACCATCGCGCCCACAAGCCGGCGGCGTTTTATGCCCGCGAACTTGGTCTCTCGCCAACACATCTCAATCGCATCGCCCGCAGCGTCACCGGCCAGAGCGCGCACGAAATCATTACGCGCAAGATGACGGACGAAGCACGGCGTGAGCTCGTTTTCACCCGCGGAAGCGTCCAGGAAATCGGCTTCAGGCTGGGCTTTGCCGATCCCGCCTATTTCTCCCGCTTCTTCCTGCGCCAGACCGGAATGACCCCGAGGGCATGGCGGCTTGCCGAGCGCACCAAGCTCGGAGCATGACTTTCAGGCCAAGCGAGCGAACGAAACGACACCTAATCGCCATCGCGGCGACAGCGGCCAATCCGACGGTCGCTTGCGGTCACGCTTGTGTGGAGGAGCATTCATAGAGGACTTTGCCGGTCGACACGTCGATACCTGCCAGGCTCACTTCATATCCCCAAAGCCGGCATATATGCGCAAGCGTCGAACCTCGATTATTTTCCTCCAACAGAATGCCGTTCTTGATCACGTGCTTCAACCTAAGCTGGCGATCCCCCAGCAGATCGACATCCACCACCTGTATGTCCGGCCTATTGGCCGCCAGGTCGTAATTGCCTGCGAGCGCGGCACGCACAGCAGCGTAGCCCTGCTCGTTATGGATGGAAGTGACTTCGCAAAAATTGTTGGTCGCGTGGTCAGAGAGCCGAAACAGACGGAATTTGCGGATCAGCGCCGGGCTCAGATATTGCAGAATGAAGGACTCGTCGCGGTGGTTCTCCCAAGCGTCGATCAGCGTCCCCATCCAGTTGCCGTTGCCGGATATCCCGGGAAACCAATCCCGATCCTCCTGCGTCGGCTCGGTGCAGATGCGTTTGATATCCTGCATCATCGCGAAGCCCAGCGCGTAGGGGTTGATGCCCGAAAAGCGGGTGTCATCGAAGCTCGGTTGAAAAACAACGTTGGCGTGGCTTGATAGCAGCTCCAACATTGCGCCTTCGCTGATCTGCCCCTGATCGAACAGTCTATTGATGATCGAATAATGGACGAAAGTTGCACATCCCTCGTTCATCACTTTGGTCTGAATTTGCGGGTAGAAGTATTGCGCGACAACGCGAACAATTCTCAAGATCTCTCGCTGCCAAGGCTCAAGGATCAGACTATGCTTTTCGAGGAAATAAAGCAGGTTCTCCTCGGGAAGATTGAGCACTTTCGTCCGCTCCAAAGCCTCGCGCTCCGCCTCCTCGGTGCCCGAACTCCCGCCTGCCGTCGGCAGCGTCCGCCATAAATCGCTGTAAGTCTGCTCTTCGTATTCCAATCGCTCGCGGGCCCGCTCCATCTCCTTTGCCGATGAGAGCCGAGGCGGACGGCGATAGTGGAATACGCCGTGATCCTGGAGGGCATGCGCCGAATCGAGAATCTCCTCCACCGCCTTCAGTCCATGCCGTTCCTCGCATTTGGCGATGTATTTCTTGGCGAAGTCCATGTAGCTGAGGATACCGCTGGCATCCGTCCACTGGCGGAACAGATAGTTATTCTTGAAGAAGTGATTGTGGCCGAAGGCGGCATGCGCGGTGACCAGCGCCTGCATCGGCATCGTGTTTTCTTCCATGAGATAGGTTATGCAGGGATTGGAATTGATCACGAGTTCATAGGCCAGCCCGCGATAGCCTTTTTGATAGAGTTGGCTTTCGAAAACGAAGCGCTTTCCAAACGACCAGTGCTGATACATCAACGGCATGCCGACGGATGAATAAGCGTCGAGCATCTGTTCAGAAGAGATGATCTCGATCTGGTTCGGATAGACGTTCAGTCCCATCTCATCGATCGCAATCGCCTCTATCGCATCATAGGCCCGCGAAAGCGTCGCAAAATTCCATTCGGAACCGTCGAACAGCAGGCTGGAGACTGGCCGTTTCGCCATTCGGTCGTCCCCTCACCTGCGCAATTGAACGGGTTGATGCCGGGCAAAAAGTTTGCGGAAAACGGGGTAGATGTCGGCGGGCCTTGCAACGCGCGTCATCTGGAAATTCGGCACCACGCTGTCGACCGTGCGATAGGCTCGCCAGAGTGAGGTGCCGTTGTCCGTCGACCCGAAGATCTCGCTCTCGCGCTCATCAATGATCTCGACATAGGCGTAGTACTGACACAGACGCATAAGCTTCTCCCGCAGAAGCTCGGCGCACCGATCCGAGTCGCCGTTGGCATTGTCGCCATCAGAGGCTTGGGCCGCATAAATGTTCCAGAGGTTCGAGGGATAGCGGTCCTCGATGATCCGCAGCATTTCCTCAAGCGCGGTGGAAACGACCGTGCCGCCGCTCTGTTTGCTGAAAAAGAACGTCTCCTCGTCAACTTCCCGCGCCTCATCCGTGTGGCGGATGAACACGATATCGATCCGCTCGTAACGGCGCTTGAGAAACAGGTGCAAGAGAACGAAGAAGCGCTTGGCAAGGTCCTTCTCGCGCTCCCCCATCGAGGCAGAGACGTCCATAAGGCAGAACATCACCGCGCTCGCGTTCGGCAAAGGCTGACGTTCGAAACGGTTGAACCGCACGTCGACGGGATCGACATAGGCGATACGCAGCCGCCGCCGTTCGACAACTGCCAGTTCGTCGCGCAGGTGCGAGAGCCTGCGGCGCTGCTGCAGGGATGGCTCCTCCTCCCGTTCCAGCGTCGCGATCTCTTCCGTAAGAGCCTGAAATTCCCTCTCGCTTGGGCGGCGCAGGGCCATGCGCCGCCCAAAGCTATTGCGCATCGTTCGTCCGACATTGATATTGCAAGGCGTGCCCACCGTCGAGAAACCGACGCGATGGGACTTGTAGCTGACGGTTTCCCGTAGGTTCAGCTTCACCATATCCGGAAGCTCCAGATCTTCGAAGAAAAGATCGAGCACTTCCTCGCGCGACAGCACGAAAAGAAAGTCGTCCGTGTTTTCGCCTCGTCCTGGCCCGGCGGACCCACCACCACCACCGCCTGTTTCCGGTTTCCTAAGTCGGTCTCCCGGAGAAAAGGTCTCGTTTCCGGGCAGTACATAGTTCCGCTCACCGCTGGCGCGCGAATGCTGAAAGCTGGGTTCGTCCGCACCACGCTTGGGGATCGGAACGCCGTGGGCGGCATCCACATCGGTGATCCTGTCCGACTTTATCTGATCCCTTATCGTCCGCTTCAATTCCTCACGGACCCGCTTAAAAAAGCGCTGCCTGTTGCCGAGACTCCTGTCCTTGGGGTTAAGCCGGCGATCGATGAAGTTTGGCATCTGCCCATCCCCCACTTCCGCATTGTCAACCTGCCTTGTTGACCCGCATGTACCAGTCAACGAGCCGCCGGACTTGGCGCTCGGTGTAGCCCCGTTCGGTCATGCGTTCAACGAATTCAGCATGTTGCTTCTCGGTCGCGCTATCCTTCTTCGAGCCGAAGCTGATGACCGGCAAAAGATCCTCGACCTGGCCGAACATGCGCTTCTCGATCACTTCCCGGAGCTTTTCGTAACTTGTCCATGCGGGGTTGCGCCCGTTGTTCCTGGCGCGGGCACGCAGTGAGAACTTTACGACTTCGTTGCGGAAATCCTTGGGGTTTGCAATCCCTGCGGGCTTTTCGATCTGCGACAACTCACCATCGAGAACGTTGCGATTTAGTATCTGACCCGTATCGGGATCCTTGAAGTCCTGATCTTCGAGCCAAGCATCCGCGTAGGAGATATAGCGGTCGAACAGGTTTTGACCATACTCACTATAGGATTCGAGATAGGCCTTCTGGATCTCGTGACCGATGAACTCGGCATAGCGGGCAGCGAGTTCCGACCGGATGAAATCGAGATAATTCGCTTCCGTCTCCTTGGGAAACTGCTCCCGCCGGATAGCCTGTTCCAGGATGTACATCAGATGAACCGGATCGGCCGCGACTTCCTTGGTGTCGTAGTTGAAGGTCTCCGACAGCACCTTGAAGGCAAAGCGGGTGCTGACGCCGGTCATGCCCTCATCGACGCCCGCGGCATCGCGATATTCCTGCAGGGACTTCGCCTTGGGATCGGTATCTTTCAGGTTCTCGCCGTCATAGACCCGCATCTTCGTATAGGACGGCGAGTTCTCGTGTAGCGCGAGGCGTGTCGCCACCGTGAAGCGGCTAAGGTTCTCCAGCACCTCGGGCGCGCAGGGGTTTTCGGCCAACTCGCTCTCGCGAAGCAGCTTTTCATAGATCAGCCGTTCCTCCGTGACACGCAGGCAATAGGGAACCTTGACGACGAGTATCCGGTCGAGAAAGGCCTCATTGTTCTTGTTGTGCTTGAATTGGAGCCATTCGGACTCGTTGGAATGGGCAAGTACGATACCATGGTAGGGAAAAGCGCCGAAGTTCTCCGTGCCATTGTAGCTTCCTTCCTGCGTGGCGGTGAGCAAAGGATGCAGAACCTTGATCGGCGCCTTGAACATCTCGACGAATTCGAGCAGCCCTTGCGTGGTCCTGTTGAGCCCACCGCTATAGGAGTAGGCGTCGGGATCGGCTTGGCTGAAATTCTCAAGCTGGCGGATATCGACCTTGCCGACGAGCGCGGATATGTCCTGGTTGTTCTCGTCGCCTGGCTCAGTCTTGGCGATGGCGATTTGGCGCAGCCGCGAGGGCATGAGCTTCACGACGCTGAACTTCGAAATATCGCCGCCGATTTCGTCCAGCCGTTTGGCCGCCCAAGGCGATACCAAGTCGGTGAGCCGTCTCTTCGCAATTCCGTACTTGTCTTCCAGCAACTCTCCCATGCGCTCGCGGCTAAACAAGCCAAGGGGCGATTCAAAGACGGGGCTTATCTTACCGTCGATGGCCAACGTGTAGATCGGTTGCTGCTCCATCAGCTTCTTGAGACGCTCGGCAAGCGACGATTTGCCACCGCCCACCGGCCCCAAGAGGTAAAGGATCTGCTTGCGTTCCTCGAGGCCCTGAGCGGCATATCGAAAATATCCGACGATCCGCTCAATCGTATCCTCCATTCCGTAGAAGTCCGAGAAGGAAGGGTAGATCTTGATGGTGCGGTTAGCGAAGATCCGACCGAGGCGCTCATCCGCGCTCGTGTCTATCAATTGAGGTTCGCCGATGGCGGCCACCATGCGCTCTGGCGCAGTGGCATACATGCTCTTGTCGTCGCGACAGGCGAGAAGATACTCCTGTAAACTTAAACTCTCTTGCACTCCACTTGCGTAAGTTTTCGAAAAGAGGTCGAAAACATCACCGTCACTGGCGCTCATGTAACCCTCCTGCGGCCGCCGGAAGTCATGCACTTGCGACGCGACCGCTACTCTATTTAACAACATACTCGGGACGGGGTTGTTCCCGAATTTGGCTGCCTTCACAGCGTCGAGTGAAAGCGGACGGTTTTATACTAGCACAACAGCCAGCCATCTCCGCACCTAATCGGAATAGCGAATTCGAGGTACAAATACGAAATCGGCGTGAAGCGGGCCGAACAGGCATCCGGCTTTTCAGGAACACTAACCAGCGCGCACCTCTATTGAGGGCCCCGATCGAAATGCCCTGCGAGAACGTTCCAAGATCGCGTATTTGAGCGGCTCTGCAAAAGACAGCCTCGCACTACTGCCAAATACCCATTCATGACTGCCTTCGAGGTGAGGCATCCGAAAATGTGGCACGATCCCGGGCGATCCGATCATCGACGATGCAGACTTGTTCGCTGATCGGCCGACGACAAGCTTGCTATCATCTGCCCACGAGGGCTGCAATCATTCCAGAGGAGTTGCTGTGGAAGCAGGACACGATACCAGCGAGCTTGAAATGGTCGTCTTGATGACGCCCGACATGGCCAATTTCAGCGGCAAAGTCGAGGGCGGCGCACTCTTGAACCTCCTGGATCGCGTCGCATTCTCCTGCGCCTCACGCTTTTCGCAGGAATACGCAGTGACCCTGTCCAGTTGACCAGGTCGTCTCTCGCCAGCCGATCCATGTCGCCGAACTCGTGACCTTTCTCGTCACGATCAATCATGCCGGGCGGACGTCGATGGAAGTCGGGATCCGCGTCGAAGCCGAAAACATCCGCACCGGCGAGCGTCGGCACACGAATTCCTGCTATTTCACCATGGTCGCCGTGGACGCCGAGGGACGTCCGACCGCAGTGCCACCGTACAGCCCCGTAACCGCCTGCCTCGTCGACGCGTGCGCGGATGCGATGCAAACGGCCCCGCGCCCGGAAAGCGGCCAATCGCTTCGACCGGCGGTCATGCGCCTGGGCCACCCTTTCGGACAAGAAAAACCGCCTGCCAAAGTCAGACATGACCTCGACAGGCGGCTATTAGCGTCGGCTGCGATCTCTCAGAACTTGAGGCTCAGGTTTGCCTTGAACGTCTGATCGCTGACGCCGCTGGCGAACTGTCCAGCGTAGATCAGTCCGAGATTGGCCTCCGGCGTAAGCGCAAAGTCGAGGCCGGCTTCAAGCACCACTGCATTCTCGGCGATCGGAACGCCGGCGATGACGAACGTGCTCGTTGACGAGAACCCGTTCGACGACAGCGGCAGCGTGTCGCCAAAGGCGTGCTTCCAGCCAACCGTACCGCGCGCCGTCGCCAACACGCCGCCGAGATCGAAGCTGGTGGCTGCGCGCAACCCCAGTGTGGTGAACGTCGTATCCTGCGAGGCATCCTTGCCAACGAGCGCTGCTGCCCCGCCACGTTCGGCGAAGCCGTCGCGGTTGAGGTGGACATAGGCGAGATTGGCAAACGGCTCCAAATCGACCGCTCCGGTTTTGACGGCATAGGCAAACTCGCCGAAGACCTGGCCGGTGCCGGCATCATAGTTGGCGTCAAGACGATCGGAGAAACCAGGGAACGAAATGGAGCGGCTCGTCTCGATGTCGTGCCAGCTATAGGCAGCACCCGTGCGCAGCGAAGCGTCACCCCATTGTCCGCCGGCATAGAGCCCGAGATGATAATTGTCGGACGTGGCAGAGGAGAACCGAGCGTCGACATCCATCGAGGAGCGCGAGTAGCCGGCAAGCGCACCGACGGTCCATTCGTCCACCTGCGTATCGGCACCGACGAAGAAGCCGCCGATGGATCGATCTGCCTTGGCCGCGTTGCCATCACCATCCCAGCGCCCCCAGGAGCCGAAGCCCTGGGACCAGATGGCGAGCTCACCCATATCGGCCTCGGTGCCGTTTCCGGCAGACTGTTTGGCTCCCACGGCTCCAAGCACCGAGCGCAGGCGATCGTTTGCGGCATCACGCAGGAACCGGCTGTCCTCGATCAGGATCGACTGGAAGGAGCTGTGCACTTCGCCGGAAAGCAGGTCGAAGGCGGCCCGCGCTGCTTCAGGCGTTGCGGCAAACGCAATCGCGTTGAAGACGGGGTTTGCCATGCCCAAGCCATCGATACCGCCGGCAGTGGCGATCTGATTGCGGGTCCGACCGGTGCTGGCAAAGCTCATGTCGTTGCGGGTCAGCTTGAGCGACAGATCGTTGCCGTCGCCGCCGATGTAATCGACGGTGGGATCGAGGAACACCAGGTTGTCGACGATCGAAGCAAAGGTGCCGCTGATCGCCCCCGAACTCTGCTTGTCGATGAGGATGAACGGGCCATTGACCGGATTCCAGCTTGCCGCCGTATTGGGCGAAAGCAGGAGATCGAGCGTCGCGCCTGATATGTCGACGTTGCCCGTCACGATCAGCTTGTCCGTGATTAAGGGCGTGCCTTCGATCTGCAGGACGCCGTTGTTGGTGTAGTTGCCGGCAATCGTCTGTGTGCCGATCGAATTGCCCGGTGCATGCACGCCGCCACTCAGAATGGTCGTGTTTCCGATCGTGCCGGTACCGCCGAGGCGTGCGCCGCGATGGATGGTGGTCAGGCGCGAGTTCACCGAAGAACCATTGACGACGAGGGTCCCCGACGTGACGGCCGTATCGCCTGTGAAGGTGTTGACGCCCGTCAAGGTCAGTTTGCCCGTTCCCGTTTGGGTGAGCGCGCCGGTGCCGGTGAATGTACCGGCATAGCTGACGTCGTTCGAGCGGTTGTAGATCAGCGTGCCGTTGTTGGTGATCGAGCCGGCAAAGTTGCCGGTGCCGCCGATCCAGCCGGTCGTGCCGCCATTGCCGAGCTGCAGCGTGCTGCCCGTACCGATCGTGACCGGGCCACGGCTGCTGCTGGTCGCCGTCAGGGTCAGCGTGCCGCTGCCGACCTGCGAGAACGAGCCGGGGCCGCTGATCGAGCCCGCATAGGTCGTGTTGGCGGAGCTGTTGAAGACGAGCGCGCCGTAGTTGGTGACATTGGATGCAAGCGAACCGCCCGTGCCGCCATCACCGACCTGTAGTGTCGCGCCCTGGGCGATACCGGCGCCGCCGGTAAAGCCGTTGGCGCCGGTCAGGACCTGCGTGCCCGCATTGACCGAGATGCCGCCGGTGCCGTTGATCGCGCCTGAGAACGTGCCTGTAGCGTTGTTAATGAGCAGCGTCTTGCTGCCGAGCACCACCTGGCCGCTGCCGGTCAGCGACTTGATCTGCGCCGATGCGGCCGCCGAGACGTCGAAGGTGCCGTTGGCAGTCAGGCCACTCGAGGCATTGATCCGGCCCTGGCCGGACAGGGCCAGCGTGCCGCCCGCCGCGATTGACGTCGCACCGGTATAGGTATTCATCCCCGTCAGCGTCAGCGTGCCGTTGCCCACCTTGTTGAGGCCACTGCCGGTCCCACCATTCTGCAGCACCGTGCCGATCGTGGTTGCGACACCGTTGCCGACATTGATCGTAGCCGCCGTGCCGCTTGCCGGGTTGAAGGCAAGCGCGCCGCCATTGATCGTGTAGCCGCTGCCATTGTTCGTCGGGGAGAATTGCAGCGTGTCGAAGCTCTGTGTGCCAACAACGTTGACGACGCCACCGCTGGCGCCGGCAAAGACGCCGACCGACCCACCGAAGCTTCCGTTGATGTCGGCACGCAACGGGGCGCCGGTCCAATTCGTCCCGGCCGAGGTCCATGTGCCGGTGCCGCCGTTGACGGTGCCGTTGCCCGTCGTGTCTGCTCCATCCCAGAAATGCATCGTCTGGCCGGTGCCGAGCACGGACAGATTGACCTGCTTGGCAATGCCCGTCTGGACCTGATGGCTGGCAACGGTGAAGCTCGGCGCCGTCGATGTCGCAGCCGTCGTGGCGAAACTGCCCGACAGCGAACCATCATATTCGAACAGGCGGTAATAGCCGGCCGAAGCCACCTGAGCGTTCAGCGCGCCGCCGAGCGTCAGGTTGCCGCCGACCTTCAGCAGGTCGTTTCCGCCTGCGCTGCCGGCGAGGCCGGGCGTGTTCAGCTCGAACACCGACGTGGAGCCACCATTGAGCGTCAGGTCGCCGCCGATCGTTATTGTGCCCGGGCTGTTGCCGGCCGAGAGCGTGCCATCGACGATGACGTTGCCGCCGATCCGGCCCGATCCGCCGAGCGTGCCGCCCGAGCCGACATTGACGTTGCCACCGAGCTGGCCGTTGACATAGGTCGTACCCGACGTGACCGACGTTGCGCCAGCGAACAGCGAACTGTCCCCCGTGAGCGTCAGCTTGCCTGTGCCTGCCTGAGAAAGGCTGCCGTTGCCCGAGATCTTGCCGGCATAGCTGACATTGTTCGAGCGGTTGTAGATCAGCGCACCGTTGTTGGTGATCGAGCCGACGAAGTTGTTGGTGCCGCCGATCCAGCCGGTCGTGCCGCCATTGCCGAGCTGCAGCGTGCTGCCCGAACCGATCGTCACCGGACCGCGCGTGCTGCTGGTCGCCGTCAGCGTCAGCGTGCCCGTGCCGATCTGCGAGAACGTGCCATTGCCGGTGATCTCGCCGGCATAGGTCAAATTGTCGGAGCGATTGAAGATCAGCGCGCCGCCATTGTTGATGTTCGATACGACTGAGCCACCTGTGCCACCAGCGCCGATCTGCAGCGTCGCGCCGGTATTGGTACCCGCACCACCGGTAAAGGTGTTGGCGCCGGTCAGAACCTGCGTGCCAGCCATGACATTGACACCGCCGGTGCCGTTGATCGCGCCAGAGAACGTGCCTGTGGCGTTGTGAATGATCAGATATTGACTTCCAAGCACCACCTGCCCGCTGCCGGCCAGCGACTTGACCTGTGCGGAAGCAGCCGCCGATACGTCGAAGGTGCCGTCGGCCGTCAGGCCGCTCGAGGCGTTGATCCGACCTTGGCCCGAAAGCGCCAGCGTGCCGCCCGCCGCGATGCTCGTCGCACCGGTATAAGTGTTCATGCCCGTCAGCGTCAGCGTGCCGGAGCCGGATTTGATCAGGGAGCCGTCGCCGGTGATTACATTGTTTATGCGGCTGTTGCCGGTCTGGTCGAGCGTCAGACTTCCGGAATTGGTGATGGCAATATTGCCGGACAGACCTGGGTTCGCCGTAGAAAATCGGAATGTGTTGGCGCCACCATCGAAAGTCATGGCATTGGCGGTCCCGCCATTGCCACCGATGATAGAGCCGGACGCGCCCAGGGTCACGTCCAGGTTACGACCGAAGATGCCGGCTCCGTGTACGCCGCCGGTGCCGCTGCCTCCAGCCACGCCGCCCGTGACGCTGCCGTTGACGATCACCGTACCGCCGTTCAAGCCGCTGATGCCGTGACCGCCGTCACCGTTGCGCTTTGTGCCACCGCCGGCGCCGGCATTGCCACCGTTGCCGCCCGTCACGTTCGTGTTCACCGTCAACGTGCCGCCGCCGACGAGTGCCGCGCCATCGCCGCCGTCACCACCGCTGCCGCCGATCCCGATGGCACCCGACGCTGCCCCGCCGGCACCGCCATTGCCACCCTGCCCGCCGGAAACTGCCGGTCCCGCTATGCTCTCCGTACCGCCGGAAGCAACAATTCGCCCGTAACCGCCGGCGCCGCCGCCGCCGCCGTCTCCGTTCGACGAGGCGCCGCCATCGCCACCGCGACCGGCGGCAATGCCAACGCTGCCGTGCGCACCGCCACCCCCACCGCCGCCGCCGCCATAAATTATGCCGCTGCCGCTGCCGTTTCCACCCGACGCCCCATTCGGGCTACCGCCCGTACCTCCGGCACCGCCATTGCCGGCAACCCCGCCGCCGATCTGGCTTCCCGCGCCACCGTCCGCACCAGGCCCGCCGCCGCCGCCGCCGTTTCCGTTACTGACCGCATTGCTGCCAGGTGTCCCCTGCAAGTTGCCGTCGACGCTGCCGCCCGCCCCGCCGGAACTCCCACCATTGCCACCCTTGCCTGCAGCCTGTGCCAGCGGCGCGGCCGCGACCATACCGAGAGCTATGCCCGAGGCTGCGAACAGCCACAAAGCCGTACTGCTCATCAGCAAACGTTGGCTACCCGATGTCGAGCGCCCTCGAGCCGACGGTTGGCGACCCGAACGTTCCTCGCCCTCAAGCCCGCCACCCAAGCCCCGATTCTGACAATTGATCTTTTTCAAAGGCTTGCCCTCCGCCCAATACCCTAAAATTTCCCAGGAAGCTGGCTTGCACGGCAACTCTAAAGCAGCAATGCCATATCGACGAAACAACCTACAGGTTCGACGAAGCAACAAAGCGAGGGGGGTACGGCTGTGGAAAATCTCAGATCCCGAGCCGGCTGCGCAATTCCTGCCTGTAGGGCCGCGATACCGCCCAGGGCTGCTCGAATCTGCGCAGGCGCACCGTCCACGCCTGCCTGGTCGGGCCCGCGTGACGCTCGAGCTCGGTCACATGCGATATGTTTATCACCGCCGTTCGGTGGATGCGCAGGAAGTTCGATTTCGGCAGCAGGCCGATCCAGAACGAAAGCGGCCGCAGATCGAGCACGGCTGCTTCGTCTTTCAGCCAGATCTGCGTGTAGTCCTTCGCCGAACGCAGTCCGACGATCGCCGCCAATGGCACGCCGCGCGTGCGCCCCGGCATGTGCAGATGCACAAGCGGTTCAGCACCGTTGAGCGCGTTTCCGGCCACCACGTCCCGTCGGCCATCCACCTGCGCTCGCCCGTAGCGGGCGATCCCGATCAACTTTGCACAGCGGGCGAGTTGGTGGATCTCGTCCACCGGCCACCGGCGTTTCGTCCCGGTCGCATCGAAGCCGATGCAGGCACGCAGAACGCAGTCGTGAAAGACCGGAACACAAAGGACGCTCTTGTCATTCTGCCTGAGCATTTCCGCCTGCAGGGCGCGCGCAGGGCGCGGAAGATTGGCGACATCGTTGATCATCACCGCTTTGCCCGTGACCAGCCATTGATGCAGCCAACCGATCATCGTCACCGGCGTCTGCTGCAGATCGGTCACATGCGACGGGACATCCCCGCGCACCCACTCCTCGGTGTTTCGGAAGTGAAGAAAATCGGCATCGTACTCGAACATCCACGCCCTGTCGGCACCGGCAAGCTTGCCGGTCTCCTCCAAAATGGACGCAATCGCAATGTTGGCGGGCGAGCCGATGAGGTGGGCGGCGGCCATATACGCCCAGTCGTGCGATGGCGGCCGCATCGTGGGATGAAGACATTCGGAAATCGCGATCAGTTCGTATGGCGGGGCAGTGTCGGAAAGGTCGGACGGGTGAAATTGCTCATTCATGACGATCAATATTGAAAAAGGAATAAGGGATAGGGAGGCGCTGTCGCAATATGCAGCTGTCCTCCCGTGAAAACGCGGGTCGCTAAAACGGCATCAACGCCCCGTGAGCGCCGAGGGGGCGGCGCCGAGAGCGATCATGGAATAAACAATGGTCCAAGCGCGCGTTCGATGGCCCCCTCCATCGTCATGCAGCGGCGTTCCTCAACGCCAGCATCCGCCCGCGTTGCCAGTAAAGGTTGCGAGCGCTAGGAATTCAAGAGCTTTCGCTGCAACCGCAGGCCCTTTTCTGGGTCGATCGCCCGCGGGAAGATGCGGTATCGCCGTACGCTCCCTACGCCGAAGCCGCCAGGCTCACGGAGCGGTTCTGCCCGCCGCGCTTGGCGGGGCGCGGACATCACGCAAGGCAGCGCCGTTCGAATGCCCGGCCAAAGATCGTCTTTGCCGCAGAGCATCCGGAACATCGCGTCACATCGAAGGCGCATGTCACGGCCGACGCCCGACCGAGCCAGGTCGAAACATGATCGCGTGGCTGCAGAAGCTGGAGGAATGGACTTCAAGCCAGGGGTCGCAATGCATATGATGACGGCCAGGCCTCCGGGAGGACGGCCCGGACGTCGCCCATGAGGGCTTTGTATCCAATCCAGAGGAGTTGCCGTGGAAGCCGGACATGATAGCAGCGAGCTTGAAATGGTCGTTTTGATGACGCCCGACATGGCCAACTTCAGTGGCAAGGTCCATGGCGGTGCCCTCCTGAACCTCCTGGATCGCGTGGCGTTCTCCTGCGCCTCACGCTATTCGCAGGAATACGCAGTGACCCTGTCAGTGGACCAGGTCGTTTTTCGCCAGCCGATCCATGTCGGCGAACTCGTGACCTTTCGCGCCTCGATCAATCATGCCGGGCGGACGTCGATGGAAGTCGGGATCCGCGTCGAAGCAGAAAACATCCGCACCGGCGAGCGTCGGCACACGAATTCCTGCTATTTCACCATGGTCGCCGTTGACGCCGAGGGACGCCCGACCGCCGTGCCGCCGTACAACCCCGTAACCGCAGTGCGAAAACAGCGCCAGCGCGCAGCCGAGGTCAGGAGAAACTTGCGGCGCGAGTTCGAGGTCCGTTTTCAGGCTGCGGGCTCCGCCGCCGACACCTGACCGTCGCAATCACGGGGGCGTGCCTTTCCGCTACTCCTGGCATCGAAACCGAGGTCACTTTTTGCAACAGGACCGCGCAGATGCCACTCCAGTGTTTGGCCGGGTTGAATGATGGTGTATGTTTCGTTGGCCGGCGTCGCATGGCCAGGCGGAGCAGTCCGCCTCATGCGATGCGTATGGGAAGGCGGTGACTTGTACCGTGCGCCCGTCAACGTGCGCCGGGACCATGCCCCTGCGTTCTGATAAATTGCAGTGACACGTTCAGAGTGATCGCGCTGCGTTCCGCATCTGGCGCCAATTTCGTGAACAAGCGAAGCCACCTATCAACGCCTGCAGCTGCGGGAAACCAACACCGTCGTTGCAAGCTCTGGATATCGGAGATTCACATGTCCACATCCGAAACGGGAAGACAGTTTACAGAAGGCGTCGCGAGTGGCGAAGTCCGGTACGATCTGGAGGATTTCATTCGCGCCTCCGGCATTCCGCCCCATGAGGCCCACGAGATGTTTGTCAAGTACGGGCCGTACAAGTCGGACCTCGACCCCTTGCTGCATGCCCGCGCCGACCAGCATATGGATCTGATGAAGTAGGGCGCTTCACATCGCCCGCAGGCCGTGGCGGATAACCGAGCGTGGCGATTGCCTCTCTCGCCTCAGATCCCCGTCCGGCCGTCAATCCCCGGAGTAACGCTCCTCAAGCCAGGGATCGCCGCGCATGTGATACCCGTTACGCTCCCAGAAGCCGGCCTCGTCACCGGCTCGAAAATCGATGCGGGTCAACCACTTCGCGCTCTTCCAGAAATAGAGATGCGGCACGACGAGCCGCATGGGCCCACCATGGGTACGGCTGATCGGTTGCCCCTCCCATTCCGTGGCGAGGATCGCATGCTCCGAGGCAAAATCGGCGAGTGGAAGATTGGTCGTATAGCCGTCGTAACTCGTCAGCATCACATGGGTTGCTTCCGGTTTCGGCATGACCAGATCGAGCAGGTCGTGCGTCAGCACGCCTTGCCAACGGTTGTCGTAGCGCGACCAGGTGGTGACGCAGTGAATGTCGGAGAGGCTGTCGCGCTGCGGCAAGGCCTTGAACGCTGGCCAATCCAGCGACAGGCGCTGTTCGACGAGGCCGGTCACATCAAGGCGCCAGCGCTCCACGCCGATCGCAGGCTGCTGCCCAAGGTCGAGCACCGGCCAATCCCTGACGAGGTGTTGGCCTGGTGGCAACCGTTCATCCTCAGGTCGGGCCACATGCCCGGTGAGAAACTTGCCCGCCGCCGCCCAGCGCCGCTTCGTCGTGGTCAGCTTGGTTTCCGTTGAGCGCTCGTCTTCAGTCATCGCATCCTACTCCGGTCTGCCGGATTAGAAGACCCGTCGCGGTTCCCGTCAAGCGTCAGGCGCAGGGATCGCCGTTATGGCAGGACAATGCGGACCGCCGCCTGCGTCTCCTTCAACAGCGGCAGATAGCGCTCGACCATCTCGGCAGCCGGCACATGGGCGGCAGGCGCCCCGATGTTGAGCGCCGCGACGGTCTGGTTGCGATCGTTTAAGAGCGGGACGGCGATGGAGCATAGGCCAATCTCCAACTCCTGGTCGATGATCGCATAACCCTGGTGACGAACGCGGCCGATCTCGGCCATCAGCTCTTCCGGGTCGGTTCTCGTGTGAGGCGTGTTGGCCTTGAGGTCGGAGCGGGCGAGCACGTCCCTCGCCTGCACCTCCGGCAGTGCGGCAAGCCACACGCGGCCCATCGAGGCGCAATAGGCGGGTAGACGCGAGCCCGGCATCAGACTGATCGACATCACCCGTTTCTGCGACGCGCGAGCGATGTAGACGATTTCGGTGCCGTCGAGCACGGAGGCGGAGGCGCTCTGCCCGGCCCGCTCCGAAAGCTGGTCGAGGTAGGGCTGGACGATCGCCGGCAAGGGCGTCGCCGAGAGATAGGCGTGCCCGAGCCGCATGATCTTCGGCGTCAGCGAAAAGAATTTCCCGTCATAGTCGGCGTAGCCGAGTTCCGAGAGCGTCAACAGCGAGCGGCGGACGGTCGCCCGGTCGAGGCCGGTGATCCTGGCTGCCTCGGTGATCGTCAACTTCTGCTGGGTTTCGCCAAACGCCTCGATGACTGTCAGGCCGCGGGCAAAACCACTGACGAAATCGGTTTCTCTCATCGTCCATCCTCAACTCATTGCCATTCATCCTGTGCGATATGCGAACAAATGTCAAATATCGCACAAAATGTTTGACGTCCTCGGTTTTTGAGAGCCTATTTCAGGCCACTACGGGCAAGAAAAGGCCCTTGCTTGCCGACGCCGAGATGACGTTGCCGGGCATTAGGCCCACCAGCACTTCACCAACCGGCTGCACAAAACGTGCGCCCGCCGACAGGCGGCAACGCTCAGATCAGAAGAGAGGAAACATGGCGAAGATCGTTTCGCTCGCCGAGGCCATCAGCGAGAATGTCAGGGATGGCGACACCGTCGCCATGGAAGGCTTCACCCATCTGATCCCCTATGCCGCCGGGCACGAGGTGATCCGCCAGGGGCGCAAGGACCTGTTCCTCGTGCGCATGACGCCGGACATCCTCTATGACCAGCTGATCGGCGTTGGCGCTGCCCGTGGCATGAAATTCTCCTGGGGCGGCAATCCCGGCGTCGGCTCCCTGCACCGCTTCCGCGATGCGGTTGAAAACCAATGGCCGCGGCCGCTCGAAATCGAAGAACATTCCCATGCGGCGATGGCCAATGCCTATGAGGCAGGTGCGGCCAACCTGCCGTTTGCGATGCTGCGCGGCTATATCGGCGCCGATCTGCCGAAGGTCAACGCCAATATCAAGTCCGTCACCTGCCCCTTCACGTCAGAAGTGCTCGCAGCCGTTCCGGCAATCCGGCCGGATGTGACCATAATCCATGCTCAGCGCGCCGACCGGAAAGGCAACGTTCTCATCGAAGGCATCGTCGGCGTACAGAAGGAGGCGGTTCTCGCCGCCAAGCGCTCGATCGTCACCGTTGAGGAGATCGTCGACGAGCTGGCGCCTCCTTCGCCCAATTCGGTCGTCCTACCGAGCTGGGCGGTCACCGCCGTCAGCCATGTCCCGGGCGGTGCCTTCCCGTCCTACGCCCACGGCTACTATCCACGCTCGAACGCCTTCTACATCGGCTGGGACGACATCGCCCGCGACCGCGACAGCTTTAGCGCCTGGATCAAGGAAAACGTGCTGGACGCCGGGCCGAAAGACTTTGCACGACACGCTGGCGGCAAGCCGGCGAAGGCCGCTTAAGGAGGCGATGATGACGGATTTCTCCCCCACCGAAATGATGACTATCGCCGCCTCGCGCGAACTTTCCAACGACGACGTCTGCTTTGTCGGCATAGGCGCACCGTCGGCCGCCTGCAACGTGGCGCGACTGACCCACGCGCCGGATATCACCCTGATCTACGAAAGCGGAACCGTCGGCACCAGGCCGGACGTTCTGCCGCTGTCGATCGGCGACGGCGAGCTTTGCGATACGGCCCTTTTCACCGTCTCGGTGCCGGAAATGTTTCGCTACTGGCTCCAGGGCGGCCGCATCACCACCGGGTTTCTCGGCGGCGCGCAGATCGATAAATTTGCCAACCTCAACACCACGGTCGTCGGACCGTACGACCATCCGAAGGTCCGTCTACCGGGCGGCGGCGGCGCGCCGGAAATCGCGTCGAATTGCGGTCGCATCTTCATCACAATGGCACTCTCCAAGCGCGGGTTCGTCGAAAAGCTGCCCTTCATCACCTCGATGGGCCACGGCGAAGGCGGCGACCATCGCGAACGGTTGGGCATGAAGACCAAGGGGCCGACCCGCGTTATCACCGACCTCTGCATTCTCGAGCCCGACCCCACCACCAAGGAACTGACGGTGGTTTCCATCCATGACGGAGTAACGCGCGAGCAGATCGTCGACAATTGCGGCTGGCCGATCAAGTTCGCCGACCAGGTCATCGCGACCCCGGTGCCGAACGAGGTCGAACTGACGACGCTTCGCGACATCAATGCGCGCACCAAGAAGGCCCACCAGGGCGACAAGGAGGCCGCGTGATGGCTGACGCCTATATCTGTGATTACATCCGCACGCCGATCGGGCGCTTCGGCGGCGCGCTGTCGTCGGTCCGGGCAGACGACCTCGGCGCCATTCCGCTGAAGGCGCTGATCGAACGCAACCCGTCGCTCGACTGGGAAGCGGTCGATGACGTCATCTTCGGCTGCGCCAACCAGGCCGGTGAAGACAACCGTAACGTCGCGCGCATGTCGTTGCTGCTCGCCGGGCTGCCGGCAAGCGTGACGGGTACGACGATCAACCGCCTCTGCGGTTCGGGCATGGATGCGGTGATCTCGGCTGCACGCGCCATCAAGGCGGGCGAAGCCGAGCTGATGATATCAGGTGGCGTCGAGAGCATGTCACGCGCACCCTTTGTCATGCCGAAGGCGGAGAGCGCCTTTTCGCGCAGCGCCGAGATCCATGACACCACCATTGGCTGGCGCTTCGTCAACCCGCTGATGAAGAAGCAATATGGCGTCGATTCCATGCCGGAGACCGGCGAAAACGTCGCCGAGGATTTCAAGGTAAGCAGGCAGGACCAGGACGCCTTTGCACTGCGCAGCCAGGCGAAGGCCGCAGCAGCTCAAGCAAACGGCCGGCTTGCCAAGGAGATTGTTGCCATCACCATCCCCCAGCGCAAGGGCGAGCCGACGACAGTCGAGAAGGACGAGCATCCGCGTGCGACGACGATGGAGGCGCTTGCCAAGCTCGGCACGCCCTTCAGGAAAGAAGGCGGGACGGTCACTGCCGGCAATGCCTCCGGCGTCAATGACGGAGCTGCAGCGCTTATCATCGCCTCGGAGGCGGCAGCGAAGAAATATGGCCTGAGGCCAATCGCCCGGATCCTCGGCGGCGCGACTGCCGGCGTGGCACCACGGATCATGGGCTTCGGCCCGGCCCCGGCCTCGAAAAAATTGATGGCGCGTCTCGGCCTGACGCAGGAACAGTTCGATGTCATCGAACTCAACGAGGCCTTCGCCTCGCAGGGGCTGGCGACACTGCGCGATCTCGGGATTGCCGACGACGACGGTCGCGTCAACCGCAACGGCGGCGCAATTGCCCTTGGTCACCCGCTCGGCATGTCCGGCGCCCGCATCACCGGGACGGCGGCACTGGAGTTGGCCGAGACGGGTGGACGTTACAGCCTCTCGACGATGTGCATCGGCGTCGGCCAGGGCATCGCGGTGGCGCTCGAGCGGGTCTGAATATAGACGGGCAAAGGTGTGTGGCCGGTCTCACGATAGCGACACGCCCAGACCGAGCGCAGTTCGGGAGCCGTCCGATGACGGCTCCCCTTTTCATTCACACGGTCTCTTCGTCGCGCTGCGCCACGAAGATCAGCACCAGCAGGATGGTGATGAAGAAGCGGAAGGCATCGGGAACGCCGTTCCATTGCTTCGACATCCACATGCCGAACCATTCACCACCCACCGACATGAAGCCGACCTGCCACACGAGAAAGCCGAGCGTCAGGCCTGATATCGTTACGGTCTTCGCCCGGTTGAACTCGCGCGCGCCACCGTTGAGGTTCGTCGCCAGCCGGTAGGCGCCGAGCCAGCAAAGCAATGCCGTCAGCGCCTCGGCCGCGATGATCGCGACGTAGAACAGGTTGTGCAGTGCCGGGCTGGTGATCGCACGGTACTTGATCGCCGCATCAGGGAAGATCGTATCCATCATCATCACATGCTGGACGAAGGCGAAGTTCGTCGCGTAGTCGGTGATGTTGCCGAAGGCGACGAGCGTCGAAAACAAGGCGATAGCAGCGACGGCTGCGGTTTTGGCAATTCGAATGATTTTCATGTCTCGTACTCCTGTCCACTGCCGGCACACCCAAAATCCGGGCCGAATCCTACCGGCATCAGTCCAGCCATAGCCCGCGGCAGCGCAGAACGGGGCTGCAACATGCCTCTTCCACAACTTGCAGGATGATGCATATGCACCCCGGCGGCAACGCCCGCTGAACACGCAGCGGCCCTTGCCCTTCCCTGCTGTCTTGACTTCAGTTACGGAATATAACATAACCATTTAGTTCTAAAACTTATCGGTTATGTTGATGACCCCATCTGAACGCCTCGACGCCACCTTTTCCGCCCTCGCCGATCCGACACGGCGCGCCATCCTTGCCCGCCTGGCGCTGGGCGAGGCATCGGTTCTCGAACTTGCCGAACCCTTCGCCATGAGCCAGCCGGCGGTGTCGAAGCACCTGAAGGTGCTGGAGCGCGCCGGGCTGGTTTCGCGCAGCCGCGAAGCGCAGCGCCGTCCCTGCCGGATCGAGATCGATCCACTCACCGAGGCGACCGACTGGCTGGCGGAATATCGCAAGCTTTGGGAAGCGAATTTTGCCCGTCTCGACACACTGCTTGAGGAATTGAAGGCCGACGCCGCGGCTCACGGATCGGCTGGTAACCCCACCGATTTCACCACTAGGGAGGACTGACATGCGTGCAACGTCCAACAAACTCGTCGTCATCGCCCACGGCGACCGCGAAATTCGCATCATCCGCACGTTTGACGCGCCGCGCCGACTGGTTTTCGACGCCTTCACCAAACCGGCGCTCGTCAAGCGCTGGCTGACTGGCCCGGACGGCTGGTCGCTGCCCGTCTGCGAAATCGACCTGCGACCCGGCGGAACGTTTCGCTATGTCTGGAAGAACACTGAGGGCACGGAGATGGGCATGGGCGGCACCTATCGCGAGATCGATGCGCCGGACCGGATCGTCCATGAGGAACTCTTCGACGAGGATTGGACCGGCGGCCGGACTGAAGTGACGACCCATTTTGTGGAGGATGGCGGGCGCACCACGGTGACGACGGCTGTCGTCTACTCCTCGACGGAGGCGCGCGATGCGGTACTCAAGTCACCGATGGAGAGCGGTATTGCGATCGGCTACGACCGCCTCGAGGGCATTCTTGCCTCCGAACCAGTGAAATAGTCATGGAATGACCATGGGCGGAGTGATCCGCCCATGGTCCAACTCTCATTCCGTCCAGATCGCGACGTCAACGGGAGCGAGCTTGCGGCCGCCGACATGGAAGGTCGCGCCAGTGCCGGCTGGCACGTCGGCCGCCTCCTTGCCGTAGTTGAAGGCGAAGTTCAGCTTGCCGCGGCGGGTGATGCGCAGATCGCCGAGATCGGCAAGCGCTTCGACCGAAGCCCAGCCCAGCGCATCGTTGATCACCTTCTTGAGCAGGTCACCCTGGGCAGCCGCCGCCATATAACGCGCCTTGTCGTTGCCGACGAGGGCCGGGGCACCATTGCGGTACTCGCCTTCGAAAGTCGCCAGCACCGTCTCGCTGGTGCGCACCGTCTCCCGCCAGATGCCGGACGGATAGGTCTCGTTGCCGTAAAGTACGGTCTCGCCATGGAACTCCGGCAAGGATTCGACGCGAGCGACGCTGATATCGATAAGGGCTGCAAGCGGACCAGGCGGCAAACCCTCAGGGATGTGCATGTCCTCGGTCTTGCTGCCACTACGCGGTCCGAACAACACCTTGGCCTCAGACTTCGCCAGCTTCTCGACAAAGGCCTGGTTGGCGATGACGAGGTCTGGCGCCAGCACCAGCTGGTAGCCGTCGAGATCGGAATGCTGGCCGATGAAATCGACGTCGACGCCGAGGCGCGAGACGGTCGAGTACCAGTCGAGCGCAGACGCTGCAGCCGAATAAGTCCGCCCCTGCGGCAAGGCGCGGGTTGCCCAGCGCGAGTTGTAGTCGAGCAGGATTGCGACCTTGGCCTTGCCGCGCGCCTCGCCCTTCGGCAGGCGCTTCATCTCTTCCACCACCTGCGCGACTTCGAGATAGCCCTGGTCGGGCTCGCTGTTGGGAAGCAGCAGGCCGGCATGGAACTGCTCCTGCGCAAACGGCACCTGCCGCCAGCGGAAATAGGAGACCATGTCGACACCATGCGCATAGGCAAGCCAGGTCCAAAGCCGAACCATGCCATCGGCCGGCGACTGGTTGTGTGCCGCCCAGTTCACCGGGCCCGGTTGCTGCTCCATCACCCAGACGCGGCCGCGGCCGACGGTACGGTAGAGATCGTGGTTGAAGGCGGGCTGGTCCGGATCGCCGACGCGCAGGTAGCGACCCTTGTCCTCCCTCGAGAGGCGGCCGTTAAGAAGCCCCCCCATCGGATAGACGTCCCAGGAGGCGATATCGATGTCTTCTCCGACCTTGTAGTGATCGAAGTCGGTGTTGTGCGACATGAAGTTGTGCGTCACCGGGCGGCCCGGCGCATGGCCGCGGATGATGTCGACCTGCGCCTTGTTGAAGCTCTTCACCTGGTCGGACGAGAAGCGGATGAAGTCAACGATATGGGTCGGGCTCGGCTCCTCAACGAGATTGTTCGGCAGCTCGATTTCGTCGAAGCTGTTGTAGTTCATCGCCCAGAAAGCCGTGCCCCAGGCACGGTTTAACTCTTCGGTCGTGCCGTAGCGCTCGGCGAGCCACAGCCGGAAGGCCCGCTCGGCTTCTGAGGAATAGCTGTAGATCGTGTCGTGATCGCCATATTCGTTGTCCGTCTGCCAGGCATGGACGAAGGCGTGTCTGCCGTATCGCTCGGCCATGGCGTCGGTAATCCGGGCTGCCTCGACGCGGTAGACGCGGCTGGAGAAGCAATAGTGACGCCGAGCGCCGAACTTGCGCACGACACCGTTGACGTCGACAGGCAGGATATCGGGGTGCCGGTCGATCAGCCACTTCGGTGGCGCTGCGGTCGGTGTGCCCAGGATGAGCTTCAGGCCGGCGCTGCCGAGCACGTCGATCGCGTCATCCAGCCACTCCCAATGAAACTCGCCCGGCCGGGGTTCGATCTTCGCCCAGGCGAATTCGCCGATGCGTACCCAGGCGAGCCCGAGTTCGACCATGCGGCGGGCATCGTCTTCCCATTTTTCGCGCGGCCATTGCTCCGGATAGTAGCAGACGCCGAGTTCCAGCATGTCGGTCTCCTGCTTGTCGGCGTTGAAACGGTTCGGTCGCGTCAGGGGCATATGCAAGATCGGATCCTTCGTCATGCTTTCGGCCGGCTTTACCCGGCGCTTTGTCTTCGATGCGAGCGCCTTTGGGGATATAAACGTTTATATCATCCGGCGCAGTCGTGTGGTTGTCGTGTTCGGTCTCAGCGGTTCGGGGTCAGGCGGTCGTCGCAGCGCTCGATCAGCTTGGGCATCAGAAGCGTCTGCAGCGCTTCCGGCGGCTCACCCTCCATCCGGCGCAGGATGTAGGCACCGAGCAGGCTGCTCGGTTCGCTGATCGGCAGGTAGTAGGTGGTGATCGGCGGCGCAAAATACTGGCTGACGTTGAGATCGTCGGTGGCATTGATGACGGCGTCGCGGCCATGCACCAGCCCACGCTCGTGGAAGCCGGAGAAAGCGCCGAGCGCGGAGGCCTCATTGGCACAGATATAGGCGGTCGGCGGATTGGAAAGATCCGACATCGTCAGCACGTTTTCCCGCCCGAAAGCCGGCGTCAGCCGCCCATGCGCGACCAGAGCCGGGTCGAAGGGCAGACCGGCAACCTCAAGCGCACGCCTGTAGCTTTCAAACCGGGTGATGCCGTAGCTCAAATCCGACAACGGGTTGAGAAGGGCGATGCGGCGATGGCCGCGCTCCACCAGCCGCGCCATCGAGACGCGGATCATCTGCTCGTTGTCGGCATCGACATAGGCATGCGGCGCGTTGTGAACGCTGGTGCCATAGGTAACGAAGGGAAAGTCCGCCGCCTGCATCGTGCGGATGCGCGGGTCATCGGCGCGCGTGCCGGAGATGATGATGCCGTCGGCCTTCTTCAGCGAGACGATCTGCTTGATGATCGCCTGGCTTTCCTCGAAATTCCTGACAGCATAGAGCGAGACGCGGTAAGGGCTGTCTTCCAGCGCCCAGGAAATGCCGCTCAAGAGCTGGGCGTATTCGACGCCTTCCCACTCGTTCTGCTTCGGCCCCGGCGCCGTCATGATCGCGGCGACCTGATAGGTCTTGCCGGTGCGCAACTGCACGCCATGCATGTTGAGTTCGTAGCCGACCCGCTCTGCGGCCTCGATCACGATCGCGCGCGTTTCCGGGCGAACCTGAGGCGAATGCTTCAAGGCCTTGGACACGGTGGCAATCGACAGCCCCGTTTCCTGCGCAATGGTCTTGATCGTCGGTCTCTGCATGGCGTCTCGGCTCATCACGGGTTGTCGTCGCTGAGCGATGCCGCCAGCAGGAGGTAGACTGCGGATGTCCAGGCGAATGCCCGATCGCGAAGGCCCCTCCCCGACCGCGCATCGAAGTTTTCGGCCATACCGTTTTTGCTGGCCAGTGAACAGAACTTTTCCGCGATTTCGCGTGTCAGCTCAATCTCCCCTTGCCGGCGGAGACCGTCCCAGAGAAGCAATGTGGTCGGCGCCCAGATCGGTCCGCGCCAATAGCCGTCATCTTCGTAGAACGGGCTCTTCGGGCTTTCCGTCGCCGGACCCCAGGCGGTGATGAAGCCGCCAGAAACCAGACGGGCGACAAGCTTCTCGCGCATCTCGCTCGGCAGCCGCGCGCCCAGCAGCAGCGGCATGAACTGGATCAGGTTTTCGCCCGGCAAGATCCGGTCCGGCGCGCCCGCAAGCCGCGCGCCAAAAGTCTCGCCGGTCCAGAGCCGTTCGAACAGCAGCGCCTGCAGGGCATCCGCCTTGGCGTTCCATTCGGCGGCGCGCGCCGGATCGCTCTCCAGCAGGGTCGCAAGCGTCTCGCAGGCCAGAATGAGGAACACAGGTAAATCGGGCGAGATGACCGGGCCGCCTTCGGCAAAGAAGGTCGCATTGTCCCAGCCGCTGTCGTTGCCGTGGAAATAGCTCGGCAGCGACGTTGCATCGGCGCGGGCGCAGGTCAGCCAGTAGTCGACTTGCTTGGCGATCGCGTCGCGCAGATAGGCCTTGCGCTCAACGGTCAGGAAATCCGGATGCCGTGCCGCGATCAGCGACACTGCCCAGCCATGCACCGGCGGCTTGGTGAAAGCGAAGAGCACGTCGCGATCGTTGATATAGTCGGGCAACAGGCCGGAGGCGTCCTGGTGATCGAAGACCACAGCGAATTGGTCGAAGGCGAGATCCTGGTCGACCGCCGCCACACCCAGCGCAGAGAACGCGTTGTCCCAGCTCCAGATGTTGATCATGTGGTTCTTGGACATGTAGATCGACGGCCGCCTCAGCTGGCCGCCAACCGGCACGCCATTTGCCCACAGCAGATAGCTTGCCAGCCGATGCGCCTCGTCCTGGCCTTCAGCACCCTTCGGCACATTGGCATACCACTGTTCGAACTCGACAGTGGCGCCGGCAAGCGCATCCGTGAAGCTCTGAAGCGGCGCCGTCGGCGGCACGGTGTGAAAGAAATCGACATTGCCCTCGAACGGACCCTTGCCCGTAAACGCGAAGGAGACGTCGGCCGAGTGGTCGCGCTGCCAGGCGCCCGACACGTCGAGCGTGCCCGACACGGCACGGGGAATGAACTTGACGTTTTCGACGGCGGCAACCAGGCAATCGTCGCCCGAAGGCGTGCGATAGACATAGTCGTAGCGCGACCCCTCGAGATGGAAGCGCACGCCGGCGCTCTCACCGCTGATATGCAGCCGCTCGCCCTCACCGATGACGAAGGCCAGCGATCCCGCACCGACGCGCGCAACCAGCCGCTCCGGCGAAAGGTCGAAGGACGCCTTGACCGGCGTGCCCGTGGCATCGAGGAACTCGACGCGGCAAAGGCGCCCGAGCGACGGCCGTTCGTCGCCACCGGCAACGAAGCGCAGGTAGAGGGCGCGAGTGCCATCGCCGCCCGGCACTTTCATCATCGACAGCGTCAGAAACCGGCCCCTCCGGCTGAAGGGGATATGCTCGATATCGAACAGCATCGCTTATCCCTTCACCGACGATCCGACCGCGCCGTCCATGATGTAGCGCTGGGCGACGAAGAAGAGGGCGAGCGGCGGCAGGCAGAGGATCACCGTGATCGCGGCGATCGAGGTGACGTCGACCTCATGCAGGCCTTTGAACATCGAAAGCCCGAGCGTCAGCGTGTATTTCGACTGGTCGTTGAGGAAGATCAACGGGCCGAGATAGTCGTTCCAGGCGTTCATGAAATGGAAGGTGCCGACCAGCACAAGCGCCGGCATCATCAGCGGCAGATGGATGCGCCAGTAGATGTCGAAGGCGTTAGCGCCGTCCATGCGTGCCGCCTCGTCGATCTCCATCGGCACGGTCATGATGTACTGGCGCAGCAGGAAGACGAAGAAGGCATCGGCGAAATAGGCCGGCACGATCAGCGGCTTCAGCGTGTTGATCCAGCCGAGCATGTTGAATTCCATGTAGAGCGGAATCATCTTCACGTCCCACGGGATCATCATGGTGGCGAGCAGCACGATAAACAGCGGATCGCGACCGGGAAAGCGGAAGCGGGCGAAACCATAGGCAACCAGCGAGCTCGAGATCAGCTGCCCGATGGTCGAGAACACGACGACGATGAGCGAGTTGCTCAGATAGGTGCCGAAGGGCTGCTTGTTCCAGGCGGCCGCAAAGTTCTCCCAATGCCATTCCGACGGCCAGAACACCGGCGGGAACTGGTAGAGATCGGCGGTGCTTTTGATCGCCGTCATGAAGGTCCAGTAGAACGGCGCGATGAACAGGGCCGACAATAGGATAAGCGCGGAATAGAGCAGCGTCTTACGCATGGCCTTCTCCATCGTTCTGGCGGACTTCGCCTTCGTAATAGACCCAGGCGGCCGACCAGCGCATGACGCCGAGGCTGAGCGCGAGCACGATGATGAACATCACCCAGGAGCCGGCGGCGGCATAACCCATGTCGAAATACTTGAAGGCGTTGTCGTAGATATACATGGCAAAGAAATAGGTGGAGCCGAGCGGGCCGCCCTTGGTCAGGAGCAGGGCGATGGTCAGCTGCTGGAAAGCGGAAATGATCGAGGTGATGAAGGTGAAGAGCAGCATCGGCCCGAGCATCGGCAAGGTGATGAACAGCATCTGCGCCCAGCCGGGAACGCCCGACACGGTCGCTGCCTCGTAAAGTTCCTTCGGGATGGCTTTGAGGCCGGTCAGGAGGATCAGCATGGTGCCGCCGAGACCCCAGAGGCTGGCGATGATGATCGCGACGATCGCGAGATTCGGATCGCCGAGCCAGTTCGGTCCGTCGATGCCGACGAACGACAGCATGAAGTTCAGAAGGCCGTATTCCTTGCTGTAGATCCAGCTCCAGATCGTCACCAGTGCGACGCCGGAAATGACGCTCGGCAGATAGAAGGCCGTGCGAAAGAAGCCACTGGCAAAGGTGATGTTGTGCAGCATCAAGGCCAGCAGGAACGACATGACGATGTTGAACGGCACGTAGATCGCCGCGAACTTCACCGTGATCCAGAGGCTCTCCCAGAACTGCGGGTCGTCCATTATCATCGTGCGGTAGTTACCGAGACCGACGAAGGTCCGCTCACCGACGACGGGCCAGTCGTAGAAGCTCATCGTCAGCGAAAAGACCAGCGGTCCGAGCGTGAAGAACAGGAACCCGAGGATCCACGGGGAGATGAACAGATAGGGCGCGGCATGGCGCGCGATGGCGGAGCGCTTGCGCCTTGCCACCTTGGGCTCTGCCCCGGTATAGGTCATATCCATCTCCCCGTACTCCCTTTGCTTACTTGATCAGCCGCTTGGAACGGCTGACGGCATCGTCGAGATGCTGCTTGGCGTTGCCCTGGTCGATCATAGTTGCCTCGATGGCGCGCGCGAGATTGTCCTGGACCTTGCCCCAGTTGGCGTTCTTCAGGAACGCATGGGTTTCGGAGTTGGAGGTCGCGAGAATATCGAAGAACGGCTTGTAGATCGGATCCGCGGTCATGCCCTTCTCTTGCGCAACGCTGGTGCGCACCGGCAGGTCGTTGGTCCGCATGGCAACGGCTTCAGGCGACGAGAAGAACTTGACGAACTCCCAGGCGAGGTCCGGATGGGCTGCATCCTTGGCGATGGAGATCGCCGACACGCCAAGCGCGGAATGGGCGGTCTTGTCGCCGAACTTCGGCAGCGGTGCCACGCCGTACTTGATGCCTGACGCGTCGATACCGGACTTCGACCACATGGCGCTCTGGAACATGGCGATCTTGCCGCCCTTGAACAGCGTGCTGCCCGAGGTGTCGTCACCAAGGTTGAGCGTGATCGCTTCCTGCTTCTTGGCCATGTCACCGAACATGTCGAGGACTTGAGCAGCTGCATCGCTGTTCATGTAGCCGTCGATCTGCTTGCCGTCGTCGGAGATATACTTGGTACCGTTCGACCAGAGGAACTGTTCGAAGTCGTAAGGATCGGGCTTGGCATCGACGGCGAAGCCGTAGACCTTGTTCGGCTCGTCACGAAACTTCGCAGCCTTTGCGCGCAGGTCGTCCCAGGTCCAGCCGTCCTTCGGCTCCTCGACACCGGCCTTGGCGAACATGTCCTTGTTGTAGAAGACGACCTGGGTGGTGAAGCCCGAGGGCATGCCGTAGGTCTTGCCCTCGACGCGGGTGGTGTTCATCAGGCCCTTGGGGAAATCGTCCGGCTTTATATCGGCAGCGTCCTTGGCGATCAGGTCGTCGAGCGGCATCAGCGACGTGTAGTACTGCGGGAAGTTCCACATATACATGACATCAGGCGGGCTACCGGCGCCGAAAGCGGCGATCAGCTTCTGATCGTAGCCGTCAGCGTAGGGTTCGACCTGAACCTTCACGCCCGGGTGCTTTTCCTCGAACTTCTTGGCGATTGCCTGCTGGATCGCCAGGCTCTCGTCCGTGTCCCAGGTGGCAAAGCGCAAGGTCTCCTCCGCGCGGGCCGTGGCAACGCCGGCCATCGCCAATACCATGAGCGAACCGATGAGCGACTTCGTCTTGTTCTGCATGCTTCTCCTCCTCATTCGGGTCACGCGACCCTTTTGCTTTTTTCCTGATTGATCAGCATCTGCGTCTCGGGATCGAGCGCCCGCGCAATCGCCTTGCCGTCGGCATCGAACAGGTGGCAATGCTCAGGCGGAATGCGCAGATGGATGCGCTCGCGGTTGGCAACCGGATGCGTGCCACGCACGACCGCGGTCATGTCGGAGCCGTTCTCAAGGCCGATGTGAACGTGGCTTTCGGTGCCGAGACGTTCAACCAGACGGACATCGCCAACCAGATGGGCTTCCTCGGGCGAAACCAGCTCGAGCTTGTCCGGCCGAATGCCGATCGTCACCGGCTTGTCCTTGGCGACGACGGTCGAAGACAGCGTTTCGAGCGTCAGGTCCCGCACCAGGCCCCCACCCGAAAGCGTCAACTCCGAGCGGTCCTGGCGAACCACGTTCGCAGTGACGAAATTCATCCTCGGCGAGCCGATGAAGCCGGCAACGAACAGGTTGGCCGGCTGGTAGAACAGTTCGAGCGGCGTGCCAAACTGGCTGACCTTGCCCTTGTCAAGCACGACGACGCGGTCGGACAGCGTCATCGCCTCGACCTGATCGTGGGTGACGTAGATCATCGTGACGCCAAGGCGTTCATGCAGGGCCGCGAGCTCGACGCGCATGGTCACGCGCAGGCCGGCATCGAGGTTCGACAACGGCTCGTCGAGCAGGAACAGTTTTGGCTCGCGCACGATCGCGCGGCCGATGGCGACGCGCTGGCGTTGGCCGCCGGAAAGCTGCCGGGGTTTGCGGTGCAGAAGCTCGGAGATGCGCAGGATATCGGCGGCGTTGTTGACGCGGCGATCGATCTCGTCGCGCTTCATGCCGTTCAGCGCCAGACCGAACGACAGGTTCTTGCGCACGTTCATATGGGGATAGAGCGCGTAATTCTGGAAGACCATGGCGATATCGCGCTTGGCCGAGCGCAGATCGGTGATATCGCGATCGCCCAGATGGATCGAACCGGAATCGAGCTCCTCAAGACCGGCGATCGACCGCAGGAGCGTACTTTTGCCGCAACCGGATGGCCCGAGAAAGCAGACGAACTCGCCGTCGGCGATATCGAGATTGATGCCCTTCAAGACTTCGAGCGAACCAAAGCCTTTGCGCAGATTTTCAATACGGATAGCTGCCAACGGGCCCTCCCCTGATGGCGAACATTGCGACAGTCGGCTCGATAGTCACCTGCCGTACGTTCGTGTTAAACGTTTATATGGACGATAAAAACGTTTAACTTCGTTGTAAAGGGAAAAAATTGGCACTCAGGAAATTGCTGTGCACGATAAGAGCGGTCAAATGCGATACGGCCGGTTGATGACCGGCCGTATCGCATTTTGATCAAGGGCTTAGGCGCCCGAGCGTCTCGTCGAGAGCCTCGAGGAAATAATCACAATCCTTGGCGCTGAATGGCGCCGGTGGCTTCACCTTCAGCACGTTGTGATGCGGCCCCTCGCTGCTCAAGAGTATCCGGTGCTTGCGCTTCATTTCGGCAATGATGAAATCAAGCTCGCTTGCCGCCGGCTCCAGCGTCTCGCGGTCACGCACCAGTTCGATGCCGTTGAAGAGACCGTAGCCGCGCACATCGCCGATGATGGCATGGCGCTTGGCCAGCGCCCGGGCGCCCTCCATCAGCCTGATGCCGACGACCTGGCAATGGTGCATCAACCGCTCGTCGCGAATGACGTCGAGCACCGCAAGTCCGATCTCGGCAGAGACCGGATTGCCGCCGAAGGTGTTGAAATACTCCATGCCATTTGCAAAGGATGCGGCAATCGCCTCGGTGGTGACGACGGCCGCCATCGGGTGCCCATTGCCGATCGGCTTGCCCATGGTGACGATATCCGGGACCACCCCTTGCGTCTGGTGCGCCCACATATGGCTGCCGACGCGGCCGAAGCCGACCTGCACTTCGTCGGCAAGGCACAGGCCGCCGGCGGCGCGCACATGGGCATAGGCTTCGCGCAGATAGCCTTCCGGCAATGTCAGCTGCCCGCCCGTTCCCAGAATGCCCTCGCTGAAGAACAGCGCCGGGCGGCGGCCGTTGGCGGCGAGCGCCAGCACCTGGTTGCGTACGTCGTCGGCATATTTGCGGCCGGCGTCCGCATCGCCGTAGCGATAACGGCCGCGATAGAGATCCGGCATTTCCGCAACCTGCACATGTGCCGGACGCCCCTCGCCGCCTTTGCCGGCAAACTTATAGGGGCTGACGTCGATCATGCTTGAGAGATGGCCGTGATAGGCGTGATCCACGGTGATGACGTCGCGGTTGCCGGTGTAGGCGCGCGCCAGTCGGAGCGCCAGATCGTTGGCCTCGCTGCCGGAATTCACGAAGAAGCAGACGTTGAGCGGATCGGGAAACAGCGCGGCGAGCCGCCTCGAATATTCAACCAGCGTATCGTGCAGATAACGGGAGTTGGTGTTGAGCTTGCCCATCTGCGCCTGTGCCGCCTTGACCACGCGCGGATGGCAGTGACCGACGTGGCAGACGTTGTTGACCATGTCGAGCCAACGGGTGCCATCCTCGTCGATCAGGTGGGCGCCTTCGCCGCCGACGATCTTCAGCGGTGCGGCGCTATAGGCGATGCTGAGCGAACGACCGATGCGGCGATGGCGCTCGCGCACGAGAAAGTCCTTTTCGCGCGCGACGATGACGGCGGCCGGGACCGGTAGACCAAGCACGACGCTCGGATCGGGGCTTATCTCCCGCCAGACCTGCCATTGATCGCGCACACCGACGCCGAACATGCGCCCCCCAAGCCCGAGATGGTCGGTCACCAGCTGGAAATGCAGATGCGGCGCCCAGTTGCCGTTTTCTTCGGATGCGCCAAGCGCCGCAAAGCTTTCGCCCCTGGCGACAGGCTGGCCGATCGCCAACGTCGCGAGTGTCTCGCGCGACAGATGGCCGTAGAGCGTCCAGAAGATGTCGCCGGTATCAGTGATATGTTCCAAAAGCACAGTCGGGCCGAAACCGAAGGCGACGGCATCGTCGTGAAGGAAGGCGACCTTGCCGGCGAATGGTGCATGCACCGACTCACCCGCCGGTGCGAAGAGGTCGACGCCGAGATGGATCGAACGGCGTTCATCGGAAATCGCCGTTTCATAGGCGTCGCCCCGATAGATCCCGCGATCCTCGCCATAGACGCCGATGCCGAAATCGGCATTCTGCTCGCGGATAAAGGCCGCGATCCGCGCCTCAGCCGCCTGGGCATCCAATACCGCCCATTGCTCAGCCTCGGAACTGGAGGCGGAGAAATCGAAGACGGCGACTTGCGGCTTTGCGACGGCCGGCTTGACGATGGCCGAGAAATCGTGGGCATTCCGCTCCAGCCAGGCCATGACGTCAGCCGCATGCGCCACCGGCGCAAAGCCGCAGGCGTCACGGATGCGGGCAATAGCGACAGCGCGGTTCTCGCGTTCCAGGCGCTGAAGCTCGCGCCAGACGTCGTCCTGGCTGACAAGCAGGTAGGTGTTCTCAGGATTTTCGCGGATCTGCTTGGCCGCCATGCACATGCTGACGGCGTAGCGTGTGCGAACGAGGTCGAAGATCAGTCCTGCTTCGGTCTCGCTGATTGCATTTACTCTGTGATATGCGCCGGTGAGTGCGCCGATCGTGCCGACCGCATCCCTGGCGCCGATCAGCGAATAGGCTGCAGCGACGGCAATCTCAACCACGCGCCAGGTCTCGACCATATCGCCGAAATCGAGCAGGCCGCTGACGTGCCCCTCGTTGTCCAGCAGCACGTTATAGTCGTTGGCGTCGTTGTGAATGACCTGCCGCGGGCAGGCCTGGAGGCTTGGAAGGACGAATGCAGCGAACCGTTCGAAGATCGCGCGCACCGCAGCTTGCTTGTCGGCGCCATCGATCAGGTCCACATGCTGCAGATGCATGTCGGCACGGCCGATATCCCAGGCATAGACGCGCTTCGTGCCAGCGTGGACAAAACTCTCAAGGCTTCGGTCGAGCCGGCCGAGCAGATCCCCAAGCGTCTCTGCGCTGGCCAAACCGCGTGTCGCGGATTTCGCCCAGATATCGCCTGGGAGCCAGGTGAGCAGCCGAGCGGTACGCTCGCCGCGCACGACGACATTCACCGTCGACACTCCATTGCGGACCAGAACCGGCCGCGAGACAGACAGATCAGGCGCCGTTGTCGCGAGGTGGCCGAGCACCGCAACCTGCATGCCGAGGTCGTCGGCATCATCAGGTGCATGCAGCTTCAGCAGATACTGCTCGCCGTCTTGCGCGCGGACGCGGTAGTTGAGGTCGTGCTCGCCGGGAAGCGGTGAGACATCCCCTTCAATACCGTAGGCCTCGACGAGCAATGCGCGGATCGCCGCCAGTTCCTGCTCTGCCTTCAAATCATTCTGTGTCATGCCTGCTGCTCGTCCCGTCACCATGAAATCCGTCGTCCGTCGTAGCCGCGGAAGCTGCCGCTATCGGCCATGTCCGCTCCATCGATCATTGTCTTCAAGCCGGCTGCACTCGTCGCCACAGGCACCTGTGCCTCATCGCCGCCCATGTCGGTCTTCACCCAGCCGGGATGCAGCGACAGGACGGTGATGCCATCCTTGCGAAGATCCTGTGCCAGCTTCACCGTCGCCATATTCAAGGCCGCTTTCGAGCAGCGGTAGGCGTAGTCACCGTCATCATCGTCGAGCGTGCCTTCGGCAAGCGACCCGGCGCGGCTGGAGATGTTGGCGACAACCCGGCTTTCTCCCGCCAGAAGGTTTGCCCGCAGGGCCTGCACCAGCAGCAAGGGAGCGAGCGCGTTGATGCGCATCACCTCGACGAAGTCGCCTCCGTCGAGCGTCGAAAGCCCACCCGTATCGCCGCGGATACCGGCATTGTTGATCAGGACGTCGATCGCCACGCCTTCGAGTGTCCTGCCGAGGGCCGTAATCGACGCGGGGTCGGAGACGTCGAGCGACTGCGTTTCTATACCGCCATCGACAGACGCCGACCCACGGACGCAGGCAATGACGCGCCAACCGTCGGCCTCATAAAGTGTCGCCAGTTCGCGGCCGAGGCCACGCGAGGCGCCGGTGATCAGGACCGTCCGGCGCTCCCGCTCCCCCAAGCTATCGATGCTTGATGTCATATTTTCTCTCGACCATGTTCACGAGGCTCGCCGCGGCAAGCGTCAGGAAGATGTAGAAGATCGCCGCGGAGTTATAGGGCGCGAACGGCAGGAAGCTCGCCGACTGGAACTCGCGCATGCGCTGGGTGATATCGCGGATCGACAGGATCGACAGCAGCGAAGTGTCCTTGAGGATGGCGATCAGCTCGTTGCCGAGCGGCGGAATGATGATCCGGAATGCCTGCGGCAGGATGACAAGCCGCGCTGTCTGCCAGCGATTAAGGCCGATGCTGCGCGCCGCCTCGACCTGGCCAACCGGAATGGCGTTGATGCCGGAGCGGAAGATTTCGGCGAGATAGGCGGAATAGGCAAGCGCCATGGCGACGATGCCGCGCACCAGGTTGGGCGGATCGAGCACGCCCTGCGTGGCGTCCTTCAACGCGCCGCTCAGCGGTAGGCCGACATAGAGCACGATCACCAGCATCGGAATGCCGCGAATGGTATCGACGATGAATTCCGAGCCAATCGCCAGCGGATGGCGCTGGTGCAGATAGCCGCCGAAGGTCAAAAGCCCGAGGATGATCGCAAGCACGGCGATGGTGATGCCGGTCGCGCGGTCGCGATCGTTCAGCGCCTCGGTTTTCCAAAGCACCGGGAGATCGGCGGGCGCAGTGGCGGCAGGCAACAAGGCGGCACTGACGCCCTCGTTCTTCGCGATCGAGGCAAGCGCCTCTGTCGGGCCGACGAAGGTGCGCACCGGCGTCTCCGTCTGCGGCGCGCCCTCATACTGCCCGAAGCGCACGGCGCTGATCAGACCCGCCGGCGTGTTGGTGACGATGCCGACCTTGCCTTGAAGCGTGCCGGCGAGCACGTAGGTGTCGCGCGACTGCAGCAGGAACCATCCGGCCACAAGCGCGAGGACCAGTGTGGCCACGGCGAAGTGGAGACTGGTGCGCACCGTCGAGTGCAATTGCAGGAGGCCGACCCAGACGAGGCCCAGCACCGCGGCCAGAATATAGGCAGCAATCGCCTCGCGGATGGTGGTCGCCACGCCGGCGGCAAAGGCGATATGGGCGAAGAAGAACACGAAGATCAGGCCGGCGCCGTTGACGACGCCGAGGATCCAGCGCCCCACCCGCCGCAACGGGCTGTCGACCGGTTCGTCGGCACGCGCGCCCGCGAAAAACAGTCCAAGGCCGAGAAGGGTCAAAAGCAGGTAGGCTGGAAACAGCCAGGCCTCGACGCCTCGCACCCACAGATCGGCCGCCTCCGTCAGTTGGCGTGGCGTCACGCCCTTGACGATCAGGTCCGATTTGAACGCATCGACGCCGTTTGCCACCACCGACGCGATGAAGGGGTGAATGTTATGTCCGAGCGTCAGGACAGCTGCTGCCGCGACGTTGAGCACGGCAGCCGCCACCGCCCATTTCGGGCGGCTCGCCTTCGGCCGCGAAAACAGGAGAACGCACAGCCCCGCCGAAAAAGCGATCGCCAGCGCCAGGAAGCCGGGCACGAAGGCCGACGATCCGTTCTCGACGCCAAGAATGGCGCGAAGCGACCGCTGGTAGTCTCCGGAGGACACGAAGAGATAGATGATGAAAGGCAGCGCGGTCAGGATGATGAGATTGCTCGGACGCACGCTTCTCAGGAACGACATTCATTCCTCCGGGGTATCGAATGGAACAGGCTGTGATCCCGGAGCACCTATGGCGCTCCGGGGACATTGCGGACGGTTTACTTCAGGCCCCAGTACTTGTTGACCAGCTGGTCGAGCGTGCCGTCGTCCTTGATCATCTTCAGGCCTTCGTTGAAGGCGGCAATGTTCTCGTCGCCCTTGCGGAAGACGAGACCGAGCGGATCGGATTCAAGATCCTTGATCGCCACCACCAGTTCGCCGGCAAATTCGCGCTCGTAGGCCGCTGCATTGGCACCATTGATGACGACGCCGTCGACGTCCTTGTTCTTGAGCGCGATGATCGCAGCGCTGAACGTGTCATAGGCGGCGACGTTCTCCTTGCCGACGACACTCTCGGCCACCTGCGCGTCGGTGGTGTTCGCCTGGGCAGACAACTTCCTGCCGGCGTCCTTGAAGCGTTCGAGCGTGATGTCCTGGTCTTCGACACGCATCAGCACCGCCTGGCTGTTGACGATGTAGGGATCGGAGAAATCCATCGCCTTCTTGCGTTCCTCGGTGATCGAGACGCCCGATGCGACCAGGTCGAAATTGCCCTGATCGAGGGCCGCGAAGATGCCGTCCCAGCCGGTGGTGATGAACTCCGCCTGGCAGTTGATCTTGGCGCAGACCGCATTGACCACATCGACGTCAAAGCCGACGATCTGGCCGGTTGCGGGATCGACGCTTTCCATCGGCGGCGAGGTCGTGTCGGACCCCACCTTGAGCAATTTGCCGCCGAGATCGGCGGCGTGGGACACGCTTGCGGAAAGGGCTGCAAAGGTCAGCGCAATGATCAGTTTTTTCATGGTTCTCCTCCTTGGGTGGTAAAAACTCAGGCCAGTCTGCCGCCGAGATTGTCCGGCTGTCGTTCGATCAGCGTTGGCCTGAAGACCTGCCTGAGCGCCTTCGGGTCCTCGCCCTCCATGCGCTTCAACAGGAACTGTCCGAGGGTCCGTCCAAGGACCTCGATCGGTTGGTAGAATGTGGTGATTGGTGGGGTAAAATAGGCGCTGACGTTGATGTCGTCATAGGCGATGACATCGACATCGACGCCCACCTGCCTTCCGAGGCTGCCGAGCCCCGAAAGCACGCCGAGCGTCGTCGATTCGTTGATGCAGACAAAGGCGGTCGGCGGCTCGGCTGCCTGCAAAAGGTCGATCACGCTCTGCCGGCCGAAATGGGTGGAAAGGTCACCTTCGACAATCAGATCGGCAGACGCGGCAATCCCCGCCTCGCGGAAGGCGCGAGCGAAGCCGTCCAACCTGTCCATCGCATAGGAGAACCGGCGTTCTGGATTGACGAGCGCGATGCGGCGATGGCCGCCGGCGATCAGCCGCGCGGTCGCAGCATGGGCCGCCCATTCGTTGTCGATATCGACATGGGCGTAGTCCAGATCCTTGCGGCAACGTCCCATCGAGACGAATGGGAAATGATGATCGACCAGCAGATCGATGCGCGGGTCGTCGGCAAGAATGCCCGAAAAAATCAAGCCGTCGGCAAGCCCCTGATCGACGATGCGGCGAGCGGCTTCAGCACCGTCGGCAGCATCGCGGATGACGTGCACGGACATGCGGTAGTCAGTACCATCAAGTGCCTGACTGACGCCGCTCAAGATCTGCGTATATTCGACACCGTCCCACTCGTAGTCGCGCGCGGCCGTCACCGGCATCAGCACGGCCGCCTGAAAGCTCTTTCCGGTACGAAGCGCCATGCCGCGCGCGTTCGCCTGATAACCGACGTCGCGCGCCGCCTTGAAGATGAGGTCGCGGGTCACGGGCGCAACGACAGGCGATTCCCTGAGCGCTTTTGAGATGGTTGCTATGGAATAGCCGGTGATCTCGGCCAGCGTCTTGATCGTTGGCGCCGGTGCCCGCCGGGTTTTATGCATATGCGCTGCCATGCACCCTCCCAGGCCCTTGGCTCACTCTTCACATATGCGTAACAGCCAATAAAAACGTTTTCAAGAAAAATAAAAACGTTTTTATTTTGACGTGGGGAGAAGTTCTACCGCGCAAGAACGTTCGGTCACAGGGACCGACCATAGACCTGCGCACCAGCGCGAGCGGGACGATGATTGGTGACGAACAGTGGAGGCAGGCCGCGCGGCGCGCGCCCTGGAACCGCCCCCTCAACCTGATCGTTGGCGCGGCACAACAAATCCGACGCGCATGAAAAAGGCCGCGCAGCACTCGCTTCGCGGCCTCTTATTGAACAATACCCTGCGCCCTACATGCGCATTCTCAATCCATGTCGTCGCTGTCAGGCGTAACCGCATGGTCGCGATTTCCGTGGATGATCTCGCGCTTGCCGACATGGTTGGCCGCACCCACCAGGCCTTCCTTCTCCATGCGCTCGACGAGCGATGCGGCACGGTTGTAGCCGATCCCCAGACGCCGCTGGATGTAGGAGGTCGAGCACTTCTTGTCGCGCAGCACCACCTTGACGGCCTGGTCGTAGAGTTCGTTGCCGTCCTCCGAGGCGATAGCCGTCTTGTCGAAAACGGCGCCCTGCTCTTCCGCGGGCTCTTCTTCCTCTTCGTCCGCGGTGACGGTTTCAAGGTATTCAGGCCGGCCTTGGGTCTTCAGATGGGCGACGACATGTTCCACTTCCTGGTCCGAAACGAACGGACCATGGACACGGGCAATCCGCCCGCCACCCTGCATGTGCAGCATGTCGCCCTGGCCGAGCAGTTGTTCGGCACCCTGTTCGCCAAGGATGGTGCGGCTGTCGATCTTCGAGGTCACCTGGAAGGAGATGCGGGTGGGGAAGTTGGCCTTGATCGTGCCGGTGATCACATCGACCGAAGGCCGCTGCGTCGCCATGATCAGGTGGATACCGGCAGCACGCGCCATCTGCGCCAGCCGCTGGATCGCCCCTTCGATCTCCTTGCCGGCGACCATCATCAGGTCGGCCATCTCGTCGACGATGACGACGATATAGGGCATCGGCGCCAGATCCATTTCCTGCTGCTCGAACAGCGCCTCGCCGGTGCCCTTCTCGAAGCCGGCCGGGACCGTGCACATCACCGGCTCGCCCTTTTCGCGGGCAGCGGCGGCGCGCTGGTTGTAGCCGTCGATGTTGCGAACGCCGAGGCGCGACATCTTGCGATAGCGGTCCTCCATTTCGCGCACCGCCCACTTCAGCGCCATGACGGCCTTCTTCGGATCGGTGACGACGGGCGTCAGCAGGTGCGGGATACCGTCATAAACGGAGAGTTCCAGCATCTTCGGATCGACCATGATCAGGCGGCATTCTTCCGGCTTCAACCGGTAGAGCAGCGACAGGATCATCGTGTTGATCGCCACCGACTTGCCCGAGCCGGTGGTGCCGGCGACGAGCAGATGCGGCATCTTGGCGAGTTCGGCGATGACGGGTTCGCCGCCGATCGTCTTGCCGAGGCACAGCGCCAGCTTGCAGTTGGTCTTGCGGAAATCGACGGATTCGATCAGCTCGCGGAAATAGACGGTTTCGCGGGTCGCATTCGGCAGTTCGATGCCGATGACGTTGCGCCCGGGGACAACCGCGACACGGGCCGACAGCGCCGACATCGAGCGGGCGATGTCATCGGCCAGATTGATCACGCGCGAAGATTTGACGCCGGGTGCCGGCTCGAATTCGTAGAGCGTGACGACCGGGCCGGGCCGGACGTGGATGATCTCGCCGCGCACGCCGAAATCTTCGAGCACGCTTTCGAGGAGCCCTGCATTCTGCTCGAGTTGCTCCTGCGACATGAAGAAGCCCCGCCCTTCCGGCGGCTCTTGCAACAGATCCTGCGACGGGAACTCATAGCCGTCGGCCTGAGAGAAACGCTCGGTGACGCCGATCGGCGGCAGCATCGACGGTGCGCGCGAGACCTGCGCAGGCATGGTGATCGCCGCCTTGGAGACAGTCGTAACCGTACGAACCGGCTCTTCTTCGGGCATCAGTGTGGTGATTTCGGCCGGTTCGATGACAACAGGCGGAACCGATGCGATTTCAGACGGCACGATCACGGGTGCTGGCGCATCGCGAACAGGTTCGACCGAGACCGGTTCTACCGGCGCCATCTCCACAGCAGCAGGCATCGATGGGGTAACGGCCGCAGGACGGCATTCGACGACGCGGAAAAGCGACGTGATCGCCGTTGGCGGCATACGCCTGATTTCAACGGCCTTGATGGGGGCCGCGTTCGAAGCCGGTACCGACACGAAGGGAGCGGGCGCAAAGGAGACCGGCGCTGCGGTCTCGACGAAAGGCTTCGGCTGCGCAGTTGCCGCGTCGGCCGGTTCGTCATCCCCGGTGGATGGACCAAATTCGAAGAAGGCGAAGTCAGACAGGAATGACATGCGCGTGTCGGTCGGGCGCTCTGTCGTGGGGTCTGCAGGTTCGGCGATCGCCAGCGGCTCGACGGTTATCGACGGTAGCGTAATCGCCACAGGCGCTTCGTCGACGGTCGGGGCCGGCTGAGTCGCAACATCAGCAATAGCAACTGCATTGGCGGCCTCTGCCTTGGATGCAGACGACCAATGCGGAAGCTGGCTCGTGAGCACGCGCAGCAGCTCGGACGGGCTGTAGGATGGCAGAGCCGGCTCCGGCGCGGGCACGGGCGCAGCGAAGATCACTGGCGCTTCGGCCGGCACAGCAACCTCGACGGTCACCGGGGCCACCTCGTTGGCCATCGGCGCGACCTCGACTGCTGCAATCTCGGCAACGACGGTTTCAACCGGCGCGCAGTTTTCTTCGGCTATCGCTTCGCTCTCGCTGTCCGAAGGCGCGCGGCGCTTGGTAAATTCGCGTTCCGGCGTGCGGGTGAAGCGGACATTGGGCGCCAGGAAGAAATGGCTCTCCCAGGTCGAATCGCCGTAGTGGCCGGCGATCTCCGACAGGGTCGGCAGCGGCTCGTCGGTCGACGTCGTCACCTGGGCGGGCGCATAGGCCGTGCCCTGACCATAGAGACGGGCCGCGCGGCCGACATGTGCCGTCGCATCGGATTGCAGGTTGGCGGGTCTGCGAGGCGCGGCAGGCGCCTCGTACAGCTGGTAGGGATCGACGGGTTCCACGTCATGGGTGGGCATATCGCTCAACGCACCGTCCTGCGGATCGTCATAGTAATCCGCCTGGTTTGCATCATGCAAAGCTGCCTGAGAGAAGTTTGTCCTGGGAATACGCATGGGTCCTGGAAGAGCTAGAGACATCGCCGAGGGGCCTGCTAAGCGATAGAAAATGAAGGTTAACAAGTCCCTTCCAACGGCCGCGCGAAAGACGTCCGGCGCGCCGCTCAACCCGGCAAAACAGCCGCTGAAACGCCCGCAATCCCCATCCCGCCCAAGGGCATCGCGCCATTCTGTCGCTGACGGCATGGGGTCGAAAATATTTCTTCCGGATCCCCATTCTGGGACGCTCCGGCATAGCGGGGCGAGCCGCTTCAGTCGGAGACAGAGGCCACGACGAATCGGGCCAGCGTGACGAGGTCACGCCGGCCCGAGAATGACCGCCGAAAGTGTGCGACAATCCCGAGCGATCAGCTCCGGCGCGCCACCAGGAAGGCCGCGTGATGCTTGGCCAGCAGCGCGATCGCCTCGTCGACAAAGTCCGGGCTGACATCCGGCGAAAACTCGATCCGGGCGCTCTTTTCGTCCCGCTTCAGCTTGGCAAAGGCCCGGCCGTTTTCGTCCTTGAGCACCTCCGGCTTGGCCGGATCCTGCCTGTCGGCGCGCGACAGCCGCGCGAAGACGAGCTGAAAGCGCCGGTCGCTGTCGGCTTCGAGGAACCGCCTCAGGCTTATCTCTTCCTCAGCCTTCTGCCGTGCCGGCTCGCCCTCAAGCAGAGCCCCGATCGCCATCCAGCGCTCGCGGCCGACCTTGGGCGCCGGACCGATCGCCCGGGCGATTGGCAGCGGAACGCTTTCGGCAACCTGGATCAGCCGCGACAGCTCACTCTTCTGGACGGCAAGCGCGTCGCCGATGACCTTGCGGTCGAAACCACGTTCGGAAAGGGCAGACGCGAACAGCGCCCGCTCGATGAACGACAGGTTGCGGCGCTCGGCGTTTTCCTTGCCTTGCGCCAGCACGAGTTCGTCATCCGTCAAGGGTCGAACGATGGCCTTGACCTTGATGCCGAGGCTGCGGACGGCGTTCAGCCGGCGGTGGCCATAGGCGGTTTGATAGCGGCCGTGTTTTTCGGGATGCGGGCGCACCAGGATCGGCGACTGCTGGCCGTTCTCGCGAATGCTGTCGCCGAGAGCCAGGAAATCCGGATCGTCCAGTTCGCCGTCGGTCAGGCGGTCGCCGACGAAGGAGGCGTCGACCAGATCGGGATCGAGCTCCACGACCCGTTCGCCCTGATGCAGCGCCTCGCGCAGCGACCGGGCCTCCTCGGCCTCACGCGTGATGCTGCCAAGCGAAAGCCCCATGGCCTTGATGGCGCCCGATGCCGCCCGAGGAGTTTCGGCAGGCGGAGATACGGCTTTCGGGCCTGCCGCCTCGGCCGGCGCGGCCAAATTCTGCTCGGCTGTAGGCGCGGCCGGGGCTACGTTTCCGGAAAAAAGGGCACGCAGTTCGTTCTTGCGGTTGCCAGCCATGTCTCTTAGCGCCCCCAGGCCGCATGAATGAGAGCTTCGATCTCGCCGTTGACGGCATTCAAGGATTCGATTGCGCGGTCGTAGGTGGCGCGCGTGAAATTTTCCCGGCCCACTTCGTAGAGCGTCTGTTTGGTGAGGCCCGCGTCGGAGACGGCAGTCGACTTGACCATCGCCGAAGTCAGGACGCGGTCGCCAAACAGCGAGCGCATGAAACCGACGATCTGCGCCTGCGGACCATCGTTCGGCTCGAAGCGGGTGACGAGATAGCGCAGGAAGTCGAAATTGAGTTCGCCGCCCGCCTCGCGCACGACGCTGAGCAAATCCGAGGTCATGTAGAGGAACTGGTTCATCGACGCGACGTCGAGCATCTGCGGATGCACGGTGACCAGCACCGATGTCGAGGCGCAAAGCGCCGACAGCGTGAGATAGCCGAGCTGCGGCGGGCAGTCGATGACGACGACGTCGTAATCGTCGGCAACGCTTGCCAGTGCCGCCTGAACCCGCGCGAAGAACAACGGGCCGGCCTCCGAGCCATTGTGGCGGGCGCTGAGCGCCTGCGGTGTCGTATGCTCGAATTCCTGCAGTTCCAGATTGCCGGGCACCAGATCGAGCCCGTCGAAATAGGTCGGGCGGATGATGTCCTTCAGCGGCCGTGCTTCGGCGTCGTAGCGGATTGCGCCATAGAGCGTGTCGTTGCCGGTGAGGTCCAGTTCCGGCTGGTAGCCGAACAGGGCCGAAAGCGACGCCTGCGGGTCGAGGTCGACGGCCAGAACCCGGTGGCCGGTCATGGCGAGATATTGCGCGATATGGACCGACGAGGTGGTCTTGCCGGAGCCGCCCTTGAAGTTGGTGACGGAAATGACCTGCAAGTGTTCACCGCGCTCGCGGTCGCGCCATTTCAGGTAGCTGCGCGCTTTGGTGGCATTGCCCTTGGCAAGCGCCTGCTCGGCGAGGTGGCGGCGGAGCGCGTTGATATCGGAGAGCGAATAGGAACGACGGCCGCCGGTGCCGGTATCGGGCTGCGGCCCCTCGCCTGCGAGCGACAGTTGTCGCAGGTAGCCGTCGGAGACGCCGATCAGCTTGGCGGCCTCGCCGGAGGTGAAGCTGCGAAGGGTCTTCATCGCGGTTGGCGGGAACAGCCGCTCCCGCATCGCCTTCAGCTGTTCGGAAAGGGCACGGGCATCAGCGGCGATTGCTTCATCCGCCGGCTGCCTGGCATGGGAAAGATCCGTCTCGGGTCGCGCTTGTGTTACCGTCATATCCATTCCCGCCGTGCTCCTTGCGTGCCTTCTCGCGTGGTCACGCCGGGAGGCACTAACAGAGATTTAATTCAGATACGCCTAAATGGCACATATTCACAAATTTCCGTAACAGTGATGCCGGAGACAATGATTCGCGTCAAGGCGTCGGGCCGAATTCGAACGTCCCGGCGCACACAATCCTCTGTTGTTACGAGGCGAAGGATACAGAAAAGCCGCCTGCCCGAGGGCGGCGGCTTCATTGGAACATCGTGTGATGGCAATATTGTCAGATGATCAGAGCTTGGGACCGATATGATCCGGGATCGGGCACTGGTAGGGGGTGCCCTCGGTCTTTTCGCGCCACTCGGCCTTCGCGCGTGCCAGCAGGTCCGGATCGAGGATGAGATCAAGACCGGTCGTTGCCAGGGACTTGGCGGCATGCGCGAAAGCCTTGTGCGCCGCCGGGCTCTTGCCTTGCGCCACCACCTGCCAGGTGTGCGGGGCCGTGCCGATCGCCCAGGCAGGTGCCCAGCATTGCGCCGTCGGCGTCACCCAACTGACGTCGCCGACATCGGTCGAACCGGCGCGAAAATGAGACTGGCCCTCGAAATCGCGAAGACCGAGATGGAGACCACTTGATCCATCCATGCGGCTGTTGGCAAAGACGTCGCCTTTGATCTGGTAAAGCCGGATGCTGCTGGCGATCGCCTCCGGCGTCATCGTCTTCTGGATCTCGCGGGCAAACTCGACGTCGCCCTGGTCGAAGGGAACCGGGCCGAGTGCCACCATGTTCTGATGGATAGCCGTTTCCAGCGTGATGTTCGGCAACAGATTGGTGGCGGCGCGATCGAAGACGATCTCGACCTCCGTCTCCGTCATCATCGCAGCGCCCCTGGCGACCTTGTCGATGCGGGTCGCCAGCGAAAGCGCCTCGGGCATTTGCGGTGCACGCACGAGGTAGAGCGCTTCGGCGCGCGCCTGGACGACATTGGCCGCCGTGCCGCCGGCATCGGTGATCGCATAATGCACACGGCAATCCTGCGGCATGTGCTCGCGCAGGAAGTTGACGCCGATGTTCATCAGTTCCAGCGCGTCGAGGGCGCTGCGCCCGAGATGGGCGCCGTTCGAGGCATGTGCCGCGACCCCCTTGAAACGATAGTAGATTTCGAGGACGGCGAGATTGTTGGTCGAGCGCACGCCGTTAAAGGGCGCCGGATGCCAGGTGAGCGCGGTATCGACATCGGCAAAGGCGCCGGCACGCGCCATGAAGGTCTTGCCGGAGCCGCCTTCTTCGCCAGGGCAGCCGTAGTAACGGACCGTCCCCGGCAGATTGTTTTCGCGCAGATAGCGGGCCAACGCCACGGCGGCGAGTAGCGACCCTGTGCCCAGCAGATTATGGCCGCAGCCGTGGCCGGTGCCGCCGTGCGAGAGCGGCTTTTCCTCGGCAATACCGGCGATCTGGCTCAGGCCAGCCAGCGCGTCGAACTCGCCGAGAAGGGCAATCACTGGTCCGCCTTCGCCAGCCTCTCCGGTAAAGGCCGTCTCGATATCGGCCGTTCCCCGCGTGATGCGAAACCCGTGCTTCTCCAGCATGGCGATCTGCGTTGCCGCCGATTTGTGCTCGCGAAAGCTCAGTTCGGCGTAGTCCCAGATCGCATCGCTCATCGCTGCGAATTCGGGCTTCAACTGCTCGACGATATCGGAAAGAGCGGCGACGACGGATGGCTGGGGCATAGGCATTCCTCTTGCGGGCGACAGGGCGCCGGCCGCATTGGCATTTCTATCTTGAGGTGGAAGGTGGCGGCACGGATGCCGCCACTGAGAACAGGATCGGATCAGGCGCCGATTTAGAGCGTTTGCGATTTGGAGAAACGCTCTAAGTCTCTGTCTTTACGCATTTCCTGACGGAAAACCGCTCCGCACTTTTCCTGGAAATGCTCTAGTCGTCGAGCGTGACTTCCCAGAGCCGTGTGTTCGACTGCCAGACGGGCTCGCCGTGCAGCTTCTTCGTCGCGCCCCAGATATCGACCATGTCGTACATGAAGATCCCGGGGACTTCCTCGAGCATCAGCTTGTGGAACTCGTCGAAGATCGCCTGGCGCTTGGCCTGATCGGCCTCGACATAGGCCGCCTTCATCAGCTCGATCGCCTTCGGATTATCCCACATCAACGAGGCGTTCTTGTCCTTGTTGCCGACGTAGAAGGAATACATCAGCGCTGGGTCGAGACGCGGCGCGACCGACTGCGAGATGACCTGGTAGTTGCCCGAGCGGCGACGGTCGACCTGCGTCGCATAGTCGAGCACTTCGATCTGCACGTTGAGACCGACCTGCTGCATCATCGCCTGGGCGACGACCGCCGCCGGGAAGCTCGGCACGTTGCCGCGCTTGTTGGCAATGATGGTGATCGGCTCGCCATTGTAGCCGGCATCCGCCAGATCCTTCTTGGCCTTTTCCAGGTCCATCGGGGTCTTGGTCTTCTGCACATCCGAATAGAAGATTGAGTCCGCCGAAACCATCGAGCCATTGGTCTCACCAGTGCCGTTCGACACCGCTGCAACCAACTGGTCGAGGTCGAGAGCTTCGGCCATGGCCCGGCGCACGGCGACATTGCTCAGCACCTTGTCGCGGGTCTGGAAATACAGGAGGTTCTTGCCGTTGTTGCGCTTGACGATGAGCTGCATCGTCTCGCTGTCCTTGAACTCCGAGATCAGGTCGGCGGAGACTTCGGCCGTGTCGAGCGCGCCCGAGAGCAGACCGGTCTTCACCGTCGAGGCATCGGGAATGACCATGAACTTGATACCGTCGACCAGCGGCCGCTTGGAGCCGACCATGCCATCCGGCTTGCCGTCATTGGCTGGCGAAACGTAAGCGTCGTTCTTTGCGAGACGGACATATTCGCCCTTCTTCCACTCGGCCCATTTGAACGGTCCGGTGCCAATGGGCGCAACGAACGCGCCGTCGGCGCCGACAGACTCCTTGGCGATGATGCCGGTGTAGCCGCATTCAGGGCGCGCCATCAGGCCGAGAAACACTGCCGAGGGCTTTTCGATCGTCATCGTGACCGTGGACGGATCGACGGCCGTGACCGCCGCAACCTTGATGGTCTTGCTGCCGTCGAAATCGCCGGCGCAAGTCCACTTGGTGTCTGCGGCCATGTAGCGGTTCCAGTTCCAAACGACGTCGTCGGCCGTGACCGCATTACCGTTGTGGAACTTCACGTCGTCGCGCAGCTTGAAGGTGTAGGTAAGGCCATCCGGCGACACCTCGAAGCTCTTGGCGACGAGCGGATTGACTTCGCCGTTCTCGGCGTAGCCGACGAGACCCTCGACGATATGGAAGATCACGGAATCGGTGTTGCCGTCGCGATTGACGCCCGGCACGTTGCTGCGGATATCGGAGCTCTGCGCGACGACGAGGTCACGCGCTTCGGCAAAGCCGACAGCACTCATCAGGATCGTGCCGGCAAGGAAGATGTTTTTCATTGTTCCACTCTTCTCCAGTTGTTTCTTTTTGGTTTGTTACGGTTGATCTCGGCTCAGAACGCGTCCCAGCAGGCCTTGGACAACAGGCCGATGGTTTCGAGCGCGATGGTGTAGCCGGGCGTGCCGTCGGCCATCACATGCGGTACGGCGTCGGTGAAAACGGCGATGGCGTAGAGCGGCCTGTTGTCGCGATAGACGAGGCCCGTATCCATGCGACCGCGCTTGCCGCGGCCGGACTTGCTGGCGGCGACAACCTCGAAAGGCAGGCGCGAGCGGATGCCGTAACGCAGGACCTGGTTCTTCAACGTCTGCAGCGCAAAGCGGCAGAGCTCGACGGATGTGCCCAAACGGGCAGCGGCGGCCTCATCGTTCTCGGCGGCAAGGATCGCCTCGAGCAGCAAGATCTGGTCGCTGGCCGTCGTCGTCGTGACTTCACCCAGCGAATGGTCCTGCTTCAGCCCAAGCGGTGGGATCAGGAAGCGATGGTGGGTACCTGCCATGCCGATCGCCTTGCAGTAGCTGTCGACCTCTTCCAGCGTCAGCCGCTCCAGCACCATCTTGGTGCAGACGTTGTCGCTCAGAACCATCATGCCGACGATGGCATCGCGCAGTGAAATGACGATACCAGGGGTCATGTAGCGGAACATGCCGCTCGCGACCTCGTGCTTCAGCCGCTCCTCGTAGGTGATGGATGCATCGAGATCGAGCCGACCCTCGTGCGCCGCCTTCAGCGCCGCCATCATGATCGAGGTCTTGCGGGTGCTTGCCGACGGCGTCTCTTCGTTTTCGCCGCGTCCGATCGTCTCGCCGGTCTGCAGATTGCGGACGAGGAAACGGGTGATGAACGGCTGGGCGTCGGCAATCGCATGAAGCTGTTCGGAGATCGTGGCGGTTTTGATCGCGACAGTCATGTCAGGCCTCCAGGCGCCATTTGAGGGTGACGCCACCCGTCTGGTTGAGATCGAGCGCCGGGATCGCCGACAGCAGCTTGCGCGTATAGGCCTCCTGCGGCTGGTCGAAGATCCGGTCGCGATCGCCCTGTTCGACGATGCGGCCGTCCTGCATGACGATCACCCGGTCGGCGACCTGCTCGACGACGCCGAGATCGTGGCTGATGAACAGGCAGGAAAAGCCGTAGCGCTTCTGCAGATCGGAGAAGAGTTCAAGCACCTGCGCCCGCACCGTCACATCAAGAGCCGAGACCGGTTCGTCGGCGATCAGGAACTTCGGCCGGCGGGCAATCGCCCTGGCAATGGCAACGCGCTGGCGCTGGCCGCCGGAAAGCTCATGCGGATAGCGATTGGCGAAATCGCCGCCAAGACCGACCTCGTCGAGTGTTTCGAGCGCCCGTTTGCGCTTGGCCGCCCCGTCCAGGCCGGGCACCAGTCGCAGCGCCTCCTCGACCAGTGCCTGAATGGTCATGCGCGGGTCGAGCGAGGAATAGGGGTCCTGGAACACCATCTGGCAGTTCAGCCGATAGTCACGCCAGTCGGCGCTGCGTTCGCGTCCCTGGAAAAGGATATCGCCTTCGCTCTGCTGGACAAGACCGGCGATGGTGCGCCCAAGCGTCGTCTTGCCCGAACCGGAGCCGCCGACAAGGGCAACGACTTCGCCGACATGAATATCGACGCTGACGCCGTGCAGCGCGCGCTTCGGCGCCTGCTTGCGGAAGAGACCCTTGCGGCCGGGATATTCGACCACGATGTTGCGCGCCGACACCATTGGCGTGCGGGACATATCGAGCTTGCGCGGCGCGGCGCGAAACGGCAGCGAGGATAGCAGCTTGCGGGTGTAGGGATGTTCCGGGGCGCTGAGGATATCCTCAGTCGTACCCTGCTCGACGATGACGCCTTTTTCCATGACGACGAAGCGGTTGGTGTAACGCGCCACCATCGGCAGGTCGTGGCTGATCAGCAGGACGGCCGTGCCTTCCGCCTTGGTCAGTTCTACCATCAGTTCCATGACGTCGCGCTGCACCACGGCGTCGAGCGCGGTCGTCGGCTCGTCGGCGATCAGCAGGGCCGGCTTCAGGAGCATGACGGAGGCCAGCATGATGCGCTGGCGCATGCCGCCGGAAAACTCGTGCGGATAGGCGGCAAGCGCCCGCTCCGGCTCGCGCAGGCCAACGCGCTTGAGCATGTCGAGGATAGCAGCCCGACGTTCGTCGGTGCTCATCTTCGTGTGCAGGATCAGGCCTTCTTCGAGCTGCCTACCGATGGTCATCGACGGGTTGAGCGAAGTCATCGGCTCCTGGAACACGACGCCGATCTCGCCGCCGCGCAAGCGCCGGAGGTCACGATCCTTCAGGGACAGGACATCACGTCCGCGGTAGCTGATCGTGCCGCCGACATGGCGAACGGCCGGCGGGATCAGGCCGATGATGGCCCGGGTTGCGAGCGTCTTGCCGGAACCGGATTCACCGACGATGCCCACGATTTCACCCGCACCGACGTCGAAGCTGACGTTCTTCACCACCTGGTTGCCGTTATGGGCGACGGCCAGCGACAGGTCGCGAACGCTGAGAAGGGAACTGCCGGTCATTTCAGGCCTCGCATGCGGGGGTCGAGCTTGTCGCGGAGCGCGTCGCCGAGAAGGTTGATGCCGAGCAATGTCAGCGCGATGCAGAGGCCGGGGAAGAAACCGAGCCAGACGGCCTGCTCGATGAACGGGCGGCCGGCGGCCAGCATGTTGCCCCAGGTCGGTGCCGGTGGCGGTACGCCGAGGCCGAGGAACGACAGCGCGCTTTCCGACAGGATCGCCCAACCGAACATCGAGGTCGCAAGCACGGTGATCGGTGCCAGGCAATTCGGCAGGATATGGCGCAGCATGGTGTAGATCTCGCCATTGCCCATCACGCGCGAGGCCTCGATGAACTCGCGTTCGCGCAGCGAAAGGACCGCGCCGCGCACGACCCGCGCCATCGACGGCGTATAGGCGATGCCGAGCGCGAAGATGATGCCGTACTGGTTGGCACCGAAGACGGCCAGCAGCCCAAGCGCCAGAAGAATGCCCGGGAAGGCGAGCAGCGCGTTGTTGACGGCCATGATGACGCCATCGACCCAGCCGCGGGCATAGCCGCTGACAAGGCCGATCAGCGTGCCGCAAATGACGGCGAAAGCGACCGTCAGACAGCCGATCCAGACGCTGGCGCGGGCGCCGATCATCAGCCGGCTGGCGACGTCGCGGCCGAACTCGTCGGTGCCGAGCCAATGGGCGGCACCGGGGGCGGCCAGGCGCGAGGTGAAGCCGAGCGCCGAGGGATCGTAGGGCGTCCAGAACACGCCGATCAGTGCGGTGATGACGAGTGCGGCGATGAGGCCGCCGCCGATGACGCCGTTGAACGTGAACTTTCTCATTCTGCCACCACCCGCGGATCGAAGAGAGGATAGAGAAGGTCGACCACCAGGTTGACGACGACATAGGAGAAGGCGACGAGCAGCAGGCAGCCCTGGATCACCGGGTAATCGCGCTGGAAGATGCTGTCGACCATCAGACGACCAAGGCCCGGGATCGTGAAAACCGTCTCGATGACCGCGATGCCGCCGAGCAGATTGCCGAGAATCAGGCCGATCATCGTCCAGGTTGGGCCGAAGGCATTCTTGAAGGCGTGCTTCCAGAGCACGGCACTTTCCGACAGGCCCTTGGCACGGGCGTGAGTGATGTAATCGAGGCGAAGAACTTCGAGCGTCGAGGCGCGCGCCATGCGGATGATCACGCCCATTTCATGGATGACCAGCGTCATGACCGGCAGGACGAGGTAGAGCAGACCCGCCTTCCAGTTTTCCGAGATCGGCACGTAGCCGAGCACCGGCAACCAGCCGAGCTTCAGCCCGAAGGCAAGCAGCAAAAGCAGGCCGAGCCAGAAGGTCGGGATCGACAGGAGCACGGTGGCTGTTCCGACCAGAGCCAGGTCCGTCAGGCTGTTCTGTCGCCAGGCGGCGATGACGCCGGCGGGAACCGCGATCAGGCTCGCCAGCAACACGGCGATGGCGACGATCTCGGCACTGACCATGAAGCGGCTCAGCACCAGGTGCAGGACCGGTTCGTCGGTGACGATCGAGCGGCCGAAGTCGCCGGACAGGATATTGCCGGCCCAGATGACGAACTGCTGGGGAATGCTGCGGTCGAGGCCGAGCACACTGCGCATTTCGGCAATCTGCTGCGGCTCGGCCATATCGCCGAGCATCAGCGCTGCCGGATCGCCGGGAATGAGACGGATAAGCGTGAACACGGCGACCGAGACGATGACGATCGTCGGTATCGCCATCACGAGGCGGTTGAGTATGAACTTGATCATGGGTTCCCCGTACTGAGAACGGCCTGGCGCAACATCGCGATTCGGCCTTCCTGCCGGCTTTTCTTGAAACAACTATGATCGAATGGAAAAAACTGCGCAATATTATGAGGAATCGTCATAGCTCTATGACGAAGGGATGACACCCCGACTGGATGTGCCCTTGACCAATAGCGCCAGGCCCAACTCCATGAGCTGAAGGTGCCTTTAGAAAGTCATTTCACGAGAACCGCATAAAAACAGGCATCTAGCGGATCAGAACCTGCTTGCGAGCAAGCGGGGGTTGGCTGGCGATTTGAGACGTCAGTTTGGGTGTCGTGGTGTGCCCCGGAGGCTGTGGGCTTTGAACCGTAGGCATCAACGTCGCTCGCGGCTGGGCTTCCAGAGTCGAAGGTTGCCGCCGGACCACACATCCCGCCCGTTATGGGTTCGATTCGACGAAGTCTCTTTGAAAGATCGGCTCATCACGACCGCTTTCATGTCTCGAAGGCGGCTTGGGCGACACCCTCGGTGTCGTGGCTTTTGTTACGCTTTGGCAGATCGTTGAGATGCTGGAAACTTGGTTCATCTGTCATTTCCGCCCCCATGGTCTCTCGATCGATACACCTCATCCTCCAATAGGCGATCACCATCAAAGACAACCCTTCATCGCACATGCTCCGGGTATCCCCGGCGGCAATCACGCGCGCGGCAGGCCGCTATGATGGGTAACCAAGCCCTCAAAACCTCGGTTTGGTGGTTTGGTTGAGCGGATTCCCGGCTAGCAGTTCCAGTGCTGAGATCTCTCTCGCTTGCGGTCCAGAACGTTCGCTGAGACCCTTAAAGAAAAGGGCCGATTTGTGGTCGGCCCTCTGAACTCTTTCATATTGTTTTCGTTACCCACTGCCGCCCGGCGGCCTTAAGCAGCTTGTGCTTCCACCCGGGCATAACGCTCTTCAAGGAGTGCAAACAGCCGGTCGTGATCCACCTCCGTCATCACCAGGCAGTTCGGTGCGCGGCCAGCGAGCTCCCGCGGGGTGACGCTGACGACACTCTGTCCGATCGCGAGCGGCGAGTTGCAATCAACCTCGACGAAACCTTCGACGCCGGAAAAGATCTCCGGCTCGATGAGATAGGCAATGACGCAGGGATCGTGCAGGCAAGGATCGCCAGCGCCGTAGGCGGTTAGCATGTCGGCGATGGTGCCGCTGATCTTGCCGAGACGTTTCAGGCGTTCTGTGCGCTCTTTGGTGATGATCGCCTTGTGGGTGACGTCGAGTCCGAACATGACCATTGGGATGCCGGAAGCCACCACCGCCTGCGCCGCATGCGGGTCAAAGTAGAAATTGAACTCCGCACGTTCCTTAATGTTGCCCGGGCAGAAGGCGGCACCGCCCATGAAGACGATGCGCTTGATCATCGGCGCGATGCCGGGATCGATCGAAAGGGCGACGGCGATATTGGTCATGGGGCCGAGCACAGCGAGAGTCACCTCCCCCGGCGCGGCTCGTACCTGATCGATGATGAATTGGACAGCGGTACGTTCGGCGGGTGCCGAAGTCGGCCTCGGCAGGCCAATGTCGCCCAAGCCGTCAGCGCCATGGACGGTAACACCGGCGCGGTCGGGATAAAGCAGCGGTCGGCCGCAGCCTTGGAGGACGCGGATATCCGTCCGGTTAGCGAGTTCGCAGATCAGCCGTGCATTGGCCTCGGTCTTTTCGAGCGGGATGTTACCTGCGACTGCGGTGATGCCGAGTATCTCGACCTCGCTCGACCCGAAGGCGAGCATGAGAGCCGCGGCATCGTCAACGCCAGGATCACAATCAATGATAATACGTTCGGTCATTCAACGATCTTTCGTGTAAGGGATACCACCGGCTTTGGGTGGGATTGCGCGGCCCATGAAACCGGCGAGAAGAACTACGGTGAGCAGGTACGGGAGAGACTGGACGATCTGCGTCGAGAGCGCCGCCCCCAGTCCGAAATCGAACGCTTGGAAGCGGATCGAGAGAGCTTCAAGGAAGCCGAAAAGAAGGCAGGCGAAGAGGACGGGAACAGGACGCCATTTGGCGAAGATCAATGCCGCCAGCGCCATGTATCCCTTGCCAGCAGACATTTCCCGGACGAACCCTGCCGACTGCGCGACCGACAGATAGGCTCCGGCAATACCGCAGAGAACAGCGCCGCAGAGCAATGCCCGATAACGGAGCCAATCGACGGAGATACCGGCGGTATCAACCGCAGCCGGGTTTTCCCCGACGGCGCGCAGGCGCAGTCCGAACCGTGTTTGCTGGAATACCCACCACGTGATCGGCACCGCCGCAAAGGCGACGTAAAGCAGGATGTTGTAGCCGGAAATCAGGTCGGCATAGATCGGTCCGATTACCGGAACCGACCGCATCTCCTCAACGAAGGGAAGCACCACCGTCGGGAAGCGCGCCTCCGGCTGGAGTTGCGGGGTTCTGCCGCCCATTGCGAACCAGCCAACGGCCAGAAGCACCGTGAGACCTGACGATATGAAGTTGATCGCCACCCCGGAAATGATCTGGTTTCCCTGGTGCGTCACGGAGGCGAAGCCGTGGATGAGGCTGAGGAGAACGGCCACAAGTATCGCGAAGAACAATCCGACCCAGGCGGAATCGAACTGATAGGCAGCGGCTGCCGCAGCGAAGGCGGCAAACAGCATCTTGCCCTCTAGGCCGATGTCCCACAGTCCAGACCGTTCGGAAAAGAGACCCGCCAACCCGCAGAGGATGAGCGGTACCGACAAGCGGAGGGTCGAGCTGAGCAGAAGAATGACTGTAGATAGGAACTCTTGCATGGCTCAGACCTCCGGTTTCGAGACGCGGAAGAGATCGACCAGCGAATAGACTGATTTCCGGAACATCAGGCTGAGCGCGCCTGCGAAGAGGATGACCAATCCCTGGATGAGCATAATCAGTTCGCGTGTAATGTTCGGCATCCAGAAGGAGATTTCCGCTCCGCCCTGATAGAGGACGCCAAAGAGAACGGACGCAATTGCGATCCCGACAGGATGGCCACGCCCCATGAGGGCGACCGCAACTCCGACCAGTCCAATACCGGCCGGGAAATCGAGCTGGAGCTTGCCCAGATCACCCATCAGAATGTTGACGCCAGCCAGACCCGCAAGAGCGCCAGAGATCAGCATGCAAACGATGGTGATCTTGACGTAGCTGATCCCGGCATTGCGTGCGGCGGCGGGGTTGGCCCCTGTCGACCTGATTTCGAAACCGAGCTTTGTCTTCCAGATGAGGACCCAGACGAAGACCGCGGCAGCGATGGCGAGGAACAGGCTGACGTTCAGTGGTGCCGTCCCAATGTTGACCGGTAGGATTTCTCCCAGCTTCGGCACGAGACCACCCTTATCGAAAAGGCGGGTCTGCGGGGCCATGCTGCCCGGTTCCTTGATCAGGTTTACCAGCACATAGATCATAATGGACGAGGCAATGAAGTTGAACATGATCGTCGTGATGACGAGATGGCTGCCCCGCTTGGCCTGGAGATAGGCCGGAATGAAAGCCCAGGCTGCGCCAAACAGCATGCCTGCCGCGGCGGCCGGTACCAGCGTGACGTGCCAAGGGACGAAGCGGTCGAGCGACAGGCAGACGAGTGCGATACCAAGGCCGCCGAGATAAGCCTGCCCCTCCGCGCCGATCGTGAACAGACCGGCGTGAGACGCAACTGCCACTGCCAGCCCTGTGAACAGAAAGCTGGTGGCGAAGTAGAGGGTGAAGCCTATTCCCTCGCCTGATCCCAGCGAACCGCTGATCAGATAGCCCACCGCTTCAAGCGGATTCTGACCGACGAAAAGGACCACCAGTCCTGAAATCAGCAGGGCGACGGCAACGTTCATGAGTGGCAGGACCGCGAAATCGACGATCCGCCTTATATTGAGAAAGCTGGCCACCTTAGCCTCTCCCTTGATCTTGTTCCGCAATGCCAGCCATGAGCAGGCCGAGCTCGCGCTCGGATGCGTCCGGGCTCGCCTCCCCCACGATCGCCCCATCGAACATGACGAGGATGCGGTCGGAGAGCGCTCTGATCTCGTCAAGTTCGACCGAGACGAGAAGGATTGCCTTGTTCTGGTCGCGCAGTTCGATCAGCCTTCGATGGATGAATTCAATGGCCCCGATGTCGACGCCGCGCGTTGGCTGGCCGACGAGCAGTACGGCCGGATCGTGTTCGATCTCGCGCGCCAACACGATCTTTTGCTGGTTCCCGCCCGAGAAGAGCGAAGTGCGCAGATCGGCGTTCGGCGGCCGGATGTCGTAGTCGGAAATGTACGCCTGGGCATATTGCTGAAGCTTCGAGCGCTTCAGCATCGGGCTTGTTCCGAATTCCGGACGCCGATGATAACCGAGGCTGGCATTTTCTCGCAGCGGGAACGACAGGATGAGGCCGATTGCGTGCCTGTCTTCAGGCACATGGGCCACGCCCGCCTCTCGACGCTTGAACGGGTCGGCGGCAATCTCCGCGTCGTTCAGAAGAACTGTACCGGATTCCGGAACGCAGTTTCCGGCCAGCGCTTCGAGAAGTTCCGTTTGGCCGTTACCGGCCACACCTGCGATACCAACGATTTCTCCAGCGCGAACAGAGAAAGAAACGTCTTTGACCATACGCACACCGCGCTGGTCGCGAACGTTCAGGCCTCTGATATCGAAAACGACCTCTCCTGGCTTCGATGGTGACTTGTCGACGCGCAACAGAACACGTCGGCCGACCATGAGTTCTGCAAGGCTCTCCTTCGTCATCGAGGAGGTCGGGGCGGTCGCGATCAACTCGCCACGCCGCATGACCGAGACCGTATCTGTCGCGTCCATGATCTCACGCAGCTTGTGGGTGATCAGGATAACGCTCTTACCTTCGTCCCGAAGACGCCGAAGGATGCGGAACAGGTGGTCGGCCTCGCTTGGCGTCAAAACACCGGTCGGCTCATCAAGAATGAGAATTCGCGCCTGGCGATAGAGAGCCTTGAGGATTTCGACGCGCTGCTGAACCCCGACCGGCAGGTTTTCAGTGATTGCCTCGAGGTCGACCTGCAGTTCGTATTCCTTGGCAAGACGTTGCAGTTCGAGACGTGCCTTACGCCGACTGGAGGGAAGGAAAGCCCCCTCTTCTGCACCGAGGATGATGTTTTCCAGAACGGTGAAATTCTCGACCAACTTGAAATGCTGGTGAACCATGCCGATGCCGTGAGCGATCGCTGCGCGACTATCAGGAATTCCGACCTCTCTGCCGTCGACCCGGATAGCGCCGGTGTCGGCTTGATAGAAGCCGTAAAGAATCGACATCAGGGTCGATTTTCCAGCACCGTTCTCACCAACGATGCCGTGAATGCTGCCCACCTTGACTGCGAGGTTCACATCCTTGTTCGCAACAACCGAACCGAAACTCTTGTTGATGCCGGTAAGCTCCAACACGTTCTTCGCGGAGCTGATTTCTGCTTGCATGGCCTCCTCCAGGTAAGGCTCCGATTGGGCGAGCGCTACTGCGCCCGCCCCACGGTCACTTATAGGGGGCACTTGTCGTCCGACATGTAGTCGTGGACTTCGAGAGTACCTGCGGAGATCTCTTGCTTCGCCTTCGCGGCGGCCGCCTCGACTTCCGGGCTGATCAGGCTGCGATTGTTTTCGTCGAGTGCCCAGTCGACGCCATTTTCAGCCAGGCCCAGCGATTGCACGCCGCCGGTGAATCTGCCTTCCTTCGCATCCTTCAAGGCGCTGTAGACGGCAACGTCGACGCGTTTGACCATGGAGGTCAGCATGACGCCCGGATGCATGTAGTTCTGGTTGGAGTCGACACCGATCGCGAACTTGCCGGTGTCAGCTACTTTCTGCAGGACGCCGATGCCCGTGCCGCCAGCCGCGGCGAAGATCACGTCCGCTCCCTGGCCCATCTGGGAGGCAGCAATCTCGCCTCCCTTGACCGGGTCATTGAAGGCGGAATTCGTCGTGCCCGTCATGTTACGTATGATGTTCGTCGCGCCGCCCGCAGCCGCGCCCTGCGCATAACCGCATCCGAACTTGCGGATGATCGGGATATCCATGCCACCGATGAAGCCAACGGCCTTGCTCTTTGACGAAAGCGCGGCAATCAAGCCAACGACGTAGGAGCCCTGCTCTTCCTTGAAGGTCACGGACCGGACATTGGGAAGATCGACCACGTCATCGAGCATAACGAAGTCGATATCGGGGAATTCCTTGGCGACCTTGGCCAGTTGATCCTTGTAACCGAAGTTCGTAACGATCACGGGGCTGAAGCCACGGCTTGCGAAGTTGCGGATGCCCTGCTCCGCCTGGGAGTCAGCCTGTGCCTCAAAATCGCGATACTCAGATCCGGTGTCCGCCTTGAACTTTTCAGCGCCGGTGTAAGCCATTTCGTTGAACGACTTATCGAACTTGCCGCTCGTTCCGTAGACGATCGCCGGATTGAAGTCGGCCGCCGTCGCGCTGGCAGCCATGGCCATCAGTGCAACCGTTGCCATCAGATATTTCCGCATTGTCATTCCCCTCCCTGGATACCGGAACGCCCGCTCCGGCTCGACCGGTTTAATGTCTATACAAATGCCAATCCAAATTTCCGTTGTCAATCATGAATCGGCCATTTTCGCGTTAGTTAAACGTGTACCTAAGCGCAGGTAAACGTGTAACTGTGCAGAAACGGCTTCGTCAAGCGTCATCATAGGGATCGCTAAAAAACGTGATCGAGGACCAAACCCGGCGCAGCTTTGGCCCGTGCGAATGAGTAGCGGATGGGCTTCTTATGCGCTCAATAGGCAGACCGACGCCCCGCCGCCGGTTTCATGCTAGGTCGTGGTGCGACTAACGACCGTCGGGGTAATGGTGACTGCCGTGAGGGTGCGATCGGCGTCATCGAGGAAGTCGATGAGGGCATCGGTCGCGACGCGGCCCGAATGAGCAATGCGCCTGTCAACTGTGGAAAGTGGGTGCTCCAGCAGTGGGGAGAGGTAGATGTTGTCGAAGCCGATGACGGCACAGTCTTCCGGCACGCGCTTGCCGCGCTCCCGCAGGGCCACCATCGCCCCGATCGCCAGCATGTCATTCATGCAGCAGATCGCCGAAAACGACGTGTGATCGAGCAAGTCCAGCGTCGCCTGGTGGCCGAACCGGTGCTGAAACTCCTTGCACCGTATTAGATCCGGATCGAAAGCGATGCCCGCCTCGCTAAGGGCATCCTTGTATCCCGAAAGACGGATCTGGGTGTTCGACCGATGCGGCGCGCCACTTAGGAACGCGATACGGGTATGTCCCTTTTCAATGAGATGCCTCGTCGCCTGATATGCGCCGCTTCGATAATCCGTATCGACGATACCGACGAGTTGCGCCAGGGGACCGATCTCCCGGTCCATACACACGACGGGAATACGCAAGGCGTCGAGAAGCTCCGTGTCGGGAACGACGTCGCTGGCTGCGAGCAGTATCCCGTCCACGCGATGACCGCCGAAGGAGGTCAGATGCGCCGTCTCAATCTCGGCTATCCCCTCAGAGTTGCAGACGAGCGTCGTATAGCCGCGCAGACGGGCGGCATCGTCGCAAGACCTCACCAATTCAGTGAAATAAGGATTGAGGATATCGGGCACGATAATGCCGATGACATGGGACTTCCGCGTGACGAGCGAGCGCGCCAGGGAGTTCGGCGTGTAGTTCAGTTCACGTGCGAGCGACAGAACCTTCTGGCGCGTCTCATCGCCGATCACCGAATCCTTTCGATTCAGGACCTTCGAAACCGTAGCAGTGGAGACCCCGGCTCTCCTCGCTATGTCCTTAATTGTGGCTGCCACGCGTTCTCACCGCCTAATGCCGATGCTGCTACCGACACATTTATTCTTCCTCGTCTAGCGTGCAAACAGCGTGAATGTCCACCTGCCTGTCGACCGCAAATTAGGAGCTGCGGCACCGATCGATGCCCAATGAGCTACTTTCAGCGCCCTTTTTGTAAGCTGCACTGGGAAGCCACGTCGGTGCCCGCCACTGCTGAAAATGGGTCTTCGTGCGCGTTAAAACTGACAACCGTCAGTTCTGGGAGTAGACACAGGGACCTTCGAACCTCATTTTCCGCCCCCGCTCGCGACTTTGCACCGAAGGAGACCATCATGCCTAATCCCAAGGCCCCAAACGAAATCGACGTGACCGTCGGCCGCAACGTCCGGCAGATCCGAAACATGCTCGGCATGTCGCAGGAAACGCTGGGCGAGAAGCTCGGGCTGACATTTCAGCAGGTTCAGAAATACGAGAAGGGCATCAACCGAATCTCGGCAAGCAAGCTGGTCGCCATGTCCCAGGCGCTCGATTGTAGCATTGCACAGCTCTTCGCTGACGTGGATGCGAGCACCAACACAGTACCCGTTCCGACGGTCAGCGTAGCGGCTCTCAAGTTGGCGGGCCAGTTCGACAAGATCGCTTCTGCCTCCCAGCGTGACGCCGTAGCCAAGCTGGTCACATCACTGGCACGTCTCGACGCAACGCAATCCCCGCTAACAGACGAATGATAGCCACCACCCCGTCGGTTATCTGAGGCGACGAAGCCTCCGAGATCGTTGTGTCGTCGGCAGTTCGCCTGAAGGCGCAAGGGACAGGAATGGCAATCCACTAAGATTTGCCGGTAGCTCACTAGAGAATTCCACTAACACTAGTGACGATCGCTAGGGAGTTCCGCTGGACTACCCAACCGTTGAAGCGCCAGAATGTCGTGCCCATCGAGGGTCGTGCTCTGGCCATCATGAGCCCTGGACGGAAATCCCGCGCGGCTCAACGTGGAGGCCGCTGTCTCCGTATTTGTGTCCTACTCTCGAATTGCTCACCAACGGTGCTGGAATGCCGGAGCGCCGATCCAGCCCCTGATGGAGGCAGCGGGTCAAACCGGTGTTCGTATGAGGCGCGCGAATTGGGAACGCCGCAACTGCTAACGTGCACCCCCCCTCACAAACTAAATCGTAACAAGAACTACTCTAACTACGGAGCCTAGGGGGACTAAAATGGCGAATCAGATGTGGAAGACAGTTGCGGAGCTCTTAGATGGGGAATGTTTCGCGTGAGATAAAGATGGTTCTTGGCGGTCTCATAGCGATCGAACACTACCCGTCTCCGCCCACTGCAGATGTTTCCAGCTATCTCGAAGAAGTTCTCCGTCTTGGTCAACATTCGAGGGCCTCTACCACCAATCACGTCACCTTTAGCATCCTAGCCGAAATGGTTGGCCGGACTACGCTGCTCGGAGCGTTGCGGCCGAAGTCAATGCAACGAAGGCCGTTGGCTCTTTCGCCGGGTCTCGCGGCCAGCTTCGACGATGCATTTTCCATCCGAAGGCGAACGGGGGGAAAAGATGAGTTCATTGGCGCTCGTCACGTCCTTGTCGCGATTGCTACTGCTCGGCATCCCGCCATCACCCGAGAGGTTGGGATGGCAATGGGGTCGATTGGCTCCGTCGACGTTGCGCCGTTGGTTATGGCCTACGCCAGAATAGTTCTTGCAGCACCTGAAGCGAACGAAAGCCTGCCTGCGTGGGCACAAATATTCAGGGAGCGGGGCTTCCAAGCGGCCGCATCGTTGCTCTCCATCCAGGCGTCCGGCAACCTCGTGGGACTAGTGCCGCGTTCGGATGGTGCTGCCGGGTCGCCGCCGCCTGATGACGCGACAGCCACGCAAAACTTGACCCAAGGTCAAACCGTCGGGGTAGCCCTCTTCGAGCATCAACCCGACGCTATTCCACCGACCATCGCAGCGACCGGCTCGAGCGCAGCGGTTCTCGCATTTGTCAAATGTGCCGGAAGCAGGCGAGCACGGGTCAACACACCGCGACGGGGGATGGGGAGGCGCAGACGGCGGGGCGCCATGCCCTGCCGAAACGCCCGTCGACCTGCAAGGCCCTTTGCTGCGCGCCTCGGTCACCAGCGCATATTGAATCCGATCTTGAGGTTGGGAAAAAGGTGGCCGCCGCGTGGACGCGTGGCGCTGACGGCCGACACGATAGCGAAGGTGAGCAAGACCAGCACCATGCCGGTCGCCACAAGGCGCATGGCAATGGCAACCGGTTGCCGCTTCTTCTGCGTTGCCTGCACCTTCATCCGCGACCCTATCCTTCGGTGTCACCTTCATGCGCAGCCAGACGAAATCTCTGGCGTCACCGTCCGCTGGACGCAGAGCGCCAAGAGCGTCGGTCAGCATCGACGAGGGGGCCTGCAAACTCGGTTGGCCCCGCTAGGCGCTTGGCTGTTCAAGCCGCCTCGAGAATCATGCTTAAGGTATGACGCAACGTCCGGCTCAAGCGATATTTTGCGCTGTCGCGCATTGGCGCATGGCCAACGTCAGCGCCGTGCCGGGACGCTGAACAGGGCACACTTATTCTGGGTACCGATCGCCAATATCCGGAAGTTTGCGCCCGCGGGCAATCAAAGCAGATGAAGGTGTTCGGCAAGCTCACGGGCAGCCGCGCCGCCTGCCCGGTTTGCACCGATGGTGGACGCAGACGGGCCATAGCCGACAAGATGAATTCTCGGGTCCTTCGCCACCTGTGTCGCAAGCCGGCCGGTCATCAGGATGCCGCCATCGGCATTGCGCAGTTGAAGCGGTGCCAGGTGATCGAGCGCGCTTCGAAAGCCGGTGCTCCAAAGAATGACGTCGAAGGCCTGCTCGCGGCCGTCCGGCCAGCGCACACCATGCCCGGTTAGCTCGGCAAACATCGGCTGACGATCAAGCGCACCGCGTGCGCGGGCGGCCAGGATCGCCGGCGTCACCGGAATACCGGTGACGGAAACGACCGAGCCCGGTGGCAGACCGCGGCGGACACGGTCCTCGACCATGGCGACAGCCGCGCGCCCGACCTCGGGCGTGAAAGGTGCGTCACGGAAGGCCGGTTCCTCGCGCGTGACCCATGTGGTCGACGTCACCTGCGATATTTCATCCAAAAGCTGGATCGCCGAGATGCCGCCGCCGACGACCAGCACGCGCTGGCCGGCAAACGCATCGGCAGTCTGATAGTCCTTCGTGTGCAGTTGTCGACCCTTGAACAAATCCGATCCCGGATAGCGCGGAATGTAGGGGGATTCCCAGGTTCCGGTGGCGTTGATGATGCCGCGTGCGGCATAGACGCCGGCGTCGGTCTCGACCCTGAAACGTTCGCCCCTGTCGCAAACGACCTTGACGGCGACCGGCCGGCGGACCGGAAGGTCGAATGCCTTCTCGTAGGCGCCGTAATACTGCGGAACCGCAACGGCGGCGTGAACCTCACCCTTGCTGGTGTCGACAGCATCGGCAAACTTCATGCCGGGCAGATCGTGAATACCGTTGACGGTGCTGAGCGTCAGCGACGGCCAGCGGAACTGCCAGGCGCCGCCCGGCTGCGGCGATCGGTCGACCACGACGTATTGCATCTGCGGTGACAGCCCGAGCCGGCTCAAATGGTAGGCCGAAGACAGGCCCGCCTGACCGGCGCCAATGACGACGATGTCGATCTTGCGGGCGACGCTGGCATGCGCCTCTGCCTCGTCGGTCGGCGCAACGGTATCTTGGATATCTGTCATCGCGCAGTCAGGCCCGAGAACCGACCAACCCTTGAAAAACCATTCACAGCAATCGCCTTCAGCCGATCGCCGCCGCAAAGATCGCGGCTAGTTGTTCGATGCCGGCCTGGTCGTCCCGGTCGAAGCGCGCAGGCTCTGGGCTGTCGAGGTCGATTACGCCGATCACCCGGCCATCGCGCCTGACAGGAACCACGAGTTCGGAGCGCGATGCCGCATCGCAGGCGATATGGCCCGGGAATGCGTGCACGTCTTCCACGAGGATCGATCGCCCTTCCTTCACCGCCGTGCCGCAGACGCCGCGGCCGACGGGAATGCGCACGCAGGCGGGCTTGCCCTGGAACGGCCCGAGGACCAGTTCGTCATCGGTGTCGAGGAAGTAGAAGCCGGCCCAATTGAGATCGGGCATCGTCTGGAACATCAGCGCCGAGGTGTTGGCGGCGTTGGCGATCATGTTGGGCTCACCGTGCAGCAGGGCTTCGAGTTGCTGCGCCAGTTCCCGGTAGAATTCGCTCTTGTTGCCTGTGTCGATTACGGCAGCCTGGAACATGATCTATCACTCTCTCAAAGCATGGACCGGCAATGTAGTGTCGCAAGCAAGGTTTGCCAATTGCGGCGCATGCGCGCCGCCGACCTCGCATGCACCTACGGCTCCTGCGAAGCGGCAATTTGCCTTTTCAGGCAATCGATCATCGCCTGCGCCGCAATCGACAGCGGCACGCCGGCGGCGGTCGCGACGCCGAAATCCTGCGTCAGGTGCGGCGAAAAGCTTCTGATCTCGATCGGCAGGTGCCGATGCAGGTTGGCGAAAAAGCTGCTGATGATTGCCACCCCGAGATCGTGGGCGGCATAGGCGCAGGCCGAGCTGTTGCTGTGCGTCTCGATCCTGACCTTCTGCGGCACGCCGGCCTTTCGAAAGATTTCGTCGAGCATGACCCGGGTCGGCCGGCGACGACCGATCAAGATCAGCGGGATACCCCTCAGCTCCTTCGGGGTGACATGGTCGAGTGCCGTCAGCGGATGGTTCTTCGCCATGACGCAGACGCTGACGCCGCCCGCCACCGGCTGCATTTCGAGGCTGGCGCTCAATTGCCCCTCGTAGCGCAGGAAGCCGAAATCGATGACGCGCTGCTCCACCAGGCGGGCAATTGCCACCGTCGTATCGAAGAAGGTTTCGACGCGAACACCCGGAAAGTCCTTGGCGTAGTCGGCCAACATTGCGGGGGCGAAGCTTTCCGACATGCTGTTCGGCAGGCCAATGCGCACGACCTCGGGGCCGACGGCGCCGCTGCGAAGATCCTGGGCGAGATTGGTGAAACGATCGATCCCGAGCAGGATGTGCTCAGCATCCTCAGACAGCTTCAGCGCCTCCGGCGTCGGGATCAGCCGGCCCTTGTCGCGCGCAAACAAGGTCAGCGAAAGATCCTCCTCCAATTGCTGAAGCAGGCGGCTGACACCGGACTGGCTGAGCCCCATGGTCTTTGCCGCCGCAATCGTGGAACCGGTGGCAAGCAACGTGCGCAGCACTTCCAATTGTCGAAAATTCATGCCGACCCCACCATCCCCGTTGCCGTCTTCGCTTTTGTGTTTACGAAAAGGCGGAGAAACTAGGAAGCGGGATTCGGCGGCATTGGCTTGCCGGCGGACCGCGGCGGCGCGCCGAGATGCCACCGAGCGGGTCTGCTGTTCTGTCGAGGGGGATAAGGATCGATACGAATGCCGAAGAGCGCTGCCGCTCTCCGGCCTGTTTGTAATGCTCCGGCGATCAGACGTCGACGTGCAGAGATGGCTTGAAACGTTCGGCAAAGACCTCGATCGAGCCACGGCCATAGCGACGCAACTGCCGCTTGGTCAGAACCGACATGACGCGCGCCGCCGTCGAAAACGTCATTTCATCGAGCGGGCCGTCACCACTCCAGGGTTTGGTCAGACCGTCGGTGACGATGCCGATCATGTTTGCCGGCATGATGTCGGTGCAAGGTTTCATCCGGTCGAAAACGTGCCTGATCGGCAGCACCTTGCCTTCGAACGAAACCACGGGTTCAGGCATCCCCTCGCCCCAATCATCATAGGCCTCAAGGGCATCTCTGAAGAGATTGTGCAGGATGATGGAGGCGTGCCCTTCGTGAAGAGCGGGCAGCAAATTCGTCATTTGTGTCTCCTTCAGTGGTTAAGGCCGGGAAACGCGAATGGCCAATACTGTCAGCATGTATTTGTCATCGTGCCGTGTGGCCGGTACTTTGACGACCACACAATCGGTAGACTGCGGGCCATGGCGAAATGCAGAAGTGCGGCAATGGTTCCGAGCAACCGCCGATTTTTTCGGCTTTTCTCGCGGGGGCGGCATTCGGATGAAACGCACTCCGCAAGGATCGGCAGCCATTTCGTGCCTCTTGTTCCGCTACCGGCTTGAAAATGCCGACCATTCGTCAAAGCATGAGGAACGAAAAACTAATATCGATATATTCCATAGAATATACGATCTTACCTGACGACGCCAGATAATTCACAGATATGCGCCACTATCGACATGGAGCAATCACATGGGGACGATCTCGCAGCTTTCCGAGAAGACAAAGCTCTCGGCACACCGGATCGCAAGCGAGGAAGAGGCGCTGGAGATCGCCCGGGACCTCGCGGGCGAATTTGCCAAACGCTCAAACGAGCGGGATACCGACCGGATCCTGCCCTTCGAGGAACTCGACACCCTCGCTCAATCAGGGCTGCTCGCAATTACCCTGCCATCCGACTATGACGGCATCGACGTTTCCAATGCGGTACTGGCTGAAATCATCGCCATCCTGTCGGCGGCCGACAGTTCGATCGGCCAGATCCCGCAGAATCATTTCTATATTCTCGAGGCGCTGCGCACCGACGGCACGGAAGAACAGAAGAAGTTCTTCTTCGGTCGCGCGCTCGCCGGCGACCGCTTCGGCAACGCGCTTTCCGAGAAGGACACGAAGACCGTCGGCGACTATGCGACCCGCCTGACGCCTGACGGTCTCGGACACCGCCTCAATGGCCGCAAGTTCTATTCGACCGGGGTGCTCTTTGCCGAATGGGTCGTCGTGTTCGCGCTCGATCCGGACGAGAAACTCACGATGTCCTTCGTGCCGCGCGGTGCGGAAGGACTGCAGGTGATCGACGACTGGGACGGTTTCGGCCAGCGCACCACGGGCAGCGGCACCACGGTGCTGCAGAACGTCTACGTGACGGCCGACGCGGTCGTGCGTCATCACCGCGGCTTCGAGCGGCCGACGACGATCGGTTCGGTCGGCCAGATCATCCATGCCGGCATCGATCTCGGCATCGCGCGCGCCGCCTTTGCCGAAACGCTCGACTTCGTGCGCAACCGCGCTCGCCCCTGGATGGACAGCGGCGTCGAGCGGGCGGCGGACGACCCGTTGACGATCGCCCGCATCGGACAGCTCGCGATCCGCCTCGAGGCGGCGACCGCCATTGTCGAGCGCGCCGGCAAGAAGGTCGATATCGCCCAGATCAACGGCACCGAGGAAAGCGTCATCGAGGCAACGTTGGCTGTCGCCGCCGCCAAGGTCCTGACGACGGAAATCGCACTCGAAGCCAGCAACACCCTGTTCGAGCTCGCAGGCACGTCGTCGACCCGCATAGGCCTCAATCTCGACCGGCACTGGCGCAATGCCCGCACCCACACGCTGCACGATCCCGTGCGCTGGAAGTATCACGTCGTCGGCAACTACCACCTGAACGGCGTGACGCCGCCGAAGAACGGTGCGCTCTGACACCGCAACGGGACGACACCATTGCTTTGAGATCCGCCAATCCTAGGCCAAACGAAAAGGACCGCCCGGAAAGCCCGGGCGGTCCTTTTCGTTTGGCAAAGCGCGATGTTTGCAATCCGGCCGCACTGCTTTCGATCAACTATAGAGACTGACCTGCGGGATACGGTCGTTCAGCGCAAAGTCGCCAACCTCGCGTGCCTTGTAGTAGACCGGGTCGTGCAGGGTGTGGGTGCGGACGTTGCGCCAATATCGGTCGAAACCATAATGGGCCGCGGTGGCGCGCGCACCCATCAATTCGAAGACCTTCACAGTCACATCGAGCGCCACATGGGTGGCGTTGACTTTGGCGGCATAGGCTTCGATCGCGGCGTCCCCACGTTCACGCTCGGTCACGGACCTGCCCTTCGACAGCGCGGCCTCGACTGCACTGGCCGCCACATCAGCCAAAGCCACGGACGCCTTCAATGCGGCCTGCAATTCGCCGACACGTTCTAGAATGTAGGGGTCCTCGCTGGCGCGTGACACACCTGACGTGATCCAGGGGCGCGTGGTCGTTCTGATGTAATCGAGTGCTGCAGCCAGCGCCCCTTCTGCCGTGCCGAGATAGAAGTTGACGAAGACCAGCTGGATCAGCGGCGTGTTGAACGTCGCTTGCACCTGAGGCGGATCGAACGGTTCGGCAAGCGGCAGAATGAAATCGCGCTCGTAAACCGGAAAATCGCGGAACTCGACGCTGCCGCTATCGGAAAGCCGCTGACCGATATTGTCCCAGTCATCATGGGCGACATACCCAGGACGATCGGTCGGCACGACGAAATTGGCGATTTTGCCCTCGAGCGTCGCGTTGACGTTGATGCGATCGGAAACATGCGCGCCGGTCGAGAACGTCTTGCGGCCGTTGAGCACATAATGGCCGCCGCGCCGTTCGAGCACTAGCCCGGGATCCCGCGGGTTGACGGCAGCACCCCAGTAGAGTTGCCGCTCGACGGTCTCGGCGCCGAGCACCCAGGCCTGCCTCGCATCGGCAGCCGCCCAGTAGACATACTGGCTGTTGACATAGTGATAGCCGAGCAGCTGGCCGATAGAGCTTTCGCCACGCGAGATGATCCGGACAAGACGCAACCCATCAAGCCAGCTCAAGCCAGCTCCGCCGATTTCCGGAGCGTGCAGTGCCGACAGCAGCCCGGCCTGGCGTAGCGCTTCGATTTCGTCGCGGGGCGGCAAACCCAGGCGGTCAAGCTCGGCGCCACGCTGCGCAAACTGGCCCGAAAGCTCGGTCGCCTTCGCGAACAGATGCTGGCGCTTTTCTTCCTGTTCAGTATTGGCCGGTTCGGGTTCCCGGAGGAAATGCACGTTGCTCATTCGCCTCTCTCCATTGATTGAAGCGAAATAGTGCATTTATTCTATAGACAATGACAGCAAATGATTTTCAACTCAGGACGACGAACCGGAAAGTCCTACCCCTGACAACCTTTACGACGACCGCTGACCTCGACAAGGATCAGCCGACTTCCGCGTCCCTGAGCGCGACGATCTCGTTGCCATTGTCGTTGGCGGCAAACTGTTCAAGCGTCATGTTGTCGAGGATAGACGCCACCGCATCGCGCACGTCGCTCATCGATTTGCGCACGTGACAGTTGACCGGGTCGGAACAGTCGTCACAGGCTTCGAACGCGGTGCGGCTTGCGCAACGGATCGGTGCCAGCGGACCGTCCAGCGTACGGATCACCTGGCCGATGCGGATATCGGACGCCGGCCTCGAAAGCGAATAGCCGCCGCCAGGGCCCTTTTTCGAGCGCAGGATTCCGGCATTGCGCAGCTCGAGCAGGATCGCGTCGAGGAACTTCTTCGGTATATTGTTGCGGGTGGCGATTTCAGTGATGAAGGCGGTCTCGCCAGGCTCCAGTTGAGCCAGGTCGACAAGAGCCTTCAGCCCGTATTTACCCTTCTTGGTCAACATTGCACTTCGCTTTCCTGAACGCAAAGGCCGCCACAAGTCCGTTCCGCACCGACGTTGGTATCACCGGAGGCAACAGGTTGTGACGGCCGCACTGTTTCACTTAAGATGCCATACACCCAAACCGGGTCACTCTCAAGAAATTACGTAAGTTTCTGCATAGATTTTGTGAATTTTATTGTCGAATTCAAGGCAGCTCAGCAAAGATTTGCTCCAAGCCCAGTTGTTTCTTCAAGAACCGCAGATGCAAAACCGTCAAAAAAGCTTCGCGGGGATCCAATCGGCGGTAACCGCGTCACTGGCGCTGAAAGCGGGAACTTTCGCTGCCAGATCCTCGATCGTCTTTACGCCCGCCTGACGCAACGCCTCCTGGGTTAACAGGGCCGGCTTGACCAGGATCTGTTTCGGCACATCCTGACCGGCGATCTTGAGCGCAACGGCACGGACCGAGACGGCACCGACAACGGCCGGGTTGGTGGCAACCGTCGCCACCCAGGGGCTACCGTCTTCGACGATCTCCTGGATATCGGCGGTCGAAACATCGGCCGAATAGATCTTCAATTTGTCGGCGATGCCAAGATCGGCGGCGGCGAGCTTCACACCGCGGGCGAATTCGTCGTAGGGCGCGAAGATGATGGATATATCCGGGTTGGCGGTGAAGGCTGCCTTCGCCTGATCCGCCGTGCTCGTTGCCGTGGTGTCGCTGACATTGCCGAAGCGGGCTTTCTCGACCACATCGGGATTGTCGGCCTTGAACTTGTCCCAGACCTCGTTGCGGCGATCGAGCGGCGCGAAGCCGGCGACATAGACGTACCCGGCCTTGAAGCTTGTGCCGTTATCCTTGACCGCCTGCTCCAGGGCCAGTCGCGCCAGCTCATGATCGCTCTGCTCCACCTGCGGAACGGAAGGATTGTTCAGATTGACGTCGAAAGCCACCACTTTCACGCCGGCATCGACCGCCTGCTGGACGACATCGCCGAGTGATTCCGGCAACCCGTGGTCGACGACGATACCCTGAACGCCGAGATTGATCGCCTGTTGCACCTGCTCGCGCTGCTCCGCCGCATTCTGCTTACCGGGGAACACACGCAGGTCGATGCCCAGCGCCTTGGCCTGCGCCCCGGCGCCAGCCTGATAGGCCTGGAAGAAATCACCCGAAGAGATGTAGGAGATGAGCGCCACCTTCACCCCGCCCTTGTCGAAGGGCGCTGGCGCGCCCTCCAGCCCGGCGGCCGAAGCACCGCCCGCAAACCCCAAAGCCATAAGCGCGGTCGTCGCGCGTTTCAAACCGTACCGCATTGTCGATCTCCTGTTGATCTCAACCCTTGCGGCTGACCATCAGCCGTCGACGCCATGGTATAATCTACAATTTTTATGTACAATAAAGACATTCCAATCCCGGAGGCGGCGGAGGAACGCCTTGCTCACAACCGCCGGTCTGGCGGCAGAAGTTGCGCGGCGGGCCGCCGAAGATGAAATGGCTGAGGAACGTCTTCGGATGAATATTCCGATCATTGCGCAAGTCAGGGATATTTTTGCGATATATTAGCGGATGTTTGGCACCTACTTTCATTCGTTGCGCTGTCTTTCTCTACCGAAAATGCATATTTTTCGACCCTGATTGCCGCGCAGTGACGAATTGGTTTAGCAATGCCCCTCCTCCGCATCGACGGACTTGCCCACGCTTTCGGGCCAACGAAGGCGCTTGCCGGAGCCTCTCTTGAGATCCGCTCCGGCGAAATCGTCGCTCTCATGGGTGCAAACGGCGCCGGCAAATCGACCCTCGTCAACGTGCTCGCGGGAACGCTGGCAGCCGACCACGGAACGATGACGCTCGCGGGCCGACCTTATGCTCCCCGTTCACCGGCCGAGGCAACGGATGCCGGCGTGGTCACCGTCCACCAGTCGACCGAGCGCGTCGGAGCGCCGGGGCTATCCGTCGCCGACGCACTGCTGCTGCATGCGTATGCCGACGGTTCGGCCCCCTTCTTCCTCAGCCGTTCCGCTGTTCGCCGCAAGGCCGCGGCCATGCTTGAGAACGCCGGGTTCGCACTGCCGCTGGACCGGGACTTTGCCGAGTTGACGGCAGCCGATCGTCAGCTCGTCGCCATTGCCCGCGCCCTGTCGCGCCAAGCGTCTCTGCTGATCCTGGATGAGCCGACAGCGAGCATTTCGGGACGAGAGTCCGAGCGGCTCTACACGATCCTCAGGCGCCTCCGTGACGACGGCCTGGCGATCCTGTTCATCTCGCACCGCATTGCCGACCTCAATGCCCTTGCCGACCGCGCCGTCGTCATGCGCGGCGGCACGGTTGTTGGAGAATTCGCCCGACCCATCGACTTCGATCGCGCCGTCGAGACGATGATTGGCCGCCCCTTGCGCGCCGCCCGGCCGGATGCGCGTTCCTTTCAGGGCGCGCCGGTGCTGGAGTTGGCCGGTGTCCAGCTCGTGGCCGGCAGCACTCCGTTCGACCTCAAGCTTCATCCCGGCGAAGTGGTCGCCGTCACAGGTGTGCTCGGCGCCGGCAAGAGCCGTTTGCTTCAAACGATCTTCGGCATGCGCCACCTTGCCGCCGGCACGATGCGGCTCGATGGCAAAGCCCATATTCCGGCCACACCCGCCGATGCGATCAAGGCGGGTATCTTCATGGCCGGCGAAGATCGCCACCGCTCCTCGCTGATGCCGGCCGATTGGCCCGGTAGCAATCTGGCGCCGACGATCAGCCTGCCTCATCTGCCGAAGTGGTATCCGCTCGGCTTCCTGCTCGGTTCGCGCGAAAGGTATGAGGCGCAACGCGCCATCGACACACTCGGCATCAAGGCAAGTGGCCCCGAAGCGCCGATGACTTCGCTTTCCGGCGGCAATCAGCAAAAGGTGATCCTCGGCCGCTGGAATGCCGAACCGAGCCGCGTGCTTTTGCTCGACGAGCCGTTCCAGGGCGTCGATGTCGGCGCCCGTCACGACATCATCACCGCGATCCGCGCCAACACCGAACGCGCCACCCTGATCGCCACCTCGGACCCGGAAGAGGCGCTGGAAGTCGCCGACCGGATTCTGATCATCGACCATCACACATTGACGCCGGCCCATCATGCGGAGCTTCCGGCTGAAGCAATCGAGGCCTGAGCGGATGACGATCATCAACAGCGAAAACCAAAGCCCGCTCAGCGAGCGTATCAGCGCCGCCATCCGCGCCAGCGCCGTGTTCATCTTGCTCATCGTCATGGTCACCGGCTTCGCGCTCGCGCAGCCCGCCTATATCAACGTCACCAACCTGATGAGCATCCTGCAGGCCGTGTCCGTCGTCGCCATCCTCGGCGCCGGCGTTACGATCACCCTTGCCGTCGGCGGCTTCGACCTGTCGATCGGGGCCGTCGCCGCATCGAGTGTCATGGCCGCCAGCTATTCGATGATCGTCTGGGGCCTCGGCGTCTACGAGACCGTGCCGCTGGTCCTCCTGTTCGGCGCGCTCGTTGGCCTCGTCAACGCCTTCCTGATCGTGCGCCTGCGCGTGCCCGATCTCCTGGCGACGCTGGCGATGATGTTTCTCCTGACAGGCCTGCAACTGATCCCGACGGCCGGGCGCTCGATCTCCGCCGGGCTGATCCTGCCCGACGGCTCGACGGCAGCGGGCGCCTACGATCCGGCGTTCCTCGTGATCGGACGCTCGAGCGTCTTCGGCGTTGTCCCCGCCCCCGTCGTCATCATGGCGCTTGTCGCCATCGTCCTGTTCGTGCTGACGGAGCGCACGCGCCTCGGCCGCCTCCTCTTTGCCACCGGCGGCAACGAACTGGCGACCCGGCTTGCCGGCGCGTCTGTCCCCAGGCTCAAGACGCTGGCCTATGTGCTTTCGGGCACGCTCGCCTCGCTCGGCGGCATCATCGTCGCGGCCCGAGTCGGCCGTGGAGATGTTTCATCAGGCGCCTCGTTGCTGATGGATTCGGTGGCCGCCGCGCTGATCGGCTTTGCCGTCCTCGGCCTGCGCCGTCCCAACGTCTTCGGCACCATTGTCGGCGCCGTCTTCGTCGGGCTCCTGCTCAACGGCCTGACCATGCTGAACGCCCCCTATTACACCCAGGACTTCGTCAAGGGTGCCGTGCTCGTCGGCGCGCTCGCGCTTACCTACGGCCTCGGCCGCAGCCAGGCGCGCTGACCATCCCTTCAAACAGAGTGAGGATATTGACCATGAAGCATTTGACGCGAACCCTTCTCGGCGGCCTCTTCGCCGCCACGCTGATGACGAGTCCCGCCTTTTCGGCTGGTATCGATGGCGCGCCAGCACCGTTCGACAAGGGCGATGTCGACATCGCCGTCGTCAGTTTCCTTGGCGGCGGCGACTGGCTGCAGGCCTTCGAGGCTGGCGTCAAGCGCCAGGCGGACGCGCTGCACGTCAACCTGACGGTCTCGCAGGCGCGCAACGACAACGACACACAGCGCAGCCTGATCGAGCAGGCGATCAACCTCGGCGTCGATGGCATCATCATCAACAACGGTCGCCCGGAAGTGCTGAAGGACGTGGCGCAAAAGGCGCTCGACGCCGGCATCAAGGTCGTCGCCTATGACGTCAACCTCGACAATCCCCAGATCCCGCAGATCGAGCAGAGCGACAAGGATATGGCCCGACTGGTGCTGGAGCAGGCCGTCAAGGACAAAGGTGACGGCTTCGTCGGCGGCGCCGTCTATGTTGCCGGCTTCGCGCCGCTCGACCGTCGCTACGCGGTCTGGAAAGACTTCGTCGCCAAGCACAACCTGACGGAAAAGGCCACCTGGGGCGTCGTCAACGACACGGTTCCGGCTTCCGTCGCCGACCAGACAAAGGCCGTGCTGACCGCAAACCCGGATATTTCCGTCATTTTCACCCCCTGGGACGAGTTCGCCAAGGGCGTGAAGCTCGCGATCGACGAACTGGGTGTTGCCAGCAAGGTGAAGATCTACGGCGTCGACATCTCGACCGCAGATATCCAGCTGATGAACGAGCCCGACAGCGCCTGGCAGGCAACGGCTGCCACCAACGCCGCCGTCGTCGGCGAAGTCTCGGTGCGCGCCGTTTCGCTTGCGATTGCCGGCCAGTTCCCCGGGACCTCGGTGCTGCTGCAGCCGACCCTCGTCACCCGTGACGATCTTGCCAAGGGCGAGATCAAGACGATCGAGGACCTGCAGGAGAAATTCCCGGCCTTCCGCAAGAGCGATGCGGCGACCGCCGAGTGGATCCCCTCGGCCACCAACTGATCGCGAATGACGGAGAGGCGCCGCGCCCATCCGCGCGGCGCTTTTTTCCAAAGACTGAGACAGGAAAGACCATGAGCAGCATCGACCTTCCCACGCCCGATTTCACAAACAACATGAAACTGATCGGCCATTCGCCGATCGGCGGACGCGGCGACGGTCTGCAACTGATGGTGCATCGGGGCTTTGCCTATGTCGCCCATCCCTGGTCGCAAGGGTTTTCGATCGTCGACGTGCGCGACCCGAAAAAGCCGGGTGCGGTCACCTACGTGCCGGCACCGGCCAACACCTGGAACATCCACCTGCAGACCCATGATGACCTGCTGCTGGTCATCAATGCACTCGACCTGTTCGCCGATGTCGAGACCTTCGCGGATGAAAAGACCTACTACACAAAGTCCGTCGGAGACACGGTCGCGGGCAGCGGCCGCAAGCGCGCCTGGAGCGCCGGTATGTCGGTCTTCGACATTTCCGTTCCCGACCGCCCGCGCAAGATCGGCGAACTCACGATCGATGGCGTCGGCTTCCATCGCCTCTGGTATGTCGGCGGCCGCTACGCCTATGCCTCGGCGCTGTTCGACGGCTTTACCGACTACATCTTCGTCACCATCGACATGGCAGATCCGACCCGGCCCGAAATTGTCGGCCGCTGGTGGCTGCGGGGCATGAACAAGGCGGCCGGAGAAGTGTCGACGGCGCCGGATGGCAAGCGCTATGCGCTGCACCATGCGCTGGTTTCCGGCGACACGGCCTATGCCTGCTGGCGCGATGGCGGCCTGACGCTCCTCGACATCAAGGATCATGCCAACCCGAAGCTGATCGCCCATCGCAACTGGTCGCCGCCCTTTGGCGGCGGAACGCACTCGCCGTTGCCGCTGCCGGGCCGCGACCTGCTCGTCGTTGCCGACGAGGCTGTGCTCGATCACGAAGAAGACGGCCGCAAGCACACCTGGATCTTCGATATCCGCGAACCCACGAACCCGGTCAGCATCTCGACGTTCCCAATCCCCGCGGAGGCCGACTACGTCGCCAAGGGCGGACATTTCGGCCCGCACAACCTGCACGAAAACCGCCCGGGCTCCTTCGTCTCGGAAACGCTGATTTTCGCCACATGGCAGAATGCCGGCATCCGCGCCTTCGACATCACCGACCCCTACCGCCCGCGCGAGACGGGAGCGCTGGTTCCGGCCGGACCGACCGAAATGACCGACCGGCGCGCGGGCCGCCCGCGCGTCATCCAGTCCGCCGACGTCTTCGTCGATGCCGCCGGAATCATCTATGCCACCGACTACAATGCCGGGCTCGCGATCATCGAATATGGCGGCTAAGGCATTTCCAGAATACGTGCGAAACGATTTTCCATCAGGAGATGGGCCAGAGAGCGTTTCCGCTAGACCGTGAGGTGGCGCCGGGCCTCGACTGTGTCCAGCGTCTCCGGCGGCCCAGCATGCACCACGGCGCCGCGGTCCATGATGTAGACATGGTCCGCCAGTTCGCGGCAGAAATCGAGATACTGCTCGACCAGCAGGATCGCCATGCCCGTCGAATCCCGGAGATAGCGGATCGCCCGGCCGATATCCTTGATGATCGATGGCTGGATCCCCTCGGTCGGCTCGTCGAGCACCAGGATGCGCGGACGGGTGACGAGGGCCCGGCCGATCGCCAGTTGCTGCTGCTGACCGCCCGACAGATCGCCGCCGCGCCGCCCCAGCATCGAGCGGAGCACGGGGAACAGGTTGAAGACGTCCTCCGGGATCGAACGGTCCGCGCGCTTCACCGGCGCATAACCGGTTTCCAGGTTTTCCTTGACGGTCAGCAGCGGAAAGATCTCGCGGCCCTGCGGCACGTAACCGATGCCCTCCTTGGCACGGCGATAGGGCGCCATACCGCCGAGCGCCACCCCATTGAAGGCGATCGCCCCGGCGCTGACCGGATGTTGTCCGGTGATGGCCCGAAGCAAGCTCGACTTGCCGACGCCGTTGCGACCGAGAACGCAGGTGATCTTGCCCATAGGCGCCTCGATCGAGACGTTGCGCAGCGCCGGTGCGGCACCATAGTGGAGATTGACGTTTTCGACGCTCAGCATGGAGGCGTCCTTTCCCTTCGCGCTTATCGTGGAGCCGCGGTCAGCGGCCGAGATAGTTTTCGATTACCTTCGGATCGCTGCTGACGAAATCGATCGAACCTTCTGCGAGCACCGAGCCTTCGGCGAGGCATGTGACCTTGACGCCAAGCTCGCGGATGAAGCCCATGTCGTGCTCGACGACGACGACCGAGCGGGTCCTGGCGATTTCCTTCAGCAGGATCGCCGTTTCGGCTGTCTCGGCATCGGTCATTCCGGCCACGGGCTCATCGACCAAAAGCAGTTCCGGCTCCTGCGCCAGGAGCATGCCGATCTCCAGCCATTGCTTCTGTCCATGTGACAGGTTGGAGGCAAGATCGTCGCGGCGCGCAGTGAGCCGAACGGTCGACAGGATCTCCTCGATCCTCGCCTTGTCGTCCGCCGCGAGGCGATAGAAAAGCGTCGGAAAGACGCCGCGACGGCGATTGAGCGCCAGTTCCAGATTGTCCCAGATGGTGTGGCTCTCAAACACCGTCGGCTTCTGGAACTTGCGGCCGATGCCGAGATTGGCAATCTCGGCTTCGTCCCGTTGGGTGAGATCGATGTCGCCCTTGAAGAAGACTTGCCCCTCATCCGGGCGCGTCTTGCCGGTAATGATGTCCATCATCGTCGTCTTGCCGGCACCGTTCGGGCCGATGATGGCACGCAGTTCGCCCGGCTCGATCACGAAGGAGAGCGAATTCAGCGCCTTGAAGCCGTCGAAGGAGACGGAGACGCCGTCGAGATAGAGGAGGCTTTTCGGCTTTGTCTGATTGATCGTCTGGATCATCGCGATCACTCCGCTGCCATCGGTTCTGCGACGAGGTTGTCGCGCGCATTCTCTGCATCCGCCGCCCGGCGGTGCGCCTTGCGACGGGCGAGATAGGCGCTCACCGTGCCGACCACGCCCTTCGGCAGGAAGAGCGTGACGAAGACAAAGAGCCCGCCGAGCGCAAACAGCCAGAACTCCGGAAAGGCGGCGGTGAAGATGCTCTTGCCGCCATTGACGAGGATCGCGCCGACGATCGGGCCGATCAGCGTGCCGCGCCCGCCGACCGCCGTCCAGATGACCACCTCGATGGAGTTGCCGGGCTCGAATTCGCCGGGATTGATGATGCCGACCTGCGGCACGTAGAGCGCGCCGGCAATGCCCGCCATCATCGCCGAGACGGTGAAGGCGAAGAGCTTGATATGCTCGACGCGGTAGCCGAGGAACCGCGTGCGGCTTTCGGCATCGCGGACGGCGACCAGCACCTTGCCGTATTTCGAGCGAACGATCGCCGTCGTCAGCACCAGACACAGGGCGAGTGTCACGGCAGATGCGGCAAAAAGGGCTGCCCGCGTGCCTTGGGCCTGGATGTTGAAGCCAAGAATATCCTTGAAGTCGGTCAGGCCGTTGTTGCCGCCAAAACCCATGTCGTTGCGAAAGAAGGCAAGCAGCAGCGCATAGGTCATCGCCTGGGTAATGATCGAAAGATAGACGCCGTTGACCCGCGAGCGGAAGGCAAACCAGCCGAAAACGAAAGCGAGCAGCCCGGGCACGAGCACCACCATCAGTGCTGCAAACCAGAACATGTCGAAGCCCTGCCAGAACCAGGGCAATTCCTTCCAGTTGAGGAACACCATGAAATCCGGCAGCAAGGGATTGCCATAGGAGCCGCGCGCGCCGATCTGGCGCATCAGATACATGCCCATGGCGTAGCCGCCGAGTGCGAAGAAGGCCGCGTGTCCGAGCGAGAGGATGCCGCAGAAGCCCCAAACGAGATCGAGCGCCAGCGCCAGAAGCGCATAGGTCAGGTACTTGCCGAACAGCGACACCAGATATGTCGGCACGTGCAGCGGATGATCCGGCGCCGTCAAAAGGTTGAGCGCCGGAATGGCGACGGCAAGACCAAGCAGGATCGCCACGACGGTGACGATGCTGCGGTCGAGCGACCTGAGCAGAAACGACGTGATCATACTTCCACCGCCCTTCCCTTGAGTGCGAAGAGGCCGCGCGGCTTCTTCTGGATGAAGAGGATGATGAGCACGAGCACGAGGATCTTGCCGAGGACGGCACCGGCATAGGGCTCGAGGAACTTGTTGAGGATGCCGAGCGAAAAGGCGCCGACCAGCGTACCCCAGAGATTGCCGACGCCGCCGAAGACCACGACCATGAAGCTGTCGATGATATAACCCTGGCCGAGATTGGGCGAGACATTGTCGATCTGCGACAAGGCCACACCGGCCATTCCGGCGATGCCGGAGCCGAGCGCAAAGGTCAGGGCATCGACCAGGGGGGTGCGAATACCCATGGATGATGCCATGCGGCGGTTTTGGGTGACGGCCCGCATCCTGAGGCCCATCGACGTTCTTTTCAGGAGGAACAGCAATGCGGCAAAGACAGCCAGCGCGAAGACGATGATCCAGAGCCGGTTCCAGGTGATTGTCAGACCGCCGAGTTCGAAGGCACCGGCCATCCAGGATGGGTTGCCGACCTCGCGGTTGGTCGGCCCGAAGATTGACCGGACCGCCTGCTGCAGGATCAGCGAGATCCCCCAGGTGGCCAGCAGCGTTTCGAGCGGCCGCCCATAGAGAAAGCGGATGACACTGCGCTCGATGGCAAGGCCGATAATCCCGGTGACGAGAAAGGCGAGCGGCAAGGCAATCGTGAGCGACCAGTCGAAGAGTTCAGGATAGGACGTGCGGATGACGTCCTGGACCAGGAACGTCGTATAGGCGCCGAGCATCACCATCTCGCCATGCGCCATGTTGATGATGCCCATCACGCCGAAGGTGATGGCAAGGCCGATCGCCGCCAAGAGCAGCACGGAGCCGAGCGACAGGCCGTACCAGACGTTCTGGCCCGCGTTCCAGAAGACCTGCGCCTGTTCGATGCGCTGCAAGGTTGCTTCGATATCCGGCTTCAGGCTGGCATCCGCCGATGAAAGTGCCGAGGTCAGCACGCCCAATGCCTCGCGACCGCCGCTTTCGGCCAGCGTCTTGATCGCCGCGCGCTTGTCGTCGTCGGGGCGGTCGGAGATAAGCAGCGTCACGGCCCGCGCCTCATCGAGGGTCTTGCGCACCGCCCCGTCCTTCTCAGTGGCAAGCGCCTTGTCGATCGCCTCGAGCGCGTCGACATTTGGCGTCTGACGCATGGACTGCGCCGCCTTCAACCTTGCGCCCGCATCCGTGCTGAAAAGCGTCAGACCGCCGAGCGCGCTTCGAACAGCGCGGCGGACTGAATTGTTGACCTTGATCTTCTGCAACTCGCCTTTCGGCACTTCACCGGCTTGCGCGCCATCGACTGGATCGACGAGAACAAAACTGCCGCCCTTCTCCGTAGCGAGGTACACGCTGCCATCGGTTTTTCGTGCGTAGAGATTGCCCTCGCCGAGCGCCTCGAGAACCGGGATGACCCGCGGATCGCCGCTCTTGGCAAGCGCTTCAATGCGATCGTCGAGCTCGGAGAGCTTTGCTGTCCCGAGCGCGTTGACCAAGGCTGAGAGATCGTCCGCCGCGCGCAACCCGGTCACGTGGGCTGAAACCAGCAGACAAAGGGTGATCAACAGGGTTTGCAGAATGCGATACATCGCCCTCTCGCTTGGGTCTCGCTTGCCCGCGGCAAGCGCCGCAATGGCGGCGTGGGATTTCAAGGTCCCTTCGCCCGACGGGAGCGTCGGGCGAAGGGCTGCCCGCCTATGGATTGGTCATGCAAAGGTTGTCCGGGCAGCAGCGCCACCCGGCAATATCGCTAGGTGATGAAATCAGGAGCCCTTTCCGCCGCACTTACCGGTGGCGACGTTGAAGTTGCCGCACGACATCGGCGCGCGCCAATCGGCGATCAGGTCCTTGGAATCGGGCAGATAATCCGACCATTCGTCGCCGACCACGAGGCCGGGCGTTTCCCAGACCGTCTCGAACTGGCCGTCGCTCTGGATTTCACCGATCAGCACCGGCTTGGTGATGTGATGGTTCGGCATCATCGTCGAGTAGCCGCCTGAGAGATTGGGCACGGAAACGCCGATCATCGCATCAAGCACCGCGTCGGTGTCGGTCGTTCCGGCCTTTTCGACCGCCTTCAGCCACATGTTGAAGCCGATGTAATGAGCTTCCATCGGGTCGTTGGTGACGCGCTTGTCGTTCTTTGTGTAGGCCTTCCAGGTCTTGATGAACTCGGCATTGGCAGGGGTGTCGACCGACTGGAAGTAGTTCCAGGCGGCGAGATGACCGACGAGCGGTTTCGTATCGAGGCCGGCAAGTTCCTCTTCGCCGACGGAGAAGGCGACAACCGGGATGTCCTCGGCCTTCACACCCTGGTTTGCCAGTTCCTTGTAGAACGGCACGTTGGCGTCGCCGTTGATGGTCGAGACGACGGCCGTCTTTTTGCCGGCGGACCCGAACTTCTTGATGTCTGAAACGATCGTCTGCCAGTCGGAATGACCGAACGGCGTGTAGTTGATCATGATGTCTTCGGGCTTCACGCCCTTGGAAATCAGATAGGCTTCGAGGATCTTGTTGGTCGTGCGCGGATAGACGTAGTCGGTGCCAGCCAGAACCCAGCGTTCGACGCTTTCGTTTTCCATCAGGTAATCGACGGCCGGGACAGCCTGCTGGTTCGGTGCGGCACCCGTGTAGAAGACGTTGCGCTGGCTTTCCTCACCCTCGTACTGCACGGGGTAGAAGAGGATCGAATTCAGCTCCTCGAAAACAGGCAGGACGGATTTGCGCGACACCGACGTCCAGCAGCCGAAGACAGCCGAAACCTTGTCAACGGAAACGAGTTCACGTGCCTTTTCGGCAAAGAGCGGCCAGTCCGAAGCCGGATCGACGACAACAGCTTCAAGCTTCTTGCCGAGCAGGCCGCCTTTCTTGTTCTGCTCGTCGATGAGCATGAGCATGGCGTCCTTGAGCGTCGTCTCGGAGATCGCCATGGTGCCCGACAGCGAATGCAGAATGCCGACCTTGATCGTGTCGTCGGCGGCAAAGGCGCCGTTGAATGCCGTCGTCGACAGGATCGTTGCCAGGAATGCGCCGGTGACGCGTGCCTTGATATTCATCTGATTGAACCCCTCTCGTTCTGATCGCCGCAACGAGGCTTCGTTCCTTTTGACCGTTGCTTGAGGGATCATCCGCCAGTCCTGCTGCACTGCACATACGTCATTCTACGTAGGTCGAGGGGGCAAAGCGGAAGCAGCGGACCAGCCACGCGCAGCTGGCGGCGCTGCGTTGGCGCTGAAATCCGCACACCGGTCTGGCCGCAACATGATGTTTACGGCTATTAAAAGCGTTCGACGGTCACACGGCCGCGACGAGCATCACAACACAGGTGAAAGACCATGAAAGCACGCATCAAATGGGTTGAAGAACGGACATTCATCGGCGAATCGGGCAGCGGTCACAAGATCGTGCTGGGAACGGCATCCGGTCCGGAGGGGCGCACGCCTGGCCCAAGCCCGATGGAACTGATGCTGATCGGCGCCGGCGGCTGCTCGGCCTACGACGTGGTTCATATCCTTGAAAAGGGTCGCGAGCCGGTCGAGGATTGCTCCGTGGAACTCGACGCCGACCGCGCCGAAGAGGACCCGAAAGTCTTTACCCGCATCCATATGCATTTCGTGGTGAAAGGCCGCGGCCTTTCGGAAAAGAAGGTCGAGCGTGCCGTTGCCCTCTCGCTGGAAAAATACTGCTCGGCATCGGCCATGCTCGCCAAGTCCGCGACGATCACACATGATTTTGTCGTCGTCGACACATCAGCTGTGACCGCCTGAGCCTTTCACGCTTGCTTTCGTCCTCTCCGCATTGCATAAATTTCACGCATAGACTTTTTGTGCCGTGAAAATAGGCATTAACCTGCCAGCAATGCGAGAGATGACGAGGCAACATGGCGGCACGCCAGCGCATCATTCCCGTTCGACGTGAATACAATCGCTGGGTCGCCGACCAGACGCTGGAAGACTATGCGCTGCGCTTCACCGCCAAGAGTGCGCGGCGCTTCTCCTCCGAGCGCATTTCTCAGACGGCGATCGGCGCGATCTCGTTTCTGGCGCTCGAAGCCATCGGCGGCGCGATCACCATGTCCTACGGCACGACCAACGCCATCGTCGCCATCCTGATCGCCAGTCTGATGATCCTGACGGTCGGCCTGCCGATCAGCCGCTACGCCATCCGCCACGGCGTCGATATCGACCTTCTGACCCGGGGCGCCAGCTTCGGCTATATCGGCTCGACGCTGACCTCGCTGATCTATGCCAGCTTCACCTTCATCCTGTTTGCCATCGAAGCCTCGATCATGTCGGGAGCGCTCGAGCTGGCGCTCGGCATCCCGCTTTGGGTCGGCTATATCGTCAGCGCCGTCGTCGTCATTCCACTCGTCACCCATGGCGTGCGCCTCATCAGCAAGTTCCAGCTGATCACGCAACCTTTCTGGATCGTGCTCAACATCCTGCCCTTCGTCTTCATCGCTTTTGCCGATTGGGAGAAGGTCGGCATCTGGCTCGCCTATGCCGGCATCCATCATGCATCCGGCCCCCCGGGCACGCTCGCCCCCTTCGACCTGATCGAATTTGGCGCCGCCTCCGCGGTGATCTTCGCGCTGATGGCGCAGATCGGCGAGCAAGTCGACTTTCTGCGCTTTCTGCCACCGGACGGGCAGCGCAAGCTGCATCACCGCGTTGCCATCTTCCTGGCCGGCTCCGGCTGGGTACTGGTTGGCGCGCCGAAACTGCTGGCCGGCTCTTTTCTCGTCGTGCTGGCGCTTTCCTCCGGTGTCCCATCGACGCGGGCCGCGGACCCTGCGCAGATGTACTACACCGCCTTCGGCTACATGATCCCGTCGGAGACGGCCGCCCTGCTCCTGATGGTTGCCTTCGTCGTCGTCTCCCAGCTGAAGATCAACGTGATGAACGCCTATGCGGGGTCGCTTGCCTGGTCCAATTTCTTCTCGCGCCTCACCCACAGTCATCCCGGCCGCGTGGTCTGGCTGGTATTCAATGTCGCGATCGCCCTGCTGCTGATGGAACTCGGCATCTATCGGCTGCTCGAAGAGACGCTCGGCGTCTTCTCGATCGTGGCCATGGCATGGCTCTGCACCATCTCCGCCGATCTCTTCGTCAACAAGCCGCTCGGTCTTTCTCCGCCTGGCATCGAATTCAAGCGCGCGCATCTGTACGACATCAACCCGGTCGGCCTCGGCGCCATGGCGCTTTCGGCAACAATTGCGCTCACCGCCCATTTCGGCGCCTTCGGTGCCATCGCCGCATCGCTTGCGCCCTACATTGCTCTCATCGTCGCCTTCATCGCCTCACCGTTGATTGCTTGGGGAACGGGCGGCAAATACTACCTCGCCCGCAAGCCAAGAAAGAGCTGGGCGAGCAAAAGTGAGATCACCTGCTCGATCTGCGAACACCCCTTCGAGCCGGAGGACATGGCCTGGTGTCCGGCCTATGCCGCCCCCATCTGTTCGCTCTGCTGTTCACTCGACAGCCGCTGCCATGACATGTGCAAGCCGAAGGCCCGCTTCAACGCACAGGTGGCCACGGTCGCGCACGCCCTTCTGCCCGAAGCCATAACGGCGAAGCTGACGACCCGCCTCGGCCGCTACGCCATTTCGGCCGTGCTCTCGATCGCCGGCATCGGCCTGATCCTGGCAATGATCGCGCATCAGACCGGCAACGCCTCGCCGGAGACGGCTGTCGTCGTCGAACGAACCATTGCCGTCGTCTTCTTCGTCTTTGCCGTGCTTGCCGGCATTGTCTGCTGGTTCTATGTGCTCGCCCATGACAGCCGTGTCGTCGCCGAGGAAGAATCATCGCGACAGAACACGCTGCTCCTGAAAGAAATCGCCGCACACAAGAAGACCGACGCCGCCCTGCAGCGGGCAAAGGAGACCGCCGAAGCAGCCAATCGCGCCAAGAGCCGCTATGTCGTCGGCCTCAGCCATGAACTGCGCACACCACTCAACGCGGTGCTCGGCTACGCGCAGGTGCTTGAGCGCGACGCAACGATCCCGCCGGCGCGGCAGGGCGCCATCAAGGTGATCAAGCGCAGCGCCGACCATCTCTCCGGCCTCATCGACGGGCTTCTCGACATCTCCAAGATCGAGGCTGGCAAGCTGCAGGTCTATTCCAACGAGATCAATGTTCACGACTTCCTCGACCAGGTCGTCGAGATGTTCCGGCCGCAGGCGCAGGCGAAAGGGATCGCCTTCGAACATCGGCGCGCCTCCAGCCTACCACGCTACGTGAAGACAGACGAAAAGCGGGTGCGGCAGATCCTCGTCAACCTGCTTTCGAACGCCTTGAAGTTTACCGAACGGGGCGAGATCCGGTTCGATATCGACTATCGCAGCCAAGTTGCGACATTTACCATCAGCGACAGCGGCCGGGGCATAACCGAGAGGGATCTGCCACGCATCTTCGACCCCTTCCAGCGCGGCGAGGCGGAGCATCTCGGCAGCATGCCAGGTCTCGGCCTGGGGCTGACCATCACAAGACTGCTGACACAGACGCTCGGCGGCGAAATATCGGTCGCCAGCGAACCGACCAAGGGCACGACTTTCAAGGTCCGGCTGATGCTTTCCGCCGTCGACCGGCCGGCCCCGCTTGTCGCGGTGCGCCGGATCACATCCTATCTCGGCGCGCGGCGCACGATCATGGTGATCGACGATAACGCCGACCACCGCGACCTGATGCGCGAAATTCTCACACCGATGGACTTCACCGTGCTGACGGCCGACAGCGGCAAGCAATGCCTCGCCATGCTTGAAGCCCTCACCCCGGATATCTTCCTCGTCGATATCTCCATGCCCGAAATGAGCGGCTGGGACCTCGTTGACAGATTGCGGCGCGACGGCCAGGTGGCGCCGATCATCATGCTGTCCGCCAACATCGGCGACGGGTCGACCACCGGCGCCTTTGTCGGCCACATTGATACACTCGCCAAACCCTTTGGCGTCGGACAACTCGCAGACAAACTCGCCGTGCAACTCGGCCTCACCTGGATCCATGAGGGCGAAGCACCCGAAGAACCCGTTGCCGCATGCGCGGATGCGATGGCACTGCCTGGTCTGCACCATGTGGAGGAACTGATCCGGCTCGGCGAGATCGGCTATGTCAGAGGTATCGAGGCCAAGCTTGCCGAGATCGGCGTCGAACCGGAACATCAGCTCTTCGTCAAGACTGCCCGCGCCTATGTCCAGGCCTTCGACCTCTCCGGTTATGATACCTTCCTGAAGGAAAAAGCGACGATTGGAGCCAGCACCCGTGGTTGAGACTTATGATCGTCGCGACATCGTCCTGCTGGTGGATGATTCTCCCGAAGCGCTCGGCTTTCTGACCGAGGCATTGGAACAGTCTGGTTTTTCCGTGCTGATCGCCACCTCCGGCAATGCCGCCTTGTCGATCGCCGACCGGATCACCCCCGATGTCATTCTCCTGGATGCGGTCATGCCCGGCATGGACGGGTTCGAAACCTGCCTGCGACTGAAAGCCAACACCTCCGTTGGCCAGACGCCGGTCTTGTTCATGACGGGGCTCACGGAGACCGAGCATGTCGTCCATGCGCTCGAAGCCGGTGGCGTCGACTATCTGACGAAACCGATCAACATCGATGAACTGAGGGCGCGAATCCGCGTTCACCTCTCCAATGCCCGGTCAGCGCAAAGCGCCCGCGTCGCGCTCGATGCCGCAGGACGCCATCTGCTTGCCGTTCGAGCGGACGGCGGTGTCCGCTGGTCGACGCCGCAGGCAGCGCGCCTCGTCAATGCCGCAACCGGCAGCGACGAGGGTCTCACGACGGTCGCCCGCCGGATCGCCGCTTGGATGGAAAACACAGAGGCCGGCGGCAAGCGGGAGAACAGTTTTACGCTCGACGATCCCGGGCAATCCGGACTGCAGATCTCGTTTCTCGGTGCGATCGGCGCCAACGAGTACCTGTTCAGGCTGACGGCCGAAAGCCGACGCAGCGACGACGAGATGCTGCGCCAGCATTTCGCCCTGACCCAACGCGAGTCCGAGGTGCTGCTCTGGATTGCCAAGGGGAAATCCAACCGCGACATCGGCGAGATCCTCGGCTTGAGCTCACGCACGGTGACCAAGCACCTTGAGCAGATCTATGTGAAGCTCGGCGTCGAAAACCGCGCCTCGGCCGCAGTCAAGGCGACACAGGTGCTGCACGGGATATAGCCCGCGGTAGCCCGGCATATCCTTCGAAGGGAGCCGGCGGGCGACAAAGCCGGTTGTCGCCCGAGCGATCCCCACTCAGTTGCTGCTCGCCTTCTTTGCGTCCGCGTGGCGCCCGAGAAGGGCGGTGTAGGCGTCGGAAAAGCCGGAAAGCGATAGCGTGATCGGGATCGCCTTGCCTTCCGGCGTTGCCACCGTGACGGTTGCTGCCGCCTTCGCCTTCATCGCTTCGACCAGCGACGGCTCGACGGCACCTTCGACAAGGCAACCCTGCGGCGTGCAACGGCTGAGCGCCATTGCCGCTCCGTAACCGCCAGCCACATTGATCTTGACCCCGTCCTTCAACGCGACGCCGAGCGGCACCGCCATCTGCATCGCAACCGTCTTTCCGTCCGGGCGAAACGCAAGGCTCATCACCAGGATCACCTGCTTGCCGTCGCCGGACAGTGTGCTGCCGGAGATCTGGCAGCGGGCAGGCTCCTTACCCAGTTCGACGCATTGCAGCGCCCATTGCTTGAACTGCTCGGCGGCAGCCCCGGCCTTTGATGGCTGCGCTTGCGCAGGCTTCTGCGCCTTGTCAGAGGTCCCGGCAGACCGCGTCTGCGTCTTGCCGCCGACGGAGTCGATGATCTGGCCGTTTCCGTCTGCGTTTGGGTCGATCAGGATCGGTGCACCTGTTGTCGAGCGGGATGCGGGGGTAGAGAACATCGGCCCCGGCGAGTCCTGCGCCGCCAGCGGCAACGGCGAAGCGAGCACCAAGGCCGTCGAAAAGCCGAACACAAGACGCATCGCGTTCCTGCACGTCATGGGGAGTCCTCCAATATATCTTCGTGCATTTTGTCTTCCACGGAACATTACCTGAGTCAAACAGGCGTTGCCGATTGTGGTTTTATGAAGAAATGCATAAGGATCATGTCTAATCAGGGTTTTTAGATTTGGTGAGGAATATGACTTCGAACCTGCTGTCGCCCATGCGAATTTCCGCCTTCCTCTGCCTGTCGCTGTTGACGAGCGGCACGGTCTGGGCACAGGCCTATGTCGACCAGGTCAACCGAAATGGCGGCAACAAAGCGTATGTCGACCAGATGCCATCCGGCGCAAAACCGAATGTTGCGACGACAAATTCACAAGCAAAAAGAAATACTTCAGCCTCATCTGCTCGACCGGGAAAGGCCGGCGGGCAAGCTGCCTCTTCCGCCAGCTCCAGCACCGTCCAGCGTGCAGCAAGCGATGTCGTGCCCACCGTCGGTGCCGGCTCGTCGGCAATCGTCCGGTTGATTTCGTCCGACACGGAATGGCCCACAGTCGGGCGTGGGACGGTCAGCCGTTAGGTCCTAATGCCGGAACGGTCATGGTTACCATCGCGTTAACCAGATTGTGCATTCCTGCCTCATTTTCGGCCAAAATCGCGGATTCACCCAAAAATGGGACTGCGAACCCATAAAACTTCAGTGGTAGGGAAGCGGTGCAATAAGTTCGCCAGACCAGGGCTGGGCTAGTTCGGTCGGGTGGATCACTGAGGGTAGTCAATCAGTCTCGAAATGCTTTCGTTCCGAAAACTATAGTTTCCGGAAAAGTATATTTGCACGCCTATAGTTTCGGCCGGATCCGGCTCGAGAAGCGATGACGTATGGCTTGCTGCAACTTGCGGCAGCAACCTGACGGGGGAATTATGAAGTTCAAACTGGCAGCTCTTTGTGTCTTTGGTGGGCTCCTTGCGGGATGTCAAAGCGGTCAACAATTGGATACGCCGGCGGCGACGCTGACCGCACCGACGAAGACGACACCGAAGGTCAAGTCGATGCCATTGCCCGAGATCCCGGTCGATATCGCGGTTTATGATTTCCCTGACCTCACCGGCCAGGCAAAGCCCAACGAGGCTTTTGCGGAATACAGCCGCGCTGTCACACAGGGCGGTGCTGCGATCCTGGTCGACGTGCTCAAGAAGACCGGTAACGGCCAGTGGTTCCGGGTCGTCGAACGCTCGGGCCTCAAGAATCTCGTCCAGGAACGAACACTGATCGAGAACACGCAACGCGCCTATGGCCGTCAGAGTGGCCTGCCGCCCGTGCGGTTCGCCGGACTGCTGCTCGAGGGCGGCATCGTCGGATACGATTCCAACGAACTGACCGGCGGCGCCGGCGCACGTTATCTCGGCATCGGTGGCGACGTGCAGTATCGCTCCGACATCGTCACCGTCAATCTGCGCGCCGTCAGCGTGCAAACCGGCGAAGTCCTCGCCTCGACCACCACGACCAAGCAAATCTACTCGGTGCAGGTTCGTGGCGGCGCCTACAAGTTTGCGACCGCCGGCGAACTGCTTGAGATCGAACTCGGTCAATCGCGCAACGACCCGGGCTCGCTGGCCGTCCGGGAAGGCATTGAACTCGGCGTCTATTCACTCGCCGTCGATGGTGTGCGCCAGGGCCTCTGGCACCTGAAGGACCGCACACGCGAAGCGGAGTTCATCCGGTCGTATGAAGAGAAATACGGGAACATCTCGCTTCCCTCCTCATAACAATCTAGCGATGATGCTTTAGTACAAACAAGATTAAAATTGATTCTTCTTAATAACGCGCTGCACTGAGTCTATAATGATTCGGCGCTGCGCGTTTTTTTGTTTTCATAATTGGCGAAATGATTAGCCCAATTTTGGGTGTTTCTATTTTTGTGATTAACTACTACTTAATTACTCTGTAGGAGCGCCTTGTTCAGACACAGGACGCAATGATATTAAACGAATTGTTAACGCTCTAATTGAGTGCGGCGCTTCGGGGCGACCAAGACGCCGGCGCCGAACAAAAGGGAGAAGTCCATGAAATTCTCAGCAAGAAAAACTTTGCTGCTGACCGGCGTTGCCATCCTGGCAATGTCCGCAGCCGCTTCCGCGCAGGAAGCCAACACCGGCTACATCGGCCAGCGCGACGACAGCAACTTCGCCTACCTGTCCCAGGAAGGTGCCAACCGCGGTTTCATCTACCAGCACGGCCAGCAGAACGTCTTTCTGCCGCTGACAGCAGGCGGTGCTGCCGGTGACGCCCAGCAGGGCACGAACGACCTCGGCGTCATGCAGCTCGGTAGCAAGAACGTCGTCGGCGGCAACTTCCTGCAAAAGGGCGAGAACGTCGGCGGCATTGCCCAGTTCGGCACCAACAACCTGGTCGACACCTTCCGCCAGACCGGAAATAACCGCGGCACGATCTTCCAGGGCGGCAATGCCAACATTGCCCGCAACACCCAGGAAGAGGGTGACAGCAGCAACGACGCCGGCATCATCCAGCTGAACGATAACGCGGCCAAGCCCGGCAACTATGCCGAGAGCAACCAGCTTGGCGCGAACGGCGGCGGCAATTTCTCCGGCATCCTGCAGAGCGGGTCCGGCAACGCTGCCATCAACAACCAGACGAACGAAACGTCGTCCAACGCCGTTACTGCCCAAAGCGGCACCGGCAATGCCGGCATCAACAACCAGACCGGCAGCGAAGACGGCAATGCCGGCATCCTGCAGATCGGCAAGGGCAACGGCGCGATCAACACCCAGCAGGGTGGCTCGGTCGACGCAACAGCCGTCATTGCCCAGAACGGCAAGGACAACAGCGCCGTCAACACGCAGACGAATGTCGATCCGACCTCCGCAGCGGTGATCCAGGACGGAAACAGCAACGCCGCTGCCAACGTCCAGACATCGGTGAACAATTCCGACGCCTTTATCCTGCAGGACGGCAACAACAACACGGCCTCCAACCTGCAGTCGCCGGGCAGCCAGACGGGCCCGGCTGACAAGCTGAACGCCTCGATCGCCCAGAGCGGCAACAAGAACAACGCCGTGAACCTCCAGGCCGGCGGTGCCGGCGGCGGCAAGAACAACACGGCGCAGACCGTGCAGGACGGTAATCGCAACACCGCGCTCAACAGCCAGATCGGCGACTACCACAACAACGGCTACAACAACGACAACAAGGCGTCGATCGGCCAGGTCGGCAACGACAATCTTGCTGTCAACACCCAGAACGATGGCCGCAATTCGACGGCAACCATCCTGCAGGGCGGCAAGCGCAACGACGCTTACAACCTGTCTGAAGGCGGCACGAACCACAACTCGGCCATCGGGCAGTTCGGCGACGACAACCTGGCGGTCAACGCCCGCAACCGCGGCGGAAATCTGACCGATGGCAACGACGCGACGATCCTGCAGTTTGGCGACGACAACATCGCGGCCAACTCCCAGAATGACGCTGTCGGCAGCGAACAGTTTACCCGCAACAGCGCCAATATCGGCCAGTTCGGTTCGGGTAACACTGGCACGAATTTCCAGGATACGGGTAGCGACAATGATGCCAACATCGCGCAGTTTGGCACCGGCAACGGTGCGAGCAACGCGCAGGTCGGTGGCGGCGTAGAGAACACTGCCAACATCCTGCAGGTCGGCAGCGGCAACAGCGGCGCCAACGTTCAAGACGGCGGCTCAGAAGCAACCGCCAACATCGTTCAGGGCGGCTCGAACAACGAGGCGACAAACCTTCAGACCAACGTTGATCCGACCAACGCCTCGATCCTGCAGCTCGGTAGCCGCAACACTGCTGGCAACGTGCAGGCGAACCTCATCGACTCCGACGCCCTGATCGTCCAGGACGGCAAGCAAAACGAGGCTAGCAACCTGCAGACCGACGGCACCAACATGGCCACCGTCATCCTGCAGAAGGGTGATCGTAACGTTGCCGGCACGATCCAGGCCGACAGCAGCAATGTTGATGCGTTTACCGTGCAGAACGGCGACCGCAACGAAGCGAGCAATGGCCAGTCTGGCGTAATCGGCGGCACCGCCGGCATCATCCAGGACGGCAACCGCAACGTGGCAGCCAACGTCCAGCTCACCAGCACCGGTGTCGACGCCTCGATCATCCAGTCGGGCAACCGCAACGAGGCAGCCAACCTGCAGTCCGGCGTAACCGGCAGCAGCGCCGCCATCCTGCAGGACGGCCGTGACAACACCGCCGCCAACCTGCAGCTCTCCAGCACCGGCGTCGATGCGACGATCATCCAGAGCGGTCGCTTCAACGAGGCGGTCAACAGCCAGACGGCGTCCTCGCTGTCGAACGCCTTCATCATCCAGGGCGCTGGCGGCAACAACGAGGCTGCCAACGTCCAGAACGACGTCGTCGGCGCGTCAGCCCTGATCGGCCAGTTCGGCTGGGGCAACACCGCCGGCAACCTGCAGCAGGCCGACAGCAGCAATGTCGTCGCCGGCATCCTGCAGGTCGGCTCCGACAACACCGCCTACAACACGCAGGGCGTGACGCAGACGGTTAGCTATGTCGTTCCCGGTTACAACCTTTCTGTCAGCGAAGGTATGCCCAAGTATTGGACGCACGATGAAAAGACGTCTCCGCTCCTGGCGGGTTTGATAGTCGCACCGGGCACCGCATCTGGTGTCGGGTCTGCGCCTGCCGAAGATTCCGTTGCGGTCATCGCCCAGTTCGGCGACGGGAACGTTGCGGCCAACTCACAGATCGGTCAGTTGATCGCCCCGGCAGTCATTCATGTCCAACAGACCGGCACGCTGTATGCCCCAAAGCTTAACGGCGGCACCGGGATAAAGGTCGTACGCCGGGGAGTTACAGTTTTTGACGACCCCTTCCGTTGGTCTCAGGCTTCGCAGGGCCTCACCTTGGATAAGGATGTCACCAACCCGCTCGGTGAAGTGAATGTCCCGACGGTCGCTTCGGCTGCCGGCATCGTCCAGGTCGGCGACGACAACGAGGCCTTCAACTTCCAGACCGTTGCAGCCGGCTCGCTTGCCGCCACGGTTCAGATCGGTGACGGCAACGGTGCTGCCAACATCCAGACCGCAACCCTCGGGGCCGCGGCCGCCATCGTTCAGTCCGGCAACGGCAACAGCGCAAGCAACCTGCAGAACGGCGCCATCTTGTCCGCAGCCGGCATCATCCAGGCCGGTCAGGACAACGTGGCAACCACCACGCAGATCGCAAGCCTCGGCAACGCCGCTCTGACGATCCAGAACGGCAAGAAGAACGTCGCCGGCACGAACCAGTCGAACACGGTGGGCAACACCTCGCTGATCGTCCAGTCGTCGAACAACTCGCTCGCCCTCGTCGACCAGACGGGCGCTGGCGGTCATTCGTCGGCCGTCGTCCAGGCCGGCGCCTACTCCAACGCCTGGATCAGCCAGACGGGCTCCGCCTCCAACTCGGTGGTGCTGCAGTACGGCAGCGGCTCGAGCGACGCCGATCGTAACTATGCGATCGTCAACCAGGGCAACAGCGGCCAGAACTCGGTGGTCATCCAGGCCGGCCGCGCAAACGTCGCCTTCGTCAGCCAGAATTGATCGACAGAGGTTGATCGACATGGTGGGGCGCTTTCGAGCGCCCCACCCCTTCAAGGAGGATCAGGTCATGCGGCTTTTGCAGGCAGTTCGGCTTCTCCAGGTTTTTACAGTCACAATCACTTTCGGTTTTCCAGCGAGTGCCACTTCGATGAACGGCCAGACCATCCTCGGCAATCCCAGCGACCCGCGCATTACGGCATGCGGCGTGCGGATCGATGGACAGGAGATGGCGACGCTCAGACCCTTCATCGAAGGTGCAACCGACCTCAACGGCAATTTCGCCTTTAGCATCGCCACACATTCCCAGGGGGGAGGCAGCACGACCAGCCAGAGGAACCGCTTTTCCGCGGGCTCTCTTGGCGACACGCAGGTCGTGATCAACCGCCCCGGCCGGGTCCGCATTACGCTTGTGGTTACGGACGACGCCGGCAAGACACTCTGCGATCTCGACCAGACGATCGAGCTCTCGCAACCGACGACACGCATCTGACCGAAGAAACAGAAAAACGGGTAGAAGACAGATGAAACGCTCAACACACCCATTCGGCAAAGTTCTTCGCAACGCAATCATGGCCGCAGGCCTCGTAGCGGCTGCCAGCACGGCTGCTGCCGAAGACCTGCTCGTCAGGGATTACAGCACCAACCCGGCCGAGGTGAACGCACTAATGGCGCCGATCCAGCCATTCCTCGGCGGTGAAAGCGGCTCGACGACATCGATCATCCAGCTTGGCCAGAGCAACAATGCCAATGCCGGCATCGAAGGAACGGGAAGCCTGGCGCTTATCCAGCAGGCGGGCACCAACAACCGCGCCGTCCAGGCGATCGAGGGTAACAGCTCGGCCCTGCTTCTCGTCCAGGGTGGCACCAACAACTCGGTGGTGCAGGCAAGCCGCGGCGACAACAATTTCCAGCTCGTCGGCGTCTCCGGCGAGAATAACCAGATCGCCTATATCCAGGACGGCAACAGCCTCGCCGGTGTGCTGGATGTGCGTGATTCCAAGAATTCGACGGTGCTGGCGATCCAGACGGCACAGAGCGGACGGTACATGATGCCGACCGGCCTGCGCGGACTGGAAAACAAGACCGTTGTCGTGGTCCCGGGCCGGATGTACGTTCTACCGAAACGTTGACCGCCCCCGATACTCAAGAAGGAGAATACCAATGAAGTTGCTTCAAACCGCACTTCTCGCGGCAACGGTAACCATCGCGGCAGGCGGAACGGGCTTTGCGTCCGAGCTTGTCTATCGCCCGATCAATCCCTCGCTCGGCGGCGATCCGCTAAACGGCAACTGGCTGCTTTCGCAGGCAAGCGCCCAGGGCGAAGGTGCAAGCGACAGTGGCCCAGGATTCACGATCGACTTCCCCGATTTCGGTGGCGTTCCGCAGCCCAATCCCAACCCGGTGCCGCTGCCAGAGGTGGATGACGGGCAGTAAACCCCGGCGCCAGCAGAAAACGAAAAAGAGCCCGCGACCGCAGGCTCTCCCGAATGTAGATAGACGGCGCGCCTGTCCCCGGGCGCGCCGTCGTGTCTGTTATTGTTCTTAGCGCTGGCTGATGATCGCAACGTTGTTGCGGCCCTGCTGCGAGATGAAGGCCTGGTGGCCGACGCCGGTCTGGCTGATCGAGGCCGAGTTCATGTAGCCGGCCTGCTGGATCAAACCGACGTTGCGTACGCCGCTCTGCTGGATCGAGGCGGTGTTGAAGTCACCGCTCTGGTAGACGAAGGACAGGTTGCCCGCGAGCGACGACGTGTCGTCGGTTGGCGTTGCGACAATCAGGTCCATGACCGGCTTCATGATGGCGGCCGTATCGAGCGCCGAAAAGCCGGCGCCGCCGGTGGCCTGCTGCACGAAGGCCGGCGAAACGAATTCGGTGCCGGCCATGGCGACCGGAGCCGAAAGAAGCGATGCAAGCAATACTGCGGAAATTACTTTAGCGTTGTTCATTTCTTGTCTCCCCGTTCTTGATGAGACAAGTTGTAGCGACGCCGAATTAAGCAATAGCCATAGATACTTGGAAAAATTTCCACCAATTTGAACGCTAAAAAGCGGCGCTCGACGTTAACGCAAAAGCAACCTTGGAGGCCGGCAACGGCAGCACACAAACGGCCTGTTTGCGAATGCCGCATGGTGAACGGCTGCGGCCTGCTATGCCGTTCGGGCAACAGCCCAATCGAATGCCTCTTCGAGAGCGGCAAACTTGACCGCCTGCCATCGTCGATAGTCATGCACAAGCGCTGAGGACACCCATAGATCGCCGCGGTTGCCCGGCCTTTGCCAACCGACGATGCCCAGGTCGCGCGCACGCGCAAACACCCGTTGGGCGTGACTTTTCGAAATGATGTAGCGGTTGGTGATCTCGCTGATCCGCAAGGGGCCGATCGTTATTTGCCCCTCAGCAAGCTCCCCCTTGGGCAGGCGCGCAATCAGATCATGGAGAATGTTGCTGCCGGACTCCGTCCAGACGAATGTGGCAACGCTTTCTGGCGGTGAACACCAGCCTGGCTCGCCGAACAGGCGCCGCGTCGCCCTTGGATGTGCGAAATGCATCAGGGATGGCTTGGCAATGGAAAGATCGCAGCGCCTCCCCTTGTCCAACCTGTCGAGCGATCTGAGGTGCCCGTCGAACCACTGACGGATAAGGTCCTCGGCCGTTTCCGACACGATCAGCGGCCGCAGACGCTTGTCGCCCGCCCATTCGGCATCAAGCAACAGCCTGTAGCTTCGCATTTCGGCCAGATGAGCCACGGCCGTATTTCGGCTTGCCACATTGTTGGCGACGAAAAAATCCAAGAGCTTTGCCGCTGTCAGGCCCGAGCGGGTGGGGTCCGTCTTGCGCTCGAAGTGCAAAGTCAGGATTGCCTGGGTGAGAAGCCACTTCTGCAGATTGGCGGTGTAGCGCACGATCCTGGGCGCGATGTCGTGCATCGCGACAAGCCGCAGCGCCACATCGCGCAAGGCTTCGGCAAACTGCTCTCGCTCGAGGATCGCGTCAATCCAGGGAGCAAGAGGGTGTTCGAAAGCACCGTGATGCGAAGGATGAACGTTCACGACCTCCCACCCCACGAGGCAGCCGGATCACCGAGCTCGTTCGTAGCCTTCACGATGGGCCGTCGGCCGGTGTACCGCTGTATAGACGAGCGTGATATGAGCAAAAAAATCGGTGCGATAAACACAATATCGATCCAAAGACGTATGCATGACAATAATTAAGTCGAAGTGACGTTCATGTTGAATACATATACTATGATAGTAACAGTTTCTTTACCAACTTTTAGCGCATACATCCACCGCCTTGGCGAGGCTTTCGCCAGATGAGGTTAATGGCGACACACCGTTGCTCATGGACGCCTGAATGCCGTCATGCGCATAGACGGCTAAGCCGAACCGTCCGGCCGTATGGCTAGAGGCAATACGCTCCGCTGGAAGCGTCAGTACATGACCGCGCGGAACATCCGCCGCGGTTGCGCGTTGCGGCTGGTGATCTGGGCCTTGGCTGGTGTACCATGCCGAGCCTCTGAACGGAGGATTGCGTTATGCTGCGTTGGCTCGTGTTTGCCGCCATGACAACATCGCTTGCCGGCGCCGCCCAGGCGGACGAAGGTGCGTTCCTGAAGTCGCTGCAGGGCAGCTGGACGGGCGCCGGGACAGTCAGAATCCGCACGCATATGTCGCCCATCAACGTTTCCTGCAACTTCGATTCTCAATCGCAGGGCTTGGCGCTGTCGATGGAGGGCGTCTGCCGCGGGTTGATCCTGATCTCAAAATCGATCGATGCCCAACTGAAATTCAGCGGCACGAAATACAGCGGGTCGTATCTCGGCCCGCGTGGCGGACGCGCGGGCCTGAGCGGCAGCCGTCGCGGTGATGCCATCAACCTCACCATTCGCTGGGCAAAGGAAGTCAACGGCGACCGCAGCGCCGATCTGACGCTACAGAAAGTTGGCGCCAACGGCATGCGGCTGACGACTGTTGATGTCGACCCGGAATCCGGTGACAGGGTCGTCACCAGCGAGATCAACCTGCACCGAAAATGATGCCGTGACTGGGTCCTGGTTACGGCTGTGCGGATAGGAAATTGCGCTGGTAGGTGGCGTTCAACAGTGTTTCCGCCGCCGTTTCTGCCGTTGCCGCATTGCGCGCTTCAATCGCTTCGACGATCGCCTCGTGCATCTTGAGGGAGTGCTGCAATCCACCAAACGTCCTGAGCGTGCGGGGAATACTGATTGTCAGCGCCGTGCGAATGACCGCTGAGACGGGCAGAAGAAAGCGATTGTGCGCCGCCTGGATGATTTCCAGGTGGAAATCGATGTCAGCTTCAATCGCGGCAGAAACCGTCGCGTGGTCTTCCGTCATGCGGGCATAGGCCGCGCGGATGCGCTCAAGCTCATCCGCCGACCCACGGCGAGCGGCAAGCCCCGCTGCCATCGGCTCTATCGCCAGGCGGATCTCGAACAGTTCCTCGGCGAGTTGCTGCTGGTCATCCGCGCCCTCGTGCCAGGAGAGCACCACCGGATCGAGCGTGTTCCAATGCTCCGGCGCGCGGACACGGGTGCCCAGGCGCGGCTTGGCCTCGATGAAGCCCTTGGTCGACAGGATCTTCAGCGCCTCGCGCAAGGTCGTCCGGCTGACGCGCAGATTGCCCAGCATCTCGGACTCCTTGGGCAGGATCTCGCCGGGCTTGAGTTCGCCGAGCGCAATCCGCCGGCCGATTTCCGCCGCGATCTGTGCGGGCAAGCCCCGGTCTCCGATCGTAAATGTCGTCATCAGCCGTCCGTTTCCGAAATCCCGGCGCGCACTTTGGCGCGATTCGACCCCTTGCTACCATAGCCGTCGCCACGCCCCAACAACGGGCGGTCGGCCCCTGGCATGGCGATAACGCCTATTCCTCGCCGAGCCGGCCAAGCTCTTCGGCAAAACGCTCAACCATCGCCAGGCCGGTCGCCGTCGGCCGCAGCGCCGGCGCACGGTCGAACACGGGCAGGCCGGCGCGTTCACCAAAGAGACGTTTGCCGTAGCACATCAGGTTCTCGATCCCCTGCATGGTGAACACCACGGCCGGCAGCATGTCGCGATAGGCCGCGTCCGCCTCCTCGTCCCAGCCGTCGCGATAGAACTCGTAAGCCCTGACGGCATGGTCGATGCAGTCGGGCGCAAGAATGAAGCCGCGGCATCCGGCCCGCAGGTTGTCGATGAGTTCGAGACCGGCCCGGCCGTTGAAAACCGGCAGTCTTCCCTCGGTAACCTCGATCAGCGCGGCGATATCGACCACCGGTCCCTCGCCCTTGATCAGCGTAATGTTCGGATGCTGGCGGACCAACTCTGCAATATCGGTTGCGGTCAGTCCCCTCCCCATGAAGGCCGGCGCATTCTGGATCGCGACAGGTACGTCGATCGCATCGGCGACACGGCCGAAGAAGCGGATATACTCCTGGGCGGAGAACTGGCCGACGATCGGCGGCTGCAGGATCAGCCAGTCGGCGCCAGCGCCAACGGCATGGCGCGCCTGACGGACCTGCTCCTCGACCGAAGGACCGAAGATGGTGAGCGCCACCGGCACTTTGCCGGCCGTGTCTTCAACCAGCCATTCCATCACCGCCATGCGTTCGGCCTCGCTCAATTTCGAGGCTTCGGTTGCAAGGCCGAGGGCCGCCATGCCATGCACGCCGGCATCAAGACAGACCTCAGTCTGGCGCCGCATGGCTCCGCGATCGAGCTTTTCGTCGCCGTCAAACAGCGCGTAGAGGATGGCGTGGATGCCGTGCAGGTCAGCGGGGTCGAACCGGGACATCGCCGCTCCTCCTCAGTGGCTTTCGCGCGGCACGGCGTGCCCGCGACAACCGACGAGGAAATCGAGATCAGCGCCGCGATCGGCCTGCATCACCCGTTCGACATAAAGGCCCTGGTAACCGCCCGGCATGGCGACCTCAGGCGGCGTCCACAGCTGCCGGCGGCGAGCAAGCTCCGCCTCGTCGACATCGAGGTGCAGCCGGCGCCCGGCGACGTCGAGTTCGATCCAGTCGCCGTCCCTGACCAACGCCAAGGCACCACCAACGGCCGCCTCCGGCGCGACATGCAGCACGACGGTGCCAAAGGCAGTGCCGGACATGCGGGCGTCGGAAATGCGCACCATGTCGCGCACGCCCTGCTTCAGGAGCTTTTGCGGCAGCGCCATGTTGCCAACCTCGGCCATGCCTGGATAGCCCTTGGGACCGCAGTTCTTCAGAACCATGATCGAGGTCTCGTCGATATCGAGGTCGGGATCGTCGATGCGTTGCTTGTAGTGGTCGATCGTTTCGAAGACGACCGCGGGGCCGCGATGCTGCATCAGGCCCGGCGTTGCCGCCGAGGGCTTCAGGATCGCCCCCTGGGGCGCGAGATTACCCTTCAGGACGGCGATACCGCCCTGCTGCGTCAACGCAACGGCGCGCGGCAGGATGACATCGGGATTGTAGTTTTCCGCATCCGCGATGTTTTCCCCGACGCTCTTGCCCGTCACCGTCGGGTTGTCGAGATCGAGCAGGTCGGCGATTTCCTTCATGACGGCGGGAAGGCCGCCGGCATAACAGAAGTCCTCCATCAGGAATGTGCCCGAAGGCATGAGATTGAGGATCGTCGGGATGTCCCGGCCGAACCTGTCCCAATCCTCGAGCGTCAGTTCCGTCCCCACGCGTCCGGCGATCGCCAGAAGATGCACGACAGCGTTGGTGGAACCGCCGATGGCACCGTTGACGCGGATGGCATTGGCAAAGGCTTCCCGCGTCAGGATATGCGACGGGCGCAGGTCCTCGGCAACCATCGCGACGATCCGCCGACCGGAGAGCCGCGCCAGGCGCGCGCGATGAGCGTCGACCGCGGGATAGGCCGCGTTGCCGGGTAGAGCCAGCCCCAAGGCTTCGGCCATCGACGCCATGGTCGAGGCGGTGCCCATGGTCATGCAATGACCTGGTGAGCGCGACATTGCGCTTTCCGCCGCCATGAATTCGGCCGGCGTCATGACGCCGGCCCGCACATCCTCGGAAAACTTCCAGACATCCGTACCCGAGCCGATGGTCCTGCCCTTCAGTCGGCCGTTCAGCATCGGCCCGCCGGAAACGACGATTGCCGGCAGATCGCAAGAGGCGGCCCCCATGACGAGCGACGGCGTGGTCTTGTCGCAGCCGGCCATCAGCACGACGCCGTCGATCGGGTTGCCGCGGATCGCCTCTTCCACATCCATGGAGGCGAGGTTGCGAAAGAGCATGGCGGTCGGACGCAGATTGGACTCGCCGCAGGAAAACACCGGAAATTCCAGCGGCAGGCCACCCGCCTCCAGCACGCCCGCCTTGATGTGTTCGACCAGGCCGCGAAAGTGGGCGTTGCAAGGTGTGAGTTCGGAGAACGTGTTGCAGATGCCGATGACCGGGCGTCCATCGAAGGCGTCATCCGGCAGGCCGTTGTTCTTCATCCAGCTGCGATGAATGAAACCATCCTTGTCTAGCCCTCCGAACCAATGCTGCGATCTCAGTTTTCTCGACATGTCCACTCCCCCGCCGTGCGCCCGCCCTCCGAGTGGCGTGTCGCGCTTTTTATTTCTCATATAATCGGAGTTATTCGCGGTCAAGCGTCAAACCGCACAACAAGCCGGCTTGCTCGCCTGTTCGAAAAGCGGGAGCAGCGATCGAGAAGTTGAAGGTTAGGCAGGATGAGGAGGTGAGAGCCGCGGTAAGCGCGCAGGGCGCTGCCGGCCCGGCATCAAACGGCGGCCGGCGAGGAACGCCAACCACCGCGCAGCGCAGTGATTGGCGAATGCAATTCAGACCAGACCTGCCGGTCTGGCTCAGGGATGGTGCAGGACGCTCAAGCCGCCGTCGACGGTCAGGCAGGTGGCGTTGATGAAGGTGCATTCGTCCGACACCAGGAACAGTGCGGCGCGGGCGATCTCGTCAGCCGTGGCGATGCGGCCGCTCGGATGCAGTTTCATCGTCTCGGCCTCGGCAGCGACCGGGTCCGGGAAGCTGTTCCAGTATTCGACAGCCTTCTGCGTCAGCACGTACCCCGGCGCAAGGGCGTTCACCCGGATCCCCTTTGAAGCGTATTCGATGCCGAGCGACTTGGTCATGCCGAGAAGCGCATGTTTCGCCACCGGATAAGGGAAAGTGTGCGGGATAATGGTGAAGGCATGGGTGGACGCGATATTGAGGATGACGCCGCCGCCATCCTCGATCATGCCCGGCAGCACGGCCCGGCTGCAGTTCCACGCCCCCTTGAGATTGACGTCGAAGCAGCGCTGCCAGTCGGCGTCACTCAACGCCAGTGGTTCAGAAAAGACGTTGATGCCGGCATTGTTGACGAGCGCATTCGGGCGCCCGATCGTGTTTTCGGCCTGACCGATGGCTTCGGCAATCCCGTCGGCGTCGGTAATGTCTGATGTCGTCGAGGCGACCGTGCCGCCAGCCGCCTTGAGCCTTGCTGTCTCCTGGTCGAGCAGCGGTCCATCGCGATCGATCAGAAAGAGGCTGGCGCCTTCCTTCAGAAATTCCTCCGCCATGGCGAGGCCAATGCCCTGCGCTGCCCCGGTGATGACGATGCGCTTGCCAGCAAGCCGCTTGCTCATGCCTGTTCCCTCTCTATCCGATCAGTCGGCGCGGCCGTTACCACTCGGCGACGCTGCCATCCTCATGACGCCAGATCGGGTTGCGCCAGCGGTGGCCTTCCTTGGCGCGCTCGATGACATAGGCCTCGTCGACCTCGACGCCGAGGCCAGGGCCCTGCGGGATCGAGACGAAGCCGTCCTCATAGTGGAAGACATCCTTGTTGGAGACGTAGTCGAGAATGTCGTTAGCCTCGTTGTAGTGAATGCCGAGGCTCTGCTCCTGGATGAAGGCGTTGTAGCTGATGGCGTCGATCTGCAGGCAGGCGGCAAGTGCGATTGGCCCGAGCGGGCAATGGGGCGCCAGCGCCACGTCATAGGCTTCGGCCATCGACGCGATCTTGCGGCATTCCGTGATCCCGCCGGCATGGGAAAGGTCGGGCTGGATGATGTCGACATAACCGTCCGCCAGCACCGACTTGAAGTCCCAGCGCGAATAGAGCCGTTCGCCGAGCGCGATCGGCGTCGAGCAATGGTTGGCGATCTCCTTCAGCGCCTCGCGGTTTTCCGAAAGCACCGGCTCCTCGATGAACATCAGCTTGAACTGCTCGAGTTCCTTGGCCAGCACCTTAGCCATCGGCCGGTGCACCCGGCCGTGGAAATCGACGCCGATGCCGATATTCGGTCCGATCGCATCACGAATGATACCGATCGTTTCCACCGCCTTGTCGATCTTCTCGTTGGTGTCGACGATCTGCAGTTCCTCGCAGCCGTTGAGCTTGATCGCCTTGAAGCCGCGCGCCACCACGTCCTTGGCGTTGCGCGCAACGTCGCTCGGGCGGTCGCCACCGATCCAGGAATAGACCTTGATCTTGTCGCGGCATTGGCCGCCGAGCAACGAATGCACGGGTTGACCCAGCGCCTTGCCCTTGATGTCCCAGAGCGCCTGGTCGATGCCGGCAAGCGCGCTCATATGGATGGCGCCGCCGCGGTAGAAACCGCCGCGATACATCACGTTCCAATGATCCTCGATCAGGAACGGGTCCTTGCCGACGAGATAGTCGGCAAGCTCGTGCACGGCCGCCTCGACGGTCAGTGCCCGGCCCTCGACGACGGGTTCGCCCCAGCCGACGATGCCCTCGTCGGTCTCCACTTTGAGAAACAGCCAGCGCGGCGGGACGATATAGGTCGTGAGCTTGGTGATCTTCATGGAATGATGTCCGGTTCGGTGAGGATAGCGTGTCGTGACCAGCCGTGCGCGTGCATGACGGCGGAAATTTTCAGAGAACGGGTTTCGCGGGGCTGTGCTGCTTGACCGCCGTCGCCAGGTCGCGCGCGGCAAGATCGAGCATGCGCGTCGAGCAATCGCGCGCCGCCGCCTTGTCGCGCATGCGCAGCGCCTCGACCAGTTCGCGGTGGATGTCGATCGCTTCGTCGCGCCGTTCGGCGGCTTCGTTGGAAGCGTGCAGCGAAAACTTCAGCGCCGCCTGGATGATGCCGACCAGCTGCAGAAAAACCTGGTTGTGGCTGGCCTTGAGCAGGCACGTGTGGAAGGCAACGTCGGCATCGGTGAAGCCGGCGACATCGCGCTCGCCGTCACGCATCGCCTGCCAGGCGCGCTCGAGATCGGCGATTTCCTGAACGGTCGCGCGCTCCGCGGCGAATTCGGCCGCAACCGGCTCGATCGCCCGGCGCGCTTCCAGAATGCAGTTCAACAGGTCGAATTCGAAGATGCGCTCGCCGATCCATTCGAGCACCTGGGCATCGAGGATGTTCCACTCGTCCTTGCCGCAAACGACCGTGCCGACCCGCGAGCGGCCACGCACCATGCCCTTCGATTCCAGGATCTTCAGCGATTCGCGAATGACGGTTCGGCTGACGCCGTAGCGCTCACAAAGATCATTTTCCCGCGGCAGATAGGAGCCGACAGGAAAGATATCGGCGCAGATATCGGAAGCGATCGTCCGCGTCACGTTCTTCTGGACGCGCGGCCGGCGCTGTACTTGCTCCGCGGCCACGGCCTGCGGCTCCTGTCCTTCCATCTGCATCTCCACCCATCCCTTTCAGTTCCGCCGACGCTTTTATCCCAGATCACCTTTCCTCGCGACAGGGATCCGGGAGCACTTCAGCAATAGTTATACATCACTATCTCAATCATCATACAAAGGCAATTGACGGATATGATGATTCATCATACACAAAAGGCAACTGCAGGAGGCAGTTCACCAGGGAGAGAAATCATGCGCTTCTTCAAAGCCGCCATCTTGGCTGGCACCGTCGCCGTATTCGCCGCAACCTCGGCCTTCGCCGCCGACGTCAAGATCGGCTTCATCGTCAAGCAGCCCGAGGAGCCGTGGTTCCAGGACGAGTGGAAGTTTGCCGACGTCGCCGCCAAGGAAAAGGGCTTCACGCTGGTCAAGATCGGCGCCGAAGATGGCGAGAAGGTTCAGTCGGCGATCGACAACCTCGGCGCCCAGGGCGCGCAGGGCTTCATCATCTGCACGCCTGACGTCAAGCTCGGCCCCGGCATCATCGCAAAGGCTGAAGCCAACGACCTCAAGCTGATGACGGTCGACGATCGCCTCGTCAACGCCGACGGCAGCCCGATCGAGAGCGTGCCGCATATGGGCATCTCGGCCACCAAGATCGGTGAAGCCGTCGGTCAGTCGATCGTCGACGAGATCAAGAAGCGCGGCTGGGACATGAAGGACGTCGGCGCCATCCGCGTTTCCTACGACCAGTTGCCGACCGCCGTCGACCGCGTCGAAGGCGCGCTCTCGGTGCTGAAAGCCAACGGCTTCCCGGAAGCCAACATCTTCGACGCGCCGCAGGCAAAGACCGACACGGAAGCCGCGCTTAACGCCTCTACCGTCGTGCTCAACAAGAACGCCGGCATCAAGAAGTGGGTCGCCGTCGGCCTCAATGACGAAGCGGTGCTCGGCGCGGTGCGCGCCACCGAGACTGTCGGCATCGCTCCCGACAGCATGATCGGCGTCGGCATCGGTGGTGCGGACTCGGCGATCAACGAGTTCAAGAAGCCAGCCGCCACCGGCTTCTTCGGCACCGTGATCATCTCGCCGAAGCGCCACGGCTACGAGACCGCGCTCAACATGTATGAGTGGGTCGCCAACGGCAAGGAGCCGGAAAAGCTGACGCTGACCGCCGGCCAGATCGCGCTGCGCGACACCTACGAGGCCGTTCGCAAGGATCTCGGCATCGAGTAATCCTCGTCTTCGATGACTTGAGCCCGGCGGCTTGTCTCCGCCGGGCGCCCCATTTCCGGAGCGTCGCAGATGCAAGACTTCCTCGAATTCCGAACCATCTCCAAGGGCTATCCCGGCGTTCAGGCGCTGTCGAACGTCTCGTTCTCGGTGAAAAAAGGCGCCGTGCACGGATTGATGGGCGAAAACGGCGCCGGCAAGTCGACGCTGATCCGCGTTCTCTCCGGCGACCAGTCTGCTGACACCGGTGAAATCCTGATCGACGGCGCGCAGCAGCATTACCGCTCGGTGCGCGACGCCTTCCATGCCGGCGTCATCGTCATTCACCAGGAACTGCAGCTCGTGCCGGAGCTGACGGTCGCCGAAAACCTCTGGCTCGGACGTTTTCCCGGAAAGGCCGGCGTCATCGATCGCCAGCAACTGACCGGAGTCGTCTCGAAGAAGCTTGCCGAGATCGGCATCGACGTCGATCCCGCCGTCAAGGTCGCCTCGCTTTCGATCGGCGAGCGGCAGATGGTGGAAATCGCCAAGGCGGTCATGCTCGACGCCCGGGTGATCGCGCTCGACGAGCCGACGTCGTCGCTCTCCTCCAGGGAAAGCGAGATCCTCTTTGCCCTCATCGACAGGCTGCGCGCCAACGGCACCGTCATTCTCTACGTCTCCCATCGCCTCGACGAGATTTTTCGTCTGTGCGACAGCCTGACTGTGCTGCGCGATGGGAAGCTTGCTGCACACCACCCTGATATTTCGAAGGTGACGCGCGACCAGATCATTTCCGAAATGGTCGGCCGCGAGATCGCCAATATCTGGGGCTGGCGCGAGCGCAGCCTCGGGCAAGAGCGGCTGCACGTCGAAGGCATTTCGGGACCTAAGCTTCGTCAGCCGATAAACTTTTCCGTTCGGCGCGGCGAGATCCTCGGCTTCTTCGGGCTGATCGGTGCCGGCCGCAGCGAAATGGCTCGCCTGGTCTATGGCGCTGATGCCCGCAGCAGCGGAACGGTCTCTGTCGACGGCACCTTGATCCAGGCGGACAGTCCGCCACACTCCATCCGCTCCGGCATCGTGCTCTGCCCGGAAGACCGCAAGTTCGACGGCATCGTCCAGGGACGCTCGATCGAGGAGAACATGACGATCTCCTCGCGCCGCCACTTCTCGCCCTTCGGCATCATCAACCCGAAGAAGGAGGGCGCGCTTGCCGACAAGTTCATCGCCAAGCTGCGCGTGCGCACGCCGTCGCGCCGCCAGGACATCATCAATCTCTCGGGCGGCAACCAGCAGAAAGTGATCCTCGGCCGTTGGCTGTCGGAAGAGGGCGTCAAGGTGCTCGTCATCGACGAGCCGACGCGCGGCATCGATGTCGGCGCCAAGTCGGAAATCTACGAAATCCTCTACGAACTGGCCGCCGAGGGCATGGCGATCGTGGTGATCTCCAGCGAGCTGCCCGAAGTCATGGGCATCGCCGATCGCATCATGGTCATGTGCGAAGGCCGGGTCGCCGCCGACATTCCACGGGCGGATTTCGACGAGCGGCGCATTCTCGCAGCAGCCCTACCGGACGTTCAAAACGCCAACACTCCTTCTCACGCACAGGCACGGTGACGATGACCTCCTTGAAAAAACTTCTTCTCGGCGAACAGGGACTCGTCGTCATCTTCGCGCTGGCCTTTCTCGTCGTTTCGCTGACGGTTCCCAACTTCCTGACCGAGCGCAACATGCTCGGCCTGCTGCAGTCGGTCGTCACCATCGGCATCGTCGCCTGCACCATGATGTTCTGCCTCGCCTCGCGCGACTTCGACCTTTCCGTCGGCTCGACGGTCGCCTTTTCCGGCATGGTCGCGGTGATGGCGTCGAACGCGACCGGCTCGATCCTGCTCGGCCTTGTTGCCGCGCTCATCTGCGGCGGTCTCGTCGGCACGGTCAACGGTGTCGTCATCGCCCGCTTCCGCATCAACGCGCTCATCACGACGCTTGCCACCATGCAGATCGTGCGCGGCCTGGCGCTGATCGCCTCCGACGGCCGCGCCGTCGGCATCAACGATCCGAGCTTCTACCAGCTGGCACTCTCGCGCTTCCTCGGCATCCCGACACCGATCTGGGTCATGGCGCTGTTCTTCGTCGCCTTCGGCTTCCTGTTGAACCGCACCGTCTTCGGCAAGAACACGCTGGCGATCGGCGGCAACCCGGAGGCATCGCGGCTTGCGGGTGTCGATGTCGCGCGCATGCGCATCTGGATTTTCGCCTTGCAGGGCCTCGTCTGCGCCGTTGCCGGCGTGCTGCTCGCCTCGCGCATCACCTCGGGCCAGCCGAACGCGGCGACGGGCCTTGAGCTTTCCGTCATCTCGGCCTGCGTCCTTGGGGGCGTGTCGCTTGCCGGCGGCCGTGCCGCGATGACCGGCGTGATCGTCGGCGTGCTGATCATGGGCATCGCCGAGAACGTCATGAACCTGCTCAACATCCAGGCCTTCTACCAATATGTCGTGCGCGGCCTGATCCTGCTGCTCGCCGTGCTGCTCGACAACCTGCGCTCGTCGGCGGCAGGACGGCGGGCTTAGCTGCCCTATGTCCGGGGACATACTGCGGCTCAACAACGGTGCGCTTTCGATCGAGTTGAGCCGCTTCGGCGGCTCAATCCTCTCCGGCACCTATCGCGGGATCCCGATCTTTCGTCCTGCACGAACCAATGGTCTCGCGTCTCAGCGCCATGGCACTGAGGCAAGCTTTCCGCTAGTTCCCTTCGGCAACAGGCTGGAGGGCAACGCTTTCACTCTCGCCGGACAGCGCCATGCACTCACCCGGAATGCCGCCGATGCCTATTATCTGCATGGCGACGGCTGGCTGGCGACGTGGGAGGCGGTCTCGCACAGCGAAACCTCAGCATGCCTGCGCTATCAACATGGCGCTGTAGCGCCGAGCCCCTATGCCTATGATGCACTTCAGCATTTCAGCATTATCGGCGACCGCATAACTATCACGCTTTCCGTGACCAATAGGTCGGCCTTCGCGCTGCCGATGGGCATCGGGCACCATCCCTTCTTTCCGAAAACCGCCGGCACACGGCTGACGGCGATAGCCGAACGCTTCTGGACCGAACGAGCCGGCCACCTACCCGATCAGCCCGGTCCGATCCCGGGCGAGCTGGATTTCAAGGGAGGCAATCGGATCCCGCCGCGATGGCTGAACAATGCCTATGAGGACTGGGACGGCAAGGCTGTGATCGAGTGGCCGGAGCATGATCTCTGCCTGGAAATCGAAGCGGGGCCGCCCTTTCGCCACTTCATGCTCTACACGCCTGAGGACGCCGACTTCTTCTGCTTCGAGCCGATGACACATCTGCCGAACGGCCATCATCTTCCTGGCCTCGGCGGTTTTTCCGTTGTTCCGAGCGGCCAAAGCCTTTCCGGCACGATGACGCTCACGCCGCGCCTGATTTCGGAAGGGCGTTGAAGGGGAACGGCGCGCCTGATCAGCCGGCTCGAATACCAGAGCGCCGTGCGTCACAATCGACACGCGGCACCTTGGCGGATAGTCGCTCGTTCGTCTCGCTGCCTACGCGGCAACCTGCTGCGACGCATCGAAGTCCGCCGCCCACTGCACCGATGGGCGCGCGGCGCAGCGCTCGATCCAGGCCTTGACGGCCGGCACGTCGGGCGTTGCTTCCGGGTACCATGCAAAAGGCGAATAGAGCAGCAAGTCGGCAGCGGAGAATCCGTCGCCCATCAGATAGGGGCTCGCAGTGAGCGCCGTCTCCAAATGATCCGCCATCTCCTTGGAACCACGGAACGTGGCCTGCAGATAGGGATGCGAAAGGCCGGCCGCTTCGGCGATCAACACCGGCTCGAGCACGCCGGCATACCAGGCAAGCCAGCTCAGATAGCGGCCGCGCTTGGGGTCGCCGGCAAGCGGCGCGAGTTTCTTTTCCGGAAACAGATCGGTCAGGTACTGGATGATGGCGATGCTTTCCCAGATGACGACGCCGTCATGCACGAGCAGCGGCACCTTGCCATCCGGATGCGGGTTCTTCGGATCCTTCGCTCCGCTGCCGTCGCCGCGGGTGATGTCAACGATGACAATGTTGACCTTGTCGAGCGCATCCAGCTCGCGAAGCAGCGAGATGATGCGCGAGGAGCGGGAACGCGGAGCGTGATAGAGCGTCAACATGGAAAGGACCTCGATTGCGGTTTCTGTCTGCCCTCTTTATAGATCAACCCAACTGTCAATTTCCGTCAGTAGGGTCATGGCACGCAGCGATCGTCTCTTTCGTCTTCTCCAGGCGCTTCGCAGCCTGCCGCAGCCGGTCACCGCGGCGCGGCTGGCGGAAGAGACCGGCGTATCGCTGCGCTCGCTCTATCGCGACATCGACAGCCTGCGCGCGGCCGGTGCCGTGATCGACGGCGAGCGCGGCTTCGGTTATCGCCTGACGGAAGATATCGCCCTTCCGCCCCAGACCTTCACGCGCCTTGAAATCGAAGCGCTTGTGCTGGGGCTCGGCGAAGTCCGCCACATGGGCGAGCCAGAGCTCGCACGCGCTGCTGCAGCTGTGCTTTCGAAGATAACTGCCACTCTGCCCGACCGGTTGCAGCAGCAGACCATCCATGCGGTCTCGCAGGTTCATCGTTTCGAACAGAGGGCCGTGCCGGATATCGACGTCGGCCTGTTACGCGAAGCCTGCTGGCAGGAGCAAGCCATCGTCATCGACTATGTCGACGCCGGGGGACAACACAGCGAACGGCGCGTGCTGCCGCTTGGCATCGTCTATCTCGAACAGGTTCTTGTGCTGCTCGGCTGGTGTTGCCTGCGCCAGGATTTCCGCAAGTTTCGCATCGATCGCATCGCCGAAGTCAGGACGACGGACGAGAGCTTCCGGCCGCGACGCGTACCGATGCTGCGCGACTTCATCGCCCGGATGAATGCCGGGACACCGGACGCGGCGCCGGCCCACCGCAAGGGATAGGCCGACCCCGCCGATACCGCATTGGCGCGGCGCTCAGTAATCCGGCGCCACGCCGAAGACGGGCTCAACCTGCTCGCCCGACATGTTGTCGTACTGATGGTCGGTTCCGGCCGGAATGTAGAAGCCGTCGCGCGGGTTGAGTTCGAACCAGGCCTGACCTTCCGCGTCGGGCACATGGATGTTGAGCGTGCCCGAAACGACATGGAGGCATTTGTCGCCCTTGTGGCGCTCGACGCCGGTGGGTTATTCCGCAAGCGGCGTCGTCTTGCCGACGGTGAGCTGGTCGGTGGCGCAGTAGAGACCGGTGAAGGCGCCCTGCGTTGCCGGATCGAGGCTCCAGAGCAGGTCGGCAACCCTGCGCGGCAATCCCACAAACGAAAAAGGCGTACCCCACCCGAAGGTGGAGCACGCCTTGCCGCACCGAAATGCGGTCTTGCCCTGGGAGGCAGCTTTATTCGGCGGGCTGCAGGCCCTGAACGGAACCTTCCGGCAGCGCCCGGCCGCCAAGGGTTGCGGCAAGCTGGGTCTCGTCCAGTTCGCCTTCCCATTTCGCCACGACGATGGTCGCAACCGCATTGCCGACGAAGTTGGTGAGTGCCCGGCATTCCGACATGAAACGGTCGATGCCGAGGATCAGCGCCATGCCGGCGACCGGCACCGCCGGAACCACCGAAAGGGTGGCCGCAAGCGTGATAAAGCCGGCGCCGGTGATGCCGGCCGCCCCCTTGGAGCTCAGCATCGCCACCAGCAGCAAGAGCACCTGATCGCCGAGCGACAGCGGAATGTCGGTCGCCTGGGCGATGAAGAGCGCGGCCAGCGTCATGTAGATATTGGTGCCGTCGAGGTTGAAGGAATAGCCGGTCGGGATCACCAGCCCGACGACGGAACGCTTGCAGCCGGCCTTCTCCATCTTGTTCATCAGGCCCGGAAGGGCTGCTTCCGACGAAGAAGTGCCGAGAACCAGAAGCAACTCTTCTTTGATGTAGCGGATGAGCGCGACGATCGAGAAGCCGTTGTAGCGGGCGACCGCTCCGAGCACGACGAAGACGAAGAGCAACGAGGTGACGTAGAAGGTGCCGATCAGCATGGCGAGATTGGCGATCGAGCCGACGCCATACTTTCCAATGGTAAAGGCCATGGCGCCGAAGGCGCCGATCGGTGCCGCCTTCATCAGGATCGCGACCAGCTTGAAGATCGGCAGCGTCAGCGCATGCAGGAAGTCGACGACGGGCTCGGCCTTCTTGCCGACCATGGCAAGCGCTAGGCCGAACAGCACCGAGATGAACAGCACCTGCAGGATGTCGCCCTCGGCAAACGCGCCGACAAGCGTCGTCGGGATGATGTTCATCAGGAAGCCGGTGATCGACTGCTCATGCGCCTTTTCGGCATAGGAGGTGACCGCCTTGACGTCGAGCGAGGCTGGATCGATGTGCATGCCGGCGCCCGGCTGTACGACATTGGCAACGATCAGGCCGATGATCAGCGCGAGCGTCGAGAACGTCAGGAAGTAGATCATCGCCTTGCCGGCGACCCGCCCGACCTTGGCGAGATCGGTCATGCCGGCAATGCCGGTGGCGACCGTCAGGAAGATGACGGGGGCGATGATCATCTTCACCAGCCGGATGAAGGCGTCGCCAAGCGGCTTCAGCTGCGTGCCGATCTCGGGGTAGAAATGGCCGAGCAGGATGCCCGCTGCGATCGCCGCCAGGACCTGCACATAGAGATGACGATAGAAGGGTGTCTTGCCGCGCGGTTCCGCGGATTGGTCGATAATCATGATATCCTCCACTAGACCCAGTCCGGCGTCATGCCGGGCCTCCCGGGCCAATTTCCGAAGCGCGACAGCTCGAGCTGTCATGAGGATGTCATTTGCAATGGGCGTGCCAGATTGCAGAGTGAGGAAGCAAGCCGTTGAAATACCAGGAAACTTTAGGAATAGACTGAGAGGACACACGAATATTTGAGCGGATATCCGCACAGATGATCTGGAAATCTGGGCGGAATAATGCACAATTCCACCATGTCCATGCCAAACTTCGTCCCACTGAAGCCTGCGGATCTCGACCGGCATATGCGCCGCGCCTGGCTGATTTTCGCCGCGGTGGCAGCACTGCTGTTGGCAGCCGGGCTTTTTGTCGCCGGCGAATATGGGCGAAAGAAGGCGCTCGAGACCGTCGATATCCAGAGCCGCATCGACGCCAATCTCAAGGCGTCGCTGCTGCGCGCCGTGCTGGAGCGCCAGCGTGCACTGCCCCTGGTTCTGGCGGATGATGTCGAAGTGAAGTCCGCCCTGGAAAAAGGCGGCGACCAGCCGCTGCAGCGGCTCAACCAAAAGCTGGAGGCGCTCGCCGCCAACACGGACGCGGCGGTGATCTACGCGATCGGCCTCGACGGCGTGGCGATTGCGGCGAGCAACTGGCGCGAACCGACCAGCTTCGTCGGCAATGACTACGCGTTCCGGGAATATTTCCGCATGGCGATGCGCGACGGCAAGGCCGAGCATTTCGCCATGGGCAATGTCAGCAAAAGGCCCGGTCTTTACATCTCCAGACGGGTCGACGGACCCGCCGGCCCGATCGGCGTTGTGGTCGCGAAACTCGAATTCGATGGAGTCGAGGCCGACTGGCTCGCCTCCGGCAAGCCAGTCTATGTCACCGACAGGCGCGGCATCGTGCTGATTACCAGCTTCCCGTCCTGGCGGTTCATGACGACTCGCAACATCCCCGGGGATCGTCTTGCCGCCATCCGCGAGAGCCTGCAGTTCGGCGATGCATCCCTTTTGCCCCTGCCGTTCCGCCGGATCGAGCCGACAAGCGACGGATCAAGCATGCTGACAGCGCTCCTGCCCGGTAGCAGCGAGAAGCAATTCCTGAGGGTCGAGACGATGGTGCCCTCGACCAGCTGGCGGCTGGAGCAACTGGCGCCGCTGGATGCCGCTTTGAGCGCAGCGAGTCGCGAAGCACGGCTGCTGGCGCTGGCTGCCCTCGTGCCGCTGCTGGCGCTTGCCGCATTTCTCCTTCGCCGGCGTCAGTCGTTGACGCTTGTCGCGGCCAACGAGCGCGCCGCCCGCGATGAACTGGAGCGTCGCGTCACCGAGCGCACGCAGGATCTCAGCCTCGCCCGCGATCACCTCGAAACCGAAATCGCCGACCACCGGCGCACCGGCGAAAAGCTGCAGGCGGTGCAACAAGAACTGGTCCAGGCCAACCGATTGGCAATCCTCGGGCAGGTGGCGGCCGGCGTTGCCCACGAGATCAACCAGCCGGTCGCGACCATCCGCGCCTATGCCGACAATGCCCGCACCTTCCTCGACCGCGGACAGAAGGAAACCGCGGTCGAAAACCTCAAAAGCATTGCGGCGCTGACCGAGCGTGTCGGCACCATCACCGACGAGTTGCGCAGCTTTGCGCGCAAGGGCCGTTTCGTTGCCGAGCCGACGGCGGTGCGCGAGGTGATCGAAGGCGCGCGGATGCTGCTGCGCAGCCGCTTTGCCGGTCGCATGGACGCGATCGTCATCGACCTGCCCGACAACGGGCTCAGTGTGCTCGGCAACCGTATCCGCCTGGAGCAGGTGCTGATCAACCTCTTGCAGAATGCTCTGGAAGCCCTCGGCGATCGGCCGGATGCCGAGATCCATGTCCGTTGCGAAACTGGTCCCAACGATACTGTTTTGCTTGTTGTCGCCGACAATGGTCCGGGCATAAGGCCCGATATCCTTGAAGACTTGTTCACGCCGTTCAACACCTCCAAGGATCAGGGTCTCGGACTCGGCCTTGCCATTTCCAAGGAGATCGTCGTCGACTACGGCGGCGACATCGACGTCAAGACCGGGCCTGAGGGCACCGTCTTCATCGTGCGACTGAAGAGGGCCTGAGCGATGCAGCAATCCGTATGCCTCGTTGACGACGACAGCGACCTGCGCAAGGCGATGAAGCAGACGCTCGAGCTTGCCGGCCTGAGCGTGACAGACTTTCCCGGTGCGGCGGATGCGCTCGCCGTGCTCGGCCCCGACTTCGGCGGTATCGTCATCAGCGATATTCGCATGCCGGGGATCGATGGCCTCACATTGTTTCGCCGGGTCGCCGGCTTCGACCCCGACCTTCCCGTCATCCTGGTCACCGGCCACGGCGATATTCCGATGGCCGTGCAGGCCCTTAAGGACGGCGTCTATGACTTCATTCCGAAACCCTTTGCTGCCGACCGTCTTGTGCAAAGCGCGCGCCGCGCGCTCGAAAAACGCCGACTGGTGATGGAGAACCGCGCGCTGAAGCGCGCGGCCGAAACGGCGGGCGAAAGCCTGCCGCTGATCGGCCAGACGCCGGTCATGGAACGGCTGCGCCAGACCTTGCGACATATCGCCGACACCGATGTCGATGTGCTCGTCGCCGGCGAGACCGGCAGCGGCAAGGAAGTGGTGGCGACGCTGCTGCACAACTGGAGCCGGCGCCGGGATGGGAATTTCGTGGCGCTGAATTGCGGCGCACTGCCGGAAACGGTGATCGAAAGCGAACTTTTCGGCCACGAACAGGGCGCCTTTACCGGTGCGCTGAAGAAGCGCATCGGCCGCATCGAGCATGCGAGCGGCGGCACGCTTTTCCTCGACGAGATCGAGGCGATGCCGCCGGCAACGCAGGTCAAGATGCTGCGCGTGCTGGAAGCCCGCGAAATCACCCCGCTTGGCACCAACGTGGTGCGCCCTGTCGATATCCGCGTCATCGCCGCCGCCAAGATCGATCTCGGCGATCCGGCCCAGCGCGGCGACTTTCGCGAGGATCTCTATTTCCGGCTGAACGTCGTAACCCTGTCGATCCCGCCGCTGCGCGAGCGCCACGACGACATCCCGCTGCTGTTCTCGCATTTCCTGACGCGGGCGGCGGAGCGGTTCAAGCGCGACGTTCCTGATATCTCGCCAGCGGTGCGCCACCATCTAATGTCGCATTCCTGGCCTGGCAATGTGCGCGAGCTCTCGCATTTCGCCGAACGCGTCGCCCTTGGCGTCGAGGGTCCCCTCGGACAAGCGACCGCCAGCCCGACAGCATCCGCTGCCGCCCTTCCCGAGCGGCTTGAGCGCTACGAAGCGGAGATTTTGAAGGAGGCGCTGCGGGCGCAGCGCGGCGACGTCAAGGCGACGATCGAGGTGCTCGGCATTCCGCGCAAGACCTTCTACGACAAGCTGCAGCGGCACGGCATCAATCGTGCGGATTATGCCGAGCGCCCGGCATCCGAAAAGCCCGGTCGCTAGCGCGCGATCAACAGGCGAAGGACACAACCGCCGGATTAGCGCTTGACGGCGCATCCGGATCGATGGCTTTCTTAAGGCATTCACCAGGGGGGTCCCGTCAAGGGGCTGAGATTCTGCTGGTCGGATCGGCTTGGCCGACCGAGGCGCAGTGACCCGTTGAACCTGATCCAGTTCATACTGGCGTAGGGACGGTGCAGACATCGACGCCACGATTCCGTCCTTCGCACGGAATTTCGGGCGAACCTGTCTTTTCCTTCCGGCTTCAGAACTGGGTCTCCAACCGCAAACTTGGAGCCTCATCATGAATATTGCCACCAAACCCGCAGGCCTCTCCGTCACCAAAGGCCCGCTTTCCGCTTCGAAGAAGGTCTATAAATCCGGCGCGATCCACCCTGAAATCCGCGTGCCGATGCGCGAAATCGCCCTGCACCCGACATCGGGCGAGCCGCCGGTCACGGTCTATGATGCCTCCGGGCCATACACCGTCGAAGACGTAAACATCCGCATCGAGGACGGGCTGCCGAGACCGCGGCGCAACTGGATCATCGCGCGCGGCGATGTCGAGGCCTATGACGGTCGTTGCGTCCGGCCCGAGGATAACGGTTTTGCCAGCGGCGACCGGCTGACACCGACCTTCCCCTTCCGTCATGCACCGCTGCGGGCAACCGGAAGGCGCGCCGTGACGCAGCTTGCCTATGCGCGCGCCGGCATCATCACGCCGGAAATGGAGTTTGTCGCCATCCGCGAAAACATCGGTCGCGACGCTGCGCGTGCCACGGCGCGCGACGGCGAAAGCTTCGGCGCCCATATCCCTGACCACGTCACACCGGAATTCGTCCGCCAGGAGATCGCCAGCGGCCGCGCCGTACTGCCGGCCAACATCAACCACCCGGAATCCGAGCCGATGATCATTGGCCGGAATTTCCTGGTGAAGATCAACGCCAATATCGGCAACTCCGCCGTCACCTCCTCGATGGCCGAGGAAGTCGAGAAAATGGTCTGGGCGACGCGTTGGGGCGCCGACACTGTCATGGATCTGTCGACCGGGCGCAACATCCACAACATCCGCGAATGGATCATCCGCAATTCGCCCGTGCCGATCGGCACCGTGCCGCTCTATCAGGCACTCGAAAAGGTCAACGGCATCGCCGAGGATCTGACCTGGGAGGTCTATCGCGACACGCTGATCGAACAGGCGGAACAAGGCGTCGACTACTTCACCATCCATGCCGGTGTCCGGCTTCACTATATCCCGTTGACGGTCGATCGCGTCACCGGCATCGTCTCGCGCGGCGGCTCGATCATGGCCAAGTGGTGCCTGCATCACCACAAGGAGAGCTTTCTCTACGAGCACTTTGCCGAGATCTGCGACATCTGCCGCGCCTATGACGTGTCGTTCTCGCTCGGAGATGGCCTGCGCCCGGGCTCGATTGCGGACGCCAACGACGCGGCGCAATTTTCCGAGCTGGAAACGCTGGGCGAACTGACGAAGATCGCCTGGGCCAGGGATTGCCAGGTGATGATCGAAGGCCCCGGCCACGTGCCGATGCACAAAATCAAGGAGAACATGGACAAGCAGCTCGCGGTCTGCGGCGAGGCGCCATTCTATACGCTTGGGCCGCTCACGACCGATATCGCGCCCGGCTACGACCACATCACGTCCGGCATCGGGGCGGCTATGATCGGCTGGTTTGGCACCGCCATGCTCTGCTACGTGACGCCGAAGGAGCATCTGGGGCTTCCCGACCGAAACGACGTAAAGACCGGGGTGATCACCTACAAGATCGCCGCCCACGCCGCCGACCTCGCCAAGGGGCACCCGGCCGCGCGCACCCGCGACGACGCCCTGTCGCGCGCTCGTTTCGAATTCCGCTGGGAAGATCAGTTCAACCTGTCGCTCGATCCGGAGACGGCACGCGCCTTCCACGATGAGACCTTGCCGAAGGAGGCGCACAAGGTCGCGCATTTCTGCTCGATGTGCGGCCCGAAATTCTGCTCGATGCGGATCTCGCACGACATCCGCGCCGAGGCGCAGAAAGAAGGGTTTCAGGCGATGGCGGCGAAGTATCGTGAGGGCGGCGACCTCTATATACCGGTGGAGGCAGTTGTGGCCGAAGGATAGCGACGACGGCGGAAGGGTCGGCGAAGGTCGATTGTGGTGCGTCTTTCTGAACGCAAGGCGCACCAGCACCCGTGAGCTTGCAAACTTTGAATGCTGCCGCTCCCCTCTACTCGGTCATGCTCGGGCTTGACCCGAGCATCCACACCCCCTGCGCTCAATTTCTCGACATCCAGCCGCAGAGGTGGCAGCTGGATGCTCGGGTCAAGCCCGAGCATGACGGGCGTGGGTGGCGCGACTACCTCCACCCGACCACCAATCCAACATGCCATTCACGAACGCTGTCCTCCGATCTATCGACCGCTGGCGATCCGCTTGACCACGTCGAGCAGAACATTGGCGCCGGCGATGAGGTCGGCCGGATCCGTGTGCTCGCGCGGATTGTGGCTGATGCCGTCGCGACTTGGAACGAAGATCATCGCCGCCGGCGCGATGCGGGCGATCATCTGGGCATCGTGGCCGGCACCGGAGGTCATCCGCCGGCTCTTCAATCCGCGGGCGCCCGCCGACGCCTCGATCATCTGCACTATGGCGCGATCGAAGGCCACCGGCTCGAAGCGCGCCAACCGTTCAACCGTTGCCGTCACGCCCTCCTCCGCAATGATCACCCGCAATTCCGCTGCAAGTGCCGCTTCAAGCGCCTGCAGACGCTCCTCGTCCGGGTCACGCAGGTCCACGGTAAAAACTGCGCGCGAGGGGATGACGTTGATCGCGTCCGGCTCGAAGCGCATGGTGCCGATCGTCGCGACACTCGGCGCGTTCGATCGCGCGATATGATCGCGCAGGAACAGCCCGACACGGGCGGCGGCAAGGCCCGCATCGCACCGCATCGCCATCGGCGTGGTGCCGGCATGATTGGCAACACCCTCTATAGTCACGCGCTGCCACGAAATCCCCTGCAGGTTTTCGACGGCGCCGATGGCGATTGCCTCGCGCTCCAGCACCGGTCCCTGCTCGATATGCAGTTCGACATAGGCATGAGGCTTCAGGAAGCCAGGCTCGACAGCGCCGGCATAGCCGATGCGCGCCAATTCCGATCCGAGCAACGTGCCATCGGTTCCCACCGTCGCAAGCGCTTCCTCGATGTCGAGGCCGCCGACATGGACGAGCGAGCCCAGCATATCGGGCGCGTAGCGCACGCCCTCTTCGTTGGTAAAAGCGGCGACGGCGATCGGCCGCGCGGGTTCAAAACCCTGCTCCTTCAAAGTCTCGATCACTTCGAGCCCAGCCAGTACGCCGTAGCAGCCGTCATAGACGCCGGCATTGATAACGGTGTCGATATGCGAGCCCAGCATCAACGGCGATTGCCCGGCGTTGTCCTCACTTTGCCAGATGCCGAAGACGTTGCCGATCCGATCGATGACGACCTCGAGACCTGCGACCTCCAGCCAACCGACAAGACGATCCCGCCCCTGCTTCTCGCTGTCGGACGCCGCAAGCCGGGTCAACTGGCCCCGATCGTCGCGCCCGATTGTGCCAAGGTCCTGGATATGTGCCAGCAGACGCTCGGCATTGATGGAAGGGTGAGGCATGTCGATGTCGCCTTTGAAGGTGCTGATTTTGGGGACGACGACAGTCATTGGCCGACATCCGGAAAGGCCAGTCGCTGCCGGGTGATTTCGGCGTGGAACCGGGCGCCGAAGATCAGGGCATCGTCATTGAAGTCATACGTGGGATTGTGCAACGGCGCGGACTCCTTGCCATTGCCGATAAAGACGAAGCAGCCCGGAACATGGGCAAGAAACCGCGCAAAATCCTCCGAGCCGGTCATCGGTTCGGCAGCCACGCCGACATTCTCCGCCCCGAAAACCACATCGGCGGCCGCGAACGCATGGTCGACGAGCGCGGGATCGTTGAGGAGCGGCACGAATTCACGCGTATAGTTCACCTCGACCTCGCAGCCGTAGGCATCCGCGGTACCCCTGGCGATCGTGCGCATCTGCTGCTCGATCTTGGCACTGACCTCGGGCCGAAAGCTGCGGGCGTCGCCGAGGATGCGGGCAAGGCCCGGAAGCGCGTTGCGGGTGCCGTCCGTGATCACTTCCGTCACCGAAACGACGGCGATATCGGCCGGAGAGAGCCTTCGCGAGACGATGGTCTGCAGATTGACCACCGTCGCGCAGGCCGCAACCAGGGTCTCGTTGCCGAAGTGAGGCCGGGCCGCATGGCCCCCGACACCCTTGAGTGTGATTTCGAAATTGTCCTCGGCCGACATGATGGCGCCCGGACGCGTTTCGAACTTGCCGACGGCAAGACCCGGCATGTTGTGCAGGCCATAGATCTCGTCGAAGGGAAAGCGCTCCATCAAGCCGTCGGCGAGCATGGCAAGCGCCCCCTTGCCCCATTCCTCAGCCGGCTGGAAGACGAAGTGTACTGTGCCGTCGAAACCGCCCTCCTCGGCGAGCAGCTTCGCCGCGCCGAGCAGCATTGCCGTGTGGCCGTCATGACCGCAGGCGTGCATCGTGCCCGGCCGGGTTGAGCAATAGGCAGCAGTCCCCTGCTCCGTTATGCGCAACGCGTCCATGTCGGCGCGCAGGGCGATGGCGCGGTTTCCCGTTCCACGTCGCAGCGTGCCGACAACGCCGGTGCCGCCGATCCCTTCGGCGACCTCGTCGAGGCCGAACGCGCGCAGCTTGGCGGCAACAAAGGCGGCCGTTCGTTTTTCTTCAAAGCCGAATTCCGGATGAGCGTGCAGATCGCGGCGCCATGCCGTCATATCCGCCACAAGCCTGTCGTTCGTGCTTGTCATTCGCATCACACCCTTTCCACGCTCAAGGCCCCTGCGACCTCAGCGGGTGCGAGACCGACCAGGTCTTCATACCGCTCCGGATCCGTGGCGCCTTCTGTATTGATCACCAGGATCCGCGAACTGGCATCGAGGCCGAGGGCAGCACGCATGTTCCGGTCTCCGGCGACCGTGACAAGGCCGGCCAGACCGACACCGCCGCTTTCGCCGGCAACGATTGCCGGATCGCTGCCTTTCGGGCGCGCCAGACGGTTCATGATCGAAACGGCATCCTCCTCCTCGACGGTCATGAAGGCGCAGGCAACGCGCGAAAGAATACGCCAGGCGACAAGCGACGGCTCGTAGCATTCGAGCATGGCCATGACGGTCGGCTCGCCATGCGCCACCTTCACCGGATGCCCGGCCTTTGCCGTTTCCAGGAGGCAGGCGGCGCGCGCAGGCTCGACGACGACGAAGCGGGGTCGCGCCTTGCCGTAGCGCAGGGCCAGATGGCCGGCCGTTGCCGCCGCAATGCCACCGACGCCTGCCTGGACGAAGACATGGGTCGGCGGTGTCCCGATCTCCCTCAAGGCCTCGCACAGGAGCGCCATGTAGCCCTGCATCACCAGTCCGGGAATATACTCGTAGCCCGGCCAGGACGTGTCCGAGACAACCGTCCATCCGCGCTCGTCACAGGCCCTTGCGGCAAACTCGACCGAGTCGTCATAGGTTCCCTCGACGCGGACGATCTCAGCTCCATAGTCGGCGATAGCGTCGATGCGTTTCTGACTGACGCCGGCATGCACAAAGATCACCGATTTCGCGCCCACAAGCTGCGCACCCATCGCAACCGACCGACCGTGGTTGCCGTCCGTGGCGCAACCGAACGTCATCTCTCGGGCAACCGCGCGAACATCGTCACGCGCCAGGTCGTCGATGTCGACGTCCCGGCCGGTCTGCTTTCGAGCCTCGTCAAGCACCAGACGGATTACCGCGTACGATCCGCCGAGCGCCTTGAAGCTGCCAAGCCCGAGCCGATGGCCCTCGTCCTTGACCAGGATCGCGCCGACGTCGAGCTCGCCCGCGAGCGCCGGCAGGGAATGAAGCGGTGTCGGCCGGTGGTTATCGCGGCGCGAAAGCTGACGCTCGACCTCGGCGGCAGCGGCAATTGAAAGCATTTCGGCATCTTCCGGAAGCAGCGGCGATCCGAAGTCGGCATGATGGTTGCGAATAAGCATGCGGGGCAGTCTCCCTGTTTGGTGAAATTCTATTTCAGCTCGAGAGAGAAATGCGCTCTAAATAGCGACCTTGGATGCAAGTTTGTAAACAAAAGCGAGGGAACGATGGCCGTTTCAAAGACTGCACCGTCTGAGCTTGACCGCTTCGATCTGGCGATCCTGGCAATCCTGCAGAAGGACAACACGACGCCGCAGCGGCAGATCGGCGAGGCCGTCAACCTGTCCGCGCCGGCCGTGCAGCGCCGGATCAAGCGCATGGAAGAAACCGGCGTCATCCGCGCCAATGTGGCGGTGATCGATCCGGCCCGCGTCAACCAGGCCTTGACGATCCTGGTCGAGGTGGAGGTGGAAAGCGAGCAGATCGACCTGCTCGATGCGGCGAAAGCTGCCTTTTCGGCGGCTCCCGAAGTGCAGCAACGCTATTACGTCACTGGCGACGTCGATTTCATGCTCGTCGTGATCGTGCCGACGATGGGCGACTATGAAGCCTTCACCCGCCGCATGTTCTTCGGCAACCCGAACATCCGGCGGTTCCGGACGTTCGTGACCATGGATCGCGTCAAGGTCGGCCTGTCGGTGCCGGTGGAAAAGCCGCGCTAAGGGCTACTTCCGGCCGGCGAGCGCCGTCTTCTCGGCCTCCGCCTCAAGCGGCGCACCGGCGCCGATCGAGGCCAGATAGGCATCGACGGTTTCAAGCGACGACGCCGGCGCGAAACCTTCGCCGGTTTCCGGTGTGACGATCGCAAGCTGCGTCTGCCAGCCGGCGGCGCTACGGCAGGCAATCGAGACGAAATCCGGCTGATCCGGCCGCTTCATTTCGTACTCGCGGCAGATCTGTTCGCCACCTGCCGTGAACGTCGAAACCAACCGAACCTGTCCGTCGCCGACGACGATTTCCTCGCCCGAGGCGCGCTGGTCGAGAATACCTGACACGATCGGATCGACCAGGACCGCAACCTGCGGGCCCTCGACATCCGTTCGGCCTGCTCCGCCAGCAAAGTATCCGCCGACGCCACCGACGACGATGAGAAGCGATGCGGCCAACGCCATCATCAGCGACGAAGGACGGCGCGGGGTCTGAGCCGTTGGCTCCGGCCTGCGGAAGGCAATGATGTTGTCCGCACTCGCACTTTCGTTAGCCGCATCAGCGGCCCGGCTGCCGCCATCGCGTGCTGCCGCCTTGGCGGCCATGGCGCGGACGTTCTCAACCAGTTGATCCGGAACCGCCTCGTCGAGCATCGGCTTCAGCGCCTCGCTCGAGGCCGCCCGCGTTTCCATGAACATGGCGACGCGGGCCATCAGGTCGTCGTCCGTTTCGAGCGCCGTCTCGACAAGCCGCGTCGTCTCGTCGTCGAGTTCGCCATCGGCGAATGCCATCAGGATCTCGTCGGTGAATTCCATATCGCTCATCTCGCCCCGCCTCTCATATCCGGTGAACGCGCGGCCGCAGGTTCTATTCCCGCGGCTTCAGCAAGATTCTTGCGGGCGCGGGCGAGCCTGCTCATCACTGTACCGATAGGAATGCCGAGCACCTCGGCTGCCTCCTTATAGGAGAGATCCTCCACGCATGTCAGCAGCAGCACCTCGCGCTGTTCCAGCACGAGATCGTCGATGGCAGCGGCCACGCTTTTCAGAGTCATACGTGCCTCGGACCCCGCTTCTCCGGAGGGAACGGCAAGCTCCGGCTGAGCTTCGATCTCCTCCGTCGGACCGGCCGTCTTCTGACGGCGGAGCTGGTCTATCCACAGATTGCGCAGAATGCGGAACATCCAGGCGTCGAAACGCGTGCCCTCCTCGAACCGCTCCGAGCCGGCAAGCGCCTTCTCGCAAGCGGCTTGCACCAGGTCGTCGGCGATATCGCGGGAGCGGCAAAGCGAGATGGCAAAGCGGCGCAGGTTGGGCAGGAAGGCGACGAGGCGCTCGCCGAAGGCGATGTCCTGATCGGTCATTCCACGTTCCTTCCGGCGCTTCGATTGGCACGCGGGGGAATAATTTGTCCATTCATCCGTTGAGCGATATGGGAAGCACACGCAAAAGTCACCACCGGCGAGCCTGCCTTTCACGGTAAGCTGATCCACTCCGGCGCGGTCGGGACAAGGAGAAAGCCTTGATGAAACGCCTGCTTCGATTGACCGCCGCATCGCTCTGCGGCCTCGCAGTCGCCAATGGCGACCTTGTTCCCTCAGGGATCACCGGCGCCGCGACCACCAATTCCTTCGCCTTCATCACGCCAGCCCATGCGGACGACGATGGCGGCGGGGACGACGATGACGGAGGCGGGAGCGGTGGAGGTTCATCGTCGAGCCGGTCCTCCGTTCGCGGTTCCGGCGGTGCCTGGCGCGGCGGCGGCAATCTTTTCGACCTCTTCCGGGGCACGCCGGAAAAGCGCGCTGCCCGACGGCCTGCGCCTGTGCGCAAGCCTATCCATGTGCCCGGCGAACTCATTGCGCTTGGGCTGGACGAAGCCGCGATCCAGCGTCTCGGCGAACGCGGTTTCACGGCCCGGGCGCGACAATCTCTCGGGCTCTCCGGCTCTGAGATCGTCAAGCTTTCGATTCCCTCTGGAATGACGCTTGAGGCTGCGCGGCAGGAGGTCGCCTCGGCCTCGCCGGGAGCCGTCGCCGATCTCAACCATTACTTCGAGCCGAACGAAGGTGCCACCCAGCCAACACCGTGCGGCGAAGGACGGTGCGCTCTGGTGCGCACAGCCATCGGCTGGCCTGAGCCCGACGCAGCGAAGGCATGCGCCGCTGCCGGTCCGATCGGGCTGATCGACACCGCGATCAACCCCGACCACCCGGCGCTTCAGGGCGTCGATCTCGAGATCGTCCGCCTGGCGGCCGACGAAGTGCCGGAGTCCGGGCGCCAGCACGGGACGGCCGTTGCCGCCCTCCTTGCCGGCCGGCAGGACAGCCGCGCGCCCGGTCTGCTGCGCAACGCGCGATTGATCGCAGTCGACGCGTTCCAGAAGACGAAACGCGATGCTGACGTCGCCGAGACCTACGATCTGGTGAGGGCAATCGACCTTTTGGCAGCCCGCGGTGTCACAGTGATCAACATGAGCCTTTCGGGACCCCACAACCAGTTGCTGGAGAAAACCGTTGGGCTGGTCGCGGAGCGCAACATCCTGCAGGTGGCGGCCGCCGGCAACGACGGCCCCAGGGCAAAGCCGGTCTATCCTGCCGCCTACCCCGAACTGATCGCGGTTACCGCCGTCGACCGTAATTTTCGCCCCTACCGTCGCGCAGCACAGGGCGAGCACATCGACGTCGCGGCCCTCGGCACGGGCGTCTGGACGGCCGCTTCGATCGACGGCGGCCGGCCGCGCACCGGCACGTCATTCGCCGCTCCGTTCGTGACCGCCGCAGTCGCCATCCTGAGGGCTTCGAACCCTTCGCTTTCGGCCGAAGAGATCGGCAAGCTCGTGGCGCAAACCGCAGACGATGTCGGCGCGCCCGGCAAGGATCCGGTGTTCGGCTGGGGCGTTCTCAACGCGCGCGAGCTCTGCCGTTCATAGCGGCAGACTTTTTCACCGTAGCCTGACGACAAGACGTCCCGTGTCCGGCCCATAAAAATGCTCCGGCGGAAAGAAGGTGTCGCATTGCGCACCTCCTTTTCGCCGGAGCCGTCATGCCTGGTGCGATCAGGCCGCAAGTCCCCGCTCGGTCAGGAGCATGCCGACCCGCACCATGCGCACCGCATCCTCGGCCGCTCGCACCAGCAGCTTCGGTGCCGCATTGATCGCATCATCGAGACTGCAGGGCGCCTTCAGGATCGAGGCGAAGGCGTCGATGCCGTGCTCGAAGTTCAAGGTAACGCCCTTGCCGATGGTGCCGGCGAGCGCGATCACCGGCCGTCCGGCCTCCTTGGCACGATGGCCGACTTCCGCCGGCACCTTGCCGAAGGGCGTCTGGCCATCAAGGCTACCTTCCGCCGTGATCACCAGATCGGCCCGCGCGATCATGCTGTCGAGATCGAGATATTGCATGACGATGTCGTAGCGCGGGTGCAGCTTGCCGCTGAGCAATCCGAGCACTGCAGCGCCGAGCCCGCCCGAGGCGCCGGCACCCGGCGCGCTGCCAACGTCGACGCCGGTCGTGCGGTGGATTGCCTCGGCATAGGTCTCCATCGCATCGGCCAGCACTTCGACCTGCTCGGGCGTCGCGCCCTTCTGCGGGCCGAAGACCCGGGCAACGCCGCGTTCGCCGAGCAGCATGTTGTGCCAGTTCACAGCCGCATCGATGCGAACATCGGCCAGGCGCGGGTCGCGCGACGACAGATCGATGCGAGCCAATTGGCCGAGTGCGCCGCCGCCGGGCGGCAGTGGTAAACCGTCCTTGTCGAGCAGACCGACGCCCAGCGCCTGAGCCATGCCGGCTCCGCCGTCATTGATGCCGCTGTCGCCGCAGCCGAGCAGGATCCGGCGCGCGCCGGCGTCGAGTGCTGCCCGGATCAACTCGCCGACGCCATAACTGCTCGTGATGCAGGGGTTGCGGCGATCGCGCGGCACCAGCCAGAGGCCGGCGGCAGCCGCCATTTCGATGATGGCGACCGGCTCATCCTGCCCGCCGAGAAATCCGAAATGCGACAGGACCGGCGTGCCCAGCGGCCCGGTGACAACGCATTCGTGCAACGTGCCGCCCGTGACGGCGACCAAAGCCTTGGTAAAACCTTCGCCGCCATCGACCATCGGCACTTTCAGAACCTTTGCCTGGGGGCAGGCACGCAGCACACCCTTCTCGATGCAATCGGCCGCTTCTTCCGCCGACAGACTTTCCTTGAAACCAGACGGTGCAACCAGAATGGTCAATGTCATGTGACAGTCTCCTTGCGTTTTTGTGACAATGCGGATGCAAGGGAGGAACGGTCGCTCGCAGGGTTTATTCCGCCGAATACCAAACTATTTCGCGGTTAGTACAAAAAGCAGCAAAGGCCGTAGCTGACGGGCTCCGGCCTTTGCTAAAAACACATATTTTCAAATGCTTATATCAATCTCCAAGACCCATCAGCGGCCAGACGAAGGCGGCAACAAGCGTCAGGAGCCCGATGAAGGGGATGAGCAGCATCGCGGCCAGCCGCATCAGGTCGGAGGGCGTGAACGCAGGCGGTTCCATGCTGCCGAACAGCGCCACCGGCTTGGCCGAAACCATCAAGGTCTGGCAGAAGCCACTACCCAGAGTAGCAGCCATGATGAGAACCGCCGGTTCGACGCCGAGACCTGCGAGCGGCAAGGCGAGTGCCGGGATCAGCACCGTCGCCCGTGCCGTCCGCGAGGCGACGACGATATGCGCCAATGTCGCCAGGATCACTGTGAACAGGATCACCAGCCAGACCGGCGGTTTGCCGATAAGGCTGAGCATGCCGATGGCGCGATCGGCCAGAAGCGCAGCAGTCCCAGTGCTCATCAGCGCCTCGCCGATGACGAGCGTGCCGGCGAGGAACAGGAGCAGGTTCCATTCGACGGTCTTCAGTGCCTTGCGAAACGGCATTCCCGAGATTTTTTCCGACGCCATGACCAGGGCGCCGATCAGGGCGACGAAGGGCAAGGCGACACCATGAAGGCTCGATGTCGCCAGTGCCAGAACGATGAGTGCCGTCACGGCGAGCAGCGTGCGCTCCTGCGCAAGGAGCGGCTGCCTTTCAGCCTTTTCCCTCGCCTCCAAGACGGCGTTGCGATCCTCGACACTGAGGAAAAAGCGCAGGATGAGACCGCACGCGATCAGGCTGGTGATCAAACCGAAGGGTGCTGCCAGCAGAGCCCAATCGAGGAAATTGGGCGCGCCACCGCCACTGCGACGGATGAAGTCGGCCGCCACCAGATGTGCACCGGCACCGGTCAGAGAGGCAGCTGCAGAAAGAAGGACGATCGACGGGAAAAGCAAGGCGAGCGCCCGTGTCACGCCGGGACGATCGATCGCCGTCGTCAGCCCCAGGAACACCGGCATGAAGATAGCCGCACGCGCCGACGTGGAGGGAATGATGAAGGCAGTCACAAAGATCGTCAGCGTTACCGCCCAGAACAGGCTGCTGACGCGCCGAAACGGTGCCAGCAGCCTGAAGGTGAGACGCTCCACCAACCCGGACGCCTGCAGCACCGAGGCGATGACGAAGGCGGCAATCATCAGCCAGACGATATCATTGCCCAGCGCCGCAAAAACCGCTTCTTCACTGACGGTGCCGGTGGCACCAAGCGCCAACGCTCCGGCAAGCGCCACCGGCGTTTCCGGCAGGTCAAAGATCGTCCAGCAGACAAGCGTTGTCGCAAACACCATCAGCGCCAGGCGCATCGGCATGGTCAGCCCGTCGGCTGCCAGAAAAATCAGGATCGCCGCGAAGAGAAGCAGCATGGACCCGGTCAACAGCCGCACCTGGTGTAGCGGCATCTGCCCGCCGAAGTCGACTGCTTCGCTGGCGGAGGAGATGACGATCTCCTTCGCCGGTGCAAATGTTTGAACGCCGGTCATGATGGCCCAATCCTTTCTGCTGGCGGCCGGTTCGCGGCGAAAACCCGCGTGCGACGCCCGGCCTTCACGAGGTGTCGTTGAGGGCCTAACGGCGCCGCACCCTGTTTATTCCACCCGCAGCGCCACCGGGTTTCGATTTATCGGTGGGTAGAGGCGATGAGATGCCGGATGAGGCGGAGCCGCGTCGGGCCTTGGCAATCACGCCTGTCAATGTTGACGCATTGCGCCATATCAATGCGGTGGACCGCGAAATGCCTGCAGTCTTTGGGTAGCGTCTCACCGCAGGAGGAAGCGAAACATGTTCGTCAGGGAATTGTCGCGTGAGGAATGCATCGCACTTGTCTCCTCGCACCATATCGGTCGGCTGGCCTGCGCCAGGGATGACCAGCCTTACATCGTCCCCGTCCAGTACGCCTTTACTGCAAACCGGCTATACGGCTTCTCGATGCCCGGACAGAAAATCGACTGGATGCGCGCAAACCCTCGCGTCTGTGTCCAGATCGACGCGTTCTCCGACGGGGGAAGTTGGAAAAGCGCGGTCATCTACGGCAGATATCGGGAACTGCCGGATACCAAGCAATGGCACCAGGAGCGTCTGCAGGCATGGTCGCTGCTGGAGAAACGCACCAACTGGTGGGAACCGGGCGGATTGAAACCGGTGGCACAGGGCGTCGTCGGCACGTCGCCCCATCTGTTCTTTGTGATCGAGATCGACGAGATAACCGGACGCGCCATGGACGAAGATCCGGTGGACATCTCCTCGCACTCACGAAGAGACGCCTGAACGGGAGGCTAGACCTATCATGTCGACGGGGGCTGCGCCCCCGCCAGCCTTAGACAAGCGTGATCATGCGCCCTTGCGCGCGACGACGGGCACGTAGTGCTCAAGCTCCGGCGCAGGGAACTGCAAGGTGGCGTTGATCTCGGCGGAGCGATAGAGACCCATCAGCATCTCGACCACGGCAAGGCCATCCTCGAAGGTTTCGAGCGGCTTCTGGCCCTTGCGGAAGCATTCCACCATGTGGCGGTTCTCGTCGGTGTAACCATAGACGCCGGCCTCGTCTTCGAGCACCGGCATCAGCCCCTGCTCGGCATTCTGCTTCTCGACCAGATCCTCGCCTTCCGAACCGGTGACTTCGCGGGACATGAAGATCTTCAGGCCGGTGCTCAGCGAATTGTATTCGAGCGCATATTCCGGACCGAGCAGTTCGAGCTGGATGCGCAGCCCTGCGCCGACATAGGCCCAGGAAGTCGTCGCCTCGATCATCAGTTCGTTGCCGTCCTGATCCTCAAGCGTCACGGTTGCGCGGGCAAAATCCTCGGAGGGGCGGTTGCGGTAGTCGACGTCGTTGCCGAAGCGCTTGCGCAACTGTTCGGCATAGTTGGGGCGCGTCCATTTCAGGTTGGCGACCGTGCCGTTGACCGCCTTGATCTTCAGCGAACTGCGCGGTGCGCCCGGCGCGGTCAGCAGATAACGCGCCACCTCGACGCTGTGGCACATCATGTCGGAGAGGACGCCGCCGCCCTGCTTGTCGCCCTGCCAGAACCAGGGCTCATGGGGCCCGGAATGTTCCTCTGCCGCACGTGCGAGATAGGGCCTGCCGGTGGTGGAGGCGGCACGGCGCCAGATGATTTCCTTGCCGCGCAGGACCGGCGTGCAGAACACCTGATTTTCGAGGTAGCCGTGGTTGAGGCCGGCATCTTCGGCCAGCGTCAGCATCTCGCGGGCTTCCGCTACCGTGCGCGCCAACGGCTTTTCGCAGGCAACGGCGAACACCTTGCTGCGGCCCGACTTGATCGCCCCATGCAACGCACGCATCACATCGAGGCGCGTGTAGTTCGGCGAAAGAATCCAGATCGCGTCGACATCATCGGCGGAAAGCAGTGCTGCCAGGCTCTCATGCGTGCGGCAGGATCCGAGCCCGAGTGTTTCGACTTCCTTGGCAAACGTCTCGCGGTTTTCCGCCTTGCGGCTGAAGACGCCCGTCACTTCGACATTGCGCACGCCGATCATCGACTTCAGGTGGAAATGGGCGATGAAGCCGGTTCCCACGAATCCCACGCGCAGCGTCTGCTTCGGTAGCTGTGTCATTCTCTTCTCCCAGATTGTCAGGTTATTGGCGTGGCGAGGCGGTGCTGGCTCGAACGCTCAGGGCCGTCGGCAGCACGATGGGCGGGGCAAGTCCCACCGCCTCGCCGGACAGCATGCGCAGCAGCAGGGACATCGCCGTCCGGCCGATGTCGGCGCGCGGCTGGGTCACGGTCGTCAGCGGCGGATAGAAAGCCTTGCTCAGGTAGAGATCGTCGAAGCCGACGACCGAGACATCGCCCGGGATGTCGCGGCCGAGGCGGCGCAGCTCATGGATGGCGCCGTAGGCCATTTCGTCGTTGGCAGCAAAAAGTGCTGTCGGCGGTTCGGACAGGGCAAACAATTGGCTGCAGCAGAGCTGGCCGGTTTCGAGCAGATAGTCGCCGCGAACCTCGTAACCTTCTGGGATCGCGAGGCCCGCTCCCTGCATGGCTGCGCGGTAGCCGTCGCGCCGGTGCACGGCCATGACCTCGGGCAACGGCCCGGCGATATGGGCGATCTTGCGGTGGCCGAGTGAAATCAGATGCTCGACCGCGGCCTTTGCCGCGGCGATGTTATCGACCTGAACGTGCGGCAGTCCGGAGGATTCGATCATTTCCAACGCGACGACCACGGGCAGGTGCGCCACATCGAGTCCGCTATCGTGGCCTGGCGGCGGCAGCTTGCCCGTCATAAGGATCATGCCATCCGCATGGCCGTCGCGCAGCATGTTGAAATATTCCGTCTCGCGATCCGGATCGTTCTCGGTGTTGCCCATCAGGACCGAGTAACCGGCCTCGCGCGCCGTCGCCTCGACGCCCTTCAAGATGTCGAGATAGAACGGGTTGCCGACGTCGCGCACGACCAGCAGTACCGACATCGACTTGCGGGTGCGAAGGTTGCGCGCGCTGACGTTTGGCCGGTAGTTGAGTTCACGCGCAAGCGCGTGGATGCGCTGGCTCGTTTCGGCGGTCACCAGGCCGGAATCGCTGAGCGCCCGCGAGACGGTTGCGACCGAAACGCCGGCACGCTCGGCAATGTCCTTGATTTTCGGCCGATCGTTCATGCCCGCATCGCCTTTCCACGCCCATAGAACAACATCAGCAGCAGCAGCGTCGCGCCAAACACCATCTGGCGGCCGGATTCGTCGATGTTGACCGTCGTCAGGATGCCCTGGAGGATCACCAGCAGCAGCGCGCCGGCCATGGTTCCGGTGTAGCCGCCCTTGCCGCCGGCAAGCGAGGTGCCGCCGAAGACGACGGCGATGATCGAGGAGAGCATGTATTGCTCGCCGACATTGGCAAAGGACGAGCCGGAATAGCCAAGCAGGCAGAGACCGGCGATCGCCGCGAACATGCCGGAGATCATGAACAGGCCGATGCGCATGCGGCGGACCGGAACACCAGCCATATAGGCCGCATGTTCATTGGAGCCGATCGCATAGATGCGATGGCCGAAGACGGTGCGGTTGAGCAGGAAGGCCATGAAGAGGCCGATGGCGATCCAGAGCCAGATGATGCCGGGAATGCCGAACACCAGCGGCTGCGTGACGAAGGCGGAAAGGCCGGGGGCTGCGCGGCCGGAGGGAATGCCGTTGCGGATGACGACGAGCAGGCCCTGGAGGACGCCGAGCATGCCGAGCGTCATCACCAGCGGCGGGATGCGCAGCAGCGTGACACCGAGCCCGTTGAGGAGGCCGAAGAAGGCGCCGGCCGCCAGGCACGCAAGGATCGCCGGCAGGATGCCGCCATCGGCGCCGTTCATGACATTGCCGGCAATGATCGCCGAGAGAGAGACGACGCCACCGACCGAGAGGTCGATGCCTTCGCGGCCGCCGAGGATGACGACGTTCTGGCCGGCGGCGACAATGCCGAGCAGGGAGGCGACGATCAAAAGCCGCAGGATCTGGTCGGCCGAGGCAAAGCCGGGCGACAGGCTTTCGCCGAGATAGAGCAATGCTACGATCAGAAGCAGTGCGATCACCAGCGGCTTTTTGACAAAGGAAATGACGGCGGTCATGCGCGTGCCCTCCGGCCGGCCAGAACGCCGGCCATCAAGACGAGAAGGATGGCGAGGCCCTGGACGAAGTTCTGCCACTCCGACGGCGTGCCCATGAAGAAGACCAGCGAATTGACGAGGCCGATGGTCAGCGCGCCGAGCAGCGAGCCGACGACCGTGGTCCAGCCGCCGGCCAGCGCGCTGCCGCCGAGCACGACCGCCGCGACGCTGTAGAGCGTCATCTTGCTGCCGACCAGCGGGTCGCCGCTCGCCGTGTCGCCCGTGAGGCAAAAGGCGGCAAGTGCCGAAAACAGGCCGCAGAGCGCGTAACCCTTGATGCGCACGAGCACGACGGGAAGACCGGTCTGGTAGGCGGCCTGCTGATCGTCGCCGACGGCCAGAAGCTGGGTGACGAGGCGGGTGCGCGACAGGAGGAAGAGCAGAAGCGCAAGCGCCGCAAGCACATAGAAGACGAAGGGAAGGCCGAGCAGCCTGCCGCCATAGGTGCGCCAGAACAATGCCGGCGCCGGAGTGCCGGCAACCGGCATCACATAGAGCGCGAGCCCGGTGAAGAAGATGCTGGTGGCGAAAGTGGCGACGATCGCCTGCAGTCGAAGCGCTGCAACGACGATGCCGTTGACGACCCCGCAGGCAAGCCCGAGCAGAATGCCTGCCAGCATGGCGCCGATAACGGCGCCGGCGCCACCACCCCATTTCTCCATCAGGACGACGATCACCACATTGACGAGCGACAGCGTCGCGCCGGCGGAAAGGTCGATATCCCCGGCGGAGACGACATAGGTCTGGGCGATCGCCAGCATGATCAGCGCCATGTAGGTGCTGAGCAGTCCCGTCAGCGAACGGTAGCTGAGGCTGTTGGGCGAAAACACGCCGTTCAGCGCCAGAAGGGCGACGACGATGATCAATGCCGGCAGGAACGGATAGCGTTCGAGCCAGAGTTTCAGGCCGCCGGATCGGGCGGGTCGAATGTCTGTCGTGGTCGGTGTCATCACGCGGCCTCGTATGCAGCCTGGTAAAGGTTGTAGCGGGTGCGATCCTCGCCAGTGAGTTCGCGCGTCACCGATCCGCCGTTGAAGACGAGGATGCGGTTGGCATTGCCCAGCAACTCGGCATCCTCGGACGAATAGAGCAGGATGCCGAGCCCCTCGCCTGCCAGTTGCCGAATGAGCGCGAAGAGGTCGGCCTTTGCAGAGAGGTCGATGCCCTTGGTCGGATCGTCGAGCAGCAGCACGTCCGGTCGGTCGATCAGCCAGCGGGCGATGATCACCTTCTGCTGGTTGCCGCCGGACAGCGAGTTGATCGGGTGCATCAGGCTCGCGAACTTGGTGTGCATGGCCTCGAGCGCCGGCATCGCCTTCGCTTTGAGGCCCGACGGACGCGCGATCATCAGCCGGTCACGCAGGTAGTGGATGGGCGTGACGTTCTCGATGATCGGCCTGCCGGCAATGACGCCGTCGCGACCGCGGTCGCCCGAGACATAGGCGCAGCCGCGCCGGATGGCGTCGCGCGGGCTCTTGGCATCGAACCGATCACCGCCGATGCGGATCTCGCCCGACGTTACGGAGCCTGCGCCGAAGATCGCGCGCAACACCGCCGATTGCCCCTGGCCGTGCAGCCCGCCGAGCCCGAGGATCTCGCCCTTGGCGACCTCGAAGCTGACATTGCGGAAACCGGCGCCGGAAAGCCGGTCCACGGTCATCGCGGCACCTGCGGCAAAGCTCGCAACGGCAGGCGCAGACGATTGCGAGGCGGGCATGTCGCCCGCACCGCCGACCATCAGCCGGATGACGGCTGCGGGATCGGTCTCGGAAAGACTGAGCGTCTGGATGGTCTCGCCGTCGCGGATGATCGTCACGCGATCTCCGATGGCAGTGATCTCGTCCATGCGGTGCGAAATGAAGATGATGCCGCGGCCGTCGCGCTTCAGTGTGCGCAGGATGTCGAAGAAGCGATCGACCTGCGCGCGGTCGAGTGCCGAGGTCGGTTCGTCGAAGATCAGGATCGGCGCCTCGCTGGCGAGTGCCTTCATGATCTCGACCAACTGCCGCTGATCGGCGCGCAGATTGCCGACCAGCGTCTCGGCCGCAAATCCATCCCCGGAGACCCCGGAGAACAATTCGATGTAACGCGCGGCGCGCGCCTTCAGGGCGACGCGGTCGATAAAGACCCCGGCCTTCACCGGCAGCATCGCCAGGCAGATGTTCTCTTCGACCGAGCGGTTCGCGGCCAGGCTGAGTTCCTGGTAGAAGATGCCGATGCCCTGCTCACGCGCCGACTGCGGCCCTGAAATCGTGACGGGTCGGCCGTCGATCAGGATCTCGCCGCCATCGGGGCGCACGCTGCCGGCGATGATCTTGCACAACGTGCTCTTGCCCGAACCGTTCGAGCCCATGAGCACATGCACTTCGCCTGCCGCGATCTCAAGATCGCCGCGGCGCAAAGCCAGGGTGGCGCCGTAAGCCTTGCTTACGCCGTTCAACTTCAGTTTCGACATGGGGTTTGGTCCGTAAGGTCGGGTCCGGGGTGTCAGGCGGATCAGCAGCTCCGCCTGACTTAGCGCGCTTACTTGAAGAGCGCTTCGGCGTCTTCGATCGAAAGAGCGCTGGTGTAGGAGTAGTAGCCCGGCTTGCCGTCGACCTGCTTGGCGGCGTCCGCCAGGTTCTTTGAGTCGATGAACGGGATCGGCAGGTACATGGCGTTCTTGTACTGGCCGGCCGTTGCCGGTTCCTTCAGCTCCTTGCCCTGCAGCATTAGCACGGCGACGTTGAGCGCGCTTGCCATGACGCCTGGCGGGTTGACGGTCGCGCCGGAGTTCAGCTTGTCCTTGCTCCAGAGATCGATGAAGTCCTTGCGGATTTCGCCGGTCGCGGCGATCTGGCTGGCCTTGCCGGCATCCATGATCGACTTCCAGGCGCCTGCTGCCATGCCGTCCTGCACGACGACACCGTTGACGTCAGGATAGGTGGCGAGGATGTTCTGCATGGCCTGCTGGCCCTGTGCCTGGTCCCAGTTGGCATTGACCTCGTTGACCACCTGGATATCCGGATAGTCCTTGAAGACACTCTTGTAGCCGGCGACGCGCATCTCGTTTGCAGGGTGGCCGGCAACGCCGTTGATGGCGACGACCTTGCCCTTGCCGCCGAGCGTTTCGGCCAGCCACTTGGCACCGGAAGCACCCCAGGCCGTCTGGTCGATGCCGACATAGGTCGCATCCGGAGACGAGACCTCGGCGTCGGTGGCGATCACCAGGATGCCCGCTTCCTTCGCCTGCGCGAAGATCGGGTCGAAGGCCGTCGGGCTGTTGGGGTTGATGATGATGGCGTTGACGCCCTCGGCAATGAAGTTGCGCACATGGGCGATCTGCCCGGGCACGTCAACATTGGCGCTCTGGACGGTGACTTCGACGTCGACGCCCTTTTCCTTCCATTTTTCCGCAGCCGCCTTGGCCTCGTCGATCATTTGCGTGCGCCACTCGCTGCCGACCCAACCATTGGACAAGCCAATCTTGAAGGTCTCGGCATTGGCGAGCGAAGCGGAGATGGCGATGGATGCGACGGTGCCGAGTGCTACGGCGATAAGCTTCTTCATAAGATCCTCCCAAAATCTTGCGAGGACCATCAAGCCAGAAAATGTAATCGATTTCAATGGGGGTTTTCAGCGATTTTCGGTGAGTTTTTCAGGATTCTGGCCCTGAAACCGCAGGTGAGCGGATTTGGCTGCGCCGATCGGCCCGATTGCTGGGGAAAGCGGTTGTGCGTTTCAGGCTTCTGGTCCGGACTTGGTCGAATGCGCCCTTGGCCACGGCGGCGGCACATGCAAAAGCCAGAGCAGGCGAAAACCCGATTCGCATCCGCACGGCGCCAATGCAGGACTGCAACCATGAAATGACAGACAGGACGCGCGGCTTTTTCAAAGGCCGCCTTCAGCTCAGCGGCTGTTGCTGGAACTGCAACACTTCGTTGCTCGCCGACCGGCTAGCCGGAATTTGTCCTCAGCCCATAGTGTGAAATCTGGGCAAAGAACAACAACTGGTCCCCAACCAGAGGAGAACATCATGACCGGAAAACCCGGAGCCGCCACGGGCGGGCTCTATCTGCACGTCCTTGTGCTTGCGATCGTCATCGTCTGCGAGCTGATCGGCATTCAACGCCTGTCGATCGGCCTCGGCACCGTGATCTTCCTGCCGATCCTTTACGCCTTCGCGCTCGGCATCCTGCTCAATCCCGCCATTTTCAAGGCCAGCGCCAAATTCCTTTCCAAGGATGCGGTCAAGCTTTCCGGCGCCATGATCACCGTTGCGATCATGCCGTTCATCGCGAAGTTCGGCACGACGGTCGGGCCGCAGATCTCCAAGATCATCGAGGCCGGGCCGGCACTCGTGCTGCAGGAGCTGGGCAATCTCGGCACCATTCTCGTCGCTTTCCCGGTCGCCGTCTTCCTGCTCAAGATGGGCCGCGAAGCCGTCGGCGCCACCTACTCGATCGACCGCGAGCCCAATCTGGCGCTGATCGCCGATAAATACGGCCTCAACTCGCCGGAAGGTGCGGGCGCCATGGGCGTCTATGCCACCGGCACGCTGATCGGCACCTTCGTCTTCGCCATCATGCCGCCGCTCGTGCACGGCCTCGGCATTTTCGACGTGCGGGCGCTTGCCATGTCCTGCGGCGTCGGCTCCGGCTCGATGCTGGCTGCCTGCACCGGCGGTCTCGTCGCCGTCGTTCCCGACCAGAAGGACATCATCCTGGCGCTTGCGGCGGCCAGCAACATCCTGACCTACGCGACCGGCCTTTACGTCGGCATGTTCGTCGCCCTGCCGCTGACGGAATGGCTTTACAACAAGGCCCGTCCGTCCGACCGCAAAACAGCCTGATCGGGGAGACAGGAACAATGGCCAATCAAACCAACACCACCGTAAATCTTGCAGACGACCTGCCGCTTAACGCAGAAGACGAGCGCAAGATCGATGTCGTCAAGCATTCCGGGCTGCTGCTGATCGCCTGTGCCATCGGCCTCATCGCCAACTGGGTCGGCACCGGCACGTCGCCACTCGTCGCCCTGCCCGGCATGGCGGTCCTCTACATCGCCTGCATCATCGGCCTCGGCTTCGCGCGCTTCGTGCCCTTCTACCTGCCGAGCGTCGCCTGGGTCTCGCTGATCGCGATCCTGATCACCATCCCGGGCGTGCCGGGTGCTGCCTGGGTCAGCGAGCAGGTCGAGCACCTGAACTTCCTGGCGCTCGCCACGCCTGCGCTCGCCTATGGCGGTCTTGCGCTGACAGCCAGCGAATTTGCGATCGCCCGCCGATCCGGCTGGAAGATCGTCATTGTCGCGATCTGCGTGATGATCGGCACCTATATGGGCTCCGTCGTCGTCGCCGACCTGTTCCTGCGGCTCGGCCAGTAGGATAGAAACGAGGCCGGCTGCCTTGGCGGCCGGCCTTCCATTTGCAAAAACAGGATGAACGAGATGAGCCGCCACGACATCAGCCCCGACCGTATCGCGGAAACGATCGCCTGGCGCCATCATCTGCACGCCCATCCGGAACTCGCTTTCGAGGAACGCGAAACCTCGGCCTTCATCGCCGCCAAGCTTGCCGAATGGGGCGTTACCGTCAAAGGCGGCTATGGCGGCACGGGCCTCGTCGGCACGCTGTCGCGCGGCACCTCCCCCCGCACCATCGCCATCCGCGCCGACATGGATGCACTGCCGATCGTCGAGGCCAGCGGCGTTGCCTACGCGTCGAAAACTGCGGGCAAGATGCATGCCTGCGGCCATGACGGCCATGTCTCGATGCTGCTCGCCGCTGCGCGACAGGCGTCAGAGATGGAATTCGACGGCACCGTCCACTTCCTTTTCCAGCCGGCCGAAGAAGCCGAAGGTGGCGCCCGCGCCATGGTCGCCGACGGCCTATTCCGGGATTTTCCGACTGACGCCGTCTACGCGCTGCACAACTGGCCGGCGCTGGACGTCGGCACCTGCGTTGCCCGCGACGACGCGATGATGGCGGCCTTCGGCGTGTTCGAAATCCGCGTCACCGGCCGGGGCGCCCACGGCGCCATGCCGCACGAGGGCGCCGACCCCCTGGTGGCCGCAGCCCAGATCGTCACCGCGCTGCAGACGATCGCCAGTCGCAACGTCTCGCCGCTCGATGCCGCCGTTCTCTCCGTGACCCAGATCCATGGCGGCGACGCCTGGAATGTCATCCCGCAGGAGGCCATCATCCGCGGCACAACCCGTTGGTTCGCAAAGGACGTCGGCGACATTCTTGAAAAGCGCATGCGGACGCTGGTCGAAGCCGTCGCCGAAGGCCTCGGCTGTTCGGCCGATCTCGACTATCAACGCCGTTATCCCGCGACGATCAACGATGCCGCGTCCGCCGCCTTCGCGCGTTCCGTCGCAGCACAGGACGGCGCCCTTGTCGTCGTCGATGCCGCTCCGAGCATGGCCGCAGAAGATTTCGCCTTCATGCTCGAGGAACGCCCCGGTTGCTACATCTGGCTCGGTGCGCGCCGCGACGGCAGCAATCCCGGCCTTCATTCGCCGCACTACGATTTCAACGACGCGATCATTGCGCAAGGCGTTGACCTCTGGACAAGGCTGATCGCCTCGTCTCTTGGTCGTTGACCTCAAGCGGTTTCCGTCGCATCCATGACCACCATGGACGTGCTCGACGCGAAAGCGCTCAAGATTTTTATGGCGGTCGCCCGCATCGGCTCAATCCGGGGTGCTGCGGAACATATGGGGCTGGCGCCTTCGGTCGTCAGCCGCCAGATCGCCGACACCGAACGCGAGATCGGCCTTGCCCTGTTCGAACGCACAGCGCGCGGCACCGTCTTGACCGATGCCGGCGAACTGGTCCTCGAACATGGCAAACGTGTCCTTGAGGACAACGGCCTGTTGGCCGAGCAACTCGATCAGATCCGCGGCGTGCAGCAGACCCGCATCCGCATTCGTTGCGGCGAAGGGTTCATGGCAGACCTCGTCGAGCACGGGCTGTCGTCGTTCTCGAAGGCGCATTCCTACGTGCGCTACATCGTCGAACTCGGCAGCACCGAGGATGTGGTCGATGCCATCGCCAACAGCGACGCCGATATCGGTATCGCCTACACGCCGTTGACCGATCCGCGCATCCGGGCGCTGGCAATCGCGCGCCAGCCGCTCTGCGTCATCGTTCCGAACGGGCATGCCCTTTCCAACCGCACCGAGCTGAAGCTGGCAGACTGTCTGACCTCGCCCTGCGCCCTGCTCGGCAAGGGCAATGGCGTCACCCAGCTCGTCGCCCGTGTGGCGGCCGATGCCGGCATGGCGCTGGCGCCGCTGCTCGAAACACACTCGATCGAAGTGTTGCGCCGCTTCGTCGCCTCGGGTCTCGGCATCACCTTCCTGCCACGTGCCGCCGTCTCCGGCGAAATTGCCCGTGGCGCCATGCAGGCGGTCGATCTGGAAGATCCACTGCTGCGCGAGGCGAGCGCCCATCTGATGGTGCGCGCCCATCGGCGCCTACCGCTGTCGGTGGAAAAACTCGGCCAGCACCTGGCGCTGGAGATGCAGTCTTTTCGGGCCTGACACCGACAGGCAACCCCGTTCAGATCATTGCCTTGGGCAGGGCAGCTGCCAGAGCATCGACTGCCAGGCGAACCTTCAGCGGCAGATGCGATGTTCGCAGCCACAGGGCATAGTTGTCGAACACATATCCTGGCTCATCCTGCAACACTTCGACAAGAACACCGGCCCCGATGCGCTGACGAACGAGCCACGACGGCAGCCACGCCAGTCCCATCCCGGCAGATGCGGCATCCGCCACTGCCTCGAGATCGTCGAGCCGCAACCGATTGGCGGGCGTCACCTCCAGCGCCGAGCGACCATCACGCGGGAACAGCCAGGATGCACCCATCCCGGTCGGTTGTAGATGACGGCATGGTGGCCGCAGAGGTCGTCGATCTGTCGCGGGGCGCCGTAGCGCTCGACGTAAGACGGCGAAGCGCAAACGATCATGCCGTGGCTGGCAAGCCGGCGGGCGATCAGGCCTGCCCTGTCCTCCAGAGCGCCGGTGCGGATGGCGAGATCGTAGCGATCCTCGACAAGATCGACGATGCGATCGCCAAACGACAGCTCCAGCTCGAGCCCCGGATATTTGCGGGCAAACTCCGTGAGGATCGGTGCGACGCACCGCCGGCCGAGCAGCGCAGGCATGGTGACCCGCAGCCGGCCGCGCGGCTCGCCAAGCTGGTCGGCCGCAAGCGCGTCCGCGGCTTCCGCCTCCGCAAGGATGACACGGCAACGATCATAATAGGCGCGGCCGAATTCAGTCAGGCTCTGCCGGCGCGTGGTTCTGTTGATCAGCCGCACGCCGAGCCGTTCCTCGAGAAATCGAACATGCTTGCCGACCATCGGCCCGGAGAGATCGAGATCCTCCGCGGCGGCTGCAAACGAGCCGAGATCCACCGCTTTGACAAACACCGTCATGCTTGTAAGGCGATCCATAATTCGAAACTCCTGGTTTCTACTGTTCTGCGTAACCGATGATTTATCCGCATCAAACGGAAAGGCATAGCTTATTCAGTTCAGTCATTATGGAGTTAGAGCATGGCTCGCGTCGTTCGTTTTCATGAGCATGGTGGTCCCGAAGTCCTGCGCATCGAGAGTCACGATGTCGCCTTGCCCGCTGCCGGCGAGGTCCGCATCTGCGTCAAGGCCCTGGGGCTCAATCGCGCCGAGGCGCTGTTGCGCTCGGGCCGGTATATAGAAACGCCGATGCTGCCGTCCGGTCTCGGCCTCGAGGCCGCCGGCGTGATCGAGGCCATCGGCGACAAGGTAGAAGGATTTGTGCCGGGCGATGCCGTCAGTGTCATTCCGCCGATATCGATGGTCCGTTATCCCGCCTATGGCGAGCTTGTCACCTTCCCCGCCTCGCAAGTCGTCAAGCACCCTTCGTCGCTCAGCTGGGAAGCGGCCGCATCCGTGTGGATGCAATATCTGACCGCCTATGGCGCGTTGCTCGACATCGCCAGGTTGGGCAAAGACGATACGGTGGTGATCACCGCTGCCTCAAGCAGTGTCGGGTTGGCAGCGATCCAGATCGCCAACCTCGTCGGCGCAACGCCAATTGCCGTCACGCGGACCTCCGCCAAGAGACACGCTCTGCTTAACGCGGGCGCCGCGCATGTCATTGCCTCCGCGGAGGAAGACGTCGCGGGCCGGCTGAAGGAGATCAGCGGGGTTGAGGGCATCCGGGTGGTGTTCGACCCGATCGGCGGACCGATCTTCGAACCGCTGACGGAAGCGATGGCGCGCGGCGGCATTCTCATCGAATATGGCGGCCTCAGCCCCGAGCCGACACCTTTTCCGCTGTTTCCGGTCCTCAGCAAATCGCTGACCCTGCGCGGCTACCTCGTCCACGAAATTATCGGCGATCGCCGGCGACTGGAAGCGGCCAAGGCCTTTATCCTCGACAGCCTGGCATCGGGTTCGCTCAAGCCGGTAATCGCGAAAACCTTTCCGTTCGAAGAGATCGTCGAGGCGCATCGCTATCTGGAGGCGAACGAGCAGTTCGGCAAGATCGTCGTCACAGTCTGACGATCGGAGGCAAGCCCTCAGCAGTCGCCTGCCCCTTCGCATGCCGACGTTGCAGGGTCAGCAACGCAGTGTACCGGCAGCGCCGTCTACCGGCCCCAGAGACCCCGTGCCACCTTCTCAGCACCAAAACAAACGCTGAGGGTGAAACCGGATATGACGACGAAAGACACAGCCATAGGCGTGGTCGGGCTTGGAGCCATGGGGCTCGGGATGGCGACCACGCTCGCAAGCAACGGCTTTGCAGTAAAGGGTTTCGACCTTTCCGACAGCAGGCGGAATCTCGCCGCCGAAGGCGGGGTGACGCCGTGCGAAACGCTGGCCGACGTCTTTGCCGGCACTGAATTCATCGTCTTCTCACTGCCGACCGCCAAGGATGTCGCGGCTGTCGTCGAAGCCAATCTCGAAGCCCTGAAGGGTGCGGCGGACCGGGTCGTCATCATCGACACATCGACGTCGGAACCGGATGTTTCACGCGATCTTGCCGCCGGCCTGAACGCGCTCGGCCACGGCTTCCTCGACGCGCCCGTCTCCGGTGGCCCGGCGGGCGCGGCAAGCGGCAAGCTGACGATGATGATCGGCGGCAGTGACGCCGATGTTGCCCGCGCCGCTCCCGCTATCGACGCGATGTCGGCCAAGGCCCTGCATGTGGGCCCAAGCGGTGCAGGCAATGTCGCCAAGCTCGTCAACAACTTGCTGGCCGCCGCCCATATGGTGACGACGGGCGAAGGGCTGAAGCTTGCGCTTTCCGCTGGGCTCGAGCCAGAGCAGGCACTGAAGGTGCTGAACGCTGCCTCCGGCAAATCGATGATCAGCGACGTGCATTTCCCGACCTGGGTGATGAACGACCGCTTCGACAGCGGCTTCACCATGGGCCTGATGCGCAAGGACGTCAGGCTTGCAAGCGAGCTTGCGGCCCGTACCGGTGCCGCACTGCCGCTCTCAGTGGAGGTTGCCCGGCTCTGGGCCGAAAGCCCGCTCGACAATGCCGACGATTTCACCCGTATGGGCGCTTTCCGCCCTGCGGCCAATGACAACCGATAAGACCAGGGGAAGACGATGAACGACATGACCATGCCGGCCGGAAAGGCCGAGCGTATCCGCGAACTCTTCCACGGTTTCCTGCCGGGCAGTGAGATCGGCAGCTATGTCGACGGCGCGCTGGTGGCAGGCTCCGGACCCGAACAGGACCTGACGGACCCGGCAACCGGCTCTGTTTTCGCGACGTTCAAGGACGCGGGATCCGACGTCATCGATGCAGCGATGGAAGCGGCCACGCGCGCCCAGCGCGAATGGATCGCGATGCCGGCATCGGCGCGCGGCCGGGTGATGAACGAGATCGCCCGCAAGATCCGCGAGCGCGCCCCGGAACTGGCCGAACTTGAAAGCCGGTCAGCCGGCCGACCGATCCGCGACATCCGCGGCGAAGCGCTGCGTGTCGCCGAGATGTTCGAATATTACGCCGGCTGGTGTGACAAGCTGCATGGCGAGGTCATTCCGGTGCCGACCTCGCACCTGAACTATGTCAGGCACGAACCGGTCGGCGTCGTCGCCCAGATCACGCCCTGGAATGCGCCGCTCTTTACCGGCGGCTGGCAGATCGCGCCGGCGATCTGCGCCGGCAACGGCGTCGTCATCAAGCCGTCGGAGTTGACGCCGCTCAGCACGCTTGTGCTCGGCGCGCTTTGCGAGGCTGGCGGCGCGCCGCGCGGCTTGGTCAACGTCATCACCGGCGCCGGCCGGAGCGCGGGCGCTGCCATGGTTTCCCACCCAAAGACTGCGCTCGTTGTCTTTGTCGGTTCGGCTGAGGCCGGCTCGGCGATTGCCGCTGCAGCGGCGAAGAACGTCGTGCCCTGCGTACTCGAGCTCGGCGGCAAATCCGGCAACATCGTCTTTGCCGATGCCGATCTCGACCGCGCCATCGTCGGCGCACAGTCGGCGATCTTCTCCGGTGCGGGCCAGAGCTGCGTTGCCGGCTCCCGTCTCCTGATCCACCGCTCGGTGCATCAGCAGTTCGTCGAGCGGTATGCCCGAGCCGCCGAGCGCATTCCTGTCGGCGATCCCTATCTCGACGCCACCCAGATCGGCCCGATCAACAATGCCCGCCAATGGGCAAAGATCGACGAGATGGTACGCCAGGGCGTCGCCGAGGGTGCTACCCTTGCGACCGGTGGCAGCAAACCGGCGGCACTCTCGTCCTCCGGCGGTTTCTTCTTCGCCCCGACCATTCTCGACAACGTCAAGCCGGACATGACGATCGCGCGCGAGGAAGTCTTCGGCCCCGTCGTCGGCGTCACCGTCTTTGACGACGAGGAAGAGGCAGTCGCGCTTGCCAACGATAATCCCTACGGCCTTGCTGGCGCGGTCTGGACAAAAGACGTCGGTCGCGCCCACCGCATGGCCGCGCGGGTGCGCGCCGGCACGTTCTGGATCAATGGTTACAAGACGATCAGCGTCATGTCCCCCTTCGGCGGCTTTGGCCGGTCGGGCTATGGCCGCTCCAGCGGTCGCGACGCGCTGCTCGCCTATACCCAGACCAAGAGCGTCTGGGTGGAGACCGCGGAAAACCCGGCCGTGGTCTTCGGCTATTCGCCGGAGGCGTGACGGCAAATGAATGACTAAATAACAGAAGGGCCGGCGATTGCCGGCCCTTCGCTTTTGCTTCCGCACACCTTTCAGCGTCAGGCGGCGCGGCTCCAACTCTCGCGCGTTACAGCCCCTTCGAGCTTGAACTTCGCCAGCATCGTGCGCAGCTGACGGCTTTCTTCGGCAAGCGTTCCGCTCGCCGCCGTCGTCTCTTCGACCATCGCCGCGTTCTGTTGGGTCATCTGGTCCATATGATTGACCGAGGTGTTGATCTCCTGCAGCGCGGTTGCCTGTTCGCGGGCGGCCGTAGCGATCGTGTTGACGTGGCCGCTGACATTGTTGACCAGGGTCTCGATCTCCAGCAGCGCCTCGCCGGTCGAGCGCACCAGCGACACGCCGTTTTCGACCTCGCTTGCCGAGCTGTTGATCAGCGTCTTGATCTCCTTGGCGGCGTTGGCCGAACGCTGCGCCAGTTCGCGCACTTCCTGGGCGACGACGGCAAAGCCGCGCCCCGCATCGCCGGCACGCGCCGCCTCGACGCCGGCATTCAGTGCCAGCAAGTTGGTCTGGAAGGCGATCTCGTCGATCACGCCGATGATCTGGCTGATCCGATTGGACGAATCCTCGATGCGGCCCATGGCGTCGATGGCGCTGCGCACGATCTGGCCGGAGCGGCCGGCGCTGTCCTTGGTGGCGCGCACCATGTCGTGCGCCTCGTTGGCCCGCTCGGACGCGGTCCTGACCGTCGAGGTGATCTCGTCGAGGGCCGCCGCCGTCTCCTCAAGCGCTGCCGCCTGCTGCTCGGTGCGCTTCGACAGGTCGTTGGCAGCCGAGCTCAGTTCGGCCGAATTGTCGTTGATCGTGCCTGCCGCCGTGCGCACGTTCTGCATGGTCGAGCGCAGGGTCACCATCGTCGCGTTGACGTTGGTCTGCAGCTCGGCAAACGCACCGTGGAATTCGCCGCGCATGTTCTGCGTCAGGTCGGCGTCCGCAAGAGCTGCCACGACACGGCGGACTTCGTTGACCGTGAGGTCGACGCTCGACACCAGTTCGTTGACGCTGGCGGCGAAGCGGTTGAGGTCCTCGTTGTCATAGTCCTTGGTGATCCGGCCGGTAAAATCACCGGCAACGGCGGAGGCAACCACGAGGCTGATATTGGACTGGAGGTCGCTGCTGCGCGCGTGCAGCACCGCCTCCTGGGCCTTCATATTGCGCATGCTGATGGCGTTCTTGCGGAAGACCTCGACGGCGCGGGCCATTTCGCCGATTTCGTCGCGGCGGCCAACGTCGGCACCCTCGCCATCGAGCTTGCCGTCTGCGAGCTCGCTCATGATCGAGGTCAGCGACTGTACCGGAACAACGATGCCGCGGCGCGCGACGAGCAGGCTGACCGCCACACCGAACACGATACAGGCACCAGCCGCAGCCAGAAGGATCGTCATCGCGACGGAGGATGATTCCAGCGCCTCGGCGCGGGCCGTCGCCAGCGCGTCGCCGGAATAGGTGCTGTAGACCTTGACGGTCGAGGTCACTGTCTTCTGGGCCTCGAGCGCCTTGTCGAGGGCTGCCTTGACCGCCGCCGCATCCGCGCCGCTCGAGCCGGCCACGGCGATCATCGCCCGGATTTCGTCGAAATAGCTGTTGAGCGTCGCGCGGATATCGTCGAGCAGCTTGATCTCGGTCTCATCGGCCACGGCCTGGATCTTCGTCAGGCGGCCGAGCATCTCGGAGGCGCGCGTCTCGGTCTCGGTGCCGAACTCGGACGCCTTTGCGGGCGTTGCCGCCAGCTGATAGGTCATGCGGCTGATGGCGATGATGTCGACCCTGAGGTCCATAGCCTCGCGCGCCGCTTCTTCACGGGCGCCAACCTCGACGATCGTCGTGCCGAGCGACGAGAGCCCGCGCGCGCCGGCGAGCGCGATCAGGGTGGAGGATAGGCCCATGACCACGACCACGAGGCCGACCTTGGTCAATATCGATAAATTCTTGAACGCCACTGCCGTGACTCCTGTGATGCCGCGATCGCGCTGGTTTGCTGGACATGGTCGGCCAAACCGGCGGGAGGAGATCCGGAGTGTTGCGCGCGCTCCGTGGGAGGAGGCGGAGGTTCTGAGCGCACCGACCGAAAGATACTTAGTAATTTCGAATTTAAATTAACGTTAAAACAGAAATACAAGGAACGGCACGACCAGGACGCGCATGCGGCGAAAACCGCTTACAAACGCAAAGCGGGCGGGCGATTGCTCGCCCGCCCGCAGACCACCGCAGCAGTCTTGGGAGATCATTTCTTGCCGTAGCCGCCGCCCGTCGGTGTCACCACGGTAAAGGCTTCGCCGGCCTCCAGGACCGTGTGGGCGCAGCCCGACAGTTCCTCGATACGCCCGTCATTGCGGCGCACGAGATTCTGGCCGAGATTGCCGGCCTCGCCGCCCTTGATGCCGAAGGGGGCAACGCGGCGGTGGCCGGAGAGGATCGCGAAATCGAGCTTTTCCCGGGCACGGATGGTGCGCTTCGTACCGTCGCCGGCCGACCATTTGCCCTTGCCACCGGATCCGCGGCGGATGTGGAAATCTTCCAGCACCACCGGGAAGCGTGTCTCGAGGATTTCCGGATCGGTCAGGCGCGAGTTGGTCATGTGGGTGTGGACCGCATCGGCACCGTTGTAGCCCGGCCCGGCCGGCGCACCCGAGCAGATCGTCTCGTAATACTGGTAGTGCGCATTGCCGAAGGTCAGGTTGTTCATCGTGCCCTGCGCGCCCGCCTGGCTTTGCACGGCGCCGAACAGGCAATTGGTGACGGCCTGGCTGACCTCGACATTGCCGGCAACGACGGCGGCCGGATAGCTGGGCGTCAGCATCGTGCCCTCAGGGATGACGATGCGGATCGGCCTGAGGCAGCCGGCATTCATCGGGATGTCGGCTTCGACGAGCACGCGGAAGACGTAGAGCACGGCGGCACGGGTGACCGGCGCCGGTGCATTGAAGTTGTCGCCGCGCTGCTCCGACGTGCCGGTGAAATCGACCGTCGCCTCGCGCTTGTCGCGATCGACGGTGATCTTCACCACGATCTTGCAGCCCTGGTCCATCTCGTAGGAGAACTCGCCGTCCGGCAACTGGTCGAGAACGCGACGAACGCTTTCAGCGGCATTGTCCTGGACGTGGCCCATATAGGCCTCCACGACGTCTTCGCCGAACTGGGCGATCATCTTCTTCAGTTCCGCCACGCCCTTTTCGTTGGCGGCGACCTGGGCCTTCAGGTCGTTGACGTTCTGGACGATGTTGCGCACGGGATAACGCGCGCCGTTGAGCAACGTCTCAAGGTCGGCCTCGCAGAACCGGCCGGCATCGATGAGCTTGAAGTTGTCGATATAGACGCCTTCCTCTTCGATGTTGGTGGCAAGCGGCGACATCGAGCCCGGAGAAATGCCGCCGATATCGGCATGATGGCCACGGCTTGCGACCCAGAAGCGGATCTCCCGGCCCTCATCGTCGAACACTGGCGTGCAGACCGTCAGGTCGGGCAAGTGCGTGCCGCCGTTATAGGGCGCATTGATCAGGAAGACGTCGCCCGGATGGATGACCGGGTTCTCGCGGATCGCCGTTGCGACCGAGGCATCCATGGAGCCCAGATGCACCGGCATGTGCGGCGCGTTGGCAACCAGATTGCCCTTGGTGTCGAAGACCGCGCAGGAGAAGTCGAGCCGCTCCTTGATGTTCACCGAATAGGCGGTGTTCTGCAACGTCACGCCCATCTGCTCGGCGATCGACATGAAGAGATTGTTGAAGATCTCGAGCATGACCGGATCGGCCTTGGTGCCGATGGCGCTGCGCTCGGGCAGCGCCTTGACGCGACGAAGAACGATATGGTCCTTGGCGGTCAGTTCCGCCTGCCAGCCGTCTTCGACGATCACGGTCTGGTTCGGCTCGATGATGATCGCCGGGCCGTCGAGGCGCTGGCCGGGCTTGATGTCGGAGCGAAGCGCCACCGGCGCATCGTGGAACTGGCCCTGCGAATAGAAGCGAGTGCTGCGGCTGAGCGCCGGCGCTCCTTCGACCGTTGCCATGCCTTCGCCTTCCATCTGGGCAGCGCCGCCGCCGACGGTCTCGACTTCGACCGCGTCGATTACCAGCGCCTTGTTGTCGGCGACGAAGCCGAAGCGACGCTTGTGCAAGGTTTCGAATTCGGCACGCAGGCGGGCGATATCGTCATGCTCGGGGAAGGTCGCATCGACGGCCAGAACCGTATCGGTGCCGGCATAGCGGATATGGGCGCGAAGATAGGTGCGGATCTCGTCGCGGGCGATGCCCTGCGCTTCGAGTTCGCCCAGGCACTCGACCTGCAGCTCTGCGCCAAGGGTTGCAAGGGCCGCTGGCGCGTTGTCGTCGAGCGCGACGCCGAGCGCCTTCTGGCGGGTGGCGCGGATATCGGCAAGGCCCATGCCATAGGCCGACAAGAGGCCCGACATCGGGTGGACCAGGATGCTCTTCATCCCAAGCGAATCGGCAACGAGGCAGGCGTGCTGTCCGCCGGCGCCGCCGAAGCAGCTGAGCGCATAGCGCGTGACGTCGTAGCCGCGCTGGACGGAAATCTTCTTGATCGCCTCGACCATGTTGGCGACCGCGATGCGGATGAAGCCGTCTGCCACGTCCTCAGGGGTGCGGCCATCGCCGATCTCAGCGGCCATCGCTGCGAAACGCTGGCGCACCGTCTCGACGTCGAGCCGTTCGTTCTGCTCCGGGCCGAACAGCGCCGGGAAGAACTCCGGCATCAGCTTGCCGAGCATGACGTTGGCGTCGGTGACCGCCAGCGGCCCGCCGTTGCGATAGCAGGCGGGACCTGGATTGGCGCCGGCCGAATCCGGGCCGACGCGGAAGCGCTCGCCGTCGAAATGCAGGATCGAGCCGCCGCCGGCGGCAACCGTGTGGATCAGCATCATCGGCGCGCGCACGCGCACGCCGGCGACTTCCGTTTCGAAGGCACGTTCATACTCGCCGTCGAAATGTGCGACATCGGTCGACGTACCGCCCATGTCGAAGCCAATGACCCGGTCGAAACCGGCGGCCTCACCTGTCTTCGCAAGACCGACGACGCCGCCTGCCGGGCCGGAAAGAATCGCGTCCTTGCCTTGGAACATGTCGGCGGCCGTGAGCCCGCCCGACGACATCATGAACATGACGCGGGCGCCGGAACGCGCGACGTCGAGTTCGCTCGAGACCTGCGCCACGTAGCGACGCAGCACTGGCGAGAGATAGGCGTCGATGACGGTGGTGTCGCCGCGGCCGACATATTTGATCAGCGGCGAGACTTCGTGGCTGACCGAGACCTGCTCGAAGCCCATTTCGCGGGCGAGCCGGGCGACCAGCGCTTCATGCTCGGGATATTTGTAGGCATGCATGAAGACGATCGCGACGGTGTTGTAGCCCTGCTCGCGCAATGCCGTCAGCGCCTGACGCGCTTCCGCCTCGTCGAGCGCCTGCTCCACCGTGCCGTCGGCGAGCACCCGTTCGCCGAGTTCGACGATATCCTTATAGAGCGCTTCCGGCTTGATGATCTCGGTCGCGAAGATGTTCTTGCGCTCCTGGTAACCGATGCGAAGCGCATCGCGGAAGCCGCGCGTCGTCACCAGCGCCAGTGGTTCGCCCTTGCGCTCAAGCAGCGCATTGGTCGCTACCGTCGTGCCCATGCGCACTTCGCTGATGAGGCCGGCAGGGATCGGCGCGCCGGTCGGCAGTCCCAGGTGCAGGCGGATACCCTGCACGGCCGCATCGCGGTAGGCTTCCGGATTCTCCGACAGCACCTTGCGCGCATGCAGCACGCCTTGCGGGTCCCTGCCGATCACGTCGGTGAAGGTGCCGCCACGGTCGATCCAGAAGTCCCAGCTACCGGTTTCGCGTGCGCTCATCGTCCATCCCTCTCACTCGTATGCCGCCAGCTCGGGTCGGCTCCGAAATTCATCAAAGCAGTTCGTTGACAAAATGTCGATAAAATGATGACATAAAATCGTCAAGATGAGGAAGTGCTGAATGACGAAGAAGTCTGAGGAGAGCTTTGACGGCAGGGAGTGGGCGCAGGACGCTCTGCCCGGCCATATGAAGCCCGTGGCGGCCATCGGGCCGATCGTCTCCTCTGCACATCTGGCCGAAGGCGGATCCCCTGGTCTCTCCGAAGTCGAGTACGGCCTGATTCTCGCCTCGCACGCGTTTCACCGCTGGATGGTGCGCTGCATGGCCGCTGCCGGCGTGCCTGGCCTCTCATCCACAGAAATCTTGATCCTGCATACGATCCGCCACCGCGACCGCGGCAAGAAGCTCGCCGATATCTGCCTCGTGCTCGATATCGAAGACACGCATGTGGCGACCTACGCCATCCGCAAGCTGGAGGCGGCCGGCCTTGTCACGACAGGCAAGGAAGGCAAGGAAAAGACCATTCAGATCTCCGACAAGGGTGCGGAGGCCTGCACCCGTTATGCACAGATCCGCGAGCGCCTGCTCGTGACGTCGACGGCCAATGCACGACCGTCCGAGGACACGCTGTCGGAAATTGCCGCCGTGCTGCGCTTCATGTCGGGTGCCTATGAACAGTCCGCGCGTGCCGCGACCACATTGTGACAAGGAAGATCGCGTGACTGCTGATAAGACACCCCCGCTGCTGGCCGTTGAAAACCTGTCCGTCGCCTTCAACGGCAATGCCGTCGTCGAAGACCTGAGCTTTTCGGTCACCGCCGGCCGGACGCTCGCAATTGTCGGTGAATCAGGCTCCGGCAAATCGGTGACGTCGCTGTCGATCATGCGGCTTGCCGACATGATGGGCGGGAAATTCCCGACCGGAAAGATCCTGTTCCAGGGCAAGAACGGCGAAGTGAACCTGACGGTCGAACCGCAGAAGGCGATGCGCAGCATTCGCGGCAAGGAGATCGCCATGATCTTCCAGGAGCCGATGACCTCGCTGAACCCGGTGTTCACGATTGGCGACCAGATCGCCGAAGTGCTGATGCTGCACGAGAAGATGACGAAGCAGCAGGCGCTCACCGAGACATGCCGGCTGCTCGACATGGTGCGGCTGCCCGATTCCGCCGAACTCGTCGGCCGTTATCCGCACCAGCTGTCCGGCGGCATGCGCCAGCGCGTGATGATCGCCATGGCGCTTGCCTGTCGCCCCAAGCTGCTGATCGCCGACGAGCCGACGACGGCGCTCGATGTGACCATCCAGGCGCAGATCCTCACCATCATCCGCGACCTCCAGAAGGAGCTCGGCATGGCGGTGATCTTCATCACCCATGACATGGGCGTCGTTGCCGAGATGGCCGACGATGTCGTGGTCATGTGGAAAGGTCGCAAGGTCGAGGAAGGCCCGGTCGCCGAGATCTTCGCAAATCCGAAGCACCCCTATACCCAGACGCTTTTGTCCGCAGTTCCCAAGCTCGGCAGCATGACCGGCGAGGACTTTCCCAAGCGCATGCCGCTGACGATGATGATCGACGGCGCGCCGACGCTTGTGGGCGAAGAGCATATCCAGCGCACAGCACGCTATGACGCAGCACCAATCCTGTCCGTGCGTGATCTCGTCACCCGCTTCGACGTCAAGAAGAACCTGTTTGGCAAGACAACGCACCGCGTGCACGCCATCGAAAATGTCAGCTTCGACATATTCCCGGGCGAAACGCTGGCGCTCGTCGGCGAGAGCGGTTCCGGCAAATCGACGATCGGCCGCACGATCCAGCAACTTCAGAACGCCACGTCAGGCGAAATCCTCTTTGGCGGACGCCCGGTGTCCTCCATGAGCTTTGCCGAGCGCCAGCGGCTGAAGCAGGAAATCCAGTACATCTTCCAGGATCCGTTCGCCTCGCTCGACCCGCGCAAAACCGTCGGCTTCTCGATTGCCGAACCGATCCGCACCCATGGACTGATCCTCGGCGAAAAGGCGATTGCAAAGCGTGTCGACGAACTGCTCGAGCGCGTCGGGCTGACATCCGCCCACGCAACGCGCTATCCGCACGAGTTCTCCGGCGGCCAGCGTCAGCGCGTCTGCATCGCCCGCGCGCTCGCGTCCCGGCCGAAACTGATCATCGCCGACGAGGCCCTGTCTGCGCTCGACGTGTCGATCCAGGCCCAGATCATCAACCTGTTCATGGAACTGCAGGAGCAGGAAGGCCTCGCCTATCTCTTCATCAGCCATGACATGGCCGTGGTCGAGCGCATGAGCCATCGCGTCGCCGTGCTCTATCTCGGCCAGGTGATGGAGTTCGGCAGCCGCCGCCAGGTGTTCGAGACCCCAGGTCATCCCTATACCCGCCGGCTGCTTTCGGCCGTCCCGGTCGCCGATCCCGGCAAGGGTCGTGACCGCGGCATGATCGAGGGCGAGATCCCGAGCCCGATCCGGCGTGTCGGACAAGAACCCGCGGTGCTACCGCGCAAGGAGATCGCGCCAGGCCATTTCGTGGCTCTGGACGCGTAAAGCCGCTTTCTCTCTTCCAAGGGAAGGCAGTCGAAACAGGAGTGAGTAAAAAAATGATCAACAAAAAGGGGATCCACGCCGCCTTCATCGCGCTTGCGCTGACTGGCAGCCTTCTGACGACCGGGCCGGCCTTTGCCGCTGGCACATTGACGGTTTCGTCGCCGCAGGATCCGGGCAGCTGGGATCCGGTCGACACGTTCCTCGTCAACTGGGCGTCCGTCTCCACCAACATTTTCGACGGCCTGACCTATCGCGGCCCTGACCGCAAGCTGGTCCCCGGCCTTGCAACCGCCTGGGAAGAGCTCGATGGCGGCAAGCGCCTGCGCTTCACGCTGCGCGAAGGCGTCAAGTTCCACAATGGCGAGCCCTTCAACGCCGAAGCCGTGAAGTACACCTTTGACCGCCTGCTCGGCGAAGAGGGCTCCAAGGGCCCACAGAAGTCGAACTATGCCGCGATCGAAAAAGTCGAGATCATCGATGAGAAGACCGTCGATCTGCACCTGAAGGCGCCGGATCCGGTCCTGCTGACCAAGCTCGCCGGCTACGGCGCGATGATCGTTCCGCCGAAGTACATCCAGGAAAAAGGCGAGGACTATTTCAACACGCACCCTGTCGGGACCGGCCCGTTCAAGTTCGTTTCCTATGAGCCGAAGGTCGCGATCGAGCTCGAAGCCTTCGCCGACCATTGGGGCGGCGCGCCGAAGCTTTCCAACCTCGACTTCCGCTTTATCGCCGAGCCGGCGACCGCCGTGGCCGAACTGCAGGCCGGCCGCGTCGACCTCGTCATCCCGCCGACCATTCCGATCGGCATGATCCCGACGATCCAGGGTGACGACAAGCTCGAAATCGTCTCCACCCCCGGTCCGACGGTCTATGCTCTGCGCTTCAACACCCGCGATGGCATCACCAAGGACCCGAAGGTTCGCAAGGCGCTGATCCTCGGCGTCGACCGCGACACCATCATCCAGTCGATCCTCGGCGGCCAGGCCGCTCCGATCGCCAGCTTCCAGGGCGAACTGTCGTTCGGCTTCGATCCGGTCATGAAGCCGCTACCCTACGATCCCGAGCAGGCGAAGGCTCTGCTGAAGGAAGCTGGCGTCGCACCGGGCGCCTCCGTCCAGATCGACGTGCGCGGCAACGACGCGACGTTCAACGAAGTGGTGCAGGCCGTCGCCAGCTATCTGCAGCTCGTCGGCATCAACGCGACGATCAAGCCGTATGAGACCAACGTTCTCTTGAACGACATCATCCCCGCCGGCAAGACCGGTGCGATGTTCCAGCAGGCCTGGGGCGGCTGGACGCTCGACTACGACAACACTGCCTACTCGATGTACCACTCGGGCGAAAAGTGGAACCCCTACGACAAGGACGCCGATCTCGACAAGCTGCTGGAATCCCAGCGCTCGATCACCGATCAGCCCAAGCGTGAGGAAATCCTCAAGCAGATCGCCAACTACGCCGCCGACCGTGCGCTGGAAATGCCGCTCTACAACCTCAACGCCATCTACGGCGTGAGCAAGCGCGTCAAGAACTTCACGCCCGTTCCCGACAGCCGCCTGCGGCTGACGGACGTCACGGTCGAATAACAATCAGATCCGCCGCTCGCTTTGGCGGGCGGCGGATCGTCTTCATGAAGGGCGGGTAAGTTGGCCGGATTTTTGATCAAACGTGTTCTGCAGGCGGTGTTCGTCGTTTTCGTCGTAACGCTCACCGTCTCCTTTGCCATCCGCCTGACGGGCGACCCGGCACTGATGCTCGCTCAAGGCGCCGGCAGCATCACCGAAGAGGACCTTGCGCGCATCCGCGAGGCGCTCGGGCTCAACCAGCCGTTCATGGCGCAGTATTTCGCCTTCATCAAAGGCTTGTTCGTCTTCGATTTCGGCCGCTCGTTCATGGGCGGAACCCCGGTCTCGCAGCTGATTTCCGCAGCCCTGCCCGCCACGATGATGCTCGCCTTCGCGTCGCTCATCGTCTCGATCATCATTTCGATCCCGCTCGGCATCAAGGCTGCGGTTGCCCGCGGCAAGTGGGCCGACCAGGCGATCCGCATTCTGTCGCTCGTCGGCCTGTCGTTCCCGAACTTCTGGCTCGCGATCATGCTGGTGCTGTTGTTCTCGATCACGCTGAAATGGCTGCCACCGAGCGGCATGGACGGGTTTGCAAGCTTCATCATGCCGGCCGTCACCATGGGCATCATCCTGACGGCGACCAATGTGCGTCTGGTGCGCACGGCGATGCTCGAAACGCTGCAGTCGCAATACATCATGGTCGCCCGCGCCAAGGGGCTTAGCGAAAGCAAGGTGCTCTACAAGCACGCCCTTCGTAACTGCGCGATCCCGCTCATCACCTATTTCGGCCTCCAGTTCGGTGGCCTGCTCGGCGGCATCGTCGTCGTCGAGCGCGTGTTCAACTGGCCGGGAATGGGCACGCTTGCCTTCGACGCCGTCGGCGCGCGCGACTATCCCGTGCTGCAGGCCGTCATCACCGTGCTCTCGCTGATGATCGTCGGCGTCAACCTCATCGTCGACATCGCCTACGGCCTCGTCGACCCGCGCATCCGGACGGAGTGAGCCGATGACCACCAAGGCCGCAAACAGCCGTTTCGCCCGTTTCCGCAACCTCGAATTCATCCTCGGCGCGCTGCTTGCCGGCGGCATGTGCCTTGCCGTTCTCTTGTCCGGCGTGCTTTTCCCCGGGGGCGCAGACAAGATCGACCTGATGGCGCGGCTGACGCCCGCCTTCGTCAACTGGGCGCATCCGTTCGGCACCGACCCGCTCGGCCGTGACGTGCTGGCGCGCGTCGTTGCCGGCGGCAAGATTTCGCTCTTGGTCGGCTTCACTTCGGTTGCCGGCGCCGTCGTCGTCGGCGTGGTGATGGGGCTGGTCTCCGGCTACTACCGTGGCTTCTGGGACATGGTCGTGATGCGCTTTGCCGACGTGCAACTGGCGCTGCCTTTCATCCTTCTTGCCATCACCTTCATCGCCATTGTCGGCGGCGGATTGACCAACACCATCATTCTCCTGATCGTGTCGCAGTGGGTGCAGTATGCCCGCCTCGTGCGCGGGTCCGTGCTGTCGCTCCGCGAGCGCGAGTTCATCCAGTCGGCCCGTGCCATCGGCGTTCGCGACTACAAGATCCTGTTCCAGCACCTGCTGCCGAACCTGATCGGCCCGGTCATCGTGCTGATGACGCTGAACGTTGCCAACAACATCCTGCTCGAAAGCAGCCTGACCTTCCTCGGCCTTGGCGTCGATCCGCTGATCCCAAGCTGGGGCGGCATGCTCGCCGATGGACGCACCTACCTGCAGAATGCCTGGTGGGTCAGCGTCTTCCCGGGCCTTGCCATCCTTCTCACCGTCCTTGGCCTCAACCTTCTCGGCGATTGGCTGCGCGACAGTCTCGACCCAACAGGCAGAACTTCACGATGACCACGATATTCGAAGGGACTTTCGAGCGCACGCTCGACACCATGCTCGCAACCTACGGCAAGGAGGCCGCCCGCGGCACCCGACTGGAGGCATGGCTCTTCGATGACCGTGAAAGCCGGGAGGCGGCCGAGCGGAAGCTTGCCGCTTTCGGCGTCGAGGCAAAGTTCAGGAGCGCCTATAAGCCTCTCCTGCATTTCTTCCTCGAGGAAATCGACCTCAAGGCGCTGAAGCGCGTCGATATCCGCTATCCGCAGCCGGAAGGTTGCCCCGCGAACCGCTTCCTTCTCGAGGCCTATCCGCTGGCAGCGCTGGTCGGCGATGCCGAGATCACCTTCGTCGGCGGCAGCGACCAGGCACTGACCTATGATGTCATGCTGACCTTTGCCGACGGCCGCACGGAAACCCACGCGGTGTTTGCGCCCAACCGCCAGCACAGCGATTTCATCGGTGAAACGCTGTTGTCGCCGACCGGCTGGGTCCGCCTCGACGACGCGAGCAGCAAGCGGCGCGAGTGCCACCTCGAAACCGATTACGAGCGGCTGTTTGCAGGCGCGATGCGGGCGATCGCCGAACATGGCTGGGGCGACAGCGAACCCTATTTCGACGAGCTCAACATCCGCGTGGGCCTGCCGATCAACGATCTCCGGCTGCCGGTTGGCGAAGAGGTGGTCAGCCTGCGTGAAGCGCTGCACGAGGATTTCTATTTCTCGCTGCTCGAAGTCTTCCAGAAGAAGTCGGGCCGCCCACTCGGCGACCGTGGCTTGAAGCCGGGCCAGATCGTGCCGGAAATCGTGTTTGCCGACGGCAAGCCCACGATCCGGGTCGAGACTAGGCCGCTCGCGACGACAGACGCCGAGGGCGACGCCCAGCCGCTCGACACGGCGCAGGCACCGCTTGCCGTCGCGCAGATCCATGCCGAACTGGAAAAGATAGAAGGCCAGCCTTTTGAAGCGCATTCGCGCGCCGGTCGCTCGGTCAAGGCGCGCTATCACAAGGGCACAGATGCCGCCGTAATGATCAGCGGCGGCCAGCATCCGAACGAGACCACCGGTATCGTCGGTGCGCTCAGGGCCGCCCAGACGCTCGCTGAGCTCCCCGGCACGCACTTCACGATCTCGCCGCTCGAAAACCCCGACGGTTACGCCGTTCACCAGCGCCTGCGCGCTGACAACCCGCTGCACATGCATCACGCCGCCCGCTACACGGCGCTTGGCGACGATCTCGAATACCGCACCGGCACGGCCCTCAACGAGCGGGCGATCCGCAACGAGGCGGATGCGCTCTCGGGTGCCGAACTCCACGTCAACCTGCACGGCTACCCCTCGCACGAGTGGACGCGGCCGCTGTCGGGATACGTGCCGCGCGGCTTTGCCATGTGGACCTTGCCGAAGGGCTTCTTCCTGATCATGCGCCATCATGCCGATTGGGAGGCGCGCGCCGAACAACTGATCGAGGCGGTGACGGCACGCTTGGCTGCGGTCCCGGGCCTGCTTGCCTACAACGACAGGCAGATCGCGCTTTACGAAACCCATGCCGGCGAAACCGGCTTCCGCATCATCAACGGCTTCCCCTGCCTCATCTCCGTCGACGATCGCCACAAGGCGCCGCTGACGCTGATTACCGAGTATCCCGACGAGACCATCTATGGCGATGCCTTCGTGGCCGGCCATGATGCGCAACGCGAGACGGTTCTAGCGGCCTATGAGGCGTTTCAATCGATGATGGCAGTCGCCTAGGCTTTCGTTCTGCGCGACCCACGCCGATGAGAGGACGGCCCTTCGAGGCCGTCGCATCTGCCTGGATCAGCGGCACTCTCAACAGCGACCGTCATGGCCTACTGTGGACGTTCGGCACCGCACCGTTCCACGTGCGGGTAACAAGGCTCGTCCTGCGTTTCGGGCCAACGCCAGCGACTAAATCAGCCGCAGGCTGTCGTATTCCTTATCCAGGTGAGATCGAGCACCGTCAGCGTTTGCCGCTGTGGCGTGAGCAGGAATTGCTGCCCGTCGGGATGCCGTCAGCGTGCAAAGGCTGTGCGACCCGCTGAAGGGTTGGACGCGGCTCCAGGCCCCGCCCCATTCTCCGGCGGTGAACGTGTTGGCGTCGAGGGTCGCGTTCGAGCTCGATCGGCGGCAAAAGCGACCGCGGGAAGATCAAATCTGTTTGCGTCGATTGGGAATGGGGAACCTTTCGCAACGTGCAAAGTTGAATCCAGAAGTGCATGTGATCTCGCAGCGATACGGAGATGCAGATGAAACTGGAGAAGATTGGCCGAGCGAGGTTGAAGCTGCGCCTGCCTCTCTATCGGCACGTTCTGTCTGACTTGAAAAGCCCTTCTTTGAGCGAGATTTTCGTCGCCTATGCCGAAGCCTCGATGCAACTTGATGCCCTGCGGTCGAGTGATCACCCCGATCAGTCTTTGATTGAGGAATACGAGCGAGCTTGCAGGGAGATCGAAAACAGCATCGAACCGTACCTGCGCATGTTTCGGCCACCCCTGACAATGGGTGGTCGCTAAGGAGAGCGCGGAGAAGGACGACACTCCTGTGCGACCGTTCCGGCGGCCCTGGCGGACCGTTGTCATGTCCCAGCTTGGCCAGAGCGAACCCGAAGCGGGACAAGAAAGTGCCTAACCGATGGAACTCGAACGCCTCACGGGCGTTACTCCACCGGAGGTGCAGTCATGTCCAAACATACCCCTGAGCAACGGCTGAATACGCAACCGCCCAAACCGGTGTTCGATGTCGTCGAACACTGCGTCCGGCACAGCATAAACAGCAAGGAACAGGGAAAGCTCCTTTCCCTGTTGGGAAGGTTCGCGAGCAGGCATGAGCTCGAAACCAACGCCCCGCCAAAACCCCCGCGCTTCCGCTGAGCGGTGCGCTGAAACGGTCAGGCCCAGTACACGTGAGCCAAAGAGGCTGCTTTGTACCGGCTGATGCGCGGATGTGCGTCCCGGGGCGACCGGAGTTGCGCTAATTCACTGACGATCAGGCGTTCGCCGCTTTTAGCACCGCCACGCCACCGGCGTCGCGTCGCTTCACGGCTTCGATATCACGATATCCATCTGCAGGGTGAGTGATCGGCAGATAAGGACCTTCGCCGAAGAGTTTCTCGCGCAACGTGCCCGGCCTGTAGGTCGTGGGATAGGCTCCGCGCTTTTGCAGTTCTGGCACGATATGCGCGACGACATCCTCGAAACTGTCTGGCGTCACCGCATAGGCAATGTTGAAGCCGTCAACATCCGTGTCGCCCACCCACTCCTGCAGGATATCGGAGATACGTGCCGGCGAACCGACGAAGACCGGCCCCATACCGCCGATGCCCCCGAACTGGGCAAGCTCGTCGATGGTCCAGGATTTGTCGCCACCAGCGATATGCTCGACGAACGAGTGGATCGCATTCGTCTCGATCTTTTCGACGACGTCGGTCGGGGCATACTGGCCGAAATCGATCCCGCTCCAGCCCGACATGAACGTCAGTGAACCGTCGTAGGAAACGTAGCTCTTGTAATCCTCGAACTTGCGCTGCGCCTTCTCTTCTGTCTCGTCGGTGATGATCGTGATCAACGTGTAGATATAGACCTTCTTCGGGTCGCGGCCGGCGTCGGCGATGCGTTGTCGGATATCGGCGACATAGGCCTTCAGCACGGACTTCGTCGGCGCCGCCACGAAGATGCATTCCGCATGGGCTGCGGCAAAGGTCTTTCCGGGGCCAGATGCACCTGCCTGGTAGAGGACTGGCGTGCGTTGCGGCGACGGCTCCGTCAGGCCGTAGCCTGGAACTTCGAAGAACTTGCCCTTGTGGGCGATTTCATGGACCTTTTCCGGATGGGTGAAAATGCGCTTGTTGCCGTCGCGCACCACAGCACCCTCTTCCCACGATCCTTCGAGCAGCTTGTAGAGCACCTCGACATACTCGGCGGCGACCTCGTAGCGGTTGTCGTGCTTGCGCAAGCCACCCTGCCCGACATTCTTCGCACCGCTTTCCAGATAGGACGTGACGATGTTCCAGCCCAGGCGGCCCTTGGAGTGGTGATCGGCCGTGGCCAGGCGCCGGGCGAACGTATAGGGGTGCTCGAACGAGGTGGACGCGGTGAGGCCGATGCCGAGATGCTCGGTGGCAAGGGCGATGGGCGCGACAAGCTGCAGCGGATCATTGACCGGGATCTGCGCCGCCTGGTGAATGGCATGGTAGTTCGAGCCCTTGTAGACGTCGTAATAGCCGATGACGTCAGCGATGAAGATGCCGTCGAAAACGCCGCGCTCCAGCGTACGGGCAAGATCCTGCCAGTAATCAAGATCCTTGTATTTCGAGGACTTGTCGCGCGGATGCGCCCAGAGGCCGGGCGACTGATGGCCGACACAGTTCATATCGAAGGCGTTGAAACGGATGTGGCGTGCCATGGCAATCTCCAACTCATTGACGGGATGCCAGCTGGCATCATTTCTACAACGGTAACGCGCTTAACAGTCTGATCCTTTTACGCTTTCTCGTTGGCGTATTCGGGTTCCGGCTCTTTGGCGTGGTCGAACAGTGCCAGCACACTGCCACCGTGAGACCGGTGATCGATGCGGACGTTCAAGGCAAAATCGCGCAGCAAGACCCTAAGTCCTTGCAGCCGCCTTGCGGTTGGCAAAGCCAATCGCAAGAACCGAGAAAATGAGAAGCCCCGTGCCGACCTGCTGCCAGTAGAAGTTCAGGCCGGAGAGAAGCAAACCATTGGCGACGATGCTGAGCAAAAGCACGCCGAGCACCGTGCCGGGAATGTTCGGCCGGCCATGCGGGCTCAGCGTCGTGCCGATGAAGGTGGCGCCAATGGCGTTGAGCAGGAAGGCGTTGCCCGACGATGGAATATAGACGGTCACCGTCGAGGTGAGGATCAAGCCGACAATGGCCGCGATGCCCGACACGAGGATGTAGGTCGCGGCCGTGTAGCGCCGCAGCGCAATGCCTGAATAGCGCACAACGCTGGCCTGAATGCCGCTTGCAAGCACCACGCGACCGAACCTTGTGCGCGAAAGGACAAGCCAGGCGCCCGCGACCACCAGGGCAGCAACGACGAGCGGAACCGGAATGCCCACGATGGTTCCGTGGCCGAGAAATCGGAAGGCGTCCGGTACGCCCGTTGGCGGCAAATAGACCGGATTGCCGCCATTGGTCAGCAACTGTTGCACACTGCGACCGACGAAGAGCGTGCCGAGCGTGGCAAGAAACGGTGAAATGCCGATACCCGCAATCAGCACCGCATTGAAAAGGCCGACGACAACACCGCCGACAAGTCCGCCAAGTGCGGCAATCGGGATAGGCTGCCCAGCGAGGACGAGGGAGACAAAGGCAAAGCTCGCGAAATCGATGGCGGTGCCGACCGAGAGGTCGATGCCGCCGGCGGAAACGGCGAATGTCATGGCAATCGCGACAATGGCGAGAAGCGCGAAATTGTTGACCAGAACGCTGAGCAAGTTGGCCCCGGAAAGGAATGCAGGCGCAAGCCATGCGAAGAGAACGAAGACCGCTGCAAGTGCTGCAATGAGCGCGTGGCGCCCGATACTGCGGGCGACTGTCGGGATGGAAACGGAAAGCTGTCGAGCCGACATGTTAGACATTCTCCTGGCGACGCAGCAGCGTCGTTGCTGACACCACAAGCAGGATGAGCAGGCCCTGAACACCGCTAACCAGCGTGCTCGAGATGTTGAGAAGCTGGAAACCGTTGATCAGGAAACCGACGAACAGCGTCGAGAGCAGCGTTCCCGTGATCGTCGGCACCAGCCGGCGCGAAAACACCGAGCCGAGCAACGCCGTGACGACGACCGGGAGCAGCATGTCGCCCGCCCCCGTCGTGCTGCCGCTCAGAAAGGACACGGAGAGGATCCCGGCAAACCCGCCACACAGCCCACTTGCGAGGAAGAACCCGGCGACGAAAGACTTGACGGGCAGCCCGGCGGCACGCGCAGCCTCGGGAAACTCGCCGACCGCATAGAGCCTCAGCCCCAATGGCGTAAACTGCACGACGGCGGCAACGAGCAGTGTGAAGCCAAGCAGAACATAGGCGAGCACGGGGATGCCGAACGGCCCGCTTGCCGACAGGGCGAGAAGAAGTTCCGTCGAAGCCGGTACCACCGTATTGTTCGTCAGTACCAACTCAAGGCCGGCGACAACGTTCATCACCGCCAGTGTCGCCAGTAGCGGCACGATGCCGGCGAGTGTGATCGCAGCCGCGTTGACGGCACCAATGGCGAGCCCCGTCCCCAGCGCGGCGATGACTGCCACGGGGTCTCCGTACCCCGCCTGCACGAGCGTCGCATAGACGGCCGCACTCAGCCCCATGTTTGCGGCAAGCGAAAGATCGATGCCACCCGTCACGACGTTGGAACCGCCGCCGATCACGACGATCGTCAAGCCGATCGCAAGAACGCCGGCGATGGCGGATTGTCCAAGCACGTTACCGACATTGCCGATCGTCAGGAAGAACGGCGCTGTCACGGAGAAGAACACGAGGACGCCGATAAAGACGGCCAGCGAGCCGCCGCGCAACGCAAGTGCTGCCACCCGTTGCGCATATGCAGGTCCGCCAGGTTGCGGATCCTGCGGATTGCTTGGAGCCGGTTCGGCCAAGGAGCCGGGAATATAGTATGGGGCGTCAACCAACATTGCTCAGCGTCTCGTAGGCACCGGTCACTTCCGAAAGGATCTGATCGGGGCTCGTTTGGGAGGAGATGAATTCCCGCGTGACCTGACCGCGGAAGAATACGAGGATGCGGTCGGTAACCCCGAGCAATTCCTCGATGTCGGACGAAAGCACGATCACGCCCGCGCCGCGTTGGGCAAGCTCGCCGATCAGCGTGTAGATCTCGACCTTGGCTGCGATATCGACGCCGACCGTCGGCTCGTCGAGCAGGTAGATCTCGGACTGGCGGCTGAGCCATTTGGCGATCGCCACCTTCTGCTGGTTGCCGCCGGACAGCGTCTTGACCAGCGCGTCGATGCCATCAGTCTTGACCTGCAGCCGTTTGACGAGCTCTTCGGTCGCACGCCTTTCGGCGCCCTGATCGAGCACGCCCTTGGAAAAACGGTCGAGGCTGGCAAGCGTCGTGTTTTCCGTCACGGAAAGATCGAGCGCCACGCCGTCCCGCCGGCGGTCTTCCGGCACAAGTGCGAGACTTTTGGCGGTAGCCTTCGCCGGACTTGCGGTGAAGATCGTCTCGCCTTTGACCGCCACCGAACCGGCGGTGGCTGTTTGCAGACCGAAGAGCGTGCGGAGGGTTTCCTTTGCACCCGATCCCAAGAGCCCCGTCAGCCCCAGTACTTCCCCCTTGTGCAGGGTGAAGGATACGCTGGCGTAGCGGTTGGACAGGCTGAGGTCAACCACCGCAAGCAGCGCCTCGCCGGCAACGACCTGCGGCTTCGGATACAGATCGCCAATCTCGCGATTGACCATCAGCGCGCCGATTTCGGCAGCCGAGGTCTGCTTGAGCGGTAGCGTGGCGACATCGCGGCCGTTGCGCAGAACCGTCACCGTGTCGCAAAGTGCTGCGATTTCGCCGAGGTAATGCGAGATGTAGATAATCGTGACGCCATCGTCCCGAAGGCGCCGGATGAGCTGGAACAGCAGATCCGCCTCACGCCGGACGAGCGCTGCCGTCGGCTCGTCAAAGACGAGGACCTTCGGATTATCGAGCAGCGCCCGCGTGATCTGGACGATCTGCTTTTCGGCAGCCGAAAGATCCGCAATCAGCGCCGAATGCGGCAGCCTAAGGCCGAAGTAGCGATCAAGGATTTCCGCAGACCGGCGACGCATCAGTGCACGGTCAAGGAAGGGTGTGCCTGCAATGCGCGGCTCGCGGCCGAGGAACAGCGCTTCACCGACGGTGAAGGTTGGAACCAGCAACCGATCCTGATGGATGAAGTGGATGCCGAGGTCCTCGACCAGATGCGGCGTCAGCCGGTCGTAGACCTTGCCATCGATCTCGATCGTCCCCTCGTCTGCCTCATGAAGACCGGCGAGCAGCTTGATCAACGTCGACTTTCCAGCGCCGTTCTGGCCGACGAGGCCGTGCACCGTACCGCGCCTGACGACGAGCGATGCTCCGGAGAGCGCCTGCGCGCCTCCGAACCGCTTCACGATGGCATCAAGGCGAATGATATCGCCGCCGTCGCCCCTCACTGCCTCGACCATTGCTGTTCGCTCCTTGCCTCGTCAAAACGGATGGATCGCAGCCATCCGTCGCTGTCCGTTGTCGACGTGGTGTCAGCCGATGCCGAGCTTCCTGGAGATTTCGCCGACATTCTGCTTGTTGGCGAGCAGAGCGGGCACATAGGTTTCCCGCGCCAGCGTCTCGCCGGCGAGGTATCTCGCAACGTTCTGGATCGCGACGCGACCAAGCTCCGCCGGCTGTTGGGCGACGTCGGCAGCAGCCGGCGAATTCGCGTCGGCAACGAGCTGGAGCACTTCCGGGCTGCCGTCGACGCCATAGGTCTTGATCTCGGTGCGGCCAGCTGCGGTCAGGGCCTGCGTCGCCCCGAGCTGCGGGATGTCCCAGGCCGACCAGATCGCCTTGATCGAGCCCTTCTCCGGGTACTTGTTGAGGATTGCGGTAATCTGGGTGAAGGCGTCCTGCACCGTGTTCGGGATCACGTCGCGCAGTTCAGGCTGCACGATCTGCACCTTCGGGAAGTACTTGATGACGTTGACGAGCTGGTCATAGCGGATCGCGCATGGCGTGACGCCGTAAAAGCCGTTGAACACGACAATATTGCCCTCTCCCCCGATATCGGAAACGAGCTGGAGAGCGAGGTCCTTGCCGATACCCCAGTTGTCCGATGTGGAGTTGTTGATCGAGTTGACCGAGCCGACATCGATCGTGAAGACCGGAATGCCCGCATCGCGCGCTTTCTTCAGCCACGGATCGATGACGCTCAGCGTGCCGAGAAGCTGGACGATCGCATCCGGCTTCTGCGCAATGAGGGTTTGAAGCTGGGAGACGAGCTTGCCGTCGTTGCGCCCGGCATCGACAGCGATCGGTTCGCCGCCGAGGCGCTTCACCTCTTCGACCTGGGCATTGTAGGCCTGCAGATCGAAGAAATGGTCCGTGCCGGCGGTGCTGATGCCGATGCGCTTGCCCTTGAGCGAGAGCTCGCCTTGAGCGAAGGCGGCACGACTTGTCAGAAGCCCCGACCCCGCGACGATGCCGGCTGCGGCCGTAAGCTTCAGAATGTTGCGGCGGTTGACGCCGGTGCGGGTCTCTTCCGTCATGCTGGTTCTCATCCTCTGGATTAAAGATATAATCCATAAATTAAGTGAACTATTGTTGCGAAACAGAGAGAATTTTCCAATTCCCGACCGGAGACGGAAATATTAGCGCTGTCGCCGGCGCCTCTCGCGCCGCCGGCCCGACCTTCAACCGCGACGATCGAGGCGGGAGACGAGCCGATCGCCGAGCCACTGGATGCCGCAGACGAGCACGATAAGAACGGCGACGACGGCAACCATGACGGCGGTTTCGAAGCGCTGGTAGCCGTAGCGGATGGCAAGGTCGCCGAGCCCGCCGGCGCCGATCGCACCGGCCATGGCGGAGGCGCCGATGAGAGTGACCAACGTGACGGTAAAACCGGCGACGATGCCCGGCATTGCTTCCGGGATCAGCACTTCGCGAATGATTGTCCAGCGATTGCCGCCCATGGCACGCACGGCCTCGATCAACCCGCGCTCGACCTCGCGCAGCGATACTTCGGCGATGCGGGCGTAATAGGGCGTCGCGGCGATCGCCAGGGGCACGATGGCCGCCCAGGTGCCGATCGACGTGCCGACGATCAGGCGCGTGACGGGAATAAGCGCGACCAGCAGGATGATGAAAGGCACGGAGCGAAAGCCGTTGATCACCGCACCGAGCGCGCGGTTGACTGCGAGATTTTCCGCAATCCCTCCGCGCGCGGTCGCCACCAGTGCAAGCCCGAGCGGCAGACCGAAGACGAGCGAGATGAAGCCGGAGGCGGCCGTCATCACGATGGTTTCCCAGAGCGAGCGGAAGAGCAGTTCAAGCATGATCGGCGACATGGCCGAGGACCTCCACCTGTGCGCCGAGGCGCTCGACAAAAGAAACAAGGCCGGCCGTCGATGCTGCCGGCAGGGCGATGAAAAAGCGCCCTACGGGCTGTTTCTGGATATGGTCGACGCCGCCATGGATCAGGCGGTAGCCACCCGGGAATGCCTTCAAAAGATCCTGCAACAGCGGGCCGGTGGCAGCTGGACCGGCGATGTCGATGCTGAGCACCACGTCACCCGACCCCTCCGAGGAAAGCGTCCGGGCGATATGGTCGGGGAGTTGGGGGCGTATGCCGCTCAGCAGGCTCCTGGTCGTTTCCGTCTGCGGCGTTGCAAACACCTGCCAGACCGGCCCTTCCTCGACGATGCGACCCGCATCGATGACGGTCACGCGGTCTGCGATGTTGCGCACCACCTCCATCTCATGGGTGATGAGGAGGATCGTCAGGTCGAGCTTGCTGTTGATGTCCTTGAGAAGCGCCAGGATCGAACGTGTCGTCTCGGGGTCGAGCGCCGACGTTGCCTCGTCGGACAACAGCAGAGCGGGGCTTGCGGCCAGCGCCCGGGCGATGCCAACGCGCTGCTTCTGGCCTCCGGAAAGGGCCGACGGATAGGCCTTCGCCTTGTCGGACAGACCGACCAGCTCCAGAAGTTCCGCCGCCCGCGCCAGCCGCTTTGCCTTCGGCCACCCCTCGATTTTCAGCGGCAGCGCCACGTTTTCCTCGACCGTCTTGGCCGACAGCAGGTTGAAGTGCTGGAAAATCATGCCGATGCGGCGCCGGAGCGGCTGCAACTCGGCCTCGCCAAGGCCGGTAATCTCTCGACCCTCGATCTTGATACTGCCGCCATCTGGTCGCTCGAGACCGTTAAGGCAGCGGATGAGCGTGGATTTCCCTGCACCGCTTCGCCCGATGATGCCAAGGATTTCGCCGCGTCTGACGCCGAGCGAGACCCCGTCGAGGGCCGCCGTCTCGCCGAAGCGACGGCGAACGCCAGCAAGCCGGATGACGTCGTCGCTATCGGCGGCCGTTTCGGCCGGCGTCCAGGACACATGTCTGTTCATTCTGGTTCCCTTCCGGAAACGGCGAGACAGCCCGCGATGGACCAGGGCCATGGCGGGCTGTCTCGGCTGATCTTCACATGCCTCAGTAGGCGCTGATGCCCGTGCCCTTGTAGACACGCTCGAACTCGGCCTTCACGACGTCGTTCTGATAGGATTCGACCAGTGGCTTCACCCAGGGCTGGTCCTTCGATTCCTCGCGCACGGCGATGAAATTGCGGTAAGGATTGTCATCGACCGGCTCCTGCGCGATGCGGTTGTCCGGCGTCAGGCCGCTTTTCAGCGCCCAGTCGGTGTTGACAACGGCGGCATCGAGGTCATCGACCGAGCGGCCGACGATACCGGCGTCAAGTTCCTTGATCGCGACATTCTTCGGGTTCTCAACGATATCGGCGATCGTCGCGAGGATGCCAGTGCCCTCCTTGAGCTTGATCACGCCCTCGTTCTGCAGGACGCGAAGGGCGCGGCCCTCGTTGGACGGATCGTTCGGCACGCCGATGACGGCGCCTTCCGGCAGATCGGCGATCTTGGTGTGCTTCTTCGAATAGAGGCCGATCGGCCAGACGCCGGTGTAGCCCACCGGGACGATCTTGTAGCCGTGCGCCTTGATCTGGTTTTCGAGGTATGGAAGGTGCTGGAAGGCGTTGGCATCGACCTCGCCACGGGCGAGCGCCTCGTTCGGCTGGGTGTAATCGTTGAAGACGACGGTTTCGATGGTCAGGCCCTTCTTGGCGGCTTCCGCCGTCACGGCGCGCCAGACGTCCTCGTCTTCGCCCGAGATGATACCGACCTTGAGTTCCTTCTTGTCTTCAGCGACCGCCGGTGCAGGCGCGGCCAGGCTGACGGCAGTGACCGCCGCCGCTGCGAAAGCGGCAAATGCGGCGCGCCGTGAGAGGGGAATGGTTTCCAGGAGGTTTGTGCGGATCTTCGACATGGTGATCTTGCTTTCGCGATTGGGAGGATCAACTTCGAAACACGATTGTTTCTGCCTCAAAAATCGCAAATGCCGCTTTTGTGAACAACGAATGGCGATTTATGGAAGCTCGGGAACGGGAACTTTCCCTATCGCAATCACACACGTCGGAAGAATATATTTTCTACTGAATTTATCGACTAATGAGATTTTTGGCGAGGTCGAACCGAGTTGCGTGCTTCTGCAGTTGGATTTTCGGAATGACCGACACAGTCCCGCGATCGATGAGAAAGGCGCTGAGGGCGTTGCGTCATAGGCCGCGCGTCGGCAGCGAATGAGCGCCCGGACGGCAATCATGCCAGCAGGCTTGCGGAAACGGAACCACAGGGCGCGGACACCGGGCTTACTTCAAGCGCGATGGGAAGGTCGCGACCTTCGGCAACCGCATGGATTTTTTCGATCTGCCGCTGCCAAACGCCACTAATGCATATTATCCATATACTATAGTCTTTTAGTGGATTGTAGATTCACCCTTTGAGCGCCTCACCCCGCAGTCGCTATCCCAATGATCAACTGTTCATCTTTTGCTGCCGTGGAATATTGGCATTCGACGTCGCCGCAGCGCTCAGGCCGCCCTCGAGAGGCGAAAGACGCTCCAGGAACATTTCCGGCAAATTCGAGACGAACAGGAGACGACGATGAACGAGGTCCGAGTTCCCAGGCCCGGCCATCAGGCCGAAGCATCGGAAGGCAAGGTGCGCCGTTCCCAGGCAAAGCTCCACTACGATCGGGACCGGCCCCTTCAGGACTACGTCCGCCAGCATGCACGCGCCGCGCCCGAGGCAACGGCCATCGTCTTCGATGATCGGTCGGTGAGCTATGGGGAGCTTGACCGGCTGTCCGATGGCTTTGCTGCCTACCTCGCGGCAGAAGGTGTCGGTAAGGGCGATATCGTCTGCCTTTTCGTGCCCCGCTCGCTCGACAGCGTGATAGCGATGCTTGCCATATTGAAAACGGGTGGCGCTTATCTGCCGCTCGATACGACGTTTCCCGTCGAACACCTGAACTATGTCATCGGCGAATGCGCGCCGACGATGATATTCGTCGACAGTTGCACGTCGGGAACTATGCAGTTGGTGGCGGGCACGCACGGCAGGACCGCCGATCTCAAGGCCGCGATCGAAGGTCTTGCAGTGTCGGAGACCGGACAAGCGCCCACCGTCGACGTCGGCGGAGACGATCTCGCCTATGTCATGTACACCTCAGGCTCGACGGGCCGACCCAAGGGCGTCGCGATACCGCATCGCGGCATTGCCCGTCTGGCGCTCGACCAGAGCTATGTGGAAATCAGCAGCGCTGACGTCGTGCTGCACGCGGCGACCATCGCCTTCGATGCCTCTACCTTCGAAATCTGGACCGCACTGACCAATGGCGCCTCGATCGCGGGCTTGCCGGACGGCACTTTTTCGATTGGTCGTCTGCGCGACCTTATCCGCGACCGTGCCGTCACGGTTTCGCTGATCACGACGGGTCTGTTCAATCTGCTGGCCGATTTCGCATCCGGCCCGCTGCCGTCGCTGCGGCATATGCTGTTTGGTGGAGAGGTCGCCTCGGCTGAACATGTCAAACGGTTCCAAACCGCCCACCCCCATTGCCGATTGACCAACTGCTACGGCCCGACGGAGATTACGGTTCTTGCCAGTACCTTCGACATACCAGCCGGATTCGACGGCAAGGACGTGGCGATCGGTGGCGCCGTGAACCACACCGGCATCCTGATCGTCGACGACGATCACAAGCCTGTGACCAAGGGCGTCGAGGGAGAGCTGCTGCTGATCGGCGATGGCGTCGCAATCGGCTATTTCAAGCGCCCGGAACTGACGGTGGAACGCTTCGTCACGGTCGAGACGGAGGGCGGCACTGCGCGCGGTTATCTCACCGGCGACCTGGCCGTCCTCGATGAGCACGGTGTCGTGATTTTCAAGGGGCGCAGGGACAGGCAGATCAAACTCAACGGCAAGAGGATAGAGCTCGACGAGATCGAGGCTGCACTGCGGCGCGATCCGCGCCTCGCCGATGGCGTGGTGATCTGCCAGGATCTCAGCCCTCAGAACAAGCGTATTGTCGGCTATCTGTGTCCATGCGAAGGCATCACCATTGCCCGTTCCGAGCTCAAACGCGGCGTCATGGAAAGGCTGCGCAGCACCTTGCCGGCCTACATGATCCCAAGCGTGGTGATGGTTCTTGATCAGCTTCCGCTGCATCAGTCCGGCAAGGTCGATCGGAGCAGGCTGCCCTTGCCCGCGGATACGGCTGCGGTCGATCACATACCGGTCGCGAACCGGACCGAAGGGTTGCTTGCCGAATTGTGGCGTAACATCTTGGGCATCCAGGCGGTGGAACCGGATCGCAATTTCTTTGATCTCGGCGGGACATCGCTTCAGCTCATGCGGGTGCAGGCGGCGTTGGAGATGAGCCTCGGCCGCACGATCGACGTGATCGCGCTGTTCCAGTATCCGACGATCCGGGACCTCGCGCGCTACATCGACGGCAAAGCAATGATAGGCGCCCGGGCGATAGCGGCAGCCGAGCGGGCAGCCTTGCGGCGCAGGACATTGTCGCACCTTCGCAGGGCCGAACCATGAGGGAAGCCAAGTCGCCTGCCACCGGTCCTCTCAGTCCCTTGCGACCACGGACATTCTTCGTCGGATACACTGAGCGACCGGGTTTTCCTGTCCCAACTGACCGCATATTCAATCCCGGCGCCGACGCCGATTGATATCAAACACCAATACAGACCTGCCGGCGGCCGCACGATGCTGTCCCGACGTGGCGTCGCATCAAATCCATTTCTGTTCATGGAAAGCAAAATTTAACCATACTTGTTCATTCTCTGTCGATCGGTCGTCAAGAAGGGACAATCCGGGAAATCGCGCAGCGTGTTCGCTCGGGGGCCTAAGGGCCTTTTGCGGGATCTACTGGCTTGAATTGCGTTGTGAGTAAGGTCGTTCGTCCAAAGCCTTTGCACCGTTTGCTACGTCCACTGCTGTTCACCTGCTGCGGCCTCGCCTTGTCCGGCGTGGCCGTGGGGTCGGTGGCTGGCATGGTCGCGATGGGCAGCGTTTTTGCCTTCGGTTCGGGCCAGATCCTGCCGAAGCCGCAGCTCTATGTGGTCCATCGAAAAGAAGAGCGCTCTTGGGTCAAGCAGGCGCGGGTCGAACAGACGCCGAGGCTGATCGCCGCCGTCGCCAAGCCGGCCCCCCTGGCAAGCATCGCCGGCGCCGAAGGGAAACTCCCCCGCAGTGCCGATATCTTTGGAGATGCGGCGACCAGTGGCAAGGCGCCGCGCCTTGCCACCGACGTGGAACAGGCCGCATTGACATCCGAGCAGATCGTCCGCCACTTCAAGGCTTCTCATTCCATCACGCCGCGCAGCGCGGTTGCCAGCATTGAATTGCCCGCATCGGAACGGTTTGGGCCGCCGTCCAACGGCGTAACCGACACCCCCCTCGTCTCGCTGGCCTATGCGCCCCCCTCACAGAGCGCATCGGAAAACACTGTGTTCTCGGCGTTGCTGACGGTCCCATTGGAGGACGACATCGCCGCCTCGCAGGACCCGAACGCCGAAGATGAAGCCGTTGCTCTGCCAGACTATGAGGATACGCCGTCGTCGGGACCGATGCCGCAATTCCGTCCCGGCGGCGACCGAGCCCAAAAGCCTGTCTCTGAAACGGAAAAACCGGAAACCCGGCGGGCCATAGCCAACGCAGAACCGAAGGCCAATGAGCGCGAAACGCCCAAGCAGCAAGAGCTTGCCTTTGTGCGACCGAACAATCCGGCAGACAATAAGTCGGGTGGCGGCCTCAGGGCGCTGCGGGACCTGTTCGGTGGTGGGACCCGGGCCGGAAATGGCGTCGCCGTCTACGACATCAGCGCCGCCAAGGTCTACATGCCCGACGGCAGCGTCCTCGAGGCCCATTCCGGCATCGGCAAGATGGCCGACAACCCGCGTTATGTGACTGTCAAGATGACCGGACCGACCCCACCGCACACCTACAATCTCAAGATGCGCGAGACGCGCTTCCACGGCGTCGAAGCAATCCGCATGTTGCCGATCGACGGCAGAAACAAGCACGGCCGCGACGGCTTCCTGACCCACAGTTACCTGCTGCGCGGCAACCGGGCGGAATCGCATGGCTGCGTCGCCTTCAAGGACTATCCGCGTTTCCTGACCGCCTTCAAACAGGGCAAGGTCAGGCAGATCGTCGTGGTGCCGAGCGGCGGACGTGCAGCCGGAATGCAGATGGCATCAAACGGCAAGAACACCTGACAGGCAGTGCCCGCCAGCCGATTGGGTGAAGGAAGGCACGACGATCGGCCCTTCCGCGGGCGAAGCATGGGCATTAAGATCTCGACTTCCAGAGGAGCGAGAATTTGAGGCGCGGGAGCCAGTCATGTGCCGAAACATAAAACCCCTGTTCAATTTCGATCCGCCTGCGACTGACGAGGAGGTCCACGACGCCGCGGTGCAGTTCGTGCGCAAGCTGAGCGGAACGACCAAACCGTCCAAACGCAATCAAGCGGCCTTCGAGCACGCGGTCATTTCAATCGCAGCCTGCGCCCGGGAATTGCTCGTCACGCTTGAGACGTCCCACCCCCCGCGCAACCGCGAAGAAGAAGCAAGCAAGGCACGCGCCAGAATGGCGGCCCGGTTCGCCTGACAGGCGGCCATTGCTCAATGGTGGTGCACCAGTCTGCCTGAGGCAAATCTTTCTCCACGAGGTCCTCGTGCAGACGGGCGAAGCCGTAGCCGCTCACGCCGGCCCGAGCATGATAAAGGTTTCGCTTTTCGAGACGCCATCGATTGCCCGAACCGTTGAGATGAGCTCGTTCAGCTCCGACATCGTCGAAACCTCGATCTCCGCGATTATGTCCCAGACCCCGTTGGTGTTGGACACGGCTGCCACCCCTGGAAGGCGCTTTACGGCCGATACTGCGGGGCGTGGCGAGCCGTCTATCATGATCAGGATGAAGGCCCTGATCAGATCCTTGCTGATGTCATCCTTCAGGCGGACCGTGAAGCCCTTGATCACGCCGTCGGTGACAAGGCGATCAAGCCTCTTCTGTGCCGTTGCGCGCGCGACGCCGAGAAGTTGCGCCAGTTGCGGCACCGAAGCTCTGCCGTTGATGCGCAGCTCTGCAATGAGCCGTCTATCAAGATCGTCCACCGATTACTTCCTATTTCATCATTCCTGTTACTATTTCGGCAGAAATAGGAAAATTCAAGCACTTTGTCTTCTTTTTTGTTTCCCCCAACCGCAATACGAATCCCTCATCGAAACAGAACAGCCGGAATAATGCGGGACCAGACAAGATAGCCCGGCCTCACGTTCTGTCGATCGATCCATGCCTTTGGAATTGGCGTCGTAAACCACGCGATGATCCGTGATGTCGGGTCGAATTGGGAGATGATAGAGATGAAATTGCACCGCGTTCTTTCTGCCGTGATGGTCGCCGCCGCGATCTGCTTGCCGTTCACCCCTGCACAGGCTGATGATCTGCAGAAGATCGAGGAGGCCGGCAAGTTGTCGGTTGCTCTCTCGGGCGTGTTTCCACCCTTCAGCTTCGTGGACGAAAGCAACAAGGTCGTCGGTTTCGACGCCGATATAGGCTCCGAGATCGCCCGCCGGCTGAAGGTCGAGCCGAACATCGTGACAACGGCCTGGGACGGCATCATCGCCGGGCTCGTCACTGGTCGCTATGACACGATCATTGGTTCCATGAGCATCACCGAAGAGCGCAAGAAGGCAGTCGACTTCGTCGGCCCCTACTACCGTTCCGGCCTTGCCGTCTTTGTTCGCAAGGGCGCCGGCGTCGCCAGCGTTGACGAACTGAAGGGCAAGACGATCGGTGTCACACTCGGCGAAGCCGCTGAAAAATGGACGCGCGACCAGAACACATTCGAGATCCGCACCTACAAGGGCCTTCCCGAAATGCTTCTCGACCTTGGCGCAGGCCGCGTCGATGCCATCGTTGCCGACGACGTTCCCGTGTTCGTAGCGATCGCCAAGAGTGATGCGCCGATCGAACAGGTGAAGGACGACAAGCTTCCCCGCTACGACATCGGCATCGCAATCCGCAAAGACAATCCGGCGCTCGCCGCTGCCATGCAGAAGGCACTGGACGACATGATGGCCGACGGCACCTACGAAGCCATTTCGAAAAAGTGGATCGGCCAGGACATCCGCTGACGGGCTCGGCCGGGACACGAGATGTGTCCCGGCCCGCGATCCTTCATAGGGAATGACCGTGTTCGGCCTCTGGATGTCAGGCCGCCGGATCCGTCGAGATTGGCAGCTCCAGGGCAGGTCACCTCAGGGTGCCGTTTCGCGCGGCCCGAACAAGGCGACGCATCGCCCGCGAGCCTAGAGCGTCCTTAGAGGCTGGAATGGATATTCAACTGATCGGGCGATTATTGCCCCATATAATGGAAGCGTCGCTGTTGACGATCGGCCTTACGGCCTGCTCGCTGGCGATCGGACTTGTCGTCGCCACGGCAGTGGCGGCAGGACGCTTCTCCAGAATGAGACCGATACGCTGGCTTGCTACGGCCTATGTCAGCGTCATGCGTGGCACCCCCCTGTTGGTACAGCTCTTTATCGTCTTTTTCGGCGGTCCGCAGTTCGGACTGGAGCTGACGCCGTTCATGGCCGGTGTGCTGACCATGGGACTCAACATCGGCGCCTACATGTCGGAGGGCATCAAGGGTGCCATCATCGCCGTCGACAAAGGACAGGGCGAAGCGTCGCGTTCGATCGGGTTCGGCCGCCTCGACACCATGCGGCTCTTCATTCTGCCGCAGGCAGCGCCGCTGATAATCCGGTCGCTGGGCGTCAACACGGTTATTCTGTCGAAGAGCACCGCGCTTGTGTCGACTATCGGCGTCGTCGAGCTGACCTACTCGGCACAGCGTTTCGTCACGTCCACCTACAAGCCGTTCGAGGTTTTTGCCGTTGCAGGCGCTGCCTACATTGCCATCGTCGCCGTGATTTCACTGATCGTGCGCGGCGCTGAAAAGCTTTTCGATGCCGACAGGAGGGTCGCAGCATGACACTCGATTTCGGCGTCGTGCCGTCCTACTCGCAGCTTCTGTTCACCGGTCTGCTCTGGACGATTTTCGTCACCGTACTGGCAGGCTCCGTCAGCATCCTGCTCGGCATTGCCATCGCCACCACAACACTCCACGGGCCAAAGTTCGCAAGCCTGCCGGTGCGCGGCATCAGCTTCCTTTTCCTGGGCACGCCACTGCTGCTGCAACTCTACCTGCTCTACTACGGCCTATCGCAGGTGGGCGTCATGCTTCCTGCCTTCTGGACCGGGGTGGTCGGACTTGGCCTGCACTACGCCGCCTACAACGCGGATATCTTCCGCGCATCGCTGCAGGCGGTCGATCCCGGGCAGGCCGAAGCCGCCCGATCATTGGGATTCAGCCGCGGCGCCACCCAGCGCCTCTTCATCATGCCGCAGGCCATCGTGACGGCGCTGCCGCAAGTCGGCAACAACAGCATCATTCTCCTGAAGGACACGGCCGTCCTCTCGGTCCTTGGCATCGCCGAACTGGTCCTGAACGCGCAGCGTGCGATCAGCGAGACCTACCGCCCCTTTGAATTCTACTTCACCGCAGCGCTTCTCTATTACGTCGTCAATCTGGCGATGGAATTCCTGTTGGGCATTGCCGCCCGGAAAGCGGAGGAAATCCGATGACGACACAAACTCCCATGGTCGAACTGCGGCAAATCCGCAAATCCTACGGCAGTCACGAAGTGCTCAGAGGGATCGACCTCAGTGTCGCGCGTGGCAAGATCGTTTCGATCATCGGCCCGAGCGGTTCGGGCAAAAGCACGTTGCTGAGATCCATCAACATGCTGGAGGAAACATCCAGCGGCGAGATCTGGCTTGACGGCCATCAGGTCAACCGACCGTTGAAGGGGCGCGCTTTCGAGAACCACATCAACCATATCCGCCGGGAAATGGGTATGGTGTTCCAACAGTTCAATCTGTTTCCGCACCTGACCGTCCTGCAGAACATCACGATCGGGCCTATGCGCCTCAAAGGCTTGACCAAGGCCGAAGCCCTTGACCGGGCCAACGCACTCCTTGCCAAGGTCGGGCTGTCGGAAAAAGGAAATGCTTACCCCGCACGGCTCTCGGGTGGTCAGAAACAGCGTGTCGCCATCGCCCGCGCGCTCGCAATGCAGCCGAAGGTCATGCTGTTCGACGAGGCGACCTCGGCGCTCGACCCCGAACTGGTCGAGGAAGTGAACCAGGTCATGAAGCAGCTTGCCGCCGAACACATGACCATGCTGATCGTGACGCACGAGATGCGGTTTGCCGCCGAAGTGTCCGATCACGTGATGTTCATGGATGCTGGCGTGGTGATCGAACAGGGAGAACCCACGCAGGTTCTTTCCGACCCGCTGGAAGAGCGCACGCGCGCTTTCCTTCGCAAGCACCTTTCGAATTGAACGACGGAGAAACAGGATGACGAACCCACAACAACAACATGTTTCCCGAACAGGAACCCGGATCGACAGCAATCGCGCCCGGGAACTTGCCCTGCGCATTACCTCATGGCCGAGCGAAACCGGTACTCCCGGCGAAGCCGGATTTGCCGATCAGTTGCACGAGCTTCTGAGCGAGCTTGCCTATTTTCGCACGCACCCCGAAGATCTTCGCCTGGTGGAAAGCCATGGAGAGCCCCTCACCCGCAATGTCGTGGCGCTTGTTCGTGGCACCGGCAAGCGCACGCTGGTCATGGCGGGGCACTTCGATACGGTCTCGACCGATAACTATCACGAACTCAAGCCGCTGGCGTGCGATAGCCTTCGGCTGAAGGAAGCCTTGATCGACACCCTCTCGGCACGGGATGACCGTTCCGAGCAGGAGGAAAGGGCGTTGCAGGATCTGCGGAGCGGTGACTTCCTGCCCGGCCGCGGTCTGCTCGACATGAAGAGCGGCATCGCGGTTGCGATCGCCTGCCTTGAAAACTTCGCGGCCGACCCCGATCGGCAGGGCAATCTGATGCTGGTCGCCACGCCCGATGAAGAGCGTGAAAGTCGCGGCATGCGCTCGCTGCGCGACGCGTTGCCGAACCTCACGTCAACATTGAACATCGACATTGCGGCCGGCATCAACCTGGATGTGACGTCGGATCAGGGCGACGGCAGCGAAGGCCGCGCCGTCTATGCCGGCACGATCGGCAAACTTCTGCCTTTCGCTCTGGTGATCGGCTGCAGCTCCCACGCAAGCTACCCGTTCGAAGGCGTCAGCGCGCAGGCCATGGCCGCCGGAATTCTGGCACGTCTCGAAGGCAATGCCTCGCTTGCCGATCGCGACGAAAACGATATTTCACCCCCGCCGATCTGCCTGGAGGCCAAGGATCTGCGCGATGGCTATGAGGTCACAACACCGGAGCGCTTCTGGATCGCGTTCAATTGGCTGTATCACGCAATGCCAGCGGACGACTTGTTCGCCCGCTTCGCGCAGGAAGTGCTATCCGGCGCCACCGAAGCGGTGGATCGTTTCGCTTCGCAGTCCGCCAAGTATGGCAGGCTTGTCGGCAGAAGCGCGGGCGCCACGCCGGGCAGGCCGCGTCTTTTGACCTTCAAGGAACTGCGCGCCTTGGCCAAACAGGTTTGCGGCGAAGGTTTCGACGCTCTTTACGCGGCCGAGGAAACGTCACTCGGCGCTATCGACAATCCGCTGGTCTTCACGCGGCAACTGACGGAGTGGCTGGTCGGGATCGCCCGATTGTCCGGCCCTGCCATTGTCATCGGCTTCGCCGGGCTTCACTATCCCTCCAGCCACCTGCGGCTCGACGAACCGAATGACCGCGCCCTGCATCAGGCCATCGAAAAGGCGCGTGTGGGTCTCGGCAACGATCCTGACCGCAGCCTAGTCTGGAAGCCGCATTTCCAGGGTATCTCCGACATGAGTTTCCTGGGCTTGACGGCGAGCGGCAGTCAGGTGGTTTCGGACAACACGCCGATCTCGCGGTTGATCGATCGACCGCCGGAGAATGCGCTGCGCTTCCCGGCGGTCAATCTCGGTCCCTGGGGCCGTGAGTTCCACCAGAAGTTCGAGCGCGTGCATGAACCCTATGCCTTCGAGGTCCTGCCGGATCTCGTTTCTGAAATCGCCAGAACATTCCTCGCCGACAACAGCCAAGGGAATTGATGCCGCCAGTGGGCTCGAGTGGGAACCACTCCTCGCACTTCAAGCTGAGTGTCTGAACCAAAAGGATTGAACGCCGTGACTGCTCATTCAAATCTGAACATCGTACCGTTCGTCAGTGTGGACCATATGATGAGACTGGTGCTGAAGGTCGGGATCGAAACCTTTCTCACCGAACTCGCCGCAGTGATCGAGGACGATTTCCGCCGGTGGGAACAGTTCGACAAGACGCCGCGTATCGCGTCGCACTCCAAGGAGGGCGTGATCGAGCTGATGCCGACAAGCGACGGCACGCTCTACGGCTTCAAATATGTCAACGGTCACCCGAAGAACACGAAGGAAGGGCGCCAGACAGTCACCGCCTTCGGCGTGCTCTCGGATGTTGGCAATGGCTACCCCATGCTTCTCTCCGAAATGACCATCCTGACAGCGCTTCGCACGGCAGCGATGTCGGCAGTCGCCGCCAAACACCTCGCTCGCGCGAACGCGAAGACCATGGCGATCATCGGCAACGGCGCTCAGAGCGAGTTCCAGGCGCTTGCCTTCAAGGCGATTGTCGGCGTGAGCGAGCTTCGGCTCTTCGATATCGACCCGAGCGCAACCGAGCGCTGTGCCCGAAATCTCGCCGGCAAGGGCTTTGCGATCAAGTCGTGCAGCTCTTCCCAGGAAGCGGTCGAAGGAGCCGACATCATCACGACAGTCACGGCTGACAAGCAGTATGCCACGATCCTGTCCGACAACATGGTGGGTCCGGGTGTGCATATCAACGCCGTCGGCGGGGATTGCCCCGGCAAGACCGAGCTGCACAAGGATATCCTGCTGCGCTCAGATATCTTCGTCGAATATCCGCCGCAAACCCGCATCGAGGGCGAAATCCAGCAGCTCGACGCAGACTATCCGGTGAAGGAACTCTGGGAAGTGATCGCCGGCAAGCGTGAAGGCCGTCAGTCCGAGCGGACGATTACGCTGTTCGATAGCGTCGGTTTTGCCATCGAGGATTTTTCGGCGCTGCGCTACGTGCGCAGCAAGCTTCAGGAGACCAGGCTTTATGTCGATCTCGATCTGCTGGCCGATCCGGACGAGCCTCGTGATCTCTACGGCATGCTGCTGCGTTGTGAGGCGAAGCTGGGCGAGGCGTAGCATCGTCTTTCACATCCCTGCTCGCGGAGGCCAGACAGCAGAGCCAGCCACGCTGTGGCGTGATACGGGGGCGATCTCCCACTCTGCCACGACACCGCTGGAAGTCCCCTGGCGGCGATCCGGGGAAGACGAGGAATTCCACAGCCGCAGTGGACTAGGATTGGGACCGAACCCGTTGGCACCAGAACAAGAGGAGCGGGTTTCCGGTACAGCGCATGGCGAGGTCGTTGCCCTCGTCGCTGAAGAATATGCCACCCGGCGAGCGAACGGACCAATCGTCGTCGTTGAGGCGCACTTCGGCGCGTGACAATGCGAGAAAGACGGTCGGATGTTTCTTGCGGTGATCCGGAAAGCGGCTATAGGGCGCCATGATCGTCGCGCCGATATGGACGTCGTCACGCTCCTCCATGCCGCCGGGTCCCACCATCAGCGCATGTGCATGACCCCGTACGAAATTGATGCTTGCGAAAGGCCCCGTTCTCGAGCGGTACCAGCGAAGGTCTGGCGCGATTTCCGCGATGGCTTTTCCAAGGTCTGCGATAGGTCCGCCCGCCTTGACTGCCACAGCCAGGGCTTCCGTCAGATATCCCGATGCTGGCAAGGTGTTGCGGGCGACGCCGAACATTGACGACGGCTTGGAAAGATCGTGGAAGATCTTGCCTGCGGTGTAGCGCGCCATGGACGGGACATCGTGAGCAAACAGAAGGTTGCCCGCTGCATTGATCAGTCGCTGCAATGCGATGGGCCGATGTCCCCAAACCGAGATCGGCCCGTGTCCTTCCGGTGAAGGATCGCAGTCGACCGCGGGAAGGGTCGCACGTGTCGTCATGTTGTGTTCCCTATGAACGGTGCAAACTCCATAGCTGCTACCAAAATGTGTCGCAACACACTTCGTTCATTGCACATTTTCCGTGCCCGCCAGAAGTCCTTCGGCAGGTTCTCCGGCGCCAAGACGATAGTTTCACACAGAGCGCTCGAACTCTTCGTCCGACGTTTCCCGCGCCTTTGGCCAAGTCACGTCTAGACCAATGCATCGTGCTCGGTTCGGCTGTTTGCCACAACCTGATGTTCACTGCCAGACGGGCATTCTCCTGCACAGATCAAGCGGTGGCGACCGTGGAATGCCGTCGTCGCCTACAGTCAATCCGCCATGCGCAATTATTCAGAATTTTCACGCTTTATTTTAATAGTTCCGCAAAATCACAATTTTTGACCAATCATTGGCAAACAATTTGACGATTATTTCAATAGCCTTCCGTCAACTGGGAGACGGAAATGGACATTACAATTTTGGATCGGCAGCCCTGTCACCGATCGCCGGGCACAGAAGGCATGCCAGGTTATCTGACCGTGGATCTTGCCGCTCTCGCCCGCAACTATGAGAAGCTGGCGACCGCCGCGGCACCGGCCCGCACTGCGGCGGTCGTCAAGGCCGATGCCTATGGCCTTGGCGCCGAGCAGGTGGCCATGAAGCTTTATGCGCATGGCTGCCGCCACTTCTTCGTTGCCCAGTTTGGCGAGGCTCTCCGCCTTAGACCTTGCTTGCCGCTGGACGCGGACATCTTCGTGCTGAACGGCCTGCAGCCCGGCAACGAGCGCGCCTGCGCCCAAGCCGGCATCGTTCCGGTCGTCAATTCGCTGGAACAGCTCCAGCACTGGTCCAGGGCTGGTCAAAGCCTCAACAGCCGTCTGAGAACCGTGGTGCAATTCGACACCGGCATGTCTCGCCTCGGCGTACCGCCGAACGAACGGTTGGCCCTTGCCGAGGCACTACAGGATGCCGGCTTCATTGAACTCCTCTTCATCATGAGCCACCTTGCCTGCGCCGACGACGTCGAAAGCGCCCAGAACAATGCCCAGCTTGCCGAGATGAGCCGCATCGCGGCGGAGTTCCCCGGCTTCGACATCTGCGTAGCCAACTCTGGCGGCATCTTCCTCGGCGACGCCTATCACTGCGCGCTCGTCCGCCCCGGCATCGCGCTGTACGGTGGCGCGCCGACGGCCGGCATACAAAACCCCATGGAAGCAGTTGTGCGGCTCGACGTCGCGGTGGTGCAGACACGCAGCGTCCCCGCCGGCGCAAGCGTCGGCTACAGCGGCGGCCATGTGACGACGGCGGAAACCCGCCTTGCCACCATTGCCGCAGGCTACGCCGATGGCCTTCCGCGCAGCCTGAGCGGCAAGGGCGCCGTCTATTGCGACGGAAATCGGCTTCCGATCGTGGGATGCGTGTCGATGGACAGCATCACGGTTGACATCTCCGCATTGCCGGAAGGCCAGCTAAGGCTTGGCACGCTGGTGGAAATCCTCGGCCCGAACCAGACGCTCGAAGACGTGGCGCGCGATGCCGGCACCATTTCCTATGAGATCCTGACCGGTCTCGGAAGCCGCTATGGCCGGAGATACGTCTGACCATTGCGTCCCCAGCCGGCCCATCGAGAGGCTTGTGGTGATCGGCATCATCGGCCTACAGCAGGCGTGCCGAAGACGTGCCATCGCTGAAAACGCGGTTGCCGAATTGGCGAAGCGCCAAGGGAGATGGCGTCGTTGCTTCGCAGCGACGCAAAGGTCCCCTTGCCATCGTGTTTTACTTTGGCGCGTGGTCGCGAGGCGAGACAAACCCAGAGGGCAGACCGCAACCTCGGCGCTCCCCACGCTCGGCAAACGCACACCGAACCTGTGGAGGACCGACCGAAGGGGCACACGGGGTGCGCAAGACAACTTCCATTGTCCGCCGGAACAATCGCGGCAGCACACTCTTGACAGGTTCTTCTAAAACATTGCAAGCTTAGTGACACTGTAGGTTTACGCCTCACAAGAATCGCCCCGTTCAACGCACGTTGATGACGATCCGGAGTTCGCACCTCCTGGAACAGGGTCCTAGCGAAACTGGCCAACGGTCAGTTCAACTATGGAGCTGGTGGGGCATGGAGACCGATCTCCCCTTTCGTAATATTTTTTGCTTTGACGGCAATGGGAAAACCCCGCCCGATGGTGGGTTAGTCTATGGCTTTCACCGCGTTACCTGCCGGAACACACGTTCGCGTGAAGCCCGTCACAGGGCCCCGGCAAGCACGCCTGAAAATCCGTCGGGGCGCCCCGCCTCTGTTGCACGAAGAGACATCTCTCGTGCGCGTTCCAGCAACGACAATCGGCACCGATCTCTGCATCGGGCATGAGCCCATGCTGCGGCATGAGCCTCTGCCCCGATGGCTATGTCGAAGTGTCTGATTGAAATGGGGTTCAACTCGAAGCGCAACGTCAGCAAAGGTATGGAGGAGTTTACCTTGGCAATTATAAAAGAGGGAAGTGCATCAAGCAGGCGCCCGGAAGACGAAAAACTCAGCATCGGCGCCAATATCGCATATGGACTGCAGCACGTTCTGACGATGTATGGCGGCATCGTCGCCGTGCCCCTTATTGTCGGTCAGGCTGCGGGGCTTAGCCCAGGTGACGTCGGCCTCCTGGTAACGGCCTCGCTTTTTGCCGGCGGTCTCGCCACCATCCTGCAAACACTGGGATTGCCATTCTTCGGGAGCCGGTTGCCGCTTGTGCAGGGCGTCTCGTTCTCAGGGGTTGCGACAATGGTCGCGATTTCCGGCAACGGAGGAATCCCGTCCATTCTGGGCGCCGTTATCGCAGCTTCCTTGATCGGGCTATTGATTACGCCTGTGTTCTCAAGGATTACCCGGTTTTTCCCTCCCCTTGTCACCGGGATCGTCATCACCACCATTGGACTGACGCTGATGCCGGTCGCGGCATTCTGGGCGATGGGTGGCAACAACACCTCACCCGATTTCGGAAGCCCGGCGAACATTCAGCTGGCCGCCACTACGCTCGCCATCGTTCTGTTGCTCAGCAAGCTCGGAAGCGCATCCGTCTCGAGGCTCTCCATCCTGCTTGCGCTCGTGATCGGCACAGGCATCGCCTATGCCGCTGGCATGACCGACTTTTCGCAAGTGGCAAACGGCCCCCTCTTCGCCTTGCCAGCGATATTTCATTTCGGCTATCCGACCTTTGAGATCGCCGCCATCGTCTCCATGCTGATCGTCATCATCGTGACGCTCGTCGAGACATCGGCCGACATTCTCGCCGTTGGCGAAATCGTCGAAACCAAGGTCGATTCGCGCCGCCTGGGCGATGGCCTTCGAGCCGATATGCTGTCGAGCATTCTCGCACCGGTGTTCGGGTCGTTCACGCAGAGCGCCTTTGCCCAGAACGTCGGGCTTGTCGCCGTAACCGGCGTCAAGAGCCGCTACGTGGTCGCGACAGGCGGTGTTTTCCTCGTCGTCCTCGGCCTTCTCCCGGTGATGGGACGCGTTGTTGCAGCGGTGCCAAGTTCCGTTCTCGGTGGAGCCGGCATCGTCCTTTTCGGCACGGTCGCGGCAAGCGGCATCCGCACGCTCTCCAAGGTCGACTACCACAACAACATGAATTTGATCATCGTCGCGACGTCGATCGGCTTCGGCATGATCCCCATCGCGTCACCGGGATTTTACGAACATTTCCCCACCTGGGTTGCAACGATCTTTCATTCTGGGATCAGCTCCGCTGCCTTGATGGCGATCGTCCTCAACTTGCTGTTCAACCATTTCAAAACGGGCAATGCCGACCAGCAGTCAGTGTTCGTGGCGGGCACGGAACGAACGATCCGCTACAAGGACATCGTCCGGCTTCGCGACGGCGACTACTTCCTCAACGGCAAGCTTTACGACGAAAAAGGCATCGAAATACCGATGATTCCTGAAGGCGCTCACTGAGCAGCGCTTTGAAAACACCTTCCGGACCGAGGTCCAAGCTTTGGTCCGGATCAGTTTCATTCCCGACATTTCAAGGAGAAGAAGAATGTCAGAACAAATCGAACCCGCACGTCTGCTCGACGCCCTGCTCACCGCCATGGAGGAGGGTATCATTCCCGCCACGGAGGCCGGCGTTGCCGCCGGCAACAAGATCTTCGGAGCGGCACTCCTGCGCAAATCGGACCTTTCCACGGTCCTTGTCGAAACCAACAACGAGACTGAAAATCCCCTGTGGCACGGCGAAGTTCACACCCTGAAGCGCTTTTATGAGATGACAGGTTCCGAGCGACCGGACTCAAAAGACCTCATTTTCCTGTCGACCCATGAGCCGTGCTCAATGTGCCTTTCGGCGATCACCTGGGCAGGGTTCGACAACTTCTTCTATTTCTTCAGCCACGAGGATTCCCGGGATGCGTTTTCCATTCCGCACGATCTGAAGATCCTGAAGGAGGTCTTCACCTTGGAGCCAGGGGGGTACAATCGGTCGAATTCGTTCTGGAATGGCCAGTCGATCGGGGGCCTGATCGATCAATTGCCCGAGCCGCAGCGCTCCGATCTGAAAGAAAGAGCCTCCGCAATCGGCCGGAAGTACGACGACCTCTCTGCTGTCTATCAAGCCGGCAAGGGCGAAAATGCAATCCCCCTCAACTAAGGCCCCGCCCTCCCCGTTTTGCGTCGGTTTTGATGGAAACCGCTGCTGACGGGCTGACGGAAGCGTTCGGTGTAGCTCTTGGGGGGCTACACCGAATTCCATGACACGCAACCCTTGCGGCCATAGCACCCACTCTGGCGCCCTTCTGCGTCGACAGCGCCGCGCGTCTTGTCACAATATCAAAGCTCTCCAAAACACGTTGAATTGCCGCATGTTTTCATCCTCGAGCCGGGTAGGATTTCAGGAAACATGCAGAACAGCCGGCGATGATCCCGACACAAACGCCAGTTGCTTCCGATCATCCGCCAATGCTGTCTAGCGCCGGCGATCATCACGCGGCGAAAGCGATCACCCCGTGAGTTCGTCCAGGAACGACGACATGCCGAGGCGTACCGTTTCACACCGCCTGGCCCCGTCAGATACCGTAAACGCCGGTTGGATATGCTCCGGTTGCATTGCGCGCCGGCGGTCAAATAATGCACTCGATCTGCGCACCAGCCGCAACCTTGCGGCAATGCTCCTCAATCAAATGTGCCGCCGTCGCACAGACACATTGGAGAATCGATGCATGCGCCTACTCCTTGTAGAGGACGAGCCCGAGATGGCTGCCGCGCTCGGCGTCGCCCTTGGTCGGTATGACATGATCCTTGACCACGCGCCGTCGCTCGATCACGCCATCGCCGCGATGGCCAATCAGGTCCACGACGCGATCATTCTCGATCGGCAATTGCCCGACGGCGACGGACTGACGCTCATTCCGCGTGTTCGCGCGCTGAAGTCGGGCATTCCGGTGATCGTGCTGACGGCACGTGGCAGCGTCGACGAGCGGATCAGGGGACTGGACATGGGCGCTGACGATTATCTCGCCAAACCCTTCGCCGTCGAGGAGTTGCTGGCAAGACTTCGCGCGTTGATGCGCCGTGCGCCCGATATCGCACCGATGACTGCGCGCATCGGCAATCTTGTCTTCGATTTCGATGGTCGGGAAGCCCGCATAGACGGTCGCGTCCTGGAGCTTCCCCGCCGCGAACTGCTTGTGCTGGAGGCGTTGGTGCGGCGGCAGGGCAGAACCGTGCAACGTTCGACACTGGAGGAGTCGGTCTACGGATACGACGACGAGATCCAGTCCAATTCGCTCGACGCACATGTTTCGCGGCTGCGCAGGAAGCTGCTGGAATCGGGTTCCGGCGTTGAAATCCACGGCATTCGCGGGGTTGGATATCTGCTGAGGACATTGTCGTGACCACGAGCGCCAACCATTCGCTGAAGAAGCGGCTGATCTGGCATATCCTGACATTTCAGGTACTTTTGCTGGTGGCCGTCATTGCCGGCTTCATGGCCCTTTTGATCAGGGCCGATCTCGGCGGCATGATCCTCGACGCCGGTTCGGCATCGATCGCCGCCAGCTCAGTCGAGGTTGGCCCGGACCAGAAGCTCAAACTGAAAGACACGCCCGAGCTGCGCGCCATGCACGCCGAGACGCCGGGATTCTGGTTCGTCGTGCGCAACGAGCGCGGCGAGACAGTCCAAAGCGGACCGGTGCCCGACGCCTATCGCAGCATCGGCGAACATCTCGATCGCGTGACATTTGCCGATATCCGGGACGGTATGGCGCCTTACATGCTCTCGGCCATCGCCCGGGTGGTTGAGACCGAGACCGGTACCTATACCGTCCTGACGGGCGGCGGACGCCTGTGGAGCGCCTCGTTCGCCGTGTTCTTCCTGACGAACCTGCTGCTGCTGCCGATCGTTCTGATCCTCGTTCTCATCCCCGCCTTCGCCATTCCGATCATCGTGCGCCGTGCCTTTGCAAGCCTTGCCGAGGTCGCCGACCATGCCAAGAGCATCGATGTCGACCGTCGCGGCGCCCGCCTGCCCGATGGTCGCGTTCCCGGTGAAGTGCGCCCGCTCGTGGAAGCGGTCAACGGCGCGCTGCAGCGATTGGACGAAGGTTACGAACGACGCCAGCGCTTCATCATGGATGCCGCCCACGAGCTCAGAACACCGGTCGCAATTCTGCAGACGCGTCTTGAGGGCATGGACTTCGGCCCGCTGCGCAGCCGCCTGCTGGTTGACACCGCCCGTATTGCCGGGGTCGCCGAACAATTGCTCGACCTCGAGCGCATCGATCGCGACAGCGCTCACTTCGCCCCAATCGACCTGGTCACACTCTGCCGCGATGTGGCTGCCGACCTCGCCCCTCTCGCACTGTCGGCCGGCTGCGACATCTCCTTTACCCACGGACCCGATCAGGTCAGTACGCGCGGAGATGCCGGCGCCCTGGAGCGTGCCGTCACCAATCTGGTGCGCAACGCGATCGAGCATGCGGGCGGGCTGATTTCCATTCACGTCGAACGTGGCGGTATCATCGAGGTTAGCGACGCAGGTCCCGGCATTCCCGAAAGCGAGAGGGAACGGATCTTCGAGCCATTTCACCGGCTGCAACCCCGCGACCACGGCGCGGGCCTTGGGCTCCATCTCGTCAGCGAGATCGTCAGCCGCCACAAGGGGCACATATCGGTGGTCTGCGCGCAGACTGGTGGCGCCTGCTTCCGGATGATCCTACCGGCCGCGTGAGACGGGCGCGAGCGTCGGCTTGCCTTGGCTCCGCCACAGAGTCTAACAGGTTATTAATAATGAAATCAGCACTTTAATCGATATTTGCAATGTTGATGCAATCCGCGCGGCGCACAAATGCGCACATCTTCCCGCAGCGATGATCGCGCCAGACCGGCGCGAAACAGCGGGCGGAGATGAGAGCGCCATTCCCGGCGCCATGTCCAATCCACGGAGCAACGCCATGCAGCAGCATTACAAACTTTCCCTCTGGCTCGGTATCGCCTTCCTGGCAACAGCCGGTATGCAACAGGCACGGGCCGCCGACCCCTATTCGCCGGAACCGGCGTCGTCCTACCAGGATCCGCCCGCCTTCAACTGGAGTGGTGCCTATGTCGGCGCGCATGGCGGTCTCGGTTTTACCGGCAGCCCCAATCCTTTTGCCGACCGCAACGGCGTCGCCTTCGGTGCTCAGGCTGGCTACAACATGCAGATGGGTCCGGGCATCGTCGGCGCTGAAATCGAAGGCTCCTATCTCGGCGATACGGAACACAATGTCAGCGGCGGCAAGCTCAAGGAGAAATGGCGCGGCGCGATCAAGGCGAAGGCCGGCCTGTCGTTCGATCAGACGCTTGTTTACGGCACCGCCGGTTATGCCATGACCAGCTACAAGAAGGGTGGCGGAGTTCAGAACGATGTCGGTTTCAAGGGCGGCTATCTGCTCGGCGCCGGCGTCGAACAGGCCTTTGCCGGCGGCCTGTCGGCAAAAATCGAATACAACTACATCACCACCCCTGATGTGCGCACCAACACGGCCTTCGGATCGAGCGAGAAGGACATCAACAGCCATGTCATCAAGGCCGGCGTAAACATGCGCTTCTGATGTTTCTCGCGTGATCCCTGCGCCGTTGCCCATTCCTCCCAAGGCGGCGGCGCTCAGATCGAAATGGAACGACCAAGGCGATGGCCGGAGCGGCCCTCGCCTTCACGTTTCGACCTTCCGCGCGAACGGCGGCAAGGTTGCCCGCCCGTCCCTCTGCGCCTAAGCCGCAGCCTCCGAGACCTCGACTTCGGCGTTCGAAAGCCGCCGCCAGATTGGCGCCATTGCGTCGGCAATATCCCGATAAAGCTCGTAGCGTCGCGTGTAATGGCGCGCCATGGCGGCGTTCGGGCGGTAGTGACGTTCCGTCTTCACCATCGCTGCGGCACCTTCCGAGAAATCAGCAAAGATGCCTGCCCCCGTGCCGGCGGCGATTGCGGCCCCCAGCGCGCCGGTCTCGCGCGAACGGGCGACCGACACCGGAACCCCGAGCACGTCGGCAAAGATCTGCGGCCAGATCAGGCTGCGCGACCCGCCGCCCGAAAGCACCGCTTCGTCGAAGGTCGCGCCTGCCGAACGCATGGTGGCGATATGCTGGCGATGGCCGAAGGCCACACCTTCGAGAACCGCGCGAACGAGATGGCCTTTCGTGTGCCAACCGGCGACGCCGTAGAACCCGGCACGGGCATTGCCGTCCTGCTGCGCGCCATAAAGGAACGGATGATAGATCGGGTCGTTGGCGGCCGGCTCGATATCGGCTGCAAGCGCGCAGCAGACATCGTATGGCGATCGCCCGTCTTCGATGCCGCTTTCTGCGAAGAACTCGCGCACCAGCCATTCGAGATTGGCCGCCGAGGTCGCGCTCGATTCGATCGCCATATAGCGGCTGCGATCGAAGGTGGAGGACATGAAGACCGGACCGGAAAGGTCGGGGCCGTCGATGATGACCTGATTGATGCTCCATGTCCCCGCGATGATCGAGGCAGCGCCAGTGCGGGTAACGCCTGAGCCGACGGCCGAGGCGATGACATCGAAGAGACCGCCGACCACCGGCGTGCCAGCGGCCAGCCCTGTCTGCGCCGCCGCCTCCGGCGTCACGGTGCCGACAACATCGGCACTTTCGGCAAGATCCGGCAACAGGCCGGTTGCCTCGCCGAGATCGAAGGCGGCCATCAGATCACGATCGTAGTGCCGGTTGACGACATTCAGGAGACCGCAACCGGTCATATCAGAGACATCGCTGACCCGTTTGCCGGTCAGGCGGTTGACGATGAAATCCTTGCACAGGAACACCGTGCCTATCCTGCCGAAGGTCTCCGGCTGGTAGCGCTTGAGCCAGGCCAGCAGGGTTGGCGTTTGTGACGGCCAGGGGCGTTGCCGGCCGATGGCGTAGGTCCGGTCGCCGACCCCTTGAGCCTTCCATTCCTCGACCAGCCCGGCGGCGCGGGTGTCGAGCGACTGGATGCCGAGAAGCGGTTCGCCGCCTTGATCGAGCGCGTAAAGGCCGTTGCCATGGCCCGCACAACCGATCGCGACGATTTCCTCGGCGCGGATGCCGGCCCGCTCGACGCATTGGCGGATGACTGCCCGGGCATGGGTCCACAGCTCTTCGAGCCCCCGCTCGACATGCCCGGGCCGCGGCACCCGGCTGTGCCCCTCCTGCGCAGCCGCCGCGATCTCATTTCCCTCAAGGTCGAAGATCACCGCCTTGATCACGGTGTTTCCGGCGTCGAGTCCCAGAAGATAGTCTGCCATTGAAGAACCCCTCCCAAGGTTCGGATCGTCGTCCTTATACCAGCCTGGCCGAGATCAACCCTGCTGATACAATGCGAAGGCGGCTTCGCCATCGGCGTCGTCGTGCACGATCGCCATCAAGCCCCGGACGACGGCGCTCGGGTTTGCATGCTGGTAGATGTTTCGCCCGTAGACCATGCCGACAGCGCCCTGTCGCATCAAGGCCGCGGACTTGTCGAACACGGCGCGCAGGTCTTCCTTGCCGCCGCCACGCACCAGAACCGGGCAACGCGCCGCCTCGACCACACGATGGAAATCCTCCGCATTGGTCGTCGGATCAGCCTTGACGATGTCGGCGCCCATCTCGCGGGCGAGCCGCGTCAGCGTCACGATCTTTTCCGGATCGCCATCGACCATGTAGCCGCCGCGCTCGGTGACCGGCTGCATGACAAGCGGCTCGATCATCAGCGGCATGCCGTATTTTTCGCAATCGGCGCGCACGCGGGAAATGTTGGCGACGCACTGGCGGAAGAGGTCCGGCTCGTCCGGAAGCATGAACAGGTTGACGACCACGCAGGCGGCATCCATCTCCAGCGCGCCGATCAGCGGTTCGGCCTCGTTCTGCAACACCGCCCACATGTCGCGGTGGCGAATGCGGTTGTAGGGATTGCCCATGTCGATGCGCATGACCAAGGCAGGCTTGTCCTTGCCGGGAATATCCTGAAGCAGATCAGCCTGGCCGTAATTCATCTGGATTGCGTCGGGCCTGGCATCGACCAGCGCCTTGACGACGGCCTCCATATTCTCAAGGCCGTCGAGGAAGGACGGTTCGTTGCAGACGCCATGGTCGATGGCCACGTCCAGGCAGCGTCCTGCGCCAAAGAGACGGTTCATCCGGACCTTGCGGTTGTTTCGCATAATGCACTCCTTTGTTCGTTCCGTGCGGAAAGCATGTCTTCGTCGACGCCATGGCGTTCGAGGAGAAGGGTGAGAAAACGGGTGCGCTCCTGCGCTTGGCGGGCCACGGGCCAGTGCTTTTCGGCGGCCAGCAGTGCGAGCACGGCGTCCGCCATCTCGAGAGAGAGTTCGCCAGTGATTGCCAGCGTCGCGCGACGTAGCAGCAAGTCGTCGAGATGCTCGACCTTTTCACTGCGCATCAGCAGCAGGATTTCGCGGTCCGAGTAACCGGGGTGCGGAAGCGGCGCATCAGGACCTGCCGCAATGAAGTCTGCGACGCGCTCGGCGTCCGTGCCGTAGCGTTCGAACAGCGTTTCGACACGCGCTGGCGAAAGCGCCGTTGCCGCGGCGACCCGCGCAATCCAGGCCTCGCGATCGGCTGGAAAATTTCGGCCGCCGCCTATTGCCCGATCGGCCGTTGTGATCTGCCGACGTCTGGCCAATCGCTCCAGCACCAGATCGGCCGCCAGTTCGCCGAATGAGCGGAAGGTCGTCCATTTGCCACCGATCATGCACAAGACCGGCGGCCCGGCATCGGCGGTCCCGACGAAGGTGCAATAGTGATCGCGCGGAATGCGGCCGGTAAAATTGTCCTTGCTCGCCGGCAGCGGCCGCACACCTGAGAACTGGAAAACAATATCTTCGGTTCTAACCTTGATCGTCGGCAGCACGAAGGCGAGCGACTGCAGGATATAGTCCCGTTCCGCCGTCTCGCAGCGCACGGTTTCGGGATCGTCGACGCGAATGTCGGTGGAGCCGACCAGGACCTTGCCGAGATAGGGAAACAGGATGCAGATGCGCCCGTCCTCGTTCTCGTAGTAGATCATGTGACCATCGAGCGCGCGCGTCAGATCGTCGTTGTCGATGATCAGGTGCGAGCCCTTGGTGCCGCCCATCAATGGCGCCGGACGTGCGGGCTCGGAAAACAGGCCCTGATTGGCGATATCGATCCAGCCACCTGTCGCGTTGACGATCAGGCCCGGCTCGATCGACGTCTCCGTGCCGCCGATCGTGTCCTTGATCACGTAGCGTCCCGGAGCGGTCAGCTTGAGTTCGGCATAGTTGACGGCACGCGCGTGGGTGCCGGCCGACTGCCCGTCCTCAAGCAGTTCGATACCGAGGCGCTCGGGTTGGCTGACCCAGGCATCGTAATAGGTTGCGGAATTCTTGATCGCCGGATTGAGCGCCGGCCATCTGTCAAGCGTCGAGCGGCGCCCGCGGAACTCGTGGCGAGGCATCAGGGCACGCTTGCGCGTCAGGAAGTCATAGATGGCGAGCCCGGCCTTGATGACAATTGCACCGCGGCGGCTCGGTCGGCGGGAAAGACCGAGAAACCGGACGGCGCCGTTGGCGAGGCCGGAAAAGACATCGAAGACGGGAACCGTCGTCGGCAACGGACCGACATAGTGCGGCGCGTTGCGCAACAGCCGGTCGCGCTCGACAAGGGATTCCCGCACCAGGCTGAATTCGCCGTTTTCGAGATAGCGCAATCCGCCATGAACCATGCGCGAGAGTGCGGCGCTGGCACCGGAACAGAAATCGTGTTTCTCGACGAGCACGACATTGACGCCCTGCAGCGCCAGCTCGCGAAAGACGCTGAGGCCGTTGATGCCGCCGCCCAGCACGCAGACGTCCACCTTCGGGCTCTGGCGGAGCCCGTCAAAGATCTCTTCTCGGTTCATGATGGCGGTCCGTTACCTATCCATGTGGGCGAGTTTCGCCGCTATCGCTTCGTCGATCGCCGCGAGATCCGGGCCGTCGAGCCGGATCGTGCCGGCCCGGGCATTGTCGAGCGCCTGCGCCGGATTGCGTGCGCCGCAGAGCGCAAACGTGACGCCGGGCTGGGCGAGCGTCCAGGCAATGACCGTCTGCGCGATGCTGGCTCCATGCTTTTCGGCAATCGGGCGGATCGCCTCGGCAAAGGCTGTCGCTTTCTCGCGGTTGCCGACCGAGAAGCGCGGATTGTCGCGGCGCTGATCGTCGCCCGAAAACACCCGGTCAGGACCGACGGTGCCGGAGAGAAGCCCCAGAGCCAGCGAGGAATAGCTGAGCGTTGCGACGCCGTTCTTCGTCGTCAGCGGCAGAAGCTCCGCCTCGATCTCGCGATCCATCATGCTGAAGCGCTCCTGGATCGCATCGAGACGACCGGTAGCGATATAGGCCTTGAGCTCGGTCCGGTCGACGTTGCTGGCGCCGATAGCGCGGATCTTGCCGGCATTCTTGAGGTCTTCAAGCGCCCGCACCGTCTCTTCGATCGGGGTCGTCGGATCCTGCCAATGGGTGATGTAGAGATCGATGTAATCGGTCCCGAGCCGCTTCAGGCTCTCTTCGACCTCGTGCACGATGGCGTCGCCGCCGAGATAGCGATGAACCGGCTTTCCGTCCTGGTCGAAGAAATGCCGCCCTTTCGTCGTGTGCCACACAAGGCCGCATTTGGTGGCGATCACCGCCTTGTCGCGGCGCCCGGCAAGCGCCTTGCCGACGATTTCTTCCGAGCGCCCGAGGCCGTAGGCGGGCGCAGTGTCGATCAGGGTCACGCCGGCATCGAGCGAGGCCTGGATGGCGGCGATCGATTCGGCCTCATCCGTTCCGCCCCACATCCAGCCACCGATCGCCCAGGTGCCGAGCCCGACGGCGGATGCCTTGACACCGGAGCGGCCGATCTCGCGCGTCAATTGTTCATTGCTCATGCCGAAAGTCCCTTTTCGCTTGCCATGGCAAGGATGCGCTCGCCGGTCGCCTCGTCGGTCACGAGTGTATCGAGATGCCTGCCACGCAGGACGCTGAGAATGGGGCCGGCCTTGTTCGGGCCGCTCGCAACCCCGATCTTGGTCGGGATCGACGCGAATTCGTCGAGCGTCAGCGAAACCAGCGAGCGGTTGAGGCTGTAGTCGCAGACCCGGCCCTGATCATCGAGCAGGTGCGCCAGCAGTTCGCAGCTTGCCCCCGAACGCTGGATCGCGGCGCGGTCTGTGCTCGAGGACGGATGCAGGTCGTAGTAGCTCGAATCGTCCGAAAGGATCGAGCCGATACCGACGAGCGCGACCTTGGCTTCCCTCGCCCGTTTGAAGACATCCGCCACCGAGCGCATGTTGATTAACATGGCACGCTCGGCCGCACTGTCGGCAAAGAGCGGCGCATGGATCTGATAGGACCTGCCGCCGAGCCGGTCGGCCATCAGCGTCGACACGTGGTTGACGTCGGTATAATGCTTGCCCTGCACGCAGCCCGTCGCCGGGATCACCTCGATATCGAGGCGCCGCGACGGATGCAGGCCGGCAACGACAGCGCTGACGCCCTTGCCGCCGGTGATGCAGATGGTGTCACCATCGGCGATCTCTTCCATCAGCAGACGGGCTGCCGCCTCGCCCACCGCCTGCAGCGCCGTCTGCTGGTTGTCCGATACGGTCGGCACGACGACGGCGCGGCTGATGCCGCCAAGCGCCAGCAATTGCTCTTCCATGTCGACGAGCGGCTCGATCGGCGACTTGATCTTGATTTCGACGAGGCCAAGCTGGCGTCCGCGCTTGATCAGACGGTTGACCGTCGGCTGGGAAATGCCGAGCCGCTCGGCAATCTGCGACTGGGTCAGACCTTCGAGAAAGTGCAGCACCAGGGCCTGGTGCATCTGCCGGGCGACGACGAGTTCCTCGCGGGCGCTGGAGATGATGTTCTGATTGGAATTGGCGATCGGCATGGTCAGCTGGCCTTCCGCTTGTGCAGGAAATGATCGATGGAGACGGCGGCCAACAGAATGCAGCCTTTGATCATATCCTGCCAATAGACCGAGACGTCCAGCAGGATCAGCGAACTGGTGACGACGGACAACAGAGCCATGCCCAGAATGGCGCCGAAGATCGTACCCGATCCGCCGTTGAGCGACGCCCCGCCGATGACGGCTGCAGCGATGATGTTGAGTTCCATGCCGACGCCGAAGGTTGGCGTGGCCGCGCCGAAGCGCGACATGTAGATGACGCCGGCGACACCGGCGAGCGTCGAGCAGAGCACCGTCACCCAGAACTTCACATGCTTGGTCTTGATCCCGGAATAGAGCGCCGCCTTCTCGTTGCTGCCGGTATAGAACACCTTGCGAAAGGCGGTCGCCCGGCGCAGCAGGAAGTCGAACAGGACGACGACGGCGACGAAGATCAGAATGACATAGGGGATGCCGTTGAACGTGCCCTGACCGACGGCCTTGAACGATGCCGGAAGTGTGAACAGCGACAGCGGCGTGCCCTTGGTGATGACAAGGCAAAGGCCGCGCACGATCACCATTGCCGCAAGCGAAGTGATGAAATGGTTGAGCCCGACCACGGTGACGAAGAAGCCCATGATGGCGCCGATGAGGCTGCTTGCCAGGATCCCGCAGAGCGAAGCGGTCCATGGATCGACGCCGGCAAGGAACAGCGAGCCTGCCAGCACCATGGCAAAGCAGACGACCGATCCGACAGCAAGGTCGATGCCGCCGACGATCAACAGGATCGTCATGCCGACGACGACGATACCCTCGACCGAGAAGCTCATCAGCATGGCGCGCATGTTGCCGAAGGTCAGGAAGTGCGGCGAGGCGAAGCTCATGATGATGCCGAGCGCCAGAATGATGGCGATCAGCCCGGCCTCACGCATCGTGCCGATCCGTCGCCAGGCCGGAACCTGCACCTGCGTTGCAACCACCGTATCGACTGCCATTTCCGCCTCCCCATTCACTCTGCTTGTCTCAGGCAACATGCTCGGCCGCCCTGCTTTTTTGTGGTTCGCCATGCGGCCCGACCCCGGATGCAAGCCGGATCACCGCCTCTTCCGACATCTCGGCCTCGCCGAGTTCACCGGCAATGCCGCCTTCGCGAACGACCAGAACACGGTCACACAGTCCGAGAAGCTCGGGCAGTTCCGACGAGATGACGACGATACCGATGCCTGAGCGCGCGAGATCGCGCAGCAGTCGGTGGATTTCCGATTTGGCGCCGACATCGATGCCGCGCGTCGGCTCGTCCATAAGAATGACCTTGGGCCTGACCGCGAGTTGCTTGGCGATCGCCACCTTCTGCTGGTTGCCCCCCGAGAGCGACGAGACCGGCATGGCGATGCCACCCATGCGCACGCCGAGCCGCCGGGTGAAATCGCGGGCGAGGTCCGCTTCCGCCTTCGCGTTCATCAAGCCGAGCGGCCCGGTCAGCGTCTTCAGGTCCAGCACGGAAATGTTCTGGGCGATCGACATGTCGACGAACACGCCGGAGCCCTTGCGGTCCTCCGAGAGATAGACGATGCCGGCATCGACCGCATTCCGGTAGTTGCCGATCGCCTGGGCCTTGCCATGCAGCAGCACCTCGCCGCGCACCTTCCGGCGCAGGCCGCAGATCGTTTCGGCGATCTCCGTGCGGCCGGAGCCGATCAGCCCGCCGATCCCGAGGATTTCGCCCTTGCGTAACTCGAAGCCGACACCATCGATGCGCTCGCCGTCGCCAATGCCGCGGACCGACAGGATGACCTCGTCGGACTGTTCGCCCGCTGCCTGTTTCGGCGGATAGAGCTGGGTGATCTCGCGGCCGACCATGCGGCGAACGACGTCGTCGGGCGTCACATCGGCGATGCGTTCGGTCGAGACATGGCGACCGTCGCGAAAGACGGTGACGCGGTCGCACAGCCTGAAGATCTCGGCCATACGATGGCTGATATAGATGATGGAAATGCCTGCGGCCTTGAGGTCGCGGATGATGCCGAACAGCGCCTGCGCCTCGGCCTCGGTCAGCGCCGCCGTCGGCTCGTCGAGGATCAGCACCCGGCAGTCGAGCGTCAGCGCCTTGGCGATCTCGACCAGCTGCTGGCTGGAAATGGAGAGGTCGGCGACTTTGCGGCGCACGTCGATCGGCGCCAGCCGGTTCATCACCTTTTGCGCATCGCGGGCAAGCGAGGCGTAGTTCATCAACGGCGATCGCCGCCGGTTGGTTGCCGCCATGAACATGTTTTCCGCCACCGTCGCATCCGGGCAGAGCGCGATTTCCTGGTGGACGAGGCCGATGCCGAGCGTTTGGGCTGCGGCCGGCGAGGCAATCTTCGTCGGCGTGCCGTCGACGAGGATTTCGCCCTCGTTCGGCTGCAGCACGCCGGCGATGATGTTCATGAGGGTAGATTTTCCGGCGCCGTTCTCGCCGCAAAGCGCGTGGATCTCGCCCTTCTCAAGGTTGAAATCCACATTGGTCAGCGCCTTCACAGCCCCGAAGTGCTTGGTGACATTGCGGACCTGAAGGACCGGCTGCGATATCATCGCCATCTCCACTCTTATGCGTTCGACGGGGCTATCCGGACATCCGGATAGCCATGTCAAAGACCCTTACTCGTCAATACCCTTGGTGCCGCGGCGCTTCAGGTACTTGTCCCAGTAGAAGTCGTCCGCATTGGCGGCGGTGACGATCGACAGACCATTGTCGACGAAGGGAATGCTCATCGGGTTGAAGCCGGAACGCTTGGCGTCGTTCATCGGATCGATGAGCTCGGGATGCTTGGCGAGCCACAGCAGCATGAAGCCCATGTAACCCTGCATGCCCTGGTTCGGGTTGATCGAACCGAAGACTTCGCCGGCCTTGATCATGTCGAGGATGTTGGCGTTGACGTCGGCGCACATGACGAGAACCTTGCCGCCGCTTTCCTTGCTGGCCTGCGCTGCACCGATCGCCGAGTTGGCTTCCGGCATGAAGACCGCGCCGAGGTTCGGGTTGGCCTGGATCAGGCTCATCAGGCCCTGATAGGCCTTGTTCGGATCCTGGTTGGAAGCGGCGCGGCCGACCAGTTTCATGTCGGGCCACTTTTCAGCCATGCGGCCGACAAAGGCCGTGATGCGCTTGTCGTGGTTGTCCTGGCCGGGGTTTTCCAGAACCGCGTATTCGCCCTTGCCGCCCATCTTCTCGGCGATCGCGTCGGCGGCATAGACGCCTTCGCGGGTGTTGTCCGAGGTGATGAACGAGATGCGCTTGGAGAGCGGCGAGTCGGCGGCAAACGTGACGACCGCCGTGCCCTGGTCGATGGCGCGGTTGATCGGCTCGATGAACGGATCCGAGTTCATCGGGTGAACGAGGATACCGGCCGGGTTCTGTGCCAGCGCCTGATCGAAGGTGGCGATCTGCTTGTTGACGTCATACTCCGGGGTACCGGTATATTCGGTCTCGCAGCCGAACTGCTGGCCGGCCTGCTTGAACATTTCATAGACCGGGAACCAGTATTCGACGCCCGATACCATGACGTTCATGACATATTTTTCGCCGGGTTCGCAGCGAAACGGGTTGGCCGTCTCCGCGCTGGCAGCGCCAGCCAGAAACGTCGTTGCAATGACCGCCAGTGCGGTCGTGCTCAAAAAAGTGCGCACGCGTCCTCCTCGAGGCCGAAGCCCCTCCCAAAACCAATGGTGCCGTCAGAAATGACCGCTGATGTGTGAGTTTGCCGGAACTCCTCCTCGACTTCCGACTGTCGCGATTAAAACCGCGCCCAAGGCTCGTGTCAATATAATTCATGCCATGAATAATAATTCATGGTTGCGGGTATTTTGCTGCCGTGGGACGGCCTCACTCGCCCATCGCCGCTGCCAGCTGCGCGTTCGAGGCGGCGGCCTCGGCGATGATCCACTCGCGAAATGCCTGGATCTTCTTCTGCCGTCGATGGCTTTGAGGATAGACGAGCCAATAGGCGCGACCGTCCCTGACAACATGGTTGAACGGCCGGATGAGTCTTCCGCTGCGAAGCTCTTCGATCAAGAAGGTCGAGACGGCCATGGCGATGCCGTGGTCGAGCAATGTGGTCGCCACGTCCATGGCCTGGACATCGAAGATCAGCTCCGTGCCGTTGCTGGCCGGCGGCTCGACGCCTGTCTCGACCATCCAGCGCCGCCACCAGCTGGCGTTGCCGAAGCGTCGCACCTTGAGAACGTCTGCGGGGTACTTGAGCTGGTGTTTTTCTAGGAAGGTCGGCGTGCAGACCGGCATGTACTCGATCGGGAAAAGCGGAAACACGTCATGGCCCGGCCAGTCGCCGTTGCCGCTGCGCACCACCAGATCGATCGCGTCGCGCTTGAAGTCGATCAGCTCGGTCGACATGTGCACGCGAATGCTGATGTTCGGATGCGCCGCCTGGAACGAGGCGAGCCTCGAGCCGAGCCAACTCGATACCACGGTCGGAAGCACCGAAATGTGCAGGTGGTGTTCGGTCTTGTCGGCAATTTCGGAAAAGGCAGAACCCAGGAGATCGATGGCTTCCGTCACCTTCGGCGCGAGCTGTCTGCCGGCAGCCGTCAACCGCACTTCCCGCGGGAGGCGGACAAACAGGGCCGTGCCGGTGCGGTCCTCCAGCAACCGGATCTGATAGCTGACGGCCGCTTGCGTCATGCCGAGCTCCTCTGCAGCCCGAGTGAAACTCAGGTGCCGGGCCGCGGCCTCGAAGGCGCGCACCGCGCTCATGGGGGGAATCTTGCTCATGCGTTGAGATAAGCATTCTTTATGGCAGCATGCGAGAAACCGCTTTGCGCGAAACCGTGAAAATCCTCAATTTTCTCGCGAACACATCACCGCAGAATTGAAGGGGTTAGCAATGCCGAGCGCACTGCGATCGATCATCCGCCATGTCTGGAGTTTTGCCAGGAGAGCCGCCGACATCACGGCGACAGTCGATACATTCAGCGAATTCCAGCTCCGAGACATCGGCCTGACGCGCGACAATGACAGCATTCGCGCGCGTGCGGGCGAGATTGCCGTACCGTGGCAGCCCGTAGCAGATCCCGGCAACGCGCCTTCGCCGCCGGTAACCGATGACGGCGTGGTTCCCCTGCAGACAGCCTGTCGTGATGCGGTGCCGCGCGCCGTTGCCGCAAAATTCCCCTGCCCATCGAATCTTGGAAATAAAGACATAAACATTTCTTTATGCGATTGACCTATCCACCTTCACAGGGCATTGTCGGGCAATCGTGGTTCTGCGGCTCGCCTCACGGCGGGCCGGAGCTAAGAGGGAATTCGGTGCGGCGCCGCGAGGTGCCCATGCCGGAGCTGCCCCCGCAACTGTAAGCGGCGAGCGGCCGTCCAATGATGTCACTGGGGTGAGACGCCTCGGGAAGACGGGACGGTTCGTGTTGACCCGCAAGCCAGGAGACCTGCCGCGATCGATAACGTCCACGGGCGGGGTGTCCGATGTGCCGCCTTGACGAACGAGCCCGCCTCGGTCGTGGATGCGTCGCGTTCAAAGCCTTGCCCACAACCTCGGGGTAAGGAAATGACCATCAAGACAGCCAATCTCGGCTTTCCACGTATCGGCAGCCACCGTGAACTGAAGTTCGCGCTGGAGCGCTACTGGGCCGGAAAGATCGACAGGCAGGATCTGCTTGACGTCGCAGCGCGGCTTCGGGCGGAAAACTGGGCCGCGCAAAAGGCGCGGGGAATCCAGATCATTCCATCGAACGACTTCTCGCTTTACGACCAGGTTCTCGACACATCCGTGCTCGTTGGCGCGGTGCCGCCTGCCTATGGCTGGAAAGGCGGCCCGGTCGATCTCGACACTTACTTCGCCATGGCACGTGGCTCGACGACATCGGCCTGCGCTTCCGGCTGCACCCATGGCGGGGCCGATAGCGGCAAGCAGGCGCAGGAGATGACCAAGTGGTTCGACACCAATTACCACTACATGGTCCCCGAGTTTACGAAGGACCAGCGCTTCGAGTTGACGCGCAACACGCCGCTTGACGCCTTCCTCGAAGCCAAGGCGCTCGGACATGTCACCCGTCCTGTCGTGCTCGGCCCCGTGACCTTCCTGAAGCTCGGCAAGGCGCTTGCCGGCGGGTTCGAGCCGATCGAGCTGATCGAACGGCTGTTGCCCGTCTATGTGAAACTTCTCAGCGAACTTGCCAACGCCGACGTCGAATGGGTGCAGATCGACGAACCCTGCCTGGTACTCGATCTGAATGAGCGGGAACGCCGGGCACTTGCGCTGACCTACAGGACATTCGCTTCGGAAGTCCCGCAGCTGAAGCTCATGCTTGCGACCTATTTCGGCGCGATCGGAGACAACCTGCCGATAGCGCTTTCGCTGCCGGTCGCCGGGCTGCATCTCGATCTCGTGCGGGCGCCGCAACAGCTGGACGCCCTCATCGAGACGGCGCCAGCACAGCTGGTTCTGTCGCTCGGGGTCGTCGATGGCCGCAATGTGTGGCGGACGGATCTTGCCGGTCTCTTCCGCCGGCTGCAGCCGCTGGTCGAGGCGCATGGCCGCGACCACATCGAGCTTGCGCCGTCGTGCTCGCTGCTGCATGTGCCTATCGACCTCGAACTCGAACGGGCGCTCGATCCGGAGCTCGTCTCCTGGCTTGCCTTCGCCCTGCAGAAACTGGACGAACTCAGCCTGCTTGCCCGCGCCTTCGAGCCTGGCCTGGCCAATCCCGAACAGGTCTTTGCAAAATCGATCGCGGCCGCCGAAGCGCGGCTCACCTCGCTGAAGGTCCATGACCCGCTGGTCGCCGGACGCCTGAAGAACCTGACGGCAGCCGACAGCCGTCGCCAGTCGGGCTTTGCGACGCGCCGTCGGCTGCAGGAAGACAGGCTGGCCCTGCCGCTCTTCCCGACAACGACCATCGGCTCCTTCCCGCAGACGCCGGAGGTGCGCCAGGCGCGATCGCTGCATGCCAAGGGCGAACTCAGCTATGTCGACTACCTTGCTTACCTGCGCCAGGAGACGGAGAAGGCCGTGCGCTGGCAGGAGGAAATCGGCATTGAGGTGCTGGTGCATGGCGAGTTCGAGCGTAACGACATGGTGCAGTACTTCGGCGAACAGCTTTCCGGCTATGCCTTCACGCAGAGCGGCTGGGTGCAGAGCTACGGTTCGCGTTATGTGCGCCCACCGATCATCTTCGGCGATGTCTCGCGGCCGAACCCGATGACGGTGGATTGGGCAACCTATGCGCAGTCGCTGACGTCAAGGCCGATGAAGGGCATGCTCACCGGACCGGTGACGATGCTGCAATGGTCGTTCGTGCGCGACGACCTGCCCCGGTCGATCGTGTGCCGGCAGATCGCGCTGGCGCTGCGCGATGAGGTGACGGACCTGGAAGCGGCCGGTATCGCCGTGATCCAGATCGACGAACCGGCGCTGCGCGAGGGCCTTCCACTGAGACAGGCCGATCGAAAGGCCTATCTCGACTGGGCGGTCGAATGCTTCCGCATCAGCGCCTCCTGTGTCGGTGATGAAACCCAGATCCACACCCACATGTGCTACTCGGAGTTCAACGACATCATGGCGGCAATCGCGGCGATGGATGCCGACGTCATCTCCATCGAAACCTCGCGCTCGAAGATGGAACTGCTCGGCGCCTTTACCGATCAGTCTTACCCGAACGAGATCGGCCCGGGCGTCTACGACATCCACTCGCCGCGGGTGCCCACGGTCGACGAGATGGTGCATCTGATCGAAAAGGCAACTGACGGGCTGACGCCGTCGCAGATCTGGGTCAACCCGGATTGCGGCCTGAAAACGAGGCAGTGGGAGGAAGTGCGCCCGGCCCTCGTCAACATGGTTGAGGCGGCGCAGGCGCTGCGGCAATCCTTTGCTGCCGGCCGGCGGGAGGCCGCAAGCGCATGACGGGCGACAGCAACATCGAAATGGCGCCGGGGGAAACCCCGGCGCCTGCCACCTTGATCGACATCGTCTTTCCCGGCGACACCAATCATCACGGCACGCTCTTCGGCGGCGCGGGCCTGGCGCTGATGGACCGGATCGCCTTCATCGTCGCCAGCCGCCATGGCCGCGTTCCCTTCGTCACCGCCTCCTGCGACCGCGTCGATTTCCGCGCGCCCGCCCGCATCGGCCACATCGTCAGCTTCACCGGTCGCCCGATGAAGGTGGGGCGGAGGTCGATGTTGGTCGAAGTCGACATGATCGCCGAGGACCTGACGGCCGGCACCAACGATCTGTGCACCCGCGGCCAGTTCACCATGGTGGCGATGCCGGAAGTCAAGGACGCCGGATGGTCGCTGCCCCCGCTCGACGGCGCCGCGAGCGAGCAGACAGAAGGCGATGCCCTGCGTATGGTCGATATCGTCTTCCCCGATCAGGCCAACAGCTCCGGCGCCATGTTCGGCGGCGACGCGCTGGCGCATATGACCAAGGCCGCCTTCGTCGCAGCGACGCGGGCAAGCCGCAAGACGACGGTGCTCGCTTCCTGCCAGCGCATCGATTTCAAGCACCGCATTACGGTCGGCTCGATCATCGAGCTCGTTGCCCGGATCGCGAAAACCGGGCGGAGCTCGACAACGGTCGAGGTCGAGTTGTGGTCGGAAGATCTGGTGGGCACAAAACGGACGCTGACGGCCCGCGGCGTCTTCATCATGGTGGCCGTCGACCGCGACAACCGCCCGGTGCAAGTCTTCGCGGCCTGACGCGTTCGACGCGGGGAGCCGTCAACGACGGCTCTTCATCCACAGGCTTTGTTGGAACCGCGCATTTACTCCCCGTTATCCACACCCGGGAAAATATTGTCCGTTCCCGCGGGCATCGGCACCATCGAACCTATTGACGCGATTTCCCGACCATATACTATATCTAGTGTTCGAGGTTCTTCCGATTCGCAAGGATTGGGAGCGAAGATGGGAATACGGTGCGCTGTGGCGATTTCGCCTGGCTAAGCCGTGGCTGCCCCCGCAACTGTAAACGGCGAGCAACTGTCCAGCATTCGGCCACTGAAGCATGAGGCTTCGGGAAGGTCCGGGCAGAAGCACCGACCCGTGAGCCAGGAGACCTGCCTCGATCGATAAACGTCCACGGGCGGGGTGTCCGGAGAGGTCAGAGGTGTGCTTGCGGCAGGATGAAACCTGCCTGTTCGTCTCGACGTCTCCCCGGAAGCGCCGTCTTCAACTTCGGGGTGAAGTCATGTCCGCGTCATCGAATTCCTACTACTCGCCAATGAAGAGGCGCGGGAACCCGCGCATCTGATGAAGAGGTGCGCTCGGTCGTTTCGGCCAGAGCAAGCCGTCATCCTGCCAGCCCTGCCCTTTCGCCGGAGCGTGTTCGCGCGCCCGCATGCCTTTTCATGCCCAGATCCAGCCGACCCAACGAGGAAGAAATGAACGTCACCGTCTATAGCAAGCCCGCCTGCGTCCAATGCACCGCCACCTACCGCGCGCTCGACCGCAAGGGCGTCAACTACGAGGTGATCGACATCTCGATCGACGAGGACGCGCTGCAGACGGTCAAGGGCCTCGGCTACATGCAGCTTCCCGTCGTCGTTGCCGGTCCGGAACATTGGGCAGGCTTCCGCCCCGACAAGATCAGCGCCCTCTCCTAAAGAGAGGTGCGGCGCGATGGGCCTGATCGTCTATTTTTCCACCCGCTCGGAAAACACCCATCGCTTCGTGGGCAAGCTCGGCCTGCGTGCCGTCCGCATTCCCGTCAGTCCGGCCGACGGGCCGCTTGAGATCAAGGAACCCTATGTGCTGGTCGTGCCGACCTATTGCGGCGACGACGGCCGAGGCGCCGTGCCCAAACAGGTGATCCGCTTCCTGAACGATGCGGACAACCGCTCCCACATCCGCGGCGTGATTGCCGCGGGCAACAGCAATTTCGGCGCGACCTACGGGATCGCCGGCGACGTGATCTCGGCCAAGTGCCAGGTGCCCTATCTCTACCGGTTCGAGCTTCTGGGCACCGACGAGGACGTCGCCAATGTCAAAAACGGGATGGAACGATTTTGGACGTCTCAACACTCGAACGCCCTTTGAAGGCGACGGAAGCGGCGCTCGATTACCACGCGCTGAACGCGATGCTGAACCTCTATGACGAGGACGGCCGGATCCAGCTCGACAAGGACCGGCTGGCGGCCAAGCAGTACTTCCTGCAGCACGTCAACCAGAACACCGTGTTCTTCCATAACCTGCGCGAAAAGCTCGATTACCTGGTGACCGAGGGCTATTACGAGCAGGAGGTTCTCGACCAGTATTCGTTCAATTTCGTGCGCGATCTGTTCGACCACGCCTATGACAAGAAGTTCCGCTTCCCGACCTTCCTCGGAGCGTTCAAGTATTACACCAGCTACACGCTGAAGACCTTCGACGGAAAGCGCTACCTCGAGCGCTACGAGGATCGCGTCTGCATGGTGGCGCTGACGCTGGCGCGCGGCGACGAGACGCTGGCGCGCGGCATGGTCGACGAGATCATCTCCGGCCGTTTCCAGCCGGCGACGCCAACCTTCCTCAACGCCGGCAAAAAGCAGCGCGGCGAGCTCGTCTCCTGCTTTCTGCTCAGGGTCGAGGACAACATGGAGAGCATCGCGCGCGGCATCAATTCTGCGCTGCAGCTGTCGAAACGCGGCGGCGGCGTTGCGCTCTCGCTCACCAACATCCGCGAGGCCGGTGCGCCGATCAAGCAGATCGAAAACCAGTCCTCGGGCATTATTCCCGTGATGAAGCTGCTGGAGGATTCATTCTCCTATGCCAACCAGCTCGGAGCCCGCCAGGGCGCAGGTGCGGTCTACCTCAACGCCCACCACCCGGATATCATGCGCTTCCTCGACACCAAGCGCGAAAACGCCGACGAGAAGATCCGCATCAAGACGCTGTCGCTCGGGGTCGTCGTTCCAGACATCACCTTCGAACTCGCCAAGAACAACGAGGACATGTACCTGTTCTCGCCCTATGACGTGGAGCGCGTCTACGGCGTTGCCTTCACCGATATCTCGGTCACGGAAAAATACCGGGAAATGGTCGCCGACAGCCGGATCCGCAAGAAGAAGATCAAGGCGCGCGAGTTCTTCCAGGTTCTGGCGGAAATCCAGTTCGAAAGCGGCTACCCCTACATCATGTTCGAAGACACGGTGAACCGCGCCAACCCGATCGCCGGCCGCATCACCATGAGCAACCTGTGCTCGGAAATTCTGCAGGTCAGCGAAGCCAGCGAATACAACGACGACCTGTCCTACAAGCACATGGGCAAGGACATTTCCTGCAACCTCGGCTCGCTGAACATCGCAGCCGCGATGGACAGCACGGATTTCGGCAAGACGATCGAGACTTCGATCCGGGCACTGACGGCGGTGTCGGACATGAGCCACATCTCTTCGGTGCCCTCCGTCGAGAAAGGCAACGACGACAGCCATGCGATCGGTCTCGGCCAGATGAACCTGCACGGTTATCTCGCCCGCGAACGCGTCTATTACGGCTCGGATGAAGGCATCGATTTCACCAACATCTACTTCTACACCGTGACTTACCACGCCATCCGCGCCTCAAACCGCATTGCGGTCGAACGCGGCACGAGCTTCAAGGGCTTCGAGAACTCGAAATACGCCTCAGGCGAGTATTTCGACAAATACACCGAACAGGAATGGAAGCCGGCGACGGAGCGGGTGCGGGAACTGTTCGAAACCGCGGGCATCGATATTCCGACGCAGGAAGATTGGCTGGAACTCAAGAAGGCCGTGATGACCTCAGGCCTCTATAACCAGAACCTGCAGGCAGTGCCGCCGACCGGATCGATCTCCTACATCAACCACTCGACCTCCTCGATCCACCCGATCGTCTCGAAGATCGAGATCCGCAAGGAAGGCAAGATCGGCCGCGTCTACTACCCGGCCGCCTTCATGACCAACGATAATCTCGACTACTACCAGGACGCCTACGAAATCGGCCCGGAGAAGATCATCGACACCTATGCGGCAGCGACCCAGCATGTCGACCAGGGCCTGTCATTGACCCTGTTCTTCAAGGACACGGCGACGACCCGCGACATCAACCGGGCGCAGATCCATGCCTGGAAGAAGGGCATCAAGACCATCTACTACATCCGCCTTCGCCAGATGGCCCTGTCCGGCACGGAAGTGCAGGGCTGCGTCTCCTGCGCTCTTTGATACCCCGGGGAACACGATGAACATCCAAGTGAAGACCAAGGCGCCCAAGGGCCCGCAAGCCGTGCGCGCCATCAACTGGAACCGTATCGAGGACGACAAGGACCTCGAAGTCTGGAACCGCCTCACCGGCAATTTCTGGCTGCCGGAAAAGGTGCCGCTGTCGAACGACATTCCATCCTGGGCAGCCCTTCGCCCGGAAGAGCAGCAATTGACGATCCGCGTGTTCACTGGCCTGACGCTGCTCGACACGATCCAGACGAGCATCGGTGCGCCGACCCTGATGGCGGATTCGATCACGCCGCACGAGGAAGCCGTCTATTCCAACATCTCGTTCATGGAGGCGGTGCACGCCCGCTCCTATTCCTCGATCTTCTCGACGCTTTGCTCGACGCCTGATGTCGACGATGCCTATCGCTGGTCGGAAGAGAACGAACATCTGCTGAAGAAATCGGCGCTCATTCTCGAGCACTACCGCACTGCCGATCCGCTGAAGCGCAAGATCGCCAGCGTTTTCCTCGAGAGCTTCCTGTTTTACTCCGGCTTCTACCTGCCGATGTACTGGTCGAGCCGCGCCAAGCTGACCAACACCGCCGACATGATCCGCCTGATCATCCGCGACGAAGCGGTGCACGGCTATTACATCGGCTACAAATTCCAGAAAGGGCTGGAGCGGTTGAGCGAAGAGCGCCGGCAGGAGATCAAGGATTTCGCCTTCGACCTGCTGCTCGAACTCTACGACAACGAGGCAAAATACACGGAGTCGCTTTACGACAGCGTCGGGCTCACCGAGGACGTGAAGAAGTTCCTGCACTACAACGCCAATAAGGCGTTGATGAACCTCGGCTATGAGGCGCTGTTCCCGGCTGACGCCTGCAAGGTCAATCCGGCGATCCTCTCGGCGCTGTCGCCGAACGCCGACGAGAACCACGACTTCTTCTCCGGCTCCGGCTCGTCCTATGTCATCGGCAAGGCGGTGGCGACCGAAGACGAAGACTGGGATTTCTAGAGCGGGCGAGGGCTTTGCTCCCCTGATGATGTGCTGCCGGCGCCATGCCGGCCGCACCATTGACTGCCGGCCCGCCTTCGACTAGAGAGCGCGCCAATCCGTATTGCCGCGGCTGCTGAACCCAAGGCAACGGAGAAATCAAAATGTCCACCCGACATAACCCCTTCGTCCGGAACGATATCGTTTCCGGGCATGCAATCAGGTCCGTCGTCGCGATCGACGAACCTGAACACCAACGCGCGCGCGCACTCGGTGACCTCGCCTCGGCCCTTCCAACCCCGGAGGGGCTGGCGAGCCATGGTGCCGTGGCCGGACGCATCATCACCACTCCAGACTTCCACCCGGGAAAACCCGTTCCGGTCGGACTTGTCGCTGACATCGAGAATGCCGTCATTCCGCACCTGATCGGCAACGATATCGGCTGCGGCATGCGCATGATCGTGCTCGACGATATCCGCGAGGACGATCTCGCGCCGGATCTGGAGAAACACCTGCGGCATGTATTCTTCCAGGGCGGGCGCGACATTGCCCTGACCGGCAGGGATCGTCACGCAGCCCTCAGGGACGGCGTGCCGGGTCTGCTCGAAAGCCTGTCGGGCAAGCGCCAGGGGCTGCTCGCGCGGCTCGATTTGGAAGCAGCCTGGGCCGATGTCGCGCACACATCGGACGATGGCTGTTTCCGTTCGGATGCCATCGACCCTGACTTCGACGACTATGCAGCCCTCGATGACCGGCATCGGCATGACGCCATTCTCGGCACCATCGGGGGCGGCAATCACTTCGTCGAATTCGGCGTGGTCGAGCGCATCCTCGATGGCGGGTTTGCCCGCATCGCCGGGCTGAAGCCGGAAAGCGTTGTGATCGTCGTGCATTCCGGCTCGCTCGACTTCGGCCAGCGGGTCGGGACGGCGGCGAGAGAGCGGGCGCGTCAAAACGGTGCGGCGGCGGTTGACGACCGGATCGTTTCCGAGGCCCGTCACGCCGACCACTATCGGCGATACATGAACGGCCATGCCAATGCTGCGAATGCCGCCTTCGTCAATCGCTTCCTGATTGGCCTGGCGGCGGTGGAAGCGCTCACGCGAACGATCGGCCGGCCGGTTGCACACCGGCTGGTCTACGACGCGCCGCACAACACCGTGTGGCAGACCGGCAACACCGTTCGACACCGCAAGGGCGCCTGCCCGGCTCGCGGTCCGGGCACGCTCAAGGGTTCACCCTACGAGTGGACAGGAGAACCGGTGATCCTGCCGGGATCGATGGGCGACGGCACCTGGTTGTTGCGCGGGCTGGGCGAAGCTGACGGCATGGAGTCCTCGGCCCATGGCGCCGGGCGACGGCTGTCCCGCCAGGAGGCCCGTGGAGCGACAACGACGCTTGGCGGCCTGCGCGTCATCGGCCCGGTCGACACCGCGAGCCCGGCTATCCGCAGCCGGCCGGACATCCTTGCCGAGCTCCAGGGCCGGCTCAAGGAAGAAGCCCCGGCCGCCTACCGGCCGATCGACCAGGTTGTCGATCCAATGGTGGCAACCGGCCTTGTCGGCCGCGTTGCCCGCATCAGGCCGGTCCTGACAGTCAAAGGCTAGGCCTGTCCGAGAACCGAAATGCCGGGGGAGCAGAATGCTTCCCCGGCGTTTTCACACGTCTTTCCTGGATTTTCCGGGCTACTTCGCCCGCACCATACGACGACGGCCGATGGCAACCTGCGCCGGCAGCAATCTGGTGACGCCTTGAACAATACCGACGGCGTCTGGCGATCCGGCAGCTATAAACCCATTTGCGAATGTCGCCGGATAGCCGCGATTTGGTTCGTGCGTGCGTCGCTTCAACCGAAAGGGGCGGCGCACGTACCCTAGCCAGTAATCTGGAACCCCTGAACCGGATCGGGCAGGGCCACCGGCTCGGTTTCGACACTGACGACGGAGGCTGCTGCCGGCCCGATCCAGAGCCGTTCGACCATGTTTGCAAGGGCAGCGTCGGAACCGACGATCATCGCTGCCACCGACCCGTCGCGCTCGTTGCGCACCCAGCCGGTCACACCAAGGCGTTCGGCTTCCCGGCGGGTCCAGATGCGAAAGCTGACGCCCTGCACCCTTCCGCTGACACGGACCAACATCGCCTTGCGCTCTCTGATCATGATCGCACCTGCTCTCGCTACAGAAGGAAACTGGAGCGAAGACGAACAAAGGCAAGCCACAAGGAACCATGCACGTCGGCGCTAGAGCGTTTCCCCCGGAGGGTTTTGGCGCTTTTCCGGGCGGCCAGCGGACTTCGCATTTTTTGCAGGGCATTGCCTATGGCGCTGCCACCGACAGGCGGCCCTTCATGTTGGGATGAAAGCGGCAATAATAATCCACCTGCCCTGCCTCCGGCATGGCGAGGCTTGCCGTGCCTTTCGCCGGGATCAAGACATCCCATCCACCCTTCACGGTCGCGGTATGGACGAGAATGTCCTTGTTGACCCACTCGATCGTATCGCCCACCCGAGCCTCGATTTCCGCCGGAACGAACGCCATCTTTTCGATGGTCACGCGGACTGTTTTCGCCTCGGCATCCACGACGCCATTGCCGAGCACGAGCCCGGCAATGGCGATGAGATAAAGGACGGATCGCATGGCCGCGTCCTACTTCAGCGTGGCGGCGACATGTTCGGCATGCTGCTGATGGCCCTGAAAAATCTTCAGGCCGGTTTCAAGCAGCGCCTTGAGCTCGGCATTGCTGGCCGAGGGAATGAGCAGGGTCGTAAGCGCGCCGTTCACCTGCTTGTGGTAGGCGACTTCGTTGTCGACATAGGCCTTATCGAAACTGGCGCCGTCGAGCTTGGCGAGCTTGGCGCGCTCGCCGTCGGCCGCCTTTGAGAGCGCCTTGCTTGTATCGTTATCTTCAGGCGTCACCTTGAGCTTTTTGACGAGGTCGAGCGCCTGCGTATTCACCGCCTCATGGTCGCGGACCATGTCCTCGGCAAAGGAGACGACCTCCTTGTTGCCGGACTTCGAGATCGCGAGCTTGGCATTTTCCACGTCGATCACCCCGGCCGTATAGGCGATGTGGGCGATCTGCGGATCGCTCGGCTTGTCCGCTGTCTGTGCATGAGGCGCAAGGGCGAGCAGGCAAAGCGTGGCGAGCGCAGTCATGGGCCGAATGTTCATGGTAACCTCCTCATTCCACGCAGGGCGCGGAAGCTGTTTGCATTTGACACGCATTGGATGTCGCCTGCCCGCAAAGGTTCCCGCAGCTCAGAGGCCCGAAGATCAAATGGAAAGGCCGAGGCGCTGCATGACGGCAGCGGTCAGCCGCGCGCAGCGACGCCCGGCAAAGGGGAATGCGTCGAGCAAGACCGGGCCGATCTGTTCATGCAACTGCCTGCGCACGAGTTGCCTTGCCCGATGCAGCCGGGTCTTGACCGTTTCGGGACGCAAACCAAGAAGATCGGCCGTCTCCTCCATGCTCAATCCCTCGATCACCCGCGCAACGAAAACGGTCCTGTAGATGTCGGGCAGGTTGTCGGTTGCGCTCTCGACCAGATGCAGGATCTGTCGCTGCGCCATCGTACGCTCGGGGTCGTCGACGCCCGCCGGCACGGGGAACTGGATAATCGTCGCGTCTTGCCCGCTGCCGATTGACCCCAGCATCTCGGCCTTGCGGCGCCCTCGCCGCAGCCGGCCAAGCGCCTCGTTGATGACGATGCGTGACAACCAGGTGCCAAGCGACGAGCCGCCGCGAAAACTGCCGAGATGCGCATAGGCACGCACATAAGCCTCCTGCACGACATCTTCCGCCTCACTGTCGTTTCGCACGACACCCCTGGCAATACGATAAAGGCGTTGGTTGTGAGCCTGCATGATCGACAGGAACGCCTGCCCGTCCCCGGAATGCGCCCTTTGTGCCAGTTCCACATCCGCAGCCGGATCCGTGATCGCAAGCGTGTGTGTTCGAGTGCGTGCCATGAACGAGCCTCCCGCAGCATTCGATGCACGGTTCCGCCAAAGGTTCCCGCATTTTTCAGCGGCAGGCAACGCCCCTCGCCTTGGAACGTTCTGCGGGAGAGCGTTTGCGCCATTCCGGCCGGTTCCAGTTCCACTGTCTGACCACTGAACTCGGTGTCGACCACTCACGCGGGAGGCGGCATATTTTCTCGCGCTACCCTGTTAATAATTCCATCGCGTATTTTTAAAAATTGACGCGCGCAAAGTTTTATGGTTTTTACACCATCGCCAAGACGGTGATGGGAGGGCCCTCCTGCTTGGCCGCCAAGACCAAAGGCCCACGTCGTTTCCAGGGAGGAAACCCATGAACATGCCTCGTATTCTGAAGGCGCTTGTCGCCGGCACGGCACTGACCCTGATTGCATCGGCCGCATCGGCCGAAGGCATCGGCGCCTCGCTTCTGACCCAGCAGCACCCGTTCTACATCGAGCTTGCCGACGCGATGAAAGCCGAAGCCAAGGAAAAGAACGTCGCGCTCGAAGTTGCGATCGCCAACCAGGATCTCAACAAGCAGCTCGCCGACGTCGAAGACTTCATCGTCAAGGGTGTCGACGTCATCGTCATCTCGCCGGTCGATAGCCAGGGCGTGCGCGCCGCGATTGAAAAGGCCGAGAAGGCCGGCATCAAGGTGATCACCGTCGACGTGCCGGCAAACGGAGCGACCGTCACCTCGCATATCGGCACCGACAACTTCACCGGCGGCGTCAAGGCCGGAGAACTGATGGCAAAGGTCCTCGACAACAAGGGCAAGGTCGCCGTCATCGATTACCCGACGGTCCAGTCGGTGGTGAACCGCGTCAACGGCTTCAAGGAAGCGATCGCCAAGCATCCCGACATGGAAATCGTCGCCATCCAGACCGGCATCACCCGCGCCGAGGCGCTGGCCGCAGCACAGAACATGCTGCAGGCGAACCCCGACATCACCGGCATCTTCGGCTTTGGCGATGACGCAGCGCTCGCCGCTGCCGTCGCCGTCAAGGCGGCGGGCCTGGAAACCCAGGTCAAGGTCATCGGTTTCGACGGCATGAAGGAAGCCCGCGACGCCGTCGACACCAACCCGGTCATGGTCGGCGTGATCCAGCAGTTCCCGGACCAGATGGGCAAGCAGGCGGTCGACACCGCCGTCAAGGTCGCCGCCGGCGAACAGGTTCCGGCCGAACAGCCGATCGTGCCTGGCGTCTACACCGCGAAGTAAGTCCTCCCAAGGACGGCCGCCGCCCCATGGGCGGCGGCACCGATACGACGAACGTTTCCGGCTTGCTGCGCAAATACATGCAGCAATTCAGAGTGTTACAGCGTGCATGTCTGCGCCGTGACGCCGGAAACGCTTCTCGGCGCGATCCAAGGAGGCCGCCATGCATGGTTCGACCACGGACACCGTTCTCAAGATCAGCAACGTCACGAAATCCTTCGGGCAGGTTGCGGCGCTGAAAAGCATGCGGCTCGATGTCCGCCGCGGCCGCGTGCACACGCTGCTCGGCGAAAACGGCGCGGGCAAATCGACACTGATGAAAATCCTTGCCGGCGTGCACAGCGCGACCTCGGGCGAGATTTTCCTCGACGACCAGCCCTATCGCCCCGCCAACCCGCAGCAGGCCTCGGCCCTCGGCCTTGCGATCGTCTTTCAGGAACTGAGCCTCTGCAACAACCTGACGGTGGCGGAAAACATTTTGGCGACGCGCGAGCCGCGCCGGTTTGGCTTCATCAACGACAAGGCGCTTGTTGCAAGAGCCAAGGCCATCGTCGCCGAGCTCGGCCTGCCTGTGGATGTGACAGAGAAGGTCGGCAATCTTTCGATTGCTCAGCGGCAACTGGTCGAGATCGCCAAAGGCCTCAGCCACGACTCAAAGGTCGTCATTCTCGACGAACCGACCTCGTCGCTCAGCGACAGCGAAGCCGAGATCCTGTTCGAGATCATCGGCCGGCTGAAAAGCCGTGGCGTCGCCGTCATCTACATTTCCCACCGCATGGAAGAAATCATGCGGCTCAGCGACGACATCACGGTCATCCGCGATGGCGAGTATGTCTCCACCCATGATCGCAACGACGTCACCATCGAGGCGCTGATCGCGCTGATGGTCGGACGGCGAATGGAGGAGATCTATCCGCCGCCGACCCTTGATCACTCGACGCAGAGTGCGCCGGTGCTGGCAGTCGAAGGCCTGACGCGCGAGGGCGAATTCGCCGACATTTCCTTCGAAGTCGGCCCAGGCGAAATCCTCGGCTTTTTCGGCCTCGTCGGCTCCGGCCGGTCGGAAGTCATGAATGCGCTGTTCGGCATGAAGAATGCCGACGGCGCCGTGCGGCTCGATGGCAAGGCTGCGCGCTTCCGCTCGCCCGCCGAAGCAATTGCCCGCGGCATCGGCTTCGTCACCGAGAACCGCAAGGAAGAGGGCCTGGTGCTGGCACACAGCGTCGGGTGGAACATCTCCATGGCCGCCCTTCCCGATTTCACCGGCCCTTTCGGCTTTACCCGCGGTGGTGCCGAGCGCAAGGCGGCGGCCGCCGAAGTCGGCCGGCTTGCGATCAAGACCCACTCGCTCGATACGCCAACGGGCGCGCTGAGCGGCGGCAACCAGCAGAAGATCGTGCTCGCCAAATGGCTCCTGACCCGGCCGAAGGTGCTCATCCTCGACGAGCCAACCCGCGGCGTCGATGTCGGCGCGAAATTCGAAATCTACAAGATCATCCGCCAGTTGGCGGCCGAAGGGACGGCGATCCTGCTGATCTCCTCCGAGCTGCCGGAAGTGCTTGGAATGAGCGACCGCGTCGTCGTCATGCATGAGGGCGTGCTCGGCGCGACCCTTTCCGGCACCGACCTCAATCCCGAAACGATCATGGCGCACGCAACAGGTTTCCAATCATGACCCAGCAAACTGCAGCCCAGGCCGCCTTCGTCAGGGCGTTGAAGCAATATGGCGGCATCCTTCTCTCGCTGGTGATGCTCTGCGTCATCTTCTCCTTCCTCAATCCGCGGTTCATGTCGGTCGTCAACTTCATGAACATCCTGCAGCAGGTGGCCGTGATCGCAATCGCCGCCTTCGGCATGACCTGGGTGATCCTGCTCGGCGAAATCGACCTGTCGGTCGGCTCGATCATCGCGGTTGCCGGCATGGTCGGGGCGCAATGTTTCGCCTTCGGCCTCGGTTTCGGCCCGGCGCTCGCCGTGACGATTGTGGCCGGCGCTCTGATGGGCATGCTCAACGGCGTGTTGACGGCAAAGCTGCTGCTACCGAGTTTCATCGTCACCGTCGCCACCATGGGCATCTACCGCGGCCTCGTCAGCCTGCCGACCAACGGCGCGCCGGCGATGATCGACAATTCGACATGGACGGCGATCGGCACAGAAAGCGTCCTCGGCCTGCCGATCATCATCTGGGTCGTTGCCGTTCTCTTCGTCATCAACCAGATCGTGCTCAGCAAGACCAGCTTCGGGCGCCGTGCCTATCTCACCGGCGGCAACCGCGAGGCGGCCATCTACTCGGGCATCAAGGTCGATCGCCTGAAGATCATCATCTTCATGATCTCGGGCGTGATGGCGGCGATCAGCGGCGTTCTTCTCTCCTCGCGGCTCTTCTCCGCCCAGACCAATGCCGGCATGAGCTACGAGCTCGACGCGATCGCCGCTGCCGTTCTCGGCGGAACGTCGCTTGCCGGCGGTGTCGGCACCATGGTCGGCACGCTGATCGGCGCGCTCATCATCGGCGTGATGAACAACGGCATGAACATGCTGTCCGTCCCCTATTTCTACCAGCTCATCGTCAAGGGCCTGGTGATCCTGATCGCGGTTTGGCTCGACGTTCGTGCCAAGCAGGCAAAGCGCTGACCCGATACGAGTGACACACATGCACAAGATACTGACGATCGGCGAAATCCTCGTCGAGATCATCGCCACCGAAAAGGGCGACGGCTTCCGCCAAGCAACACCGCTGGTCGGCCCCTTCCCGTCCGGCGCGCCTGCCATCTTCATCGACCAGGTCGGCAAGCTCAGTCAGGCAAGCGCGATCATCTCACGTGTCGGCGGCGACGATTTCGGTCACGTTAACCTGGCGCGGCTCGAGGCAGACGGCGTCGATATCTCCGGCATTACCGTCGATCCGCTCGCTACCACCGGCAGCGCCTTCGTTCGCTATCGCGACGACGGCAGCCGCGCCTTCGTCTTCAACATCCGCGACAGCGCCTGCGGCAGCATTCGCCTCGATGACAAGGCAATCGCGCTCGCCCAAAGCTGCAGCCACATGCATGTCATGGGGTCGTCGCTCTACGCGCCAAGCGTGGTCGAAAGCATTCTGGCGGCAATCGACATCGTCAAGGCTGGCGGCGGCACCGTGTCCTTCGACCCCAATCTGCGCGCGGAAATCCTCGAAAGCCCCGGCATGCGCGAAGCACTGAGGATGGTCCTTGCCAAGGCCGACGTCTTCCTGCCGAGCGGCGCCGAACTCTTCCTGTTCACCGAGGCGAAAACCGAGGCGGACGCCATCGCTGAACTCCTTGGCTCCGGCATCAAGGTCGTCGTCGTCAAGCGCGGCGCCGAGGGCGCCAGCTACTTCGATGCGGAAACGACGCTGACTTTGCCCGGCTTTGCCGTCGAGGAGGTCGACCCGACCGGAGCGGGTGACTGCTTCGGCGCCACCTTCGTCAGCTTCTGGCTGAACGGTGCGGCCCCTCACGAAGCGCTCGAATTCGCCAACGCCTCCGGCGCCCGCGCCGTGATGATCTCCGGACCGATGGAAGGTGCATCGACGAGAGCGGAACTCGAAGCCTTCATCAGCGCGCGAAAGGACTGAAATCCATGAAGTCGAACTATCTGATCGACATTGCCCAATGGCGCGACCGTCCGGGCCTGCGCGGCATTCCTTCCATCTGCTCTGCCCATCCGCTGGTGATCGAGGCCGCAATGCTCAGGGCGCTGAAGGAAGGCACGCATCTCCTGATCGAGGCGACCTGCAACCAGGTCAACCAGGAGGGCGGCTACACAGGCATGACGCCCGCCGACTTCACCGGCTTCGTCGGCGAGATCGCCGCAAAGACCGGATTCCCGATCGAAAACATCATCCTCGGCGGCGACCATCTCGGTCCTAACCCGTGGAAGAACCTGCCGGCGGTTGAGGCGATGGCGAAGGCCGAAGCGATGATCCGCGCCTATGCTCAGGCCGGCTTCACCAAGCTGCATCTCGACACCAGCATGGGCTGCGCCGGCGAGCCGGTCGCCCTTCCCGATGCGACGACCGCGACGCGTGCGGCACGGCTTGCCGCTGCCGCCGAAGATGCGATCCGCGGACGCGACGGAACCGCTCCGGTCTACATCATCGGCACCGAAGTTCCGGTCCCCGGCGGCGCGCTGGAGGAACTGGACGAGCTCGAAGTCACCGCCCCCAATGCGGCCGTCGAAACCGTCGACATTCATCGCCGGGCCTTCGGCGAAGCCGGCGCCGGTGAAGCCTTTTCACGCGTGGTGGGCGCCGTCGTTCAGCCGGGCGTCGAATTCGGCAACGAAAACGTCATTCCCTACGACCGCCAGAAGGCCGCCGCGTTGAGCCAGAGCCTGACGAAGCTCGATGGCTTCGTCTTCGAGGCGCATTCCACCGACTACCAGACCCAAGACGCACTTCGCGATCTAGTGTCCGATGGCTTCGCCATCCTCAAGGTCGGCCCCGGCCTCACCTTCGCGCTGCGCGAAGCGCTTTATGGCCTCGACCAGATCGCCGCGTTCCTGTTTCCCGATGCGCGCTCGAAGAGCCTTGCTGAAACCACCGAGGAGGTCATGCGCGAGGAGCCGGCCAACTGGGGCAAGTATTATCACGGCTCGCCCGAAGCGCTGCGGCTTCAGCGCCATTTCTCCTACAGCGACCGCATCCGCTACTACTGGCCGCATCCGAAGGTCGCGACGGCGGTCGAAGAGCTTCTCCGGCTGCTTGATGGCGTCACCATCCCCGAAACGCTGATCAGCCAGTATCTCTCGGGAAGTTACGAGCGGGTGCGAGACGGCCAGGTGGCGCCGCAAGCAAAGGCACTGGCGATTGCCGCCGTCGATACGGTTCTGGAGGATTACTTCGCTGCCTGCAAAGGATAGAGGCGGCTGTTCATTCCGTGAATATTTCGCAGTCGACACTGCCTATCCCTCGGAAATAAATCTATAAACGAAACCCAAAAGAAGAATGGGGGCGCTTCGACCGTGGACAGACAAATCAAGACGATGGAGGATTTTTCGGAGTTCGTCGGTTTGTCGCGCCCCACAGTCTCCAAATACTTCAACGATCCATCTTCGGTTCGCAAGAAGACCCGCGACGCCATCGAGGCCGCGATCAAGCAATCGGGCTTCCGGCCGAACATCTTCGCCGTCAATCTCAACCGGCGGCGAACCAATATTCTTGGCGTCATCGTTCCCAACTCCACCGACCCATTCTACATGGCGCTGACACGGCGGATCGAGCATATCGCCAACCAGGCGGGCTTTCTCGCTTTCGTGCTGTCTTCGGATGGCAAGCCGGAGATGGAAGAGCGCGCCATCGAGACCTTCAAGTCGATGAACGTCGCCGGCGCGATCATCGCCCCGCTCGGCGTCCAGTCTCATCACCAGAAGCTCACCTCGCTCGGCGAGAGCATCCCGCTTGTCTATGTCGACTCGCCGCTCGACGGCAGTTCGTCCTTCGTCGGCACCGACAACCGGCAGAGCTTCAAGCTGATGGTCGACTATCTCTGCCGCTCCGGCGAACCGCCCTGTTACTTCGGCATGCCGCCGGTCAACAACAACGCGCTCGCCCGCCAACACGCCTATCAGGAGGCGATGCAGCAGCTGAAGATGGATGCGGCCATCGTGCCGACTGCGCCGAATGCCTCGTGGGATTTCGAAAAATTCGGCTATGACGAAACGCTACGCATTCTCAGCGAAGGCGGCTTTCCGACGAGAACGGTGTTGTGCGCCAACGACCGCGTCGCCTTCGGTGTCATTGCGGCCGCCTTCCAGTCGGGCATCAAGGTCGGCCGGGAAGCCGACAGCGACCTGCGCGTCGCCGGCCACGACGACCACCCGCTGTCGCGCTATACCTGTCCACCGCTGACGACGGTGGCGCAGAACTACAACGAGATCGGCCGGCTGGCGATCGAGCTTCTGCTCTACAAGCTCGGCGAAACGGAAAATGCCGACCAGGCCTTCCCCGCGGACGAGCGCATCTTGCTCAGCGCCGAGATCATGCTGCGCGGCTCGGCCTAGAGCCTCGTTCGATTAAACTGACTCGTCCATCGGAGTCCGTTTGTTGTCGATTTGTGTTTCACTTCAGATGGAGGTGAATCATGGGTAAGTTTCATTCTTTGGATATTCGCGGGCGTGTTGTGTCGATGGTGGACAGCGGCAGGTAGCGGCAAGCTTTCAGCCTATCTGCCTTCAATAGAGCCGAATGCCGGAACCATTAAACGCACGACGCTCTAGCGCAAGCCTGCCTCTCGACATCGGCGACTGTTTCAAAGCATCGAACTGTTTGGACTTGGAAATACAATTTGGGACGCAGCCCCCGCAGCTCAGGCAGGGATCGGGTCCGACAGTCGCCATGTCCTCTATCACTCGCGTGACAGCTCCCCCTGAAGGGTGCCTCAAGGGGGATTGGCCATTGACCTGGGCGTCCCCAAAATCGATCGATCGCGGTTTGAGGAATTATGCAGGAGCACCGAGCGACCGTTGCCCCGCTGAGCAATCCCCATCCTCGGTGTCGAGCGTTAAGGCTCACGGATGAAAGCCGCTTGCAAGTGCAGTGGCAGGCCGGTTAAATCGACCCGCGCCAGCAATCGCTCAAGCCCCTTCAGGCTCTCCCTGTCGCGCATGCTGAACAGGATGTGTGAATGTCGTCTTTTGAATCAGCCCTCCTGAACGAGCTGTCGATCACGTCCAATCTCGCCATCGCGGCCTTCCTTGGAATGGTGATCGGGCTGGAGCGTCAGTGGCGACAGCGGTACACGGGCCTCACCACTCATGCGCTGGTTTCGCTGGGTGCTGCGGCCTTCACCTCGCTTGGCATGCTGATTGACGGCGGCACGGATGTGCGCATGGGCGGGCAGGTGGTGACCGGGATCGGCTTTCTCGGGGCCGGCCTTATCATGCGTGATGGGCTGAGCGTTCGGGGTTTGAGCGGAGCGGCGACGGTCTGGTCTACCGGTGCCGTCGGCGTGCTGGCCGGCTATGGCTATTTGCTTGCGGCGTCGGAGGCCTGCGCGTTTGTTCTCCTGATCAACCTCACCATGCCCCGCATCGGCGCGCTGATCGAGCGGCACGCGCCAGAGAAGGAAGCCGTCGAGCGTTATTACATGATCGAGCTGAAATGCCTGGCTAAGGAAGAGGCCGTCGTGCGCTCAGCCCTGCTGCAGGCGATGGAGGCGCGAAAGCTGCGTCTCCGGGCACTTGAAAGTCACTCTGCGAGCGAGGGCGGCATTATCGCAGTCGAAGCCGTCGTCTACACCGCGAGGGAGCAGAACCAACTGGTCGAGCAGGTCGTCGGCGATCTCAGCCTGTCGCCGCTCGTCCTGTCCGGCAAGTGGACATCGACGACCGCGCCCGAATAGCATCCGTGGGCCGTTTACTCGCCGGAATAAAGCTTGCCGAGGATCGGCGTGACGACCAAACCCGCTGTTGTCTGGTTGGTTCTCGATGGCAGCGACAACGATCCACGTGACTGGCTGCTCACCGCGCTGATCATCGTCTGGCGCTTCCGCAACAACCTCTTTCACGGCGAGAAATGGACACACCATCTCCAGGATCAGCGCGCCAATTTTACCCATGCCAACGGGCTCATGATGAGTCTCCTCGAACGCCACGGGCAATTGGCCGCGTAGTATCATCAAATCTCAGGACTGCAGCCTTCAACACCAGCTATGCGGCATCTGTCTCTCTGAGTTGCCCGTCCGCTCGGCCGCAGAGCCGACTATCAATCCCTCGCCTTGATGGGATACGAACCGGCGTTGGCTAGTTCGTCTTTTGTGCGGGCACGTGATATTGCGATAGATTGCGAAGTATGACAGCCGGACATCATTTTCAGAGTTTGGAAACACTGAACCGAAACTGGAGAGCATTTATGGGTTGGAAAACACCAAAATTTGAATACGTGAATGGGTATAAGATCGTCGAAGTCGATGGACCAGCCTTCAAAGTCTATGACGGAGACAGTCAGTTAGGGGACCATTTCCCCTACTCCGGCGAGGCTGCAGCTTACGCAAATTCTTTGCCAAAACGAGATCATCAGCGCAACTAGGCAAAAAGCCTGCAAAAAATCAAAGGCGAAGCAAAATTTGACGAACTCCAGTCTCCACTCAGCGTTGGAATTGCTTGGTTGGTCCGGCTTTTTTGCGGATCAGGTAAAGCCGACCGAAGCAGACCTCGTACCCAGGCGCGTTGCGTCGGTTCACCGGGCACGCATTGAGGCGATGGGCACCACGGGATCGATCAGGCTAGAGCTACCTGCCAATGCCAATACGGCTGATTTCGCCGTGGGCGACTGGGTGCTTGCCGATCCCCGGTCCGACATGCTTGTCAGGCGGCTTGACCGGAAGACCGTGTTTAAGCGACGCCCGGAGGTCGGACGTGGCCAACAACTTGTTGCTGCCAACATCGACACACTGTTGATCGTGACGTCGTGCAACGCCGATTTCAATATCGAGCGGCTGGAACGTTACCTCATCATGGCTAACCAGGCGGGCAGCAAACCGGTGGTCGTGTTGACCAAGGCTGACACCGCGGAAGACGTTGGCATATTTCAGGCCAAAGCCGAGGCTTTGCAGCGCGACCTACCTGTCGTTGCCCTGAATGGGCGCTCAGCCGATGCAAGCTCCCTTTTGAGTTCCTGGTGCGGCGCTGGCCAAACGATCGCTCTGGTTGGATCGTCGGGAGTGGGAAAGTCGACGTTGGTCAACACGTTGACCAGACTTGAATCGAACGCACAGCAGAAAACCGGGACTATTCGCGAACATGACGCGCAAGGCCGTCACACCACGACCGCGCGCTCGCTACATCCTATTCCGGGCGGCGGCTGGGTCATCGATACGCCCGGAATAAGAACACTGTACGTCAGCGATATCACCGATGGGATCGACACGCTTTTTTCCGACATAAAGGAACTGGCACAGCTTTGCCGCTTTCGCGATTGTACCCATGCGCATGAACCGGGCTGCGCGGTTCAGGCAGCCGTCAAAAGCGGCACTTTGGCCGCCGACCGCGTTGAACGCTGGCGAAGCCTGGTTTCTGAAAACCGTGATAGAACACCTGTCATCAGCGGACCACGTGGCAACAAGATCGTTCGCAAAAAGAAATATTGAAGGTCTGTTGCCTTGATTGGATCAGAACCCTCGGTGCATCTAGGGGACTGCCGAGCTCATGAACCAGTCACTTGGCAAATGAGCGTACCGGGCGTTGGCAGCGTCGCTGCCAGCGCCAGTTTGTGCGCGGCTTGACCGGGTAAAAAGGGGTTGCGCGCCAAGAGGTTCAGCATAGCACTGCCTGAAAGGCGAGAGCCGGGACCGAATACCCCCCCGGCAGACCGTTCCGCCCGATAGGGGGATCGCTGGCCAGCGACCGCACGATATCGATGATGTCGTCACGGGTAGCCGTTGGATCATCCTTCGACCAGGCGACATCGAGCCCGATCCTGAAATCTACGCTCCTCACCTTGCGAAGCTCGAAGTTTCGGTTGGGCAGATCCGGCGTCCATTCCGGCGCAAAGCCGATCCCAAGGCCGGCGGAGACCAGTGACACCAGTGAGAAGGTGCCGTCGCCCAAGCATCTGCGCGGTCAACCACCAGGTTCTCAAAAGCGACTGCGGCTGCCTGATAGCCACCTCAAGTGCGGAAGATTGCACTGCCACCCACAGCCGAACCACCTCCAGAAGACAATGCATGTGGCCTGCGTCGGGGCGCCAATTCCACCCGCCAACAAGATGAATTTGATCTCCTGGAAGGTGGCCCCAGGAAGCACCGCGTACAGCGCCGTGCTTACATGGGATTGGTGAGCTATTCAGACTGCCGGAAATTGCGGATGCGGTCGAAAAGGACCGCGAGGATGGTCGCGCCGCCGATGAACGTCCCCTGCCAGAATGCGTTGATGCCGAGCAGCCCGAGGCTATTGCGGATCACTTCAATGAGCGCTGCACCGACCAGCGCGCCAAGGGCCGTGCCTGTGCCGCCGGCCAGGTTGGCACCGCCGATCACCGTCGCTGCGATGACCTGCAGCTCCATGCCGGCGCCAATGTTGGTTGTCACCGCTCCGAGCCACCCGGTCTGGACGATGCCGGCGACGCCGGCCGAGAGGGCGGAAATCATATAGACACCGACCTTGATCGGTCGAACCGGAATACCGGTCGCGGTTGCCGCGTGCTCGTTGCCGCCGATGGCGTAGATATAGCGACCGAGCCTTGTCCACCGCAGAACGAAGCCAGTGAGTAGCGCCAGCACGATCATGTAGATTACCGGGTTGGCGATGCCGAACAGCCATGCCCCACCGCCAAGAGCCAGCAGCTTGTCGTGGTCGGGGCCAAACTGAAAAACGACAGTGTTGTTGGAGGCGACCATGGCCAGGCTTCGCGCAATCGAAAGCATGCCAAGTGTGACCACGAAAGGTGGAAATCCCAAATAGGCGATCAGGACACCGTTGAACGCGCCGATGAGAAGCGCCGTTGCCACCGAGGCAGCAATTCCGACCTCGATACTGTAGCCGGCATGCATGACCACCGCCAAAATCATACTGCATAGGCAAAGCACCGACCCGACAGACAAGTCTATCCCGCCTGTGATGATGACCAGCGTCATGCCAAGGGCAATGATGGCGACAAAGGTGGTGTTGCGGGTGATGTTGTAAAGGTTCTTCGACGTGGCGAAGGAATCCGTCGCGAAGGACAGGAAAACGCATGCCAGCACGACGGCGAGCAAAACCCAGAAGGTCTGGTTGGCGAGGACGGCGGCCCCCAGCGTGCGCCGTTTCTGAGCCATGGTCTGGTCGAGCATCGTTGCCATCGTCTACACGTTCCCTCGATGCAGCCTTGCAGCGCTCATCCTATTTCGATGGCGCCGGTAATCAGTCCAGTCACTTCCTCAGGCGATGTCTGCGAGATTGGCTTGTCGGCAACCTTTCGGCCGCGACGCATGACCACCACGCGATCGGCAACGTCAAAGACGTCCGGCATGCGATGGCTGATGAGCACGACCGCAATGCCGCGGTCGCGCAGCCCTCGGATCAGATGCAGCACTTCGGCGACCTGGCGCACGGATATGGCGGCCGTCGGTTCGTCCATGAGGACGATCTTTGCCTCGGAAATCATCGTTCGCGCGATCGCGACCGCCTGCCTTTGCCCTCCGGACATCTGCCGGACGAGGTCACGAGGGCGCGTTTCGGATCGAAGCTCCCTGAAGATTTCTCCCGCGCGCCTGTACATCGCCTTATAGTCCAGCACCCGCAAAGGGCCGAAGCCGCGCCTGAGCTCGCGCCCAAGGAAGACGTTGGCTGCCGCCGATAGATTATTGCAGAGCGCCAGGTCCTGGTGAACGATTTCGATGCCGTGCTGCCTAGCCTCGATCGGCCGATGCAGCACGATTTCGCTGCCGTTGAGCCGTATCGTTCCCTGGCTCGGCCGATAATTCCCGGCAATCATCTTGACCAAGGTTGATTTGCCGGCGCCGTTATCTCCCATGAGGCCGACCACCTGCCCCGCCTCCAGCGAAAGCGAAACGTCGCTAACCGCCTGAATGGCACCGAAGTGCTTGGAAATGTTGGTGATCTCAAGTGTCGCCACCAGCCGTCTCGCCTCCCGAAGCGCGCCGGCACGCCAGGGGGCGCGATCGTTCCTCAGTCTTCACCCAGCGGTCGACAGCTTATTTACGCAAATCCTTATGAAGGCGTCAATGACGTCCTCTGCGTAGAAACTGTTTTGTATGACAAATACACGTTGCCCTGTATATTAGACATCGGTGGGAGACGAGCATGCTTATCCTTGTCACCGGTGCAACGGGCAAGGTCGGGCGGAACCTCATCGCGAGGCTGCTTGACCAAGCACGTTTTTCGAGAGCGCGAATCCGTGCGCTCTGCCACAATCGGCGGCTTGATCCGTCCGAGCGAATGGACGTGGTTTGCGGAACGATTGCCGACCGCAATGTGGTCGAAGCCGCAGTGAAGGGTGTGACCCATATCGTGCACCTCGCCACCTGCAAGGAAACGCCCGACGATGTCATGGACACCACCATCAAGGGCATGTTCTGGCTACTCGAGGCCTTCCGGACGAGCCCTTCCGCGCGCCAGTTCGTGTTGGTCGGCGGTGACGCGGCCGTTGGTCATTTCTTCCACCGCCACGATGGACCTGTGACCGAGAACACCCCGCACCGGGCTTACCCCGGCTGCTACGCGCTATCGAAGGTTCTCGAGGAAGTGATGCTCGAGCAATACGCGGTTCAATATGGAGCGAATGGTTGCTGCCTGCGTGCACCGTGGATCATGGAGAAGGACGACTTCAAGCACACGTTGTCGTTCGGCGACGATCTATTCGGCGGGCCTGACTGGAAGACCTTCTTTGCGCCTGAGGAAGCCAGGCGATACGCCGAAACCGGTACCGTGCCGCTCCTGCGTGACGCCGATGGTCGGCCGCTCAAACGCAATTTCGTCCATGTCGGCGACCTGGTCTCGGCGATCCTGGCGGCAATCGACAACCCGCGTGCCGAACGGCAGCTCTTCAATGTCTCCATGGATCGCCCGGTCGACTACGGCGAGGTCGCAAGCTACCTCGCACGCACGCGCGGCCTCGCTTCAGTCGACGTTCCCAGCGCATTCCACTCGAACTGGATGGATAACAGCAAGGCCAAGTACCTCTTGGATTGGCGCCCTGACTACGATCTCGAAAAGCTTATCGACTCGGCCTGGCAATACGAGCGTCAGCCGAACGATCCTCGTGTCGTCTGGTATCCGGGTTGATTTGTGCCGCGGACAGATGCTGTCCGCTTGTTCAATGGGAGGAAAGAATGAGAAAAACTGTATTGTTGGCTGCCGTCGCCGTCCTGGCACTCTGCGCCGGTCAGGCATTGGCCAAGAAGCAACTCGTCATCGTCGTGAAGGGCCTCGACAACCCCTTCTTCGAAGCGATCAATCAGGGTTGCCAGAAATGGAACAAGGAAAATCCGGATTCCGAATATGAATGCTTCTACACCGGACCGGCCTCGACGTCGGATGAGGCAGGCGAAGCGCAGATCGTTCAGGACATGCTCGGCAAGGCCGACACGGCCGCAATCGCCATTTCGCCCTCGAATGCCAAACTGATCGCTCAGACGCTGAAGACAGCCAACCCGACCATTCCGGTCATGACGCTCGACGCCGACCTCGCCAAGGAGGACTCTGCACTGCGCAAGACTTATCTCGGAACCGACAACTACCTGATGGGCGCGCGGATCGGTGAATACATCAAGAAGGCCAAGCCGAGTGGCGGCAAGATCTGCACGATCGAAGGCAATCCGGGAGCGGACAATATCTTGCGCCGGGCCCAGGGCATGCGCGACACGCTAACCGGCAAGGAGGGGCTGACGGAACTGAAGGGCGAAGGTGGCTGGACGGAAGTCGCAGGCTGCCCGGTCTTTACCAATGACGACGGGGCCAAAGGCGTCCAGGCGATGACCGACATTCTTGCAGCCAACCCGGACCTCGACGCCTTCGGCATCATGGGCGGCTGGCCACTGTTCGGGGCACCGCAGCCCTACCGAGATCTCTTCAAGCCGATAGCGGAAAAGATTGCCAAGAACGAATTCGTCATCGGCGCCGCAGACACGATCGGTGACGAGGTGGCCATCGCGAGGGAAGGACTGGTGACAGCTCTCGTCGGGCAGCGCCCGTTCGAAATGGGGTACAAGGCGCCGTCCGTGATGATGGACCTGATCGCCGGCAAGCCGGTAGAAGATCCGGTGTTCACCGGACTTGATGAATGCACCAAGGACACGGTCGATACGTGCATCCAAAAGTGACGGTCTCGTCCGGGGCCTCGTCGTGGGTGCCCGGATGAAACCCCTCGCAGTCTGCCGCGCCCGCGTCGCGCCTTCAAGGCGCGGACGCGGGCCGTATCAAGGTCTTCCCTGTTGACGCGAGCGAGACGTATCGACAGCATCGCAGAGTATTGATCGACAGCCGCAATTCATACTTCGCGGCTTTGTCGGCGGGTTCGCAATGCCGATCATTTGAGCCATCGGCTCAATGGTTCCTGAGCGCATTGGCGAGAGAGAACACATGTATATCACAGTGTGGGGAGCAGAATGACAAAGAGGATCATCTTCACCGGCGGCAGCGGCAAGGCCGGCCGCCATGTGGTTGAATACCTGGTCGAAAGAGGGCACCAGGTGCTCAACCTCGATACCCGGCCACTCGAAAATCCCAAGGTCAGGACACTCATCACCGATATCACCGATAGCGGCCAAGTCTTCAACGCCTTGTCGAGCTACACCGGGCTGCACGAGTTCGACCCGTCCTTGAGACCGCAGCCCATCGACGCCGTCGTGCACTTTGCCGCCATTCCACGCATCATGATCGCTCCCGATAACGAGCTTTTCCGCGTCAATGCGCTCGGCACCTACAACGTCATCGAAGCGGCGGTGAAACTCGGTATTCGCAAGGTTGTCATCGCATCCAGCGAAACGACCTACGGCCTCGTCTTCGCCAACGAACCCCGCAACCCGGCCTACTTCCCACTCGACGAGGAGTACGACGTTGACCCTATGGACAGTTATGCCCTGTCGAAAGTCGTCAACGAACAGACGGCACGCGCGTTTGCGGCGCGCAGCGGCATCGACATCTACGCCTTGCGCATCGGCAACGTCATCGAACCGCATGAGTACGCGTTGTTTCCCGGATGGTTTGCAGATCCGGGTTTCCGCAAGCGTATCGCCTGGAGCTACATCGATGCGCGCGACCTTGGCCAGATCACGCTTCGCGCCGTGGAAAAGGACGGGCTCGGGTTTCAGATTTTCAATGCTGCCAACGACGACACCTCCTCCGATCTGCCGACCCGCGAACTGATCGACCGGTTCTATTCCGGCACACCGCTCAAGCGGGAACTCGGCGAATTCGAGACGCTTCTGTCGAACCGGAAGGTCCGGGAGGTGCTGGGTTTTCGCGGCGAGCATGGCTGGAGAAAATACGTCTCCGCCGGCTGAAGCCGCGCGCGAATAGAGACGGCGTGATTGGCAAGCTGACGCTTGGCAGCCCTCGGGATCGCGGGGGTGTAATGGCTTTTCGGAAGGCTCAGACTTCGAACGGTTAGCCGCAACTTCGCATCAACTGGGCAGACGCCACGTCGCCCTGAATGATCGAAACGCACTCAGCGCCCTGATTGCGCGACCGTCGTCGATTGACGCCAGATCCAGAATGACCGCGGTGGCTATCGTCATGGGAACGACGAGCGACTGCTATTCACCCGGACTAACCCGCGACACACGGTCTGATGGTCCGGCGCAGGAACGATGTGCTTCAACGCTCGCAAAACTTGCATAAAGCGAAGCCGCTCATTAGTCACACGGCACGCAAGGAATCGTTGTGAGTCTTGTTTAGTGAAGGAACAAAAATCGTGCCGCAAGCAGAAATTGGAACCGGTCGTGGCGGGCGCAAGGCGTTATGGGCCTCGGTAGCGATCATCGCGCTCGCAGTGGCGGGCGCAACCGCCGGCAAGTTCATGATCGCAAGGGAGGCCGATCGATTTCTTGTTGAGCGCGGTGGCAAGGCAGGTTCGGTTGAAGCCGACTTTTTCGGGCGCATTCATATGCGTGACGTCACGCTTCCTTTCGCCAGCGGCGGCAGTGTGCGCGTCGCTGCGATTGACGGGCGACCCACGATTTCCTTCCTGAAGGGCGGGTTTGAGTTGCAGGGGCTCGAGCTCGAACTGGCGATGGGCAAACTGTCCGTGCCACAGGTGAGCATCGAAGAACCCGATTTCGCCACCGTGGCAAATGCAAAGAGCGGCGATCAAGCGAAGGAGGTGCCGCTGCTGAAACGCATTGAGGGCTTTGCGGCAAAGCGTGTGCTGGCGCCGGAAGTTACGATCAGCCAGGCTGTCGCCGGCTCTGAGCAGAAGACCGTCTACAAGGATGTTGCTTTGGAGGATATCGGCGGCGGCCGCGTGGCACGCTATTCTGCAAGCGGGGCGAGCTTCGGTTTGAAGCTGGACATCCCGAACGGAGAAGGCGAGCCGAGACGGGAGGAAATGAACGGCTCCATGGGCGCCATGAACGGCAAGGATTTCGACGCCGCCTATCTCGCCCGGATATACGGGGACAAGGCAGGGCCTGACGACAAAGACCCCAAACCACTTTACGGCCCCGTCTCGGTCAAGAACATCGTGCTATCGCATGGCGCGTCGAATTTCAGCTACGACGAGTTGCGCAGCAGTGGCTTGAGCATCCGCATGCCGGCCGAACCGCTCCTTGAAACGCTTCAGAAGCTGCAAGTGGCCGATCCCGACGCACTGCCGCCTGCTGAGCATCAGGCGTTTTTCAAGCGCGCCCTTTCGCTTGCCGACATCATCGGCAAGGGCGACATCGAGATGCTCGGTCTCAAGACACAGATCTCGGAAAAGGATGACGACGGCGGAAGCAGGACAATCAAGCTGGACGTCGACAAGATGGCGTTTCATCTCGAAGGTCGCACCTTCGACGGCGCGATGCATGGCGTTTCCACCGGCGAAGGTGCCGATTACGCCAGATTCTCGGAAGCGAGCATCACAGGCTTCTCGTGGCACCCGACCATGGAAGCGCTGACGAAACTGGCGGCGTTGAACGAAGAGCAGATCGACAGCTTCCCTCTCACCACGCTCATGCCGGAATTCGGCACGATCCGGTTGAAGGGTCTGGACATCGATATGCCGGGGGAAGCGGCAAGCACGTCTGCCACCGAAACTGTCACGGAAGAAGACAGCTCAACCGACAGCGCCACAGCGCCGCCTGAAACCACCGACGCATCGCCCGAGGCGGATCCGTCCAACGAAGCCGCCAACCCGAACGCGGAGTTGAACGAGGAACCGGTGGACCAGGCTGCCATGCCTTCCGTCCCCGAGCGCATCCGGTTTACGCTGGACAGCTATGAAGTGGCATTGACCAAGCCGCGCAACGGCATCCCGACCGACGTTCGCATTGCCTATCAGGACCTCAGCGTGCCGCTCCCTTCGGACGCCGTGGACGAAGGCTCCAAGACGCTGCGCCAGCTTGGCTTCGACAGACTGGTCTTTTCTTCCGACGTCGAACTGGCCTGGGACGAGCCGAATGAGAACCTCGTCATCAAGGATATTTCCTTGAGCGGCAAGGACATGGGCAGCTTTTCCTTCTCGGGGATCATGGGCGGTGTCACCACGGACTTCTTCTCCGGCGACATGACCGCCGCTCAGATGGCACTCTTCGGCCTCACGGCCCGGGAGGCGAAGGTCAAGATCGAGGACAAGGGGATCATGGCAAAGGGCATCAAGCTCTATGCCGATGAGAACGGCCTAACCGAAGACAGCGTGCGCGGCATCCTTGTGATGATGACGACCGCTGGTCTGCAGCAGTTTGCGTCCACGCAACCAAAACTGCAGGAGGCAGCCACGGCGCTTTCTCAGTTCATCACCAAGCCGGGAACCTTCACCCTGACGGTCAAAGCCAAGGACGCTGCCGGCATCAATGCGCTCGACCTCGTCGGAGCCGCAGAGGATCCCGCGCTTCTTCTCGGCAAGATCGATCTCGGCGCCAACGCGCAATAGAGCAACGCCGGGCTTCGAACGGAGCCCGGCTTGCCTCTGTCTGCTTGTTGACCTGAAATGATGTGGCATGTGATAGCCCGCTTTTCGCAACGAGAGGCGGGCGTGGTTCGGATCGGTGCAGATCGGAACCGGTGATGTGCAATGGCGGCTGAGCGCAAATGAGGTCCGAAGCTTTCGAGACGGCTCTCAGCGGTGAGAATTTGGATTGAAGGCTGTTTCCAGCCGCGTCCGTGCATGCGCGATATCTGCAACGACGGAGATGGCGAGTGCACGTGCATCCCTTGCCTTGTCAAATATGCCTATCGGCGCCCTGACGCGGGCAAGCACGCTCTCCGCTTGCCCGCACGCAAGCAGGGCCCCGCAACGCTTGGCATGCGTGCGACGACTGCCAAGGGCGCCGACGTAGAAGGCGTCTGACGCGAGCGCCGCGGTAAGCACCGGTAACTCACGGTCAACATCGTGAAATAAGAGAGCGACGGCCGTGTCCGCGTCGAGGTCGCCTGGTGACGGCACCTGGCCACCCTCAAGCGCCACGGTCTCGTAGCCGGCCGCGACGGCAACGCGGGCAACCGCTCCGACCTCCAACGGCGTGCCGGCAACGACGATCCGCGGCTTCGCCCTATAGGCCCGCACGAACCACTCTCCATCCCAACCGCTTGCTGCTTCGCCCTCGCGCAGACAGAGGGCGCGCTTACCCGGATGATAAAGCAGCCCCACCGGCATGCGGCGATCAAGGGCGGCCAGTGCCTGGCGCAAGACTGCGGCGTCCACCAAGACATGGATCGCAAGCGTAATGCCGCCGCCACAGGGCAGAACGATATCAAAAAAGGGCGACCCTTCACCAAGAAGAAGGTGACGATCCATGCCCTTCGCAAGGGCGATCATCGCTTCGGCAGCGACGGCAGCCTCCGTACAGCCACCCGAAACGAACCCGCAATAAAGACCGTCATCCCGCACCACCATTTGCGCGCCGAGACGGCGCGCCGCCCCACCGCGGATTTCGACGAGCGTGATGAGGGCTGCCCCGCGCCCCTCTTCGAGAGACTGAACGGCGAAGGCAAGGATATCAATCGCATCATCCGAGATGAAGGCGACGCGGGGTTCTGGCGCAAGCGCCTCCGGATCGGCGGCGATGCGGGCAGTCATGTCATTCCACTCCCTGCGTTCCCGGCCAGCGGCGCACGATGCCCGGGTCAAGGTCGAAGAGATCGAGCACCCGACCGACGGTGTGATCGACCATGTCTTCGATACTCTGGGGCTTCGCGTAGAAGGCGGGCACGGGTGGATAGATGATGCCGCCCATTTCCGTCACCTGTGCCATATTGCGGATATGGCCGAGATGTAGCGGCGTCTCTCGCAGCATCAGCACGAGGCGACGCCGCTCCTTCAGCACCACGTCGGCCGCGCGAGAAATGAGGTTATCCGTCGTGCCCGTGGCGATCTCGGCAAGCGTCTTGACCGAGCAGGGCGCGACGATCATGCCGAGGGTCCTGTAGGAGCCGGAGGAACAGACCGCGCCGATATCCTTGTTGGAATGGGTCGTCGTCGCCAGGGCTTCGAGGTCCTTTCTGGTAAAGACCGCCTCGGCCGCAAGCGTAATGCAGGCGGCGCGGGACATGATCAGGTGCGTCTCGATTTCGAGATCACGCAGCAGTTCGAGGATGCGCTTGCCGTAGACCACGCCGGAGGCGCCCGAAATGCCGACGATCATGCGTCGTGGATGCGCCATCGCTCTATCTCGCGCTTTTCAGGAGTGCTGCGGCGCGCGCGCAGGCGTCATCACTGATACGGGCGCGCACGCCGTGGAAATTCGGGCCGCGCGTCGCATCGAGCCCCATTCGCGAAGTCGTCCCGATGCCGCTGGCCGAAGGATCGAGAGCGTTGCCCGGCAGGCCCTCGATGATGACGACGTCCTTGTGCGGCTGGAAATGGGTGGCGAGCGCCCAAAGCACCTCACTGTCGCGGGTGATATCGACGTCCGCGTCCACCACGACGACGGTTTTCAGATACTGGTCCCAGCCGAGAAGCCCGAGCATAACCTGCCGCGCCTCTCCCTCGCGCGTCTGGTTCATGGCGATATAGGCGTGGAAATGCGTGCCCGATGAGGGGTAGTGCACCGCGGTAATCGAGGGGAAGCGGGCCTTCAGCTTCTCCACCACCTCCGCCTCGCGCGGCACACGGCCAAGGTTCAGGTGTTCGGCGGAATTGCCGCCCGCTACGCTGACAAGCATGGCATCGCGCCGACGCATGATCGTTTCGACGGTGAAGAGGTTGTTGGTCGAGCGGTCAGAGGAATAGCCGGTGAACTCGCCGAACGGCCCCTCCTCCACATGCGCCTCGGGATCTAGCACGCCTTCGAGCACGATCTCGGCATGGGCGGGAACGCGGATCCCGTACTTCGGCGTGCGCACGACTTGAAGCGGTTCGCCTAGCAGGCCGCCGGCGACATCGCGTTCGTCTTCGCCGAAGGCAAGGCGGGCGGAGGCGGCGACCATGAAGAGCGGATGGCCGCCGATGACCATGGCTACCGGCATCGGCTTGCCCTTTTCCTTGGCCATGTTCATCAGCCGCCAGAGATGGCCGCGCGAATGCAGTGAGGTCGCAAGCGAGTTCTTCGAATGGATCATCGCGCGGTGGTAGCTGAGATTGCCGGCGCCGGTTTCCGGATGCTCCCCGATGATAATGCCGCTGGTGATGTATTTCGCTCGATCCGTGTCGAAGTGCTTGAGCATCGGCAGCGCATTGAGGTCGACGGCATCGCCGGAGATGATCTCCTGCGTAATCGGGCCTTCTTCCAGGACCTGAGGCGTAAACGGCCGATTGGCGCGCGCCTGGTAGGCCTCGTGCAGCCTGTCGGCGGTCGAGCCGAGAAGGCGCCCGATGCGGTCGCGCGAGGCGAAGATGTTGCAAAGGACCTCGCTGGCGATGCCGCTGACGTTTTTGAGGTAGAGCATGGGGTGCTGGCCCCTATCGGCCAGGTTCCAGATCAGCGCCGTCGCATCCTGGTCGTCCAGGACCGGCTGGTCGATGGTGATCACGTCCTCGGGGTGTTCTGCCCGGTAGTCGGCCAGGAAGCGACGAACGTCTTGCTTGTGGTACTCGGTCATAATCTCGGCCTCGGCGCAGCGGTTGGGTGACGGCGCCCCCGGAAGGGCGCCGTCGACTTGTTCAGGCAAATTCCCTGTGCTTGCCCGTGGCGCGGTCGACGCCGGCGTACGAGTCCTTCAGGCGCGCCTGGGCGTCCCTCAGGTCACGCGGCGGCGGCGACGGATCGATGCCGACGAGCCTGGCGATGTTGTTGCCGAGGTAACCTTCCAGATCGTCCTCGGAGAGGTTGATCCCGTGCGGCGGATCCTTGCAGAGCACTTCCAGTTCGCGCAGCCACATACCCGGATCGTTCGGCGGGCTGTCCGTGCCGAAAACGATCTTGTTCTTCGGCAGCTGCTGGGCGAATTCGACGATGCGCGACTGGAAGCACCAGCCGGATTCGCAGTAGACGTTCGGGGTATCCATCGCCATCCAGAAGGATTCGAACGAGTAGTTGCCGCCCGTCTGGATGCCGAAGTGACCGATGATGAAGTTGACCATCGGAAACTCGCGGATGATCGGGTAGAACATCGTCGGGATGGTGTACGGGCCGTCGCCGGTGTGGATGAGGACCACCACCCCAAGTTCGGCGCATTTCTTCATCGCCGGACGCAACCAGTCGAGCGCCCGGTCAGGACGGTAGCCGTGCATGTTGGCGTGCAGCTTCAACATCTTGAAGCCGTATTCCTTGACGTGGAATTCCAGCTCCGCCGCGCCGTTTTCAGGTCCCCAGCGCGGGTTGTAGTTGAAGTTGCCGATGAAGCGGTCCGGGTACTTCTGGCAAAGCTCGGCGCAATAGGCCATGTAGTCGCGAATGCCCTCGCGACCCTTGCGATTGCCGTCGCGGTAGCCGGTATTTCCCGGCGGCGGCTGGATGAAGCCCATGTCGATCCGGCGCGGCTTGCCGTTGATCATGTAGGGGCCATCCATCAGCTTGAGCATGCGCTCACCCGTGAAGGGCTCGCCCGTGTGGCGCCACGCCTCGTCAACGAGGTTCGTCGGGTGAAGGTGGGTATCGATGATCATTGTTCACTCCGTTCAAATTTACGCGGCAAGTGCTACGCCGTGCTGGCGCAGATACGCCTCGGCTTCCTCGACGGTGGCCGGCGGCTTCGTCGCTTCCAGGCCGATCATCCGGGCGACGTTGTTGCCGAGGTAATCTTCGAGCGTATCCTCATCGAGGTTGAGGCCCTGCGGCGGCTCATGGCAAAGGACCTCCAGAAGGTTGATCCACATGCCCGGCTCGTTCGGCGGTGTGTCGGAGCCGAAGAGGATCTTGTGCTTGGGGAGCACCTTGGCGAACTCGACGATGCGCGACTGAAGGCACCAACCGGATTCCACGTAGACACTCGGCGTGTCGAGCGCCATCTGCATAGGCTCGAACACGTAGACGCCGCCGGTCTGAACGCCGAAATGCGCCAGGATGAAGTTGACTTCCGGAAACTCGCGGATGATCGGATAGAACTCCGTCGGGATCGAGTACGGACCGTCACCGGTATGCACCTTCACCATCAGCCCGAGATCCGCGCACTTTTTCAGTGCCGGGCGAAGCCAGTCGAGGGCGCGGTCCGGGCGGTAGGCGTGCATGTTTGCCTGCAGCTGCACCATCTTGAAATCAAACTCCTTGGCATAGCGTTCGATTTCTTCGGCACCGTTCGTGGTGCCGTAGCGCGGGTTGTAGACGAAGCAGCCAAGGAACCGGTCTGGATGCTCGGTGACCATCTTTTCCGTGTAGGCCATGTACTGGCGGATGGCGGCCTTGCCCTCCAGATCCATGACCTCGTGGGTGTAGATGGTGTTGCCCTGCGGCGGCTGGATAAAGGCCTTGTCGATCCGGCGCGGCTTACCGTTCACATAGTACGGGCCATCCATCATCTTGAGCAGTTTGTCGCCGGTGAACGGCGGTCCGTCGTGTCGCCAAGCCAGGTCCACCAGATCGGTGGGATAGCAGCTCAGGTCAATAATCATAGGTTTCTCCTGTCGTAGAGGGTCCGGTCGATGCGGGGCCGCGCGATGAACGCCATGCCGGCCGAAGCCGGGCGTGGATCCGCGATCTCAGGAAATGCCGAAGACGGAGGGAACGGGCCGGCGCATAAGCTCCCAGGGCGGGGCAACCGGGCATTCCTCTATTCGTCAGCATCGACATCGCAGCCTCATCTTCCAACAGACGGTGAGCAATTGTCGGTGCTTCTACTCGCCTTCAAAGGAACCACTCCGCGTGGTTTCTGTCAACACAAAAATAGATCTAAGTCATTATTTTTAAATAGATTTTTAGAAAAACAGCAGCAACCGCCCGCGCTGGAGGTGCGCGGGCGGCTCAGACAGAAAGGCTTACGCAAGCGCCGTCCGGCGGGAGACTCGCTGCTAGGGCACCAGGCATGCACGCAAGTTTCTGTCGATGCTGACACGGTCGAGATTGCGGCCGATAAACACGAATTTCGACTTCCGCCTGTCTTCACCCCAGGCGTGGTCCGGGCGGAAATCGACAAGCTTGTGCACGGCCTGGAGCACAAAGAAACGGTCGTCGCCGGCAACGGAAATGATGCCCTTGGTGCGAAAAATGTCGCCACCGTGCTCGCCGAGATAGTCCTTCAGGAACCCTGCGAGCTTCTCGCCATCGAAGGCTTCGGAATAAACGAAGGAGTGGGAGTTCACCGTCGCGTCATGCAGGTGTGGCCGCAGGGCGGCTACATGCGGACGTCCATGGTCATGGCCGTGATGGTGGTGCCCATGATCGTGATCGGGGTGGTCGCAACAGGGCTCGGAGCAATCATGATGATGGTGGTGGTCAGCACCGTGATCGTCATCCATGTCGATGTCGAGGATTTCCGCCCGCTCTCGCACATAGGACGGCCTGAAACCTTTGACCCCGAGGATATTGGAGAGGTCCACCTTGCCGTAGCTGGAGCGCAGGATGGGTGCCGTCTGGTTGAGCCGACGCAGCGAGCTTTCCAGCGAACCGAGGGCATCCTCCTCAGCAAGGTCTATCTTGTTGACGAGAATGCGGTCCGCCGCGACGATCTGGTTGACCGCCTGATTGTCGCTGCCGTCGAGCACCGGATCGTATAGGTGCTGGTCGATATGCATTGCATCCACCAGTGTCACGACGGCGTCGAGCTCCACCTCGTCGGCCACACTGCGGTCTACGAAGAAGGCGGTGGCAACCGGCGTGGGATCGGCAAGACCTGAGGTCTCGACGATGATGTGGTCGAACTTGTCCTTGTGGCTCAGGAGCTTCTTCATCACGTCGATCAGATCATTGCGCACGTCGACGAAGCAGCAGATGCAGCCGTTCTGCATCTGGAAGATTTCCTCGTCGGAAGCGAGGACCAGATCGCTGTCCACGTCGACCTCGCCGTATTCGTTCTCGATCACCGCGATGCGATGGCCATGACGCTCGGTAAGGATGTAGTTGAGTAACGTCGTCTTTCCCGACCCCAGGAACCCGGTAAGGATCGTGATCGGGAGTTTCTGCTGGCTCGCAGGCTCGATATGCATGTTCATGCGCCCTTCTCCCTCAAGGCTTTGAGAACGTCTTCCGGAGTAATCGGATAGTGGTGGAAGCGAATGCCGATCGCGTCGTGAATGGCGTTGGCGATGGACGGCCCGATCGCGATGATCGGATCCTCGCCCACACCCTTGGCGCCCCATGGGCCGCCCGGATCGGGCGCTGCCTCGAGAATGATCGTCTCGATATCGGGCATGTCCATGGAGAGCGGCATCTTGTAGTCGACCAGGCCGGCATTGAGCGAGCGACCGGTCTTCTTGTCGATCAGGTAGTCCTCAGTCAGTGTATGGCCGATGCCCTGCTGGATACCGCCTTCGATCTGGCCCTGCGCGGCGATCGGATGGATCACCCGGCCGACATCGTGCACCGGCACGACACGCTTGACCTCAACGATCCCGGTTTCCGTATCAACGTCGACCTCAGTGAAGTGCGCCGCAAAGGAATAGGACTTGGTAGGTTCATAGGTACCGTTGCCGACAATGTTGGCGGCGGGAATTCCGCGCGAGGGCCCCATGGCTTCCGAAACCGTCATGGAGCGGTCGGGCTCGGCGGTGACGAAGACCTTGCCATCGCAAAGGTCGATCTCATCAGACGAGACCTGCAGCTTCATGGCTGCCCGTTCGAGCACGGCGGCGCGGACCTTGCCAGCGGCCATCTTGGCGGCGGTACCGACCAGATAGGTCGTGTGGCTGGCGAAGGCGCCGATGTCCCATGGAACCACATCCGTATCACCATGGATCACGCCCACGTCCTCGAAGCGCACGCCAAGTTCTTCCGCAACGATCTGCGCAAGGGCTGTGTGCGCGCCAGTGCCGAGGCCCGCCGCACCGGTCAGGAGCGTCACCGTGCCGTCCTCGTTGATCTTCACCGTAGCGTTGCCCTGCTCCTTGATGCCCGGGTAGGCGGACGAGCCGTGCATTTCGCAGCCAATGCCCCACCCTTTGCGGATGTGCGGGCGCTTCGGATCGGGCGTCCGGTCGCGGTTCCTGAGCCTCTTCCAGTCCAGCACGTCGATGCCGTGCTTGAGGCAGATTTCAAGTCCGTGGCCGATGATCGGATGGCCTGATGGCGCGATGTCACCCGCCCGCACAACGTTCTTCAACTTCAAATCCGCCGGGTCCATGCCGAGCCTTTCGGCCGCCTCGTCCATCTGGATGTCGAGCGCATAGTAGCTCTGCACCACCCCGTAACCGCGGAAAGCGCCGTTGATCGGGGTGTTGGTATAGACGCAGCGCCCTTCCAGCCGCACGTTCTCGCAGCGATAGAGCGAGGTGGCGGCGGTGGTTCCGACAATGGTCACACCCGGACCGTGGGAACCGTAGGCACCGGAATCATAGACCAGCTTCATGTCGCGGGCGACAAGCGTGCCATCGTTCTTGAAACCCTGTTTCAGCCAGATCCTGCAGGGGTGACGCGAGCGACCAGCCACGAAGGTCTCGTGGCGGGTGAACTCCATTTTCACCGGCCGGCGGGTTTCCTTCGCCAGAAGCGCGCACAGAAACTCGTGCTGGAAGAGGTCCTGCTTGGCTCCGAAGCCACCGCCCATATGATCCACGAGCACGCGCACCTTGGTGAGTGGCAGGCCGAGCACTTCGGCGAGGATGCCGCGGACCATGAAGGAGGTCTGGGTCGAGGTCCAGAAGGTCAGCTTGTTGGAGCCGTCCCAGTCGGCGATGCAGACGTTCGGCTCCATATAGGCCGGGTGCGGCCGCCCGCCGGCAAAGGTGCCCTCGAGAACGAAATCCGCCTCGGCGAAACCCTTGTCGATGTCGCCGCGGCTGACGCGCACGGGGTCGAGCACCAGGTTGCCGCCGGGGCCGATGTCGTGGATCAGCGGTGCGCCTGGCTGCGCGGCATCCTCCGGTTCGAAGACGGCCGGCAGGGCTTCATATTCCACCTCGATCAGGTCGAGCGCCTCGTCGGCGATCTCCTCGCTGATGGCAGCGACGGCGGCGACGCCCTCGCCCCAAAACCGCACCTTGTCGTCGAGAATGTACTGGTCCTTGGTGCAGGAGGCCGAGCGAGGGTGCGGCGAGCCGTAGTGCAGCACGCGCGGCACGGTCTCATGGGTCAGCACTGCCTTGACGCCCGGATAGGCGAGCGCCTTGCTGACGTCGATCGCCTTGATGCGGGCATGGGCGATGGCCGCGCGCTTGATCTTGCCGTGCAGCATACCGGGGAGCTTGATATCGCCGGTGTACTGCGCCTCGCCTGTCACCTTCTCGAGCACGTCGTCGCGCTTGACGCTCTTGCCGACGATCCTGAACTCGCGCTGTTCGATAGGGGTGGTGATGTTCATGGTCTTGCAGCCTCCATCTCGCGCGCGGCGGATTTGATCGCGTCGAATATCTTGGTGTAGCCGGTGCAGCGGCAGATATTGCCGGAGAGCCCGAAGCGGATTTCCTCATCGGTCGGGCTCGGATTGTCGTCGAGCAGCTTCTTCGCCATCATCAGAATGCCGGGCGTGCAGAAGCCGCATTGCGAGGCGCCGTGCCGCATGAAGGCATCCTGCAGGGGATGCAGCCTGTCGACACCCGGCTGGAGCCCTTCGACTGTCTCGACCGAGCGGCCCTCGGCTTCCACGGCAAGTATCAGGCAGGCGTTTACCGGCTCGCCATCGACGAGCACGGTGCAGGCGCCGCAGTCGCCGACGTCGCAGCCCTTCTTGGTGCCGGTGAGACCGACATCGTCGCGCAACGCATCAAGCAGGGACCGGCAGCCATCGACGGCCATCTCGCGTGCCTCGCCATTCACGATGAATTCGACCATCCGTTTCATGCGAAAGTCTCCAATGCCTGTCTGATGGCCCGGCCGGTCAGGACGCCGACCATGTCGCGCCGGTAGTCCGCGCTGGCGCGAACGTTGCTGATCGGTGTGCATTCCTCCATTGCCTTGTCGGCGGCCTTCCTGACCGTCGCGGCGTCGAGCCTCGATCCACGCAGCATGGCTTCGGCTTGCGGCGCGCGGAACACGGTGGCACCGACCGCACCGAGCGCAATGCGGATGTCGCTGCAGACACCCTCGTCCATCGCCAGGCTCACGGCGACGCCGACGGTGGAAAGCTCCATCGCCTTGCGGCGACCGTGCTTGAGATAGGCCTTGCCGATATTGTCCGCCGCTGGCGGCACGGTGATGCCGGTAACGATCTCGCCCTTGGCGAGAACGGTCTTGCCGGGGCCGGTGAAAAACTCGGCGATCGGCACGACCCGCATGTCGGTGCGGCTGTAGATGTGCACGAAGGCGCCGTCCGCGACCAATGGCGGAATGGTATCGGCCGACGGTGAGGCGCGACAGATATTGCCGACGACGGTCGCGCGGTTGCGCACCTGGATGGAGCCGAGCGAGGCGAGTGCGGCACGCAGATTCGGATATTGCTGGCGCACCAGCGACAGGTTCTCCAGCCGTCCGACGGTCACCAGCGCGCCGAAGGTCAGGCCGCGCGTCTCGTCGTATGTGATGTCGGACAAGCCAGGGATCTGCTTGATATCGACGACGTTGCGCACGCGTCGCAGCCGCTCGCGGATCTCGACCAAAAGGTCCGTGCCTCCGTTGAACAGAAATGTATCGTCGCCGAGTTCGGTGAGAAGGCGGGACGCATGCTCCAGCGTTTCCGCCCGATAATAGTCGAAGCGTCTCATGGAATTCCTCTTGGGGTTCGGAGCTCCGGCGGCGCGCGGCCGCCGGACTAATGGTGTTGCTCTCTAGGCAAGGTCGGCAGCCGGCGTGCCGTCCGCGAGCTCTGCTTCCTCCGGCTCCTTCGCCGGAACGCCGTTGAAGAGAATGTTGAGCAGCGCTGCCGCGAAGGTACCGACGAGGACGCCACTGTGCAGGAACTTCTCGATCGCCGCGGGCAATTGGTCGAAGATGTTTTCGGCGACAACCGGCACCATGGCGAGCCCGACGCTGACGGCGACGATGTAGAGGTTGCGCCTGTTCGCCGCGAAATCCACCTTCGTCAGGATCTTCACGCCCGTTGCCGACACCATGCCGAACATCACGATGGCAGCACCGCCGACAACGTAGCTCGGGATCGAAGCGCTGACGAAAGCAACTTTCGGCAACGAGCCGAGCAGGATCAGGATGACGCCGCCCGCCGCCACCACGAAGCGGCTGAGCACGCCGGTGATCTGAAGAAGGCCGACATTCTGCGCATAGGTCGTGTAGGTGAAGGTATTGAGCAGGCCGCCGATAATGTTCCCGACACCGTCGGTTCTCAAGCCCCGGGTCAGTTCAGCCTGGGTGATCTTGCGACCGGCCATGTCGCCTACCGCCAGGAATTGTCCTGTCGATTCGATCATCATGACCGTCATGACCGCACAGAGCGACAGGATCGACCAGAACTCGAAGATCGGCCATCCGAAGGCGAGCGGGTGAATGATGCGCACCCAGTCGGCCTCTGCAACGCCGTGGAAGTCCACCTTTCCGGCAGCGATCGCGATCACGAAGCCGACACCGATGCCAAGCAGGACCGCAAGATTGGCCATGAAGCCCTTGAGGACGCGGGTGAGCAGCAGGATCGACAGGAGCACGATGGCGGCGACGGCGAGCGCGAAGGGCGCGCCATAGGCGGGGTTGGGGATCATGCCATCCGGGCCCTTGATCATCGGCTGGCCGCCCGCCGCCCAGTTTACCCCGACGCGCATCAGCGAGAGGCCGATGACCAGCATGACGGTACCGGTGACAACAGGCGGAAAGAAGCGCACCCAGCGGCCGAAGAACGGCGCGACCAGGACCGTGAATACCCCGGAGCCTATGACGGCGCCAATGACGCCCGGCATGCCGAGATCGGGATTGGTGCCCGTAGCGATGATGGAGGGCACGGCGGTGAACGAAATCCCCATCATGATCGGCAGGCGAATGCCGACGTTCCAGATGCCGAGTGCCTGGATGAGGGTAACGATGCCACAACAGAACAGGTCGGCGCTGACGAGCATCGCGATCTGTTCCTTGGGCAAGTGAAGTGCGCTGCCGACAATGAGCGGTACGGCGACCGCTCCGGCATACATGACGAGAACGTGTTGCAGGCCCAGAGCCATCAGGCTCGGAATCGGGTACATCTTTTCGACTGGATCCGTCGTGTCGGACTTACGCATTCGCTTTCCTCCCAGCGAACAGCTTCCGGCGCGGTGGGGCATCTTGGCCTCATGATCTTTTAACCGCACGCCGTACACCGAGGATCATGCGGCTGGTCAAATCAGCAAACAATCGGCACAATTAGATTTATTCATATAATAATTGAATGAATGGATCGCGATGGACATCACGCTGAAACAGCTTAGGGCCTTCGTCACCGTGGCCAACCTCGGACAGTTCACCCTGGCTGCCGACAAACTCGGCTCGTCGCAGTCGGCCGTCAGCACGCTCGTGCGCCAGCTGGAGCAGAACCTCAATCTGCGTCTCTTCGACCGTCACACGCGACTTCTGCGCCTCACGGAGGCCGGCACGGACATATTGCCGGTCGCAGCACGCGCCGTGGCCGACATCGAAGGCATGGTGGAGAGCTCGCGTGAATTGAATGCGCTCCGGCGCGGAAAAGTTTCGATCGCAGCCGGAACTGTGCAGGCCGCTCTGATGCTGCCGCAGCTCGTCAACGCCTTCAACAAGCTCTACCCCGAGATCTCCGTCGCCCTGCATGATGTCGCGGAGAAAGCCGTCTTGGAACAGGTCGCCAACAGCTCGGTGGATCTTGGCATCGGCACGGTACCGGAGGACGACAGCGAACTCATGGGCACCCGGCTTACGACCGACGAATTCCTCGTCGTCCTTCACCCGGACGATCCGCTCGCCAAACTGACCGAGCTGCGTTGGACAGATCTTGTCGACAGGAAGCTGATCGGGCCGCAGCGGGGCAATCCGATCCGAGACCGCCTGGAGAACGAACTGGCGCGCAACGGCATCGTGCTGCCCTTCGACAAGACGATGCAGGAGGTCGCGCTGCCGCTGACAATCATCGGCATGGTCGAGGGCGGTCTCGGCGTCGCGATCATGACCTCGGCGGTCACGCGCCTCGCGACGTCGATGGGCCTCGTCGTGCGGACGCCGACCGAGCCGCACATCAAACGGGAAGTGAGCCTGATCCAGAAGCGTGCGCGTTCGCTCTCGCCAGCCGCCCGACGGTTTCGGGACTTCCTGCTGAAATCCGTGCACTAGGCTTTTACCGTAAAGGGTCAGCGGTGCCGGCCCCCCGGACCACCAGCCCGCAATTGACCGCGCAAGGCTTCGAGCGTTATCTGGTGGCGCTGCTGGACCGTGACGACTCGGGCAGGCAGGGCGCAGCCGCACGACGCTGCGCGCGGTAGCCTTCGGGCCAGCCGCCGCTCCCAGCCCAACCATGCCCAGGAGCACCCATGGCCCATTCTTTGAAATGCCACACCGATGCGGACCGTCACAACCGGCCCGATCTTTCCGCCGATGCCGTCCGTACGGCGAAGGAAGACCTTGCCGCTTGTTTCCGCATGGCAGCGCGCAACGGTTTTGAGGAGGGGATCTGCAACCATTTTTCCGCGGTCGTGCCTGGCCACGACGATCTCTTCATCGTCAACCCATACGGCTATGCCTTTCGCGAACTGACGGCGTCAAAACTCCTCGTGTGCGATTTCAATGGCACCGTCATCGACGGCGAAGGCGAACCGGAGGCGACAGCCTTCTACATCCATGCGGAGATACATCGCCGACTGCCGCGCGCAAAGGTCGCCTTCCACACCCACATGCCCTATGCGACAGCGCTCTCCATGACCGAGGGTGCTCCGTTGATCTGGGCTGGACAGACGGCGCTGAAATTCTACGGACGCACCGCCGTCGACGAAAACTACAATGGCCTGGCGCTCGACCACCAGGAGGGTGCGCGCATCGCCGCAGCCGCCGGCGACGCTGATATCGTTTTTCTGAAACACCATGGCGTGCTGGTACTGGCGCCCACGATCGCAGAAGCCTGGGACGACCTCTATTACCTGGAGCGAGCGGCCGAAGTTCAGGTGCTCGCCATGTCCACGGGCAGGGAGGTCTTGCCGGTAAATCCCGCAATTGCCGAGGCGGCCTATAGACAGATGCGCGAAGGCGATCCCGCGTCCGCCCAGGCCCATCTCGCAGCCCTTCGTCGCCAGCTGGATGTCGAGGAACCGCAGTATCGTCACTGATTTTGGGTGGTCGTCTGCGGTAGGTGATGGGCCACAACCCTCGACCCATCGCAGTCGCAGCACATTGATTTAGCTTATTACTTTCTTTGGAGATCTTTACTTGCGCGTATTCCCGACGAAAGCAATTATTGCGATTTACTTATCAAATGATTGAAATAATGAATTTGTTTCAATTAATGACCCGTGCTTAGTCTTCCGCCATGACAAGAAGGTGGGGACGGAATGGCACGTGACAATCTAACGGCGTCGCTCGCAAAACTGACCGGCGGTCAGTCCTTTGCTCTCACGGGCGGAAGCGTCATTCATGACGACGGCCCACAATCGGTGAGCGACATTGTCGTCGGCGCCGACGGGCGCATCGCCATTGTCGAACCCTTTCTCGACAGCGGGTCCTACAGCGCCCATGTGGATGTTACAGGCATGCTCGTTTCGCCGGGTTTCGTCGACGCGCACCAGCATCTCGACAAAACGGGCGTACTGCGCTTTACCCCCAATCCGTCAGGCACGCTCCAGGGCGCCCGCGAAGCCTTCGCGAAATATGCCCGTACCGCCGGCCCTGACGACATTCGCAAGCGCGCAACGCGCACAATCGGGCGATGTCTTTCCCGCGGCACGACCGCGATCCGCAGCCATATCAACGTCGACAAGGATGCCGGCTTCCACGGCATCGAGACGCTGGCGGCCATTCGCGATGCTGAGAGGCACCGCATCACGCTTCAACTGGTCGCCTTCATGACGCCCCATCCCGGCCAGGATTTCGAGTGGCTGGACAAGAACATCGACGGCGCCGTCGCGCTCGCCGATGCCGTCGGCGGAACGCCCGCCGTTTCCGAGGACCCGCCGCGTTACCTCGACATCTTGTTTTCCGCGGCAGTGAAGTCCGGCAAGCCGATCGACCTGCATCTCGATGAACACCTCAATAGCGGGGTGCATCTTCTCGACGCCGCTCTCGATCGCGTGGAGCACTTCGGCATGCAGGGGCGCACCGTCTTCAGCCACGTCTCTGTGTTGAGCGCCCTGCCCCGTCGGCAGTTCCAGCGGATAGCCGAGCGCCTGCACAAACTGAATGTCGGCGTCGTGACGCTGCCTGCGGCAAATCTCTATCTGCAAGGCCGCGACTACGAGGTCCTGCCGCCGCGCGGACTGACGCGCGTCGCCGAGCTCTATCGTGCCGGCATCACCATCGCCACGGCCTCGGACAATATCCAGGACCCCTTCGTCCCGACCGGCTCGGGCGACATGCTGGAAATCGCCCGCTGGACGCTGCTGGCCGGCCACCTGCGCGGTGATGAACTCGCCGCAGCGCACGGCATGATCACGACGGCCCCTGCCCGCCTGATGGGCCTTGGAAGAGACTATGGCCTGAGGCCCGGCGCGCGCGCTGACTTCGTGGTCACTGACTGCATCGATACCGACACGCTGGTTGCCGGCGGACCGGATCGGGCCTTTGTCTTCTCGAACGGGCGCCTGGTCTCGCAGAGCGCCACCGAAAATATCCGCCTGCAGGAGAACGCATAAAAGGGAACGGCTGCTCCGGGGGGATTGTGACTTCAATCTAATGGGAGGAATGAAATGATAACTGAAATTTCACGTCGTTTACTGCTTGCGTCCACTCTCGGAATGGCCCTGACCGGAATGCTCCGGCTCGACGTCGCGCATGCGGAAGACTTTAAGATGGGCCTTCTAGTGCCTGGTAGTGTCTCCGAAGAAGGATGGAACCGGATCGGTTACAACGCGCTCAAGGGCGTGGAGGAACAGCTTGGCGCCAAGATCAGCTATGTCGAGCTGCAGCAGAACCCGGCCTCCTTCGAGAAGGCGTTTCGCGACTATGCCAGCCAGGGTTACAAGGTCATCCTCGGCCACGGCTTCGAGTTCCAGGACGCCGCGCGCGATGTCGCCCTCGACTACCCGGACACCTATTTCCTTATCTCGTCGAGCGCGATCCACGAAGGCAACGTCATCGGGCTCAACACCGATACCAGCCAGCCCTTCTACCTGATGGGCGTCATCGCCGCGAAAATGGGTGGCAAGGCCGGCCTCGTTGGCGGCATGGAAATCCCGCCGATCCAGCAGGCCTTCACCGGCTTCAAGAACGGCGCAAAAAGCATCAACCCGGACTTCCCGATCAGCGAGGCCTATATCGGCAACTTCACCGATACGACCGCCGCCAAGGAAGCTGCATTGAGCATGATTTCGCAAGGCGCGGACTTCGTCGTACCGAACGCCTCGGGCGCAACTGTCGGCGGCTATCAGGCCATCGCAGAGTCCGGCCCGGACGTGCGCTCCTTCTCGATCTTCAGCGATTTCACCGAGGTAGCGCCCAACAACATCCTGGGGCTCTACGTTGCCGATTACGCGCAAGGCGTGGTCGAGGTGGTCCGCGCTATCAAGGACGGTCACCCGCCGGCGGCAAACGTCGTTTTCGGCCTGAAGGATCCCAAGGTCATCTCGTTTACGTTTCGCGACGACGGCCCGGTCACCGTGCCGGAGGACATCCGCGCCGAGGTGAAGGCAATCAGCGACAAGATCGCCGCTGGCGAGATCAAGACCGGCGCAGAATAGCCGGCTTCACGCTGCGGCAGGTCGTCCGGCCGCAGCCCTCCCGCCTCACACCAACATCCGGACCGACCCATGGCTGAGATAAACCAGGGAGTGCGTGAGACCGTGAATTCTCAAGCAACCCACGCCTTCACCCACACGCTCTCGCGCGCCGCGATCAGCGCTCTGACACCCATCGCGGCGGTTCTCGTCGCTCTCGCCTTTGGCGCCGCCCTTTTATCGCTCAACGGCTTCAACGGCAGCGACGTCGTTACCGTGATGGTCTTCGGCTCGTTTCAAGACATGCGTTCGGTCGGAGAAATTCTCCTCAAGGCGACCCCCCTGATCCTGATCGGCGCGGGCCTCTGTGTAGCCTTCCGCTGTTCGATCTGGAACATCGGCGCCGAGGGCCAACTCTATGTTGGTGCGATCGCTGCAACTCTTGTCGGCACCAGCATCGATGGACTTTCCGTGTGGGTGCATGCGCCGCTCGTGATGCTGGCCGGGGCGTTGGCGGGCGCTGCCTGGGCCGGCATTGCCGGCTACCTGAAGGTGCGCTTTCAGGCGAGCGAGATCGTCACCACGATCATGCTCAACTACATCGCCCTCATCCTCACGAGCTATCTGGTCACCGGTCCGATGCGCGACGCGAGCGCGGCCTATCCGCAATCGGCAAGGCTGGTGCGCGAAGCCTGGACACCACGTCTGGTGACCGACCTGCGGCTTCACATCGGCATTCTCGTCGCTGTGATTCTGGCCGTCGGCCTCTACATCTTCCTGCGAAGAAGCAGTCGCGGCTTTGCGCTGCGCGTCGTCGGTCTCAACCCCCACGCCGCCCGCTATGCCGGCATGAACGTTGCACGAAACGTCATGATCGCCATCTGCATCAGCGGCGCGATGGCCGGGCTTGCCGGCGCCTTCGAAGTGGCGGGCGTCACCCGACGGCTCTATCAGAACATCTCGCCCGGTTATGGCTTCGAAGGCATCGCCGTGGCGCTGCTGGCGGGCAACAATCCGTTGGCAGCGATCCTCTCGGGCGGCCTGTTTGCGACGCTGCGCTCCGGCTCGGAAGTCCTCCAGATCACCTCGCAGGTCCCGCAGGTCCTGGTGCTCGTCATCCAGGGCATTGTCATCCTCTCGGTCGTCGCCTTCGCCAAGCTGCGGGACGTCCTCAGGATCGTGGCTTGAAAGCATGGAAACTCCCGCACGGCCCTTTGCCGTCCGCGGGAAAACAAAACCTTTGGCTACATTCCTAGAGGGTATAACCGATGGACGACATGATGCTCCTCACCTTCCTCGCGACGCTCGTCGGCGCCGCCTGGAGGCTTGCCACCCCCTTGATCTTCGCCTCGATCGGCGAGGTCTTTTCCGAGCGCGCGGGCGTGCTCAATATCGGACTCGAGGGCACAATGCTCGTCGGCGCATTCTGCGGCTTCGCTGCGGCCTCGGCCACCGGCAACATTCCGCTCGGGCTTTTGGCGGGCGTTGCCGGCGGCATGCTGTTCGGGCTCGTCTTCGCCTTCTTCACGATCACCATCAAGGCAGACCAGATCGTGGTGGGCGCGGCACTCAACCTGCTCGGCATGGGCCTGACGGCCTTCCTCTTCCGCACCTATTACGTCTCGACGGGCAAGGGCATCGATATCGCCCAGCCAGTCCACATACCGTGGCTGAGCGACCTGCCCTTCCTCGGGGAGGCGTTCTTCCGGCAAAACCTGATCGTGTACTCGACGATACTGGCCGCCATCCTCGCCACACTCGTGCTCTACCGCACCTCGTTCGGCCTGACGCTTCGCGCCGTCGGCGAACACCCGAAAGCCGTCGACGTCGCCGGTCGCAGCGTGCCTGGCTACCGTTATGCCGCCGTTCTCGTCGGTACCGGGTTTGCGGGGCTCGGAGGCGCGTTCCTGACGCTTGGTCACTCCAACCAGTTCGTCGAGGGCATGACCTCCGGCCGCGGTTTCATCGCCCTGGCTGTCGTGGTCTTTGCGCGCTGGTCGCCGATCGGGGCATTCTTCGTCTCGCTGCTCTTCGGCCTCTTTTATGCCCTGCAGCTCATGCTCCAGGCGCAAGCGTCCATCGTCGTGCCCTATCAGGTGCTGCAGGCGCTTCCCTATATCATGACGATCATCACGCTCGTCGTGTTCCGCGGCAAGGGCGCTGCACCCAGCAAGCTCGGCCAGCCCTACGAGATGAGGTGATCGACATGTCGACAAGACCCTTCCTGCGCATCGACAATATCCGCAAACGCTTCGGGCCCATCGTCGCCAGCGACGGTGTATCCCTCGAAATCGAGGAGGGCGAAATCCACTCGCTGCTTGGCGAAAACGGCGCCGGCAAGAGCGTGCTGATGAGCATGATATGCGGCATGGTCCGGCCGGACGAAGGCGATATCGTCTACAAAGGGCAATCGGTGAGCTTCGCCAGCCCGCGCGACGCGATCCGCCAGCGCATCGGCATGGTGCACCAGCATTTCATGCTGGTGCCGAACCTCACGGTGGCGGAAAACTACATCCTCGGCCAGGGTTCTGCACTCAGCGTCATCTCCGACATGGACAAGGTCCACCGAAAGATCCGCGCGCTTTCCGAACGCTACGCCCTCGACGTGCGTCCCGACGCAATCGTCGAAGATCTCTCGGTCGGCGAGCAGCAGCGGGTGGAAATCTTGAAAGTGCTGTTCCACGGCATCGACCTGCTGATCCTCGACGAGCCGACCGCCGTTCTGACCCCGCAGGAGACCGACCGCCTCCTCTGCCTGATGAGCGATCTCGTGAAGGATGGAAAGACCGTCGTCTTCATCTCGCACAAGTTGGACGAGGTGATGCGCGTCAGCAATCGCATCAGCGTCATGCGCGACGGACGCGTCGTACACACGGTCAAGGTAGGGGAAACGAATGCGCGGGAGCTCGCCCGCATGATGGTGGGCCGCGACGTTCGCATGGAGCTGCCGCGCAACCCCGAGCCACCCGGCCCTATCGTGCTCTCTGTTGAAAACCTTGCCTGCCGCGCAGAGAATGGCATTCCGGCCGTGCGCGGCGTGAGCTTCGACGTGCGCGCCGGCGAAATCGTCGGCATCGCCGGCGTTTCCGGCAACGGCCAGACGGAACTCTCGCTCGCACTTTCCGGACTGCTGCCCGTCGATACAGGGCGCGTCGTTCTCAACGGAAAGGAGATTACCGGTCTTGATCCCGCCGCGATCAATGCCAGGAGCTTTTCCCACATACCGGAGGACCGTCACAAACATGGCATCGTGCTCCCGCTGTCGCTCAGCGAAAACACCATCCTCCAACGCTACGACCAAAAACCCTTCGCGACGGGCGGCATGCTGAATGGCCGGGTGATTGCCGAGCATACCCGCGACCTGATCAAGCGTTTTCGTGTGAAGAGCCGGGACGAGAACCAGCCAATCGCTGCGCTGTCAGGTGGGAACCAGCAAAAACTGGTCGTCGCGCGGGAGCTGGCGCGCAATCCCGATTTCATCCTCGTCAACCAGCTTACCCGCGGTATCGATATCGGCGCGATGGAGTTCGTGATGGAGGAGATGCTGAAGCAGCGCGACAGCGGTCGCGCCATTCTGCTGATCTCCACGGAGCTCGAGGAGCTGTTCGCAATCTGCGACCGCATCCTGGTGATGTTCCACGGCGGGATCCTTGGCGAACTGCCCCCGGACCGCACTCGTCTCGACGAACTAGGCTTGCTGATGGCCGGCAACAAGGAACAGCCGGCACCTGCGGGGTAGACAAGCGAAGATTTGGCAGGCTTTGATGGGGCAGGACAACGGGAGGTCGCGCGTACATGAACATAACCCTGCGGCAACTCAGGGCCTTCATCGCAGTGGCCGAGCTCGGCCAGTTCAACATCGCCGCACGCAATCTCCATCTCACCCAGTCCGCGGTCAGCATCCTCATCCGCGACCTTGAGACGGAAATCGGCGTGCGTCTGTTCGACCGGCATACGCGCATGGTCTCCCTCACTCTTGTCGGCCAGGAGTTTCTGCCGCAGGCGCGAAAGATCCTGAAGGACCTGGAACTGGCCGTCGGCGACGTGCGCGACAACGCCATGCTGAAGCGCGGCCAGGTGACGGTCGCCGCGGCGATCGTGCTTGCCGCCACCATCGTTCCGCCGATCATCGCGCGCTTCCTGCGCATGTACCCGGAGATCTCCGTCAATATTCGCGACATGCCCGAGGAGCAGATCACCCCGGCGCTCAAGCGCCACGAGGTCGACATCGCCGTCGGCACCCTCTCCGAGGAGGATCCGGAGATCACCGCGACGGCCTTGCTGCGCGACAAGCTGATGCTCGTCTGCCGGGACGATCACCGGTTTGCAAAGCGGAAATCCGTGCGCTGGGCACAACTTAAAGACGAGACCCTGATTACGCTTGCCGCTTCCAATCCACTACGCAACATCGTCGAGCACAATCTTATCCGCGTCGTCCCGAACTATCGGCCGAAGTACGAGGTGCGTTTTTCGACGACCGCGATCAGCATGATCGCTGCCGGGATGGGTGTTTCGGTGCTGCCGGAGAATTCCGGACAACTCGCCTCGGCCGTCGGGGTGACCACAATCGATCTCATTGACCCCATCGTCATGCGCGATGTCTCACTGCTTCAACGGCGCCATCACAGCCTTTCTCCCGCTGCCGAGCATCTGAAGGCGGCCTTCATTGCCAGCGCTGCAAGAAACAATTGAGTGTTCGACAAGGCCCCGGGACGCTCTACCAGCGTGCTCGTCGCTTGCGATGACGAACTCTTAAACCTCGCCCCTTCTTTAAATCCCGCGTCAGTTCACCCATCCGGCTGCTCCGCCCTGACCTGCTTTGAGCAAAGTGTCGTCAGAGCAGTGCGACACAACACCGACGGCTTGAAGCGATATCGAACTGCGAACCTTCTCATCAGGCCAGTGTCCGATCCGTGCCTACTGCCGAAATGCTGGCCCCAATCTCAGGCAACCGCCTGTGCGCCGGTGATTTCGACAAGTGAACCGCACATGAAGGCTGCTTCGTCGGAGGCCAGGAAGGCGACCAAGGCTGCGACCTCCTCGGGTTTCCCGATGCGGCCGAAGGGAACGAGCTTGTCGAGATCGGCAATGGTGCGTCCGGAACGCTTCACTCCGGCTTCCAGCATCGGGGTGTGGATCTCGCCAGGGCAGACGGCGTTGACGCGGATCTTGTTCGGCGCGTAGTCGCGCGCAAGGTTCTGCGTGAAGCTGGCCACCGCGGCCTTCGTGACGTTATAGGCGATGTGATTGGGGGCCGGATAAAGGCCCCACTGGGAGGCCGTGTTCACGATCGCGCCGCCGCCTGCCTCGATCATGTGAGGTAGCGTCGCCTGGCACAGGTGGAACATTGCATCGACATTGACCGTAAAGCTCAGCCGCCAATCCTCCGGCATCAGCGAGAGGAGATTGCCGCGGCGGTTGATGCCGGCATTGTTGCAAAGCACGTCGATATGCCCTTCGGTCGCAATGACGTTATCGATGATGGCGCGGCAACCCTCGGCAGTGGCGATGTCGCTGGCGAGCGCACGGGCGTTGCCGCCTTCGCCCGAAATCTGCGCGACGGTCGCTTCCGCGCCTTCGCCGTTCATGTCCGTGACGATAACGCGCGCCCCCTCGGCAGCGAAGCGGGCGCTGATCGCTCCCCCGATGCCGCCAGCAGCTCCAGTGACGATGACGACCTTATCCTTGAAACGCATCCTGTTACCTCATGTAGCTGCCGCCGTTCACGTCCAGCACGGCGCCGTTGAGAGAGGCCTGCGAGGGACGGAAGGCGAAGGCGGTAATCTCGCCGATTTCCTGTGGGTCGACCATCCTGGCGATGGGGATGCCGGCCAAAGCCGCCGCCTCACCGTGTTCGGCGATATAGGCTTCGGCCATTTCGGTGCGCACCCAGCCGGGCGCCAGCGCTAACGCGGTCACGCCCTCATGCCCGTGGCTTTGCGCAATCGATTTGGTGAGATTGATCAGGGCGGCCTTCGAGGCGCCATAGGCCATGGCACTGGAGGTGTAGCCGCGCTGACCGGCACGGCTGGCCATGTTGACGATCCGGCCGCCGCCATGCACGCGAAAATGCTGGATGGCGAGCTTCGACAGATCGACTGCCGAAAGGAAGTTGACCTGCATTTCGCGCACCCAGACCCGCTGCCACTCTTCCATCGGCGCGTCGATCGCAACTTCTGACCGGATACCGGCATTGTTGACGAGGCCCGTCAGCCGACCGGCAACGGCCAGGGCCTGATCCCACAGGGCCTGCGGCCCGGCCGGATCCGACAGATCGGCTGGCACGCACCAGCCCCTGCCGTTAAGCGATTTCACAAGCACCTCGGCGGCATCGCGATTGCGGCCGTAGTGCACGACGACGTTCGCTCCGTCCGCCACGAGAGCATGGCAGATCGCCCGCCCGATGGCGCCCGTCGCACCGGTGACGAGAATGGACTGTCCCGAAAGCTTCATAGTTCACCCACCTGCGGACCCCAGGTATCCGACAGGGCAAAGCCTTGCGCAAAGGGATCCTGTGGATCGAGCCGAAGTTGCTGGCGGCCGAAGACGTAGCCCTGGCCGGTGATGCGCGGCAGGACGGCGGGGCGTCCGCCGACCGTTGTCTCGCCGACAATCTCCGCCGTGAAGGTCCCCCCAATGATGCTGCGCGAAATGCGCCTGTCACCGATCCGTGCCAGCCCCTTTGCATGCAGGATCGCCAGATTGGCCGAGGAGCCCGTGCCGCAGGGCGAGCGGTCGACCCGGCCCGGTTTCAGTGTTGTGCAGGTGATGACCGATCCATCAGGTTGATAGTCGCGGAACATCACATAGGCGATCTCATCGAGACCCGGGATCTCAGGATGATCCACCTCCACCTGCTTGGCCAACAGCGCCTTGATCTCCGTCCCTGCCTCGGCCAGGGCGCGGGCCGCCTCCGGCACGATCCTTAAGCCCACTCGATCAACGTCGATCTGGGCATAAAAGACACCGCCGAAGGCGATGTCCCCGGTGATGCGCCCCCATTTCGGCGTGTCGATCACGACATCGAGCGCGTGAACGAAGGCCGGGACATTGTCGAGGCTGACCGACAGGCATCGGCCGTTCTCACACCGCGCGCGGGCGACGATCAGCCCGGCTGCGGTATCCAGACGGACCACCGTTTCCGGCTCGATCATGGCAACACGGCCGGTTTCGATAAGCGCGGTCACCACGCAGATGCAGTTGGAGCCCGACATCGGATGGGCACGATCCGGCTGCAGCACGATGAAGGCGGCATTGGCATCCGGCCGGGTCGGCGGCAGCAGCAGGTTGGTCGTGTGGACAACCTGCGCCCGCGGCTCGCGTGTCAGGAACAGACGCAGCGACGGGTCCACGTCGTTGAGATGGTTCATCTTGTCGAGGATGGTTGCGCCCGGAATGTCGGGGGCGCCGCCGATGAGGACATTGCCGCTTTCGCCCTGGCAATGCACGAGCAGGATATCGAGCACCTTGTCGAAGGTCATTTCAGATACCATCCCCACGGCTCATCACCAACCAGACGCGTGATCTGCTTTGTCTCCAGATAGTTGTCGAGGCCCCATCGGCCGAGTTCCCGACCAATTCCGGACTGCTTGTAGCCGCCCCACGGCGCTTCGGTGAAAGTCGGCTGCGAGCAGTTGATCCAGACGATCCCGGCGCGGAAGGCGGCGGCCACGCGTTCGCAGCGTTCATCATCCGCCGACATGACGGCGGCGGCGAGGCCGAAGCGGGAATCATTGGCAAGATGGATCGCCTCCTCCTCGGTCTCGAAAGGACGAATGCAGACGACCGGGCCAAAGATTTCCTCGACCCAAGCATCGCTGTCGAGCGGCATGTCGGTGAGGATCGTCGGCGCGACCCAGAAGCCCTTGTCGAAGCCCTCATATCTTCCGCCGCACGCGACCGTCGCGCCCTGCTCTATCGCACGGTCGATGTGGCGCAGGACGTCCTCGTATTGGCCCTTGTTGACGAGTGGCCCGAGCAGCGTACCCGCATCGAGGCCGTTGCCCATCTTGATCTTCCTTGCTTCCTCCACCAACCGCGCCAGAAGCTTCGGGTAGAGCGGGGCTTCCACCAGTACCCTTGACGTGGCCGAGCAGACTTGGCCCTGGTTCCAGAAGATGCCGAACATGATCCATTCGACGGCCTTCTCGATATCGCTGTCGGCAAAGACGACGAACGGCGACTTGCCGCCGAGTTCGAGACTGATGCGTTTAACGTCCTTCGCGCCGGCAGCCATGATGCGCGAACCAACCGGCCCTGAACCCGTGAAAGCCACCTTGTCGACCGCGGGATGCTCGACGAGGGCCTGCCCTACGACCGAACCTTTGCCCGAGAGAATGCTCAGCACGCCCCGCGGCAGCCCCACTGCCTCGGCGATCGCGCCAAGCTCCAGCGCCGTCAGCGAGGTGGTTTCGGCGGGCTTGAGAATCATGGTGCAGCCGGCTGCAAGAGCAGGAGCGACCTTCCAGGAGGCCATGAGAAGGGGATAATTCCAGGGAACGATGGCGACCGCGACGCCGAGCGGTTCGCGCACGGCCTTGGAGACGAAGCGCGCATCCGCAAGCGTCACCTCCTCCACTTCGCCATCCAGCTCCTCGGCAAGATCGGCATAGAAATCGAAGCAGCCTGCGGCGTCCGCCAGGTCCCATTCGGACTCGGGCAGCGGCTTGCCGTTATCGCGGGTCTCCATGCGCGCAAGCTCCGGCAGGCGATCGCGGATGCCCTTAGCCATGGCGCGGAGATAGTTCGCGCGCACCTTGCCCGAAAGACGCGGCCAGGGCCCGTTGTCGAAGGCTTCGCGCGCCGCCTTCACGGCAGCTTCGGCCTCCAACGCGCCGGCGGCGGCAATGTGATGGAAAACTTCTTCGGTCGCCGGGTCGATCACCGCGAGCATCGCTCCATCGGCGGGAGCGACCCATTGGCCATCGATGAAAAGCTTGTTCTGCATGATATCCTCACAGGTAATGCATGGGCGGCATCAGTCCGGACTGCGGACAACGCCCTTCAGAAACGGTCGACACGATAAGGACGCATATCGACAGGCGGTGTCACGCCCGTCATCAGGTCGCCCATCAGGCGCGCGGTCGTTGCGGCATAGGTAACGCCCAGATGACCGTGGCCTGTGGCATAGAAGACACCCGAGACCTTCGCCGAGGCAGACATGACCGGCACGGTGTCGGGAAAAGCCGGACGATGACCCATCCACTCCGAAAAGTCCTCGCAGCGCAACTTCGGCAAGGCCTTCTGCGCCCGCCGCACGGTTATCTTCGAGCGGCGGTAATCGGGTGGCGCGTCAAGGCCCGCCATTTCCACCGTGCCGCCGACGCGGATCCCGCCCGCCGTTGGCGTGACCATGAAGGCCCGTGCGGGCCAGATGATCGAATGGCGCATGGAAATGCCGGGAGCCATGATCTGTGTATGATAGCCACGCTCGGTTTCGAGTGGCATCGGCTCTCCCAGCATTTTCGAGAGCAAGCCGCTATAGGCACCCGCTGAGATCACCACCTCATCGGCAGCGATGCGATCGCCTCCCGCGAGCCGCACGGCGGTGATGCGGTCGGATCGGTCAAACCCCGCCACCGCTGCGCGCCGGATTTCGCCGCCGCGTTCGCGGAAACGTTGCGCCAGGCGGTTCACCAGGCGAAACGGATCACGCAGGCTGCGGTTCTGCGGAAAGAGGACGGCGATGCCGATCGTGTCCGATAGTTCCGGTTCCAGTTCCCGCGCCTGCGCACCCATCAACCGGCGGTACGGAAAACCGAAGCGCTCGAGGATTTCGATATGCTCACGGTCGGCGCGAAACTCCGCCTCGTCGCTGTAGAGCGAAAGGCAGCCCTGTTCCGTCAATTCGTCTTCCAGCCCCGTTTCGCGCAGCAGAGGCAGGAGGTCGTCATAGACACGCCTGCAGAGGGCCGCACCCTCGGCCTCCAGCCGACGCAGCTTGCCAGGCCGCGAGGCGGCAACGAAACGCGCGAACCAGGGAAGGAGCTTTGGCATATAGCCAGGACGAACGCGCACCGGCCCCTCGGGGTCGAGCATCCAGCCCGGGATCTGCCGCCAGATCGACGGGCGTGAAGCCGGCATGAACTCGGTCACGGCAATCGAGGCCATGTTGCCGTAGGACGCGCCGCGCCCGACCTCGTCCCTATCGAGAAGGACGACCTGGCGGCCGCGCGTCTGCAGCTCGTAGGCAATCGCCGTGCCGATGATCCCTGCGCCGACAACCACGGTCGTCATGCTCGCCTCTTTCCGTTGTTCATCAGTCTGGTCGGGCGGCTCATCCGCCTGGTCATGGGGACTTACCAGTTCAGGATCGGTTGCATGGCGGCGCGGAATTCGGACTTTTCCTCGGCCGTCAGGGGCCCGAGCGGCCCTCGGCATTCGCCGACCGGCAAGCCCTGCAATTCGCAGCCATACTTGATCTTCTGGACGAACTTGCCGGACTCGAGGATGTTCATCGCCCGGTAAAGGGTCTTCATCATTTGGCGGGCCTTGCCGAGGTCCCCCGACCTATACGCCCGATCGAGATCGCAGCAGGCCTTGGCCATGCAGTTCGATGGACCGCAGATCCAGCTTTCCGCGCCCCAGAACATGAAATCGAGCGCGATGTCGTCCGAACCGCTGACAAGCTGGATTTTGCCTTCGTAACGACTGGCGATGTCGATCGCCCGTTGCAGCACGCCCGAGCTTTCCTTGATGGCAATGACGCGCGGATTGTCGGCAAAATGATCCATCAGTTCGAAGCTGATGTCCGACCCGTCCTTGGCGGGATAGCTGTAGAGCACGAGATCGACGTCGACGGCGGCAAGAACGGTCTCGTAGTGCTTGATGAGCTCGGCCTGGCTCGGGCGGGTGTAGAACGGCGGCGCGAGCAGGACCGTGTCGTAGCCGATCTGCTTGGCAATCGCCGTCTGTTCGATGACCTCACGCGTGGCCGGCGCATTGGTGCCGGCGATCAGGATTTCACCTGGCTTGGCAAAGTCTTTGACGAACTGAAGAACGTCGCGACGCTCCTCTGTCGACTGGCTGAAATATTCTCCAGTGGAGCCGTTCGGCACCCAGCCCGTGACACCGGCTTCACGCAGGTGAACCATGAGCCTTTCGAAGGCCTTGAAATCGATCTGACCCTTGGCATCGAAGGGGGTGACGAGGGCCGGCATGACGCCTGACAGTTTCATGGGAATCTCCATTCGGATGTTCGTGTGGCGGGCGCGTCAGACGGCCAACCGCTTGAGGATGCGTTGTTCGATGACCGTGACGGCGCGCGTCAGCGGGAAGGCGATGACGAAGTAGATGAGGGCGACGACGGTCAGCACCTCGATGGGCCGGGCCGTGTTGTTGGATATGTTCTGACCGACGAACATGAGGTCCGCCATGCCGACAGCCGAGACCAGCGCGCTTTCCTTGAAGAGGCTGATGCAGTTGGAAAGCAGCGTCGGTGCAGCGCGCAGCACCGCCTGCGGGAGGACGACGTTCGCCGTGCGCGCCCAGGGAGAAAGGCCCAGCGCCACGCAGGCGTCCAACTGCTCGCGCCCGACGGACTTCAGCGATGCACGGAACGTTTCGCTGCTGATCGCCCCCATGTAGAGCGTCAGCGCTATCACACCGGACGCCATGTTGGAGAGTTCGACGCCGAGGACCAATGGCAGGCAGAAAAATATCCAGAACAGCTGCACGAGCACGGGCGTGCCGCGGAAGAACTCCACATAGACGCTCGATGGGCCTCGCAGGATTGCGTTCTTGGAGGTTCTGGCAAGGGCGACAAGGAAGCCGAGGATGCAGCCGAGCAGGATGCAGATCAGGGTTAGCTTGAGTGTGGTCCAGAGGCCGAGCAAGAGTGCATGCTGGAATTTCAGCACGATCGCGAAGTCGAAGGTCATCGTTGAACTCCTCAGCTTGCCAGGGCTTCGCGGCGGCGTTCCAGGTAGCCGACGACCTGGGAAACCGGGAACGACACGGCGAAATAGAACAGTGCGACGATGGTGAAGGTCTCGATCGGGCGGTATGTCTGCGTGGCCAGAGTCTTGCCCTGGTACATCAGATCCTGGACGGCAACGATGGCGACCAGCGCGCTCTGCTGGAAGATCCCAATCCCGTTGGTGAGCAACACCGGCATCGAGTTGCGCACCGCTGTCGGCAGAACGATATAGAGAATTCTCTGGAATGGGTTCAAACCGAGCGCCACACCGGCATCGAGCTGCTCGCGCGGCACGGCCTGGATCGAGGCACGGTAAGCCTCCGCATTGAAGGCCGCGAGATTGAGGCCGAGCGCCAGGATTCCCATCGTGACTGAACCGAGGAACACGTTGAACAGCATGGGGACGCAATAGAAGAACCAGACAATCTGGATGATCGCCGGCGTGCAACGGAAGAATTCGATGAAGAGCGTGACCGGGAGGCGGATCACAGCAAAGCGGCTCATCACGAGCAGCGCCAGTCCAAAGCCAAGCGTCAAGCCGATGGCATTTGCGGCAATCGTAAGTTCGACCGTGACGAGCAGGCCATCCCAAAGCGGTCCGAAATTGCGAAAGACGGACGCGAAGTCAAAACTGTAGTTCATGGCGTCCTCCTCAGTGCTTGATGTGGAACACCCGCTCGATGAACTCGCGCGTGCGCTCCTCCTTGGGAGAGCCAAGCACCTGCTCTGGCGGACCATCCTCGACGACCACGCCGCCGGCGCAGAAAATCACGCGGGAAGCAATGTTCTTCGCAAACCACATGTCGTGGGTCACAATGACCATCGGCATCTGCTGCTGGGCGAGCTGCAGGATCACCTGTTCGACTTCGGCCACAAGCTCGGGATCGAGCGCCGAAGTCACCTCGTCGAACAGCATGAGTTTCGGATCGAGCATCAGGGCGCGGGCAATGGCCACGCGCTGCTTCTGCCCGCCGGAGAGCTGGGCTGGATAGGCTTTAGCCTTCTGCGCGAGGCCGAAACGCGTCAGCAGCGCCATGGCCCTCGCCTCTGCCTCGGCCTTCTTCTCTCCCCGTACCTTCATCGGCGCGAGGATCAGGTTTCCGATCACGTCGAGATGCGGAAATAACGTGTAGTGCTGAAACACCATTCCGATCGACCGCCGGACCTTGGCATCAATCGTGGTCTTGCCGTTGCCGTTTGCGCAGATGTAGGGCTCTCCACCGAAACCGACGGACCCTCTGTCGATCTGTTCGAGTCCCATCAGAACACGCAGAAGTGTGGACTTGCCACCGCCGGAGGGCCCGATAACGACGACGCGGTCGCCCGCCTTCATTTCGATATCGAGGCCCTGCAGCACCTTGACGACGCCGCCGTAGCTCTTGTGCAGTCCTTCGATCTTAACCAGCGGGGCGGTGTCCGACATCGTCCAAACTCTCCTCCTTGAGACAGGGAAGCGGAGCCGCCGCGGGGCGGCTCCGGCATGGCTGATAGTTGCCGGGCTCAGTTGCCGGTTTTGAGAACCTGATCGACCGCCTTGCGGATCAGTTCCTCGATGTGACCGGTAGCAACCCGCTCTTCGAGGAAGATATTGATCACCTCGACATCGGCAGAGGAAAGCTGATACGGCAGGCCAAAGGCGACGCCCTGTTTTGCAAGCGCCGGCGTGGGGTTCAGCGCAACGGCCCAATCCGGATTGGACTGTGTGAAGAGCTGGTTGGTATCGGACGCGTCGACAAGTATGTCCGCGCGGCGCGATACAACGGCAAGGCGTGTTTCATCGTTGGTTGGCAAGCGCAAGATCGTGGCAGTTTTGACGACCGAGGAGATCGCCTTGTCTTGTGCCGTGCCCGACATCACCGCGAGCGTGACGTCGGCCTTGTCGATATCGGCGACTGCGGCCGCGCCAGTCGGGATCTTGGGATTCTCCTTATTGTAGGCAAGCGAGATCTGATACTCCATCGCAGGAACGGAGAACTGCACGGCCATGGCCCGTGCCGGTGTCCGGTTGAGCGCCAGCGACACGTCCCATTTCCCGGCCTGCAGACCGGCGACGATATTGTCCCAGGTCGTGTCTACGAATTCGGGCTTGACCTTCAAAACCTCTGCAAACTCGCGGCAGAGGTCGGCAAAAAAGCCGGAATACTCTCCGCTTGCCGGATCGCGCATGACATAGGGCGGGGCGACAGCTGCTCCGCACCGCAGCGCCCCGGTTTTCTGGACGCCCTGCCAGTATCCGTCTGTGGTCTCAGCCGATGCGGCTGTGGGAGAAAAACTCGCCACCAGGACGAGCGCCGCCGTCGCCCGCAGTGCGGACGTCATCACTCTCGAAAGCATGTGCATTCCCCAATTTTTGTGCGCGTAAAGCGCGGTTCCACCGGTCGGCTGCGGCCGCTCTTTTTGTTTTTCGTGTCGGCTCCGTGTCGACTGAGTAATTTATGTCGTCTCCGTGTCGACAAAGTCAAGCGGAAATTTTACAATTGCTGCGCGGTCGTTTTTCTGGCCCAATGCCGAAGAAATACGGAAAGGGACGTAAGTGTCTGACGAGATTGATACGAAACGGGTGCGCGGCACCGGCTGGAAAAGCGTCTACGACACGCTGCGAACTGAAATTCTCGCGCTAGCCCTGCCGCCGGGCCAATTGCTGGATGAGACGACGCTTGCCGAGCGTTTCGATATGTCTCGGTCGCCGGTGCGCGAGGCCCTGATCCGGCTTGCGGGCGAGGATCTGGTGGTGACGCTTTCCAATCGCAGCACGATCGTGGCGCCGATCGAGGTCGCAAGCTTTCCAAAATATGTGGAGGCGCTTGATGTCGCCCAGCGCATGAACACGCGGCTTGCCGCAGCGCTCAGGACCGACGCCGACCTTAAGATCATAGCCAAGCGTCAAAAGGAATTCGAGGCGGCCGTCAGGACCGGCATGCACCTGAAGATGTCGGAGGCCAACAAGCAATTCCACATGGCCGTCGCTTACGCTGGGAAGAACACCTATCTCGCCTCATTCTACGAGCGCCTCCTCAATCAGGGCCAGCGGATGCTGCACTTGCATTTCGAATATCTTGAGCGCACCGGCGACGGCTATCTCCTGACCGACGAGCATGAGTTGATGCTGGAGGCAATCCGGGCGAAGAACGTCGAGCGCGCCGACGAGCTGGCCCATGCCCACACCCGCCAGTTCCAGGATAATTTCATCTCGTTCCTGCGCGAAAATTACACGACCGATGTCGCCTTCGGGCCGCTTGCGGCTGCGGAATAGACCATGCCCCTGCCCCAGAAGATCGGATTCATCGGAACAGGCGCCATCACCGACGCCATGGTGCGCGGCCTGCTCGCAAAGCCCGCTGCGGTCCCGCATGTTATGGTGTCGATGCGCAGCGCGGATATTTCGGCGGCGCTCGCCGCCGAATTCCCGCAAGTGCTGGTCTCCAACGACAACCAGGCGATCGTCGACGGCTGCGATACGGTCGTCCTGGCGATCCGCCCGCAGATCGCCGAGGACGTCATTCGCCCCTTGCGGTTTCGTGACGACCAGAGGGTGATCAGCGTCGTCGCCGCTACCGGGAGACAAGCACTCCGCGACTGGATCGGCGCCGACGTTGAGCTCACCCAGGCCATCCCCCTACCCTTCGTCTCCCGGCGGAAGGGCGTCACCGCCGTCTACCCACCGGATGAGGGCACGGCCGCTATCTTCAACGTGCTCGGCAACGCCGTCGAATGCGAAACCAAGGCGGAATACGACCTCCTCGCTACCGCGAGCGCCCTGATGGCGACCTATTTCGGCATCATGCACCGCACGACGGAGTGGCTCGCGGAAAACGGGTTGCCGGAAGAAAAGGGCCGCGCCTATCTCACGCCACTCTTTGCCGGTCTCGCAGAAGCAGCAGCTCATGCCGAAGAAGATATCAAATTCATCGATTTGAGCCGCGAATTCGCCACCAGGGGCGGTTTGAACGAGCAAGTGTTTCAAGACTTCGACGGTGAGGGCGGGACGGATGCCCTGAGACGAGCGCTCGATGGTGTTCTTAAACGCATCTCCCGCTGAATCAGCGTTGGACCTTTGTCCGGTTGGGCGAATACGGCCCCCTGCCCAGCCAGAGTCCTGACGTCAACAGCTGCGGAATAGCTCACGCTTGGAATGGCTGGGATTGGGTTAGATCGAGCTTGTTTTCGTCACGGTCGAGTTCGACCCGTGCCGGCCATCGGTTCAGATGATGTTCGAATGGCGGGGCTCGCGAACCGCCGTTATTCACCGAAACGTGGCGCGGCCTTGACCGTGTCGATGATGTTGCCGAGCAAGAGGTGCAAGGCATCGCGGTAACCGGTGCGTGCCGACGGGCCGCTCTCCTGCGAGGTCATCACCACGGTCAGTTCGAGCGCCGGCACAATATAGAGCATCTGGCCTCCATACCCCCAGGCGAAGTGCACGGTCTCGCCGGCGATCTGGCGCTGAAACCAGCCATAACCGTAGATGTCCCCGGAGAAGCGCGAATTGGTGCGCGGTTGCCAGGACTGCGCGATCCACTCAGCCGGCACGACCTGTCGCCCTTCGGCCGTCTTGCCGCCGTTGCGATAAACCTCGCCGAAGGCAAGCAGCGATCGCACGCTCATCGCCATCTGGTTGCCGCCCAGATAGATGCCTTGCGGATCGCGGTCCCACGCATCGATGCGAAAGCCCTTGATCGGGCCGAGCCATTCGCGGGCAAGAGCAAGGGTCGGCTTGCCGCTAACCCTGGTCAGAATTGCGGAAAGCAGGTGAGTGGACGCAGTCGAATAGAGCATCTCCCCGCCGGGTTCATCGTCGAACGGCTGTGCCAGCGCGGAGCGAACCCAATTGCGGCTCGACACCCAGCGGCCGTAATTGGGGCCGGACATTCGTCCAAGCCCGGCCTGCATCGACAGCAGATGACCGATGGTGATGTCCTGAAGCCGCGGGTCCGGGGACACCGGCAGGTCGGCCTCGAGGATCGGCGCAATCTTTTGCTCCGGCCCCTGCAGCAGCTCCTTATCGATCGCGATGCCGACGAGCGCCGACACGATCGATTTGGAAGCCGACTTGATGTTGGTGCTGTCCGAAGGGCGATTGCCCCGGTAGCCACGCTCGGCAACGACGGCACCGGATCGGGCGACGATCACCGTCTTCAGCGGCGTCAGGTCGTCGCGCGCTGCAAGTCCCTCCAACAGCGTCGGAAGCGAAGGCCGCTCCTGTGCGACGACAAGGGAGCACATCGCCAGAAGCCAGAACAATGCAGCGGTAAATCTGATCATGTATTCCGATCTAGGGTGAAAGCGCGGCCGCGTCATCGGACGACATGCATTGTCACGCTGATTTGAAGCCCGGTGAAAAGCCCCGTCTTGGCGTATCCGTGCACCGGTTTCACCCTTCCTGTGGGCCGGCAGCGCCTGCGGCAAGCACCGACACGAAACGGCGCAGGCTCTGCCGGACGAAATCCGCAACCGGGATCTGCGGGTCGAAACTCCACCAAAGCAGCGCCCCCTGCCAATGGGACGCCATCAGCAAACCGATACCGGGCACCGGCCCCGACGGACCGGCCAGACGTACGTCCAGCGCTTCAGAAAGGGCATCGCGCCACCGCGCGCCGCGGGCGCGAAGCGCCGGGTCGCGCAAATCCTCGCGCAGGACCCGCAACCCGTCGGCGTAGGCTTCGATGCCACCATAATCGCCCGACAGTCCGGCGAGCAGATCGACGGCACCTTCCGGTGTCATCGGTAGGGTGGCCGCAAGCTCTGCAGTCAAGCGGTCGAGCCCGTCCCAGGCCTGCAGAAGCGTGCGCTGGGCAAGGTTCTGCTTGTTTTCGAACCGCTGGACCAGCGTGGAGGCGGAGAGCCCCGTGCTCGCGGCAAGGGCGGCGAAGGTCAGGCCCTCCGGTCCGCTTGCATGCATGATCGCCAGCGCGGCGGCCAGCACATCTTCGTCGGGCATCGTTTTGGGGCGCGGCATCTTGACTCTCATTAATAACCGAATAATCGTTTATATATATTATTCCCGCCGCCACGACCAGATGGCGCGGATCGCCGATGGAGGAAAAATGATGCTCAAGGGAAAAATAGCGCTGGTCGCAGGCGCCACGCGCGGCGGCGGACGCGGCATTGCCGCTGAGCTCGGAGCCGCGGGCGCGACGGTCTATGTCACCGGCCGCACCACGAGAAGCCAGCAATCGGACTACAAGCGCCCGGAAACGATCGAGGAGACGGCGGAACTCGTCAGCGCGCTTGGCGGCGAAGGTATCGCGGTGCAGGTCGACCACCTGCAATCTCAAGAGGTGAAAGCGCTCGTCGAGCGCATCCGCACGGAACAAGGTCGGCTCGATATTCTCGTCAACGATATCTGGGGCGGCGAAAACCTTTTCGAATGGAACAAGCCGGTATGGGACCATGACCTCGACAACGGCTTGAAGCTGCTCCGGCTGGCAATCGACACGCATCTGATCACTGCCCATCACGCCCTGCCGCTGATGATCGAGAATAGCGGCGGGCTGCTGGTCGAGGTGACGGACGGGACTGCCGAATACAACGCAGAACACTACCGGCTCTCGCCGTTCTACGACCTCGCGAAGGTCGCGGCCAATCGCATGGCCTGGGCACACGCCAAGGACCTGGAGCCGCATGGGGCCACTGCCATATCGATCACACCCGGCTGGATGCGATCGGAGATGATGCTCGAGCATTTCCAGGTAACGGAGGAGACCTGGCCGGAAGCAACGAAGCTCCAGCCGCATTTCGTCATTTCCGAAAGTCCGCGCTTCGTCGGCCGCGCCATAGCCGCCGTTGCCGCGGACCCGCAGAAAGCGCGATGGAACGGACAATCGTTGTCGAGCGGCAGCCTCGCCCAGGCATACGGCTTCACCGACCTCGACGGCTCGCGCCCCGATTGCTGGCGCTACATGTGCGAGGTGATGGAAACGGACAAACCCGCTGATGCGGCAGGATATCGCTGAAACGGCCCGCCCCCGGGCAAGCCGCGGTCAGATCCGTCAGATCGCCAGCGTCTGCACCGCGCCATCGCCGAACTCGCAATCGAGTTCCCACCCGGTTTCAGCCCGGCGAACACGCAGGAATGTCGCCCCGTCCCGAGGAGCCGGCCGCGTTGCGTTGACCGCGCAGCGGTAGATCCTCGCGCCAGACCGGAATTCGATCGTTTCGCTTTCGACGATTTCCTCGTCGATGCCGTTGGCGAAGGGATAGGGCGCAAACATCGCCGCCGTATGGATCGAATGAATTCGGGTGACGGAACCATCCGCGTCGAAGAGGTCGGCCGTCGCGACACAAGCACGGTGTTCGCCTCCCGAGAGAAACACCACATGCTCGATCCGGTTCTCGGCGATATAGCCAAGCACCTCGCCAAGCGTGTTGGGATAGCCGTCCCATCCATCGGAATGCAACGCGGACAAGTTCGTCCAGGAAAGGCTTTGATCGCGCTGGGTGGCGCGCCGATGCCGCGGCAGCAACATCGAAGGAGACACGACGAACTTCGGTCCGGGGGCCAGCAACAGCCATTGCTTCAAGCTGCCCATCATCGCCGGCGCGAACATCGCGGCCGCCTTCAGGCCATCACCCGCTTTTCGGTGGGTTCGCTGTGTGCGCGTGTCGAGCATGAAGAAATGGAACCCGTCGAAATCGAACATATCGAGCTTGGCATGTTTGCCGCGTTGATATTTCCGGTAGGCGTCGATGCCGCGCATCGCCTTGCCGGCATTGTCATCGTCATCCGGATCGGAGATCGGCTCCCAACTGTCGCCGATCTCCTGGTCGTCGGGCAGCATGAAGGACGGGATCTGTCGCAAAACGTTGCGCACGCTGCTCTGGCTCAGCCAGGCCTCATAGGGCAGGCGGTAACGATCATCCCGTCGGGTAGGGTCATAGAGCCCCGCCGTCGGATCGACATAGACCTGGCCACCGACGAAAAGCGCGAAGCGCGGCTTGATCCCAGCACGGGCCTCCAGCCGTTCAGCAATGCGCCCATAGCCGCGGTAGGCGACGGCCGCGTCGAGAAACCCAGCCGGATACTGGCAGGAAGAGAGCGAGAAACTGGTTCCGTTCGGCGCCGGTTCCAGGGGCGGAAGTGCCGGTGGATCATAGGGGACGATGCCGTCCCTCAGGTCGAAATCCTGCTCGGCAACAGGTGGATGCGCCGACTGCATGAAGCCCTGGCGCCCTGCCCTCGGCGATGGAAAGGCCATCGCGCGCTCCACGGCCGCGGCCATCTTCTCAAAACGGCTGTAGGCGAACGCGACAGCCTGCCCGCAAGCGGCATTGCCGGCCGCTCCCGTCGGATCGAGCCGCCGCATCCGCCTTTGCCCGATATCGGCAACGAAGTAACCATAGGCCGGCGCCAGGGCGGCAGGACCGGGCACGACGCGTTCAAGCGGCGACGGCGGCTCTTCACGATCGAGGTCCGGTGCGGCCACCGCCGCATCCTCGTCATAGGCCAGCAGAACCAGAAGGGCATCGCTGCGATCGGCAATTCCGTGGCCGGGCATGCGGGCGAGCAATGGAACTTCGAACGCATCCCACCCATCGTCCTCAAGTGCCTTCGAGGTATAGGCAACGAGATGCTCCAGGAGATAGGCTGTGTCCCAGGGCTGTGTCGGATCATCCGGCCGACAGATACGATCATCGACCATCCGGATGCGCAGGAGCAATGCGGCTTCGGTCGCCCGATGCGAGGGCGCCGAACCGAGGCGGATGACCAGCGCCGGGGTCTTCGGGCGCTCTTCGGTAATGATCGGACCGATCCAGGGCGGATAGACCACTTTTTCACTGTCGGCCTTGACGACGCCCGCCGGTATGTCGGCGTCGAAAAACTGCTGTATCTGCGCCAAGGCCGCGTGCCGAGTGGTTCCGACCAGCGCGTCCTGATGGCCCGCGCCCGGAATGACGAAGGGAGGCATATAGACCCGGCCGGCGGCGCCAAAAATCTGCCGGATGCGATCAACGGTCGAGACATGGGACTGTCCGTTTTCTCCCCCATGCACGCTGAAGGTCGGGAACGACCAGCGCTTTGCCAGGTTCTGGCGCGAGACCAGACCGTTGCGCCCTTCAAAATCCGTCATCGTCGAGGAACGCACGAAATGCAGGTGGGACGACACCGTCGACAGGCTCGACGGACCGAAATGCTCGTCGATGTAGCGCAGCACTTCGGGCTCCATGTTGCGCACATCGAAATGGCGTCCGTAGAGCGTGTCCATGCGATGCCGAGTGCGCGTCCAGGGCGTGCGCTTCGTTGGCCATAGCGGGTTCTCGACGTCGAACTCCTCGACCGGATAGGGCAGCGACGACAGAAGACGATCGAGAAGATCGTCCGCAAGCGTCGGTTCCTTCGGGTTGAAACTGTAGCTGCCCGGCAGGAAATCGATGAGGTAGCGCGTGAGATAGGCGCGAAAGATGTTGGCCGGCGCAAAAACGACGAGCGGCCCGACCTGCGTGAAGGCGGCGCGATGGACGAGCCCGGTCGCATGGCCGTTCAGCACGGCGATGCTGAAGACGACGGCTCCCATGCAATGGGCGATCACGTCGACCGTCCCGTCCGGCGACGTCGCCGCCACGGCCTTCAGTGCCGCCGGTACGTCGACATTGCCGATCTGGTCGAAGCTCCACGCCTCTGTCGCCGTCGGTTGGCCCGCGCTGGTTCTGAGATCGGCGATCCAAATGTCACGACCCGTGCACCAGAAATGGCTGGCGAAATTGGGGTTGACCGCGTGATGCGCAAAGGTGGTGCCGCTGGCGCTATGGCCGTGCAACATAATGAGCGGGCGCTTCTTGCTGTTGGGATAGCGGTAGCGCGTCAGCCGCACCTCGCCGGCCACATCGCTGCCTCCCCCATCCGGCCGTTCCGGCGCAAGCGCGATGCGATGCAGCTCGGCAGTGATCGACGCGCCGCCCGGGAGCTTCAGCGTCGTCGGCGGCAGGCGGTTGACGGTCGCCGGTCGCGGTCGCTTGTCCTGGTCGGGAGCACGAAAGCTCCAGAGATGCAGACCGAGCAGAAGCCGCGCGATGAAGCCGAAGACTGTCAGCAGTTCACCGATGGTGTTGACGCCGTCGCGTTGATCGACGACCCGGAACAACGGCACGCCGATCCGCGCGAGATAACCGGCGTCGAGTTTCAGCACGCGCTCGCCGCTGCCGGGGCTCAAGCCCGGAAACGTGTCGAGCGTCATCTCCATAAGCTGGCGCCAGGGATTGCAGCGCCGCTCATAGGTGAAGGTCTTGACGCCGACGATACGGTTGCCGGCGAGCGCGATCTTGCCGCCGACGTCGTGCGGCCCAATGGTCAGATCATAGCCGAGCGTCCTGATCTCGCCGGAGCGGCTGGCAATCGCAAAAGCCGATTTGAGCCGCGACCAGAGGCCGGGGCCATCGTCTCCATCGGCGAGTGCCTGATAGCCGTCCCGAAGCCCCCGGTTCAGCACCCAGGCCTTGCCCGCGCGCCACACGCGCCCAGGCATCGAGCTCTGCTGGCGCTCGAAGAGCCGCAGACTGCCGGAGATCGGCGCGCTGAATTCGGCGGCGGCATCGAGCCTTCGCTCCTTCACATGCAGGGGCAGCCAGGTCGTCTCCAGCGTTTCCCAGACGTCCCGAGGGAAAATCCGGATCTGGCTTCGGATGGCACCATCCGGCACTTCGGTTGCGACACGAAGGATCGGGTGGCTGCCATTGCTCGGCGTCAACTGCAAAAGCGAGATGGGCGTGAAGCGCATGGTCAGCTCGACGATCCGGGTTTCCTCGATCCCATCCACCGGCGTCAAGCTGATGGGGCCGACAAGCCTTTCGGTGATTTCGACCTCGCTTGACTGCGCCCGCGCGGCGACGTCGGTGTTGCGAAAGACCGGCCGAACCAGCGGGGAACCGATGGGCCGAACTTCGGCTGCAACATAGTTCCATTCCTCGGCCAGCGCTTCCGCGGCGCGCAGCGCAATCGCAGCAATCGTCAGGGCTGGGTTTGTCGCAAGTGCGGTCGGAACGATCGACCCGTCGAGCACGACGAGATCGTCATGCACCGCGTCGGAATCCACCGATGTGAAGACGCGGCCAAGGTGATCGACCACACCGTCCGCGCCCGTATCGGCCATCGCGCAGCCGCCAAGCGGATGGAAGGTCGCCAGCGGCCCGCGCTGATCTTTCAGCAACCAGGTCAGGTCGGCCGGCAACAGCTTCCAGACCGGATTGGGAATAAGCCGGCCACCGGTGCCTTTCGTCAGCGCCGCGAGTGCCTCGACTTGCCTGTCGAAAACGGGCAGAGTTTGCAGCTTGTCCCAGCGGATCCGCGCAATGCCATCCCGATCGACCGCATTTGGGTCGCCATCGAGTTCGATCCGGCCCTCAGCTCCATCATCGGCCATGACGGCGTAAAGTGCCGAGCGGCCGATGCGTGCGGCCGGCGCTGCGTAGATATCGTCATCCGGAAACCCCTGGCGATGCCGCGTACTATCATGCCTGGCGAGGCCGTGCAGCGTATTGAGGGTGGTGAAAACCTCGGCGAAGGCAATGCGCAGAGCCGCCGGCACCGACATTTCCTCGATCATCACACCCTTTGAGGCACGAAGGTCGATTACCCCGGTGATCATCGGCCCGATGGCCCGGGTCGATGGCTTGATCGTTTCGTCGGCGACGGTGTTGACATCGGCTGCGGTCGCGTAGTCAGCAACCAGCATGTCGCCATTGGTCGAGCATCCTGTGCCGAGGTTCCTGTCCGCCAGTTGCAAGCCTGCGCCGCGAGAGCGCATGAGGATTTCGCTCGATCCGAGCGCACCGGCGGCGAGCACGACCTTGCGGGCCCTGATCGCCACCGGGTCGGTGTCGCGCTTGCGGAGCTTCGTATTGGTGTGCACGCTCCTGACGAGCCAGCCGACATCTCCATCCCTGGCCAGGCTGAGGACCGTTGCGCCGCTGAAGATTTCTGCACCGTATTGGTTCGCGCTCACCAGCAGATTGACGTCGAGCGAGTTCTTTGCGCCACTATTGCAGCCGGTCGCGCAATCACCACAGCGCAGACACTTGTTCAGGCGCACATTGCCGGAACTGGTGGTGTCACTCATCGCGACCGTGATCGAAGCCGGTCTGAAATTGCCGTCCGGCGCGATGGCGCGCACCGACCGAAACTTTTGCGGCACGCCATCGACATGGTCGGCAATAGTGTTTGGAGCGCCCATGACGGTGCTACCGAGCAGATCGCGGGCACGATCGAAATAGGATTTCCAGGCCGAGAGATCCTTGAGGGCCGTGGGCCACCGCTTGTGGAAGACGCTTGGCAGCGGCGTTTCCATGACACCGGCATTGATCAGCGATCCTCCGCCGATCCCGTTGGCGACGACCGCAACGACCTCAGCACCGATCCTGATATCGATCAGGCCCTCCTTGTTGTTGTCGCCACGAATATGGCGCGGCAATTCGCCAAGGCCTGTCGGAAAGGAGCCCGGCAGGTATTCGCGCCCGCGCTCCAGCACGCCGACCGAAATCGGCCTGCCCTCATGCGTGCGCCCGGCGAAAGTCGAAGCGGCAATGGCGCCGCCGTAACCGCTGCCAATGATCAGGACATCGAAATGCACAGCGGCAGGAGCCTTGCGGACGCGATCGACCAGCCGCTCGAAGCCCTGGGAAATCCAGGCCGTCTTCGATTCCGTGTCGAGGTCGCTCATGCCAGCCCCCGCATCGAACCATCCCCACACGCGAGGGTGACGCGGCGCCCCGCATCATCGGCAGATGCGCCCGTTGGTCTGACAAGCTGCGATGTGCCGTTACCGATGTCGTCTGTCTGCACAGTGTTCTCCATCAGATTTGCCGCCGCGATCAATCGCGGTCGCCTTCCCTCCGGTCGTTCCATGCCTGCAAAATATGCTCGCACCGTCTCCACGGCTCGAGGGCAACAGATGCGATCTTAACTTTAAGTTGCATTCGAACACAAAGAACCGCGTCAGGCCTTCCGACCCGCACCCTGTTTTCAATGAAGCTGAGAGACCCCTCTTAGCGCCGAGCGGATTATATGCGAAAGTTCGCAGATACGTGAGAGGGGGACTACTAATCCAGAAGTAGTAGCCTTCTCGGCCGGATGCATGGCGCCAATGGCAACCACCCATCGGCCGTCGCATTTCCGGCCGCGACGTTGTTCCCGGTAGGACAACGCCTGACCGGCAAAAGGCGACCTCCAGAGCGCCGCGATCCAGCACCGTTTTCGATGGACGGTCTTGAACGAGCCCCTCGCCTCCTGTAGTGCGGGTCCTCATTGATTTTGGATTGGGACAATCGTGTCGAGAGATCGTTATTCGAGAAAACTGGAATGTGCCAAATGCGGTGCGTCCGGCTTTGCAGAAGCCTCGGAGAACGACGATCCGAAAAGCAGGACCCGTGGTTTTCTCATCGACCAGATGCCAGCGGGCTTTTCGACGGAGCGCCCGTCGAGCGATCCCGCGAAACACATGATACGGTGCCGTTGCGGCAATATCTTCGCGTTCAAGCAGAAGACGGTCTACGCGCCGAGCGGAGAACCGCGAAACTGAGCAGGTTCTTGCGACCTGCCGCTCGACGATTTAGGAAGCCCGGACCACCAGGCCCATGGCCTCGCAGATCATCACCGACTGCTCGATGGTGATGACGGCACGCTTCAGCGTCACCGTTTCCGGTTCGATCGACGTTAAATCGCTGCCACGCAGGTCACATCCACTGAAATTGGCGCTGTGAAGCCAGGCGCCCGACAGGTCGAGGCCGGTCATCGTGCCGCTCTCGCAGCGGGCGCCGGTCAGGTCGGCCTCGCGCAGGACCGCGTCGGTGAAAACGGCGCTGCGAAGGTCCGCACCCGGCAATCCGACGAACGACCAGTTGCCGCCCTTCACCCTTGTCGCATCGAACTTGCAGCTGTCGAACATGCTGCCGACGAACTTGCAGTCGTTGAAGTCGACGTCGTAGAAATTGCACCCGACGAAGGTACAGTTGATGAAGGCGCTGCCCTCGTGGCGCGAGCAATTGAACTTGGCGCGACGGAAGGTGCATTCCTTGAAGACGGCACCAGCGCTGGTGGCCTCGGTCATATCCAGATCCGAAAACAGCGTGCGGCTGTGGTTGCGGTCGGAAATATCGAGCCCGTACCAGTCGGCACCGGCGATGGTCACGTCCGTGGCGGGGGCTGTTTCTCCGTGTTTGCGTTCGGCCATCGTCGCCTGCCCTTCGTCAATTCGATCACTGTTCGGATCACGTGTCTGGCGTGAAAACGCGCGTCAGGCAAGGCAGCAGAAAGCCATTTCCTCCCCTCTCGCGCCTTGCAAGGCGGCCCGGAGACGTTTCAGACTTGCCGCAGCAGCCGCAGTGCCTCGCCCTTAGTGGCCAGGCGCTTCGTCGTCGATGTCCGCAGCGTCGACGGCGCGATCGTACACCGCGCGCCAGGCGAGGACCGTTGCGAGGCGCCTATCATCACCGCCCTGACGGGCGAGGTGCTCCTGCTGCCTGAGGCCAACGCGCATGGCCGCGCGGGCCGACCGGTCGTTCGGGCAGGCAAAGTTCTGCGGATGGTCATTGCGGGCCAGCGCCGCAATGAGATCGGCCTTTACGGCGACCGTCGACGCATTGCCGTAACACTCCAGAAGCCCCCGGAACCGTTCGTGCAGGTGCGGATCGAAACCCCTCTCCTCGCCCATCGGCCCGACGACCGGATTGCCGGGATGCAGGCTGCCGAGCGGCAGCAGGCCCGGCGGGATCGGAGTATTGGCGGAATGCGTGCGGCCGCTGCGCAAGAGTTGCGGCAACACGTGCGTGTGCGGACCGGGCGGAGATATGCCGCCGGTGTCCGGCCCGCCGATCTTCTGATAGACCTCGACACGGCCGATGGCTGTGACGGCAACGCGATGGGGATGGGCCTTCAAGATAGCCTGCATTGCCGGATTGTCGGCTTCGAACAGCGAGCGTCCGACACACCGCCTCATGACCTCAAGCAGCGCGATGTCTTCGGTGCGAATGCAGAAGTCGCATTGCGGCAGCGAAAGCCCCATGTCAAAGAGGATGCCGTGGCGATCGCCGGGGCGAATGGCCCCTTCGTCAGGGCCGAGTTCGGTCAGGAGCGCACGCGCCTCGCGCCGCGCATCGCCTTCCGGCAGGCACAGAGCGACCGCGTGGCTCCAGCGGTGCGCTCTCGGGCTCAGCGCTTCGTAGGCGACCGGCACGAGATCGGCGACGCAGGCCGGATCGATCCGCACGCCACCTCTCTCCGTGGCCCTGCAAAACATCTCCGGCGCGTCGACAACGAGCGCTTCACCGGGATCCTGGTGGAACTCGGCAATGGCGCCGAAGGTCCCCATGCTCCACCCGGCCTCCGGGTCTTTCAGATGCGTGCTGAGCATGTCGGCGAGTTCAGCCATGGATATTATCCCCTGCAATCTGTTGTTCGATGCCGGCTTGCGCAAGGCGCGTCGGCTGCACGATCAGTCCCCCCGCGGCCTCGGTGACATAGGCTTCGATGCCGTAGACGCGCCGCAAGAGGTCTGCGGTCAGCACCGCGGCAGGCGGGCCGTCGGCGACGATGCGGCCGCCTTCGAGAAGCACGAGCCGATCGCACCAGCGCGCCGCCAGACCGAGATCGTGCATCGAGGCTACGACCGAAGTGCCCTGCCGCGTCAGATCGCGGAACACCTGCATCAGCGCGATCTGGTGCGCCGGATCGAGGCCCGCGACCGGCTCGTCGGCCAGAAGCAGGTCGGCCTGCTGTGCCAAGGCTCTTGCAATCAGCGCGCGCGCTTTTTCGCCGCCGGAAAGATCGGTTGCCCGGCGCGATCGCAACTTGCCGATATCCATGCGCTGGAGCGCTGCTTCAACGGCTTCCTGGTCGGCGAGCGCCGATCGCGCAAAGGCGCCCCGGTGCGGCTGTCTTCCGAGGTCGACCAGAGCTTCCACCGTGATCGGCCAGGCGATATCCCTGTCCTGCGCGACATAGGCGACGTGACGGGCAAGGTCGGCTGCAGTCATCCGCCGCAGATCCTGCCCAGCAAGCTGAATTTCGCCGCTCGACGGGATCAGCCCCAGGCAGGCGCGCAGAAGCGTCGATTTGCCGGCACCGTTTGGCCCGATAAGACCAACGAATTCGCCCGGCCCGACGCTAAGAGCGATGCCCTTCAGCACCGTATTGCCGCCAAGCGAGGCGGAGAGATTGGAAACGGCAAGCCGGCTCATGCCATCTGCCTCCGCGCGCGCATCACCAGAACCAGAAAAAACGGCGCACCCACGACAGCGGTCAGCACGCCGAGCTTGAGATCGCGTCCGGGTGCAACGACGCGCACGAAAATGTCGGCGGCAAGCAGCAAGGCCGCCCCGCCGAGCGCGCTGGCAAAGAGCAACCGCGAGGGCCGCGCCCCGACAAGGGGACGCAGCAGATGCGGAACGACCAGACCAACGAAACCGATCGCGCCGGCCACCGCCGTTGCCGCACCGACCGAGGCGGCCGTGCCGATGACCGCAAGCCGCTGCACCCTTTTCATATCAATCCCCATGCTCGCTGCCGTCTCGTGGCCGAGTGTCAGGGCATCGAGCGCCCGGCCGAGGCTTGCCAGCATCAGCCAGCCGAGCACCATGAAGGGCGCGGCCAGCCAGACATGGGTCATTGAGCGATCCGTGAGCGAGCCCAGCATCCAGAACATGATCTCCATCGCCGCGAACGGGTTTGGAGAGAGATTGAGCGCTAGCGAGGTCATCGCCCCGGCAAAGGTCGAAACCGCGACGCCGGCAAGGATGACGGAGAGCGGCCGGGCATCAGCCCCGGCCATCAGCCGGACGACCAGAACGGCGCAGAGCGCGCCGCCAAGCGCCATCAACGGCAGCGCAAGCGGTAGCAGGGCCGACAGTCCGGTGTAGATGGCGATCACAGCACCGAGCGACGCCGAGGCGCTGACCCCGATCAGCCCGGGTTCGGCAAGCGGATTGCGCAGATAGCCTTGAAGGGCGGCACCGGAAAGCCCGAGCGTCGCGCCGATCATCAGCCCGAGGATTGCCCGCGGCAGGCGGATTTCCCGCATCACCAGCCCGATCAGACTGTCGTCTCCAGCGAAAAGACCGGCGAGGCCCTGCCATGGGCTGACATCTGCAGGGCCGACCGTCAGCGAAAGGACGAAAAGCGAGGTGACAAGAATGGCAAGCAAGACGATGAGCAAGCGGTATCGGGCGGTTTCCTTCATCTTTTCCCCAAGTCGAGTTGCGTGGCATCGAGTTTCATAGCGGCCTGCTGCAGGATGCGTGCGGCAACCAGGGTGAACGGTCCGCCGCAGATGGTGTAGCGACTGTCGAGCTGGACGGCCTGGTGCTGCGACGTGACTGCTCTGAATGCGGGATGGGCAAAATTCTGCTTGGCGAGCGCCGGTCCGCGTTCGCTGCTGGCATCGATGGCGATCAGGTCCGGACGTGCAAGCACCAAAACTTCCAGCGGCAATTGCCCGGTGCCGGAGATGCCCAGCTTGTCGGCGAGATTTTCCAGTCCCGCGATGCCGACGATATCGGCAACCAGCGTGCCGCTGCCCGAGGTGAAGCCGTTGGCATAATAGAGCGCCAGATCGACATCGTGCACCTTGATCGTCTTCAACCGCCCGATCTCGGCATCCATTTCCGCCACCAGTTGATCCGCGCGCTGTTGACGACCGAGAAGCTTTCCCATGCGCTGGAGGTTGGCGCGAACCTCGGCAATCGACGCCTCCGGCGCGAACTCTTCCACGGCAAAGCCGAGCCGCTTCAACAGATCGACGGTCGTGCGTGTCGTATAGGTCCCGGCAATCACCAGATCCGGCTTCATCAGGAAGATTTCTTCGGCAAGCCCGTGATTGACCACATAGGAGTTCGCCTCGGCGGCAAGCGCCGAGGTCGAGCCATCGGTGGCCAGATAGGATACCGAATGGAGTTGCCCCTTGTCGGCCACCAGCATCGCCATCTGGTCGGTGCAGACGTTCATGGAGACGACGCGGCGCGGCGCTTCGCCTGCCCAGGCGCCAAAGGGCAAGGCTGTGCAAAGCACCCCTGCAACCAGATATCGCCTGCACCAACCGGATGTCATCAGAACGAGGCCTTCAGGCCGGCAAAGGCGGTCACGCCTTGCGTGTTGTAGCCGTAGATCTCCTCATAGTCCTCATCGAAAAGGTTGTCGACGCGGCCGAAGATCTCGAGCGTGTCGTTGACCTTGAAGCTGCCGCCAACATTGACCAGCGTATAGGCGCCGAGCGGCACCCGCTCAGGGCCCGGCCGATAGGCCACGTCCTGCATGCGGCCATTGAGGATGACTTCGCCGAAGACCCTGATACGATCGTCGTGGAATACATACGCGGCATCGAGCGACGCGGCATGGCGCGGGCGGCGAACTTCCTGCAGACGCGGACCACCGGCCAGCGTCTGCTCGCTCGAAGCGGTGTAGGTGTAGGTCGCCGTCGTCGTCAGTCCCTTGAAGAAGTCGACCGTCGCGGAGACCTCGACCCCGTGGCGCAAGCTTTCGCCGGAGCGATTGACCGGCGTCGAACGGAAGCTGGCGTCGTAGACGGTGGCGATCTCGTTTTTAAGGTTCTGGTCAAAGTAGGTGACATCGACGGTCAGACCGTCGTCGAAGAAGCGCTGCTCGACACCGATGTCCCAGCCGAGGCTTTCCTCCGGTTTCAGGTAGGGATTGCCGATGAAGGTTCCCGGGATATATCCGAACTGCTCGTAGAAGGTCGGATTGGTCACGCCGGTGCCGACGGATGCATGCAGTCGGGTTTCGCTGTCGGGTATTTCCCAGGAAGCGCTCAGGCTCCAGGTGGTTGCGTCCTCGAAACGATCGTTGAAATCGCGCCTGAGGCCTGCATTGACGAAGAACTGGTCCGCGAACTCGCCGCGATACTCGCCGACGAGCGAATGCGCATTGCGGCTGAAGGTCTGCTGCAGATGCGACGGCGTGAACGTCTCGCGCTGCCACTCGTAGCCTCCGGTGATCTGGTGGCGGATACCGTCTCCACCATCGAAGCCGTAGCTCGCCTGATAGCTGCCGTTGTAGCGGTTGCCGTCGTTCCAGGATCGCCCGAAGCCGCTGACATTGTCGCGGTGAACGTCAAGGCCGGAGACGCGCGCCTTCTGGGTGAGATCGCCGTCGAGCGCCGAATGGGTCAGGCCGAGCGAGCTCGAGAGCTCGCGCGATCGCGTATAGTCCAGCGTGTCGTAGGTCAGCGCCGTCATGTAATCCTGCGCGTCGAGGTCGGTCTTGCGGTTGACGGCGCGCAAGGTCGCATCGAGCTGCAGATCCGGCGAGAGATCGAAGGTGAACTTGCCGTTGACGGTGCCGTTGCGGTCGCCATCATCCTCGGAGCCGGTATCGGAGACATTGAAACCGCCGGTTCTCTGGAACACGCCGGACAGCGCGTAATCATAGCCCTCGCCGCCGCCGCGGGTCGACAGGCCGCCAAGCCAGGTACCGTCGCTGCCGACTTCGGTGCGGGCGTTTGACACGGCACCATCGCGGCTTCCCTTCTTGGTGATGATGTTGATGACACCGGCCATGGCATTGGCGCCCCAGAAGGTGCTTTGCGGTCCGCGCAGGATTTCGATGCGCTCGATGTCGTCGGCAACCAGGCCGCCGAAGTCGAACTCGCCCTGGGACACGTCGTTCGCCTCGACGCCATCGATCACCACCAGTAGCTGATTGCCTTCCGCACCGCGCACGCGCACCTGCGTCAGGCCGCCGGAGGCACCGGTGCGCGAAACCGAGAAACCGGGAACGAGACGCAGGGCGTCGGCGACGTAGCGGATCTGGTTTTTCTCGATCTGATCTCCGGTAATCACGGTAAAGGCGCGCCCGGATTTGCGCTGTTCGGTCGGCGTCAGGCCATCGGAAACCAGGATCTTCTCAAGCTTGGTCGGTTGTTCGTTTGCGGCCGTATCCTGTGCCTGAGCCCCGCCCACGAGTGTCAGAACCAGCGCCGCTGCGCCAGTCAATTGCTTCGTCATATCGTCCCCACTCCGGCGCGATGGGCACGATCCGGCCCACGCGCGATCGACCGCGGGCAAAGGGTGGCAGGGGCAAGACGACAAGCGACCACCCCGGCGCCGTCTGCGGCACGCGGCAACATTGCTCCAATGTCACCGCTACGGACGGCCGCGCCTCGACACCCCTCGTGTCCAGGCATGGGTGACCGAAACAGGCAGGTCTCCTGACTTCCGCGTCGTCGCTTCCTCCCGCCTTCCCACGCGAGAGTTCGCGCAGTGGCTTCATGGGATTCCGCTCGGCGGTTACAGTTGCGGGGGCAGTCGCGGTTTCGGTCCCTTGCGGGCAATCCTCACCGTGTTCCCTTTTCATCCGTCGTCAGACGGAACCTGTTTCGCAAGAAATGCACTATCAGATGCCGGCGGCGCGTCAACCGCCGGTCGCATTTTCCACTGGTAAAGTCTGCGCGCGCAGAGCTCGCAAGGCCCATGGCGCAAAGGCTACTTCAGGAACGCCCGGAAGCGCCGCATGGCGAAGGCAAAGAGAATGGCGCCGATCACCAGCAAGGCAAGGAGCTGCGGCCAGACGACATCCAGACCGGCATCGCGAAACAGGACCGCCTGCGCCAGAATGACGAAATGGGTGTTTGGTGCCGCCAGCATGATATTCTGGATGATCTCCGGCATGCTTTCGCGCGGTGTCATGCCACCGGAGAGCGCCTGGAGCGGCAGAAGAACGAGCATCAGCAGCAGGCCGAACTGCGGCATCGAGCCGGCAATCGTGGCCAGCAGGATTCCCATCGACGTGGTGGCAAAGAGTTGCAGGGCGGTGGCGAGCAGGAACAGCGCAAACGAACCCTGCACCGGGACGGCAAGCACCCCCTTGACCACGAAGATCAGCGACACCGCAGAAGCCAGCAGCACCACCAGCCCCATCGACCAGACCTTGCTGACCATGATTTCGAACGGGGTGACGGGCATGACGAGCAGATGCTCGACCGTGCCATGTTCGCGTTCGCGGATGAGGGCAGCTCCTGTCAGGACGATCGACAGGATGGTGATGTTGGTGATGACGTTCATCACTGCGCCGAACCAGCCCTTGTTCAATTCGGCATTGTACCGCGCGCGCAGGACTAGATCGACCGGCAGTTTCTGCTCGCTGCGGTGGCGCTCGAGGAAGCCCGCGACCTCGCCGGTGACGATCTGCTGGATATAGCCGTTGCCGGAGAAGGCCTGGCTCATCCGGGTCGCATCGACATTCAGCTGGATCGTCGGCGTACGCCCGGCGAGCAGATCCGTCTGGAAATTCGGCGGAATGTCGAGCGCGAAGGTATCGAGCCCCTGATCCATCCGCCGGTCCATTTCCGCCGGCGTGATCATCTGCGGCGGCACGAAATAGGGCGGATAGAAAGCCGTCGATATCCGCGTCGACACCGGCGAGCGGTCCTCATCGACGATCGCGATGGCGGCGCGGTTGAGCGTCTCTGGCATCGCCGTCGAGCCGGTATAGACCGACAGCGTGAAGGAATAGACGATCAGGATCAACAGGATCGGGTCGCGCCAGAGGCCCCAGAGTTCCTTGATGCCGAGGTGGTAGATGTGGGACAGGCGCATCGTCACCTCGCCTGCTTCTTGAGGGACAGGGTTCCGATCACCAGCAGCACCGGCACCGCAATCAGCATCGGCACGAAAGCGCCCGCGAGATCGCCGAAGCCGAGCGCCTTGGAGAAGGTGCCGCGAGCGATGGTCATGAAATGCGTCGTCGGGTAGATCTGGCCGATGAAGGCGCCCGCGCCCTCCAGCGACGAGACCGGATCGATCATGCCGGAATACTGGATGGCCGGAATGAGCGTCAGGATCGCCGTACCGAAAATCGCGGCAATCTGGCTGGACATGAAGGTGGAGATGACGAGCCCCATCGCCGTTGCCGCCGAGACGTAGATCAACCCGGCGACCGTCCAGGCCAGCAGGCTGCCGGTGAACGGCACCCGGAAGACGAAGATCGCAAAGGCGGTCAAAAGCGCGAAATTGAGCATCGCCAGGGCGATATAGGGGAGTTGCTTGCCGACCAGGAATTCGAGCCGCGTCACCGGCGAGACGTAGAGGTTGACGATCGAGCCCAGCTCCTTCTCGCGCACGACGCTGAGCGCCGACAGCATGGCCGGGATCAGCATCAGCAACAGCGGAATGACGGCGGGCACCATGGCGACGATGCTCTTGACGTCGGGATTGTAGCGGAAGCGCGTCTCGATCTTGAAGGTGCCGGCGGTTGCCGCATCGCCGTAGCGTTCGCGGATCTTTCCGGTCAGCCAGTGGGCGTGCAAGCCCTGCACGTAGCCTTTGACCGTTTCGGCGCGGCTCGCCATGGCCCCATCGATCCAGGCGGCAATTTCGACCGTGTCGCCACGGGCCGCCCGCCTGGCAAAACCCGGCGGAATCTCGATCGCAAGGCTGAGTTCACCGTTGCGCATGCGCCGGTCGAGGTCGGCATAATCGGTGATCGGGTTCTTCTCGATGAAGTAGCGCGAGCCGGCGATTTCGAGAATATATTCGCGGCTGGTGGTGGTCTGGTCATGGTCGAGCACCGCGAAGGTCAGGTCCTCGACGTCCATGTTGATGCCATAGCCGATGACGAACATTAGGATGACCGTGCCGATGGTCGCGAGCGTCGCCCGGATGGGATCGCGCACCAGTTCCAGCGCCTCGCGACGGGTGTAGCTGAACATGCGTCCGACGTCGAAAAACGCCGACGTCGCCGACGCCTTTCGTTCGACCTCCTGCGCGATTGCCGGCTTCGACGGGTCGTGCGCCCTGACCACGGAAGGCGCCGCCGGCTTCGCGCCGGCGATCGCCTCTTCGAGATAGGCGATGAAGGCTTCCTCCAGCGTCGACGCGGAGCGGCTCTTCATGATGCCCTCCGGCGTGTCGCTGACCAGCACCTTGCCCGCATGCATCAGCGACATGCGATCGCAGCGCATCGCCTCGTTCATGAAGTGGGTGGAGATGAAGATCGTCACCTGCTCGTTGCGCGAGAGGTCAACGAGGATCTGCCAGAAACTGTCGCGCGCGACGGGGTCGACGCCGGATGTCGGCTCGTCGAGGATGAGGATGTCGGGCGAATGGATCAGGGCGACGGCCAGCGACAGCCGTTGGCGCACCCCGAGCGGCAAGGCGTCCGGCAGCGCCTCCATCACGCCGGCGAGATCAAAGCGATCCGCAAGCTCCTCGATCCGCTTTGGAATGGTGTCAGCTGCCATGCCGAAGAGCTTGGCATGCAGCTCGAGGTTCTGCAGGACCGTCAGCTCGGTATAAAGCGAGAAGGCCTGCGACATGTAGCCGACACGGTGACGCACTTCCATGTCGCGCGGGTCGACTTCGCGCCCGAAGAGCTTGGCCGTGCCTTCGCTGGCGGCGAGCAGGCCCGTCAGCATTTTCATCGTCGTCGTCTTGCCGCAACCGTTGGAGCCGAGAAAGCCGAAGATCTCGCCGCGGCCGATGCGGAAGCTGACATTGTCGACGGCGACGAAATCCCCGAAGCGCATGGTGAGGTTGTTCGCCTCGATGGCGATGTCGTCGCCCACCTCTTCCGGACGCGGCGGAATGACGACGTCGTGGTGCTCGCGCCTGAGATCTTCCGGAAGCAACGCGATGAAGGCGGCATCGAGCGTGTCGACGCCGGTCTTTTGCAGCAACTCGTCAGGCGTGCCCGTTGCCAGCACCCGGCCGGCATCCATCGCCACCAGCCAGTCGAAGCGGGCCGCCTCTTCCATATAGGCGGTGGCAACGATGACGCTCATGCCAGGCCGCTCGGCGCGGATCTCATCGATCAGCTCCCAGAACTGCCGGCGCGACAGCGGGTCGACGCCCGTGGTCGGCTCGTCGAGAATGAGGAGGTCAGGGTCATGAATGAGCGCACAGCACAGTCCCAGCTTCTGCTTCATGCCGCCGGAAAGCTTGCCCGCGGGACGGTCGGCGAAAGGCGCAAGGCCGGTGCTTTGGAGCAGACTGGCGATGCGCCGTTCGCGCTCCTCGCGATCGTGGCCGAACAGGCGGCCGAAGAAATCGACGTTCTCGAAGACGGAAAGCGTCGGGTAAAGGTTCTTGCCGAGGCCCTGCGGCATATAGGCGATGCGCGGGCAGGTCCGCCGCCGGTGGCCGGCATCGGCGATGTCTCCGCCGAGCACCTCGACGCGACCGCCCTGGACGGCGCGGGCGCCGGCGACAAGCGAGAGCAGGCTCGACTTTCCAACCCCGTCCGGCCCGATCAGGCCGGCCATGCAGCCGGAGGGGATGTCGAGCGTCACGTCGTCAAGCGCCCGGGTCTTGCCGTAGGAAAGCATGACGGCGTTGAGGCGTACCACGGGCTCTGCCGGCGACAGGCCGGCCCTGTCGGGATCCGCCATCACTGCACCAGCGTGCCGGTCTGGCTCGCCGGCCACTCGGCCTTGGGATCGACCTTGACATAGGCGACCCCCGGAAGCCCCGTCTTGACCATGCGGATATACTTCTTCAGCAGTTCCTTCGGGATCTGCGCCTTGATCCGGAAGGTCAGCTTCTGGCGCTCTTCGGCGGTCTCGACCGTCTTCGGCGTGAACTGCGCGACATCGGCGACATAGGAGACCTTGGCGGGAATGATGTATTGCGGTGCTGCGTCCAGCACCAGCCGAACCTCGCTGCCGATAGACAACAGCCCGGCCTGATCCGTCGGCAGGAAGAAGGTCATGTAGACGTCGCCGAGATCGACGAGGTTGAGCACCCGACCGCCGGCGGCCAGCACTTCGCCGGGCTGGACGACCCGATACTGAATGCGACCGTCGCGCGGCGAAACAAGCGTGCTGTCGTTGATGTCGGCAACGATGCTCTCGACCGACGCCTTGGCGGCCTCGACCGAGGCTTGCGCATCGATAACCTGGGATTTCGCCGAATTGATCGCCGCATCCGACGCGGCAAGCGAGGCTTCCGCGGCACTGGCGGCAGCTCTCGCACCTTCCGCGGTGGCGCGGTCATCATCAAGCACCTGCTGCGAAACTGTGCTCGTCTTGACGAGTTGCTCGGAGCGGGCGAGGCGCCGCTCGGCAGCGTCCAGTTGTGCCCGGCGTTGCGCCAGCACGGCTTCGGCTGCCGCCTTTTCCGCCTCGCGCTGGGTCACAAGGTTCTTTGCCGCCTCGACACCGACAATGGCGCGCTGCTGTTGCGCTTCGGCCTGGCGCTTATGCGCCTCGAGCTGGACCGTATCCATCTGGGCGAGCACCTGGCCGGCGGTGACGAAATCGCCCTCGTCGACCATGATCTCTTTGATTCTGCCCGGCGTTTTGGTCGAGATATCGATTTCGACCGCCTCTATGCGCCCGTTGCCGCTGGCAATCCCGGCAGGTAGGGCGTTGCGATCGAGATTCTGCCAGGCGTAGTAGCCGCCGGCCAGGGCCAAAACGATCAGGCCGAGCACGAGCCAATTCTTCCGGGCTTTTTCCATTTCAGCGTCCCACCTTCAAATGCACACCACGACAATAGCCAGCGGCCGCCCAAACACAACCGGGAATAGGTCGCGCGTGATGAACGGTCACCGCGACGTAACCGGATCGCTAAACCAAACCCGTGGGATCGGGACCCTGCATTGACTCATGTCAATTCGAAAGATGAGTGGATACAAATTTGACAAAAGCCGATAAAAAAAATCAAAAGTAAAATCTCGATATTGACAGATGTCGATCATCATGTGATTTTTGTCGAAATCGATGACGGCAAGATCGCCATCGCAGCGTGGGAGGACACCATGCAACCGCTTTTGAAGGTTGAAGGACTGAAGAAATCATTCGGGGGCGTCGCAGCCTTGCGCGACGGCCGCCTTGAACTTCAGGCCGGTTCCGTTCACGCGCTTTGCGGCGGCAACGGCGCCGGGAAATCGACATTTCTTTCGATCCTGATGGGCATCCAGCAGCGCGACGGCGGCACGATCTGGCGGCGCGGCAAGGAAGTCCACTATGGCAACCCGGCTGAGGCGCTTGCCTCCGGCATTGCCATCATCGAGCAGGAACTGAGCCCCGTTCCGCACATGACGGTCGCCGAAAACATCTATCTTGGCCGCGAACCTTCGGGGCGCTTCGGCGGCATCGACTTCAAGAAGATGAACCGGGACGCGCAGCAACTGCTGGATCGGCTCGAATTCGGCATCCGCGCCACCCAGACGATGATGACGCTTTCGGTCGCGCAGATGCAGCTGGTCGAAATCGCCAAGGCTTTCAGCCACGAAGCCGAGGTCATCTTCATGGACGAGCCGACATCGGCGATTGGCGAGAAGGAAGCGCAGCATCTCTTCGCTGCGGTTGCCCGCCTCAAGACCGAGGGCAAGGGCGTCGTCTACGTCTCGCACCGGCTCTCGGAAATCTTCCAGATCGCCGACAGCTATACGGTCTTTCGCGACGGCGGCTATGTCGGCAGCGGCCTGCTTTCCGACATCGATCGCCCCGGCCTGATCAAGATGATCGTCGGGCGCGAACTCGGCGAGGAATACATCAAGACCAACGACCCGACCGACGAGATCGGCCTGGAGGTCTCGGGCCTGACACTGCCCGGCAAGATCGAGGACATCTCGTTTTCGGTGCGCAAGGGCGAGATCTTCGGCATCTACGGGCTGATGGGTTCTGGCCGCACGGAGATCTTCAACTGCCTGTTCGGCCTCGACCGCCCGTCTCACGGCGATGTCACGCTCGAAGGTGAACGGATCACCGTCAGCAAACCGGCCGACGCGATGGCAAGCGGCATCGCGCTTGTCACCGAAGACCGGAAAGTCAGTGGCCTCAATCTGGCCGACAGCGTTCGCGGCAACATCTGCCTGGCAAGCCTTCCGGAGATGAGCCCGCGCTTCGTCATGAAGGGGCGGGACGAGGCCGCGGCCAGTGCCGAGATGATCGCCCGCTTCGGCATTAAGGCCGCGCGCGACACCATGCCGGTCTCGGGTCTTTCGGGCGGCAACCAGCAGAAGGTCGTGCTCGGAAAATGGTTCCTGCGCCAGCCGAGATTGCTTCTTCTCGACGAGCCGACCCGCGGCGTCGATGTCGGGGCCAAGCGCGAAATCTACCGCATCATCTGTGATTTCACCGCGGCCGGCGGCACCGTCGTCATGATCTCCTCCGAGATCGACGAGGTGCTGGGCATGTCAGATCGCATCCTCGTCATGCGCCAGGGAAAATCCGCCGGCATCCACGATCGCCGGGCGACGGACGCCCAGTCGCTCGTGCATCTATCGACCTGAACCACCCGCGAGATCGACGCCAAAAAGCGCTTGTCCGACATCAAAGGGGCCTGAGAACCGTGTCCAACATCGAAAACAACGCATCCAGAAGCTGGTTCAGCGCCGAAAAGCGCGGCACGCTGATACAGGAATACGGCATCTTTCTCGCCTTCCTGCTGCTGGCGGTTATCCTGTCGTTCTCCAACGAGTATTTCCTGACGCCGGGGAACATTTCCAACGTACTTCTGCAGACGTCGATCAACGGCGTGCTGGCGATCGGCATGACCTTCGTCATCCTGACGCGCGGTATCGACCTCTCCGTCGGCTCCGTGGTCGCCCTTGCCGGCATGGTCAGCGCCAGCTTCGCGACGACCTCGGCAACGGCGGGCGTTGCCGGCGCGCCCTACCCCTTCTTCGTGGCGCTTGCGATCGGCATTCTCGTCGGCGTCGCCTGCGGCATCATCGTCGGCTTCATCGTCTCGCGCTTCTCCGTTCCGGCCTTCGTCGCCACCCTCGGCATGCTATCTGCCGCCCGCGGCATGACGCTGATCTACGGCGGCGGCAAGCCGGTACCGGCACTGACGCCGGAATTCCGCTGGATCGGCACCGGCAACATCCTCGGCATCCCGATGCCGGTCATCCTGCTTGGGATCGTCTTTCTCGCTTCCTGGTGGATCCTGACCCGCACGCGTTTCGGCCGCTACATCTACGCCGTCGGCGGCAACCCCCACGCGGCCAAGACCTCCGGCATCAACGTCACCCGCATCCGCTTCCTCGTCTACGTCATTTCCGGCGGACTTTCGGGCCTTGCGGGCATGATGCTGTCAGCGAGAACAGGCTCCGCGCTGCCGCAGGCCGGCATCGCCTATGAACTGGACGCGATCGCCGCGGTCGTGATCGGCGGCACCAGCCTTTCGGGCGGCGTCGGCCGGGTGACGGGAACGCTGATCGGCGCGCTGATCATCGGCGTGATGAACAACGGCCTCGATCTGATGGGCATCCAATCCTACTACCAACAGGTCCTCAAGGGCGCGCTGATCGTCGGCGCCGTGATGCTCGACCAGAAACGCAATCAAGGTCTCTGACCCTCAAGATATTGGCCGCCGAGCGGCGGCCATGAACCAATCCGCGCGCCATGAAGGCGGCGGAAAGCACAGAATGGAGGAGTAGCATGAAGAAACTCGTGATCGCCCTGGCTTCCGCCACGGCCCTCTTCGCGTCATCAGCCGTCGCGCAGGAAAAGCTCAAGATCGGCGCCGCACCCTACGGCCTCAATGCCGAGTTCATGCAGATCTGGTCGGCAGCGCTCGAAGAGCATCCTGCCGTCAAGAGCGGCGAAGTCGAACTGACCGTGTTCGATGGCCGTTATGACGCGCTGGTCCAGCAGGAGCAGTTCAACACGATGATCACGCAGAAGTTCAACGCGATCATCTTCGTGCCGATCGACATCGAGGCCGGCGCCACTGCCGTCCAGGCCGCCCATGATGCCGGCATTCCGGTCGTCGGCTCCAACACCCGCGTCAACTCCGAGCTTCTGACCGCCTATGTCGGCTCCGACGACACCGTGTCGGGCTACATGGAAGCCAAGACCGTTCTCGACAAGATCGGCTGCAAGGGCAACGTGGTGATCATCGAGGGTCCGATTGGCCAGTCGGCGCAGATCTCGCGCCTGGAAGGCAACAAGAAAGCGCTGGCCGAGTGCCCTGACGTCAAGATTCTCGAGCAGCAGACTGCCAACTGGTCGCGTGCCGAAGCCCAGACGCTGATGGAAAACTGGCTGACGGCTCATTCGGGCCAGATCAACGGCGTCATCGGCCAGAACGACGAGATGGCGCTCGGCGCGATCGAAGCGATCAAGTCGGCCGGCCTCAAGGTCGACGACTTCGCCATTGCCGGCATCGACGGCGTGACCGATGCTCTGACGGCCGTCAAGGAAGGCACGATGACCTCGATCCTGCAGGATGCCCGCGCCCAGGCGCAGGGCGCGCTCGACCTCGCGATCTTCCAGGCCAAGAAGGGCGACTACAAGCCGCAGTCCGACATCTGGGCGCAGTATCCTGACATGCCGTTCAACGACGGCAAGGACAAGGAATACAACGTTCCGTGGACCCCGGTCACGACCGAGAACGTCGACAAGCTGCTTGAAGCCCGCAAGTAACGCCATCACAGGCGGGGCGGCTTGCCCGCCCCGCTTTCCAACCGCCGAGGGAAAACCGACATGACCGAGACCACCCCCCAGATCGACCTCAACTTCCCGCTGACCGGCAAGGTTGCCCTCGTCACCGGCGGCGCCTCCGGCATCGGCGCGGCTGTCGCCAGCGCTTTTGCCGCCAAGGGCGCGAAAGTGGCCGTGCTCGACATCAACGAGGATGTCGCCCGCGCCAAGGCCGAGGCTCTCGGCGGGGATGCAAAACCGTTCGTCTGCGACGTTTCGGACGCGGCCTCGGTCAATGCGGCTGTCTCGGGCGTCGTCGCGGCTTTCGGCGGCATCGACATCGCCGTCAACAGCGCCGGCGTCGTGTTCCTCGCGCCTGCCGAAGAGCTGTCGCTCGACTATTGGGACAAGACCATCGCCATCAATCTGAAGGGCAGCTTCCTCGTCACCCAAGCCGTCGGCCGGGCGATGATCGCTGCCGGCAGGGGCGGCAAGATCGTCAACCTCGCCTCGCAGGCCGGCACGGTCGCGATCGAGGACCATGTCGCCTATTGCGCCTCGAAATTTGGCGTCATCGGCATGTCGAAGACCTTTGCGGCCGAATGGGGCAAGCACGGCATCACCGTCAACACCATCTCGCCAACCATCGTTCTGACCGAACTCGGCAAGAAAGCCTGGAGTGGCGAAAAGGGCGAGGCCGCCAAGAAGCGCATCCCGGCCGGCCGGTTCGCCTATCCGGAAGAGATCGCGGCCGCTGCCGTGTTCCTGACGTCGGCCGGAGCCGACATGATCAACGGCGCCGATCTCCTGATCGACGGCGGCTACACCATTCTCTGACGAAGCACGACCCATCTACAGGAGACACCATGCAAAGGTTCATCAACAATCCCGACGAGGTCGTCGAGGACACCGTCAAGGGCTTCGTCAAGGCTCACTCCGACATCGTCCGTCTGGCTGACAATCCGCGCGTCGTTGTCGCCAGGGGCGCGCCGGTCGCGGGCAAGGTCGGTGTCGTCACAGGCGGCGGCTCCGGCCACGAGCCGGCCTTCATCGGCTACACCGGCCGCAACATGCTCGACGCCGTCGCCGTCGGCGAACTGTTTTCGTCGCCGACCGCCAAGAGCTTCCATGATGCCATCCGCGAAGCCAACGGCGGCAAGGGCGTCGTCTGCCTCTATGGCAACTATGCCGGCGACAACATGAACGTGAAGATGGCAATCAAACTTGCGGCCAAGGACGGCATCGACGTCCTGACCGTCGTTGCCAACGACGATGTCTGCTCGGCACCGCCCGAGGAGCGTGAGAAGCGCCGCGGCGTGGCCGGCGAGATCTTCATGTGGAAGATCGGCGGCGCCAAGGCCGCCGAAGGCGCAAGCCTTGAAGACGTGCGTGCCACCGCACAGAAGGCAATCGACAATTGCCGTTCGATCGGCGTCGGCCTCGGCCCTTGCACGCTTCCGGCCGTCGGTCATCCGAATTTCCAGATCGAGCCGGGCACCATGGAAGTCGGCATCGGCCACCACGGCGAACCGGGTGTGCGGGTCGAGGCGCTGAAGACCGCCGACGAAGTCGCGAAAGACATGTGCCAGATCGTGCTCGACGATCACAACCTCGCGTCTGGAACCGAAGTCGCCGTGCTGGTGTCCGGCCTCGGCGCGACGCCGCTCAACGAGCTCTATATCCTGAACGACACTATCGAGAAGGAAATCACCGGCCGCGGTCTCAGCATCTACCGCACCTATATCGGCAACTACTTCACCTCGCTGGAAATGGTCGGCGCGACGCTGACGGTGCTGGCGCTCGACGACGAACTCAAGGCGCTCCTCGACGTCGAGGTTCGCTGCACCACCATCCTTTGACGAAAGAGGCGCATCATGCAGACGTTTAGCAACGCCAATTCCGGCGCGATCGTGCTGTCGCTCGCAGAGCGCATCATCGAGAACCGCGCTTACTTGAGCGAAATCGACGGCAAGATCGGCGACGGCGACCATGGCGTCAACATGGCCAAGGGTTTTGGCATGGCCGCCGACCGGCTGAAGGACAGGGAAACCACCCTGTCGGAGGCGCTCGACACGCTCGGCACCGTGCTGATGACCGAGATCGGTGGCTCCATGGGGCCGCTCTACGGGGTGATGTTCACCGAGTTCGCCGAGAAGCTCGACGGCGTGCCCGCCATCGATGCCGCGACCTACAGCAACATGCTGCATGCCGGCCTCGAGGGCATCCAGTCGATCGGCTCGGCCAAGGTCGGCGACAAGACGCTGATCGACACGCTCGTTCCTGCGGTCGAAGCCTTTGACGGGGCGACCGCGAACGGAAAATCGTTCGACGAGGCGCTCGACGCCCTGGTTGTCGCCGCCGAGGCGGGACGCGATTCGACCCGCGATCTCGTTGCCAAGATCGGACGCGCCAGCCGGCTCGGCGAGCGCTCGCTCGGTGTGCTCGACGCAGGCGCCACCTCCTGCGCGATCATCCTCAAGGAGCTTTCGCTCGGCGCACGCGCACGCATTGCGTAGTTCATGATGAAGGCGACGGCACGCAACTGTGCCTTTGCCGGACAAAGATGCCTCCCAAGGCCGGCGCGATCCCGCTGAACGCAGCGGGATCGCGCACCGCGACCAGAGGAAATTCAGCCGGCGGCGCCGGCCGCAGCCCGCACCAAAATGCGTCGCGGGCCAATTCGACTGTATAAACACGGCACTTCCAATGGCCCTATTAAAGTCGCAGTGCTGCAAGGTTGCAAAAGCACGACGTTGCTTCCATGTTCACCAACCAAAACAGGGAACGAACGCAACCAGATGACATCGAAGACATCCTCACCACGCAAGGGCGGCGCGAACAGGAGCGGCGCGACCGACGCGTCCGATGCCATCCCGCTGCGCTATGGTGACGATCCCTATGTCTGGGCCTGCTGGCTCTACTACGAAGATGGAATGACCCAGGGCGAGATCGCCGATGCCATGGGTGTCTCGCGCGCGACCGTCAACAGCTACCTCGCCGATGCCCGCGAGAAGGGTATCGTCAACATCTCGCTTGAGCCGGCCCGGCTCGCGTCACTGACAATCGCCCAGAAACTGAAGCGCCATTTCGGCCTTGCCGACTGTCTCGTCGTTCCGAGCGACGACAACGCCCGGCCGTTGATCGACCGGCTCGGCGTCGCCGGGGCAATGGCGCTGCAGAAGTTGATGAAATCCGGCGACACCCTGGCTGTCTCCTGGGGACGCACTGTGATGTCGGTCGGTGAGCACGCGGATGTGCAGGCACTGCAGGACGCAACCGTGGTGCAGGCGACCGGTGGCACGACGGCGGCGTTCTCCTACACCCCGGAACTCTGCGCCGCTTCGATCGCCCGCGCGATTGGCGCACGCTGCGTCGGCATCACCGCGCCGGCGATCGTCAAATCGAGGGAATTGCGGCAGATGCTGCTCGACGAGCCGCTGCTGCAGGAGCAATTCGCGACGTTGGCGCAGGCCAACCGCATTCTTTTCGGCATTTCGTCGCTGCGGCCAAACTCCACCATCCACACCAGTGGTTTCTTCGAATCCGTCTCGCTGCAGGATTATCTTGCCGCCGGTGCCGTCGGCGTCGTCGCCGGGCGTTTCATCGACGAACGCGGACGCCCCGTCGCCGGACCGCTCGATGACAGGACGGTCGGCATTTCGCTCGAGATGCTGCGCCGGATCGGCACGCGCATCGCCGTTGCCGGAGGCTTCGACAAGGTGCCGGCCCTGCTGGCGGCGCTTCGCGGCGGCTATGCCAACGTGCTGATCACCGACGCTGCAACCGGCCACGGCATTCTCCGGGCTGATGGCGTCACCGGCCTCGACACCCGGATTTCGCAAAGACCGAAGCTTGTCCAGGCGCCCAGCTCCTACCGCACCCACGTCAAGAAATTCCTCAACAACCCCAATGAGGTGGTCGAGGAAATGCTCGACGGCGTCGTCAGGGCGCACCGCGACTACATCGAACCGATCAATGGTTCGCACCGCGCGCTCGTCGCGAAATCCGGGCCACGCCCGGGCAAGGTCGGCCTCGTCATCGGCGGCGGCACAGGCCATGAACCGTGCTTCCTCGGCTATGTCGGGAAGGGTTTGGCGGACGCGGTCGCTGTCGGCAACATCTTCTCGTCGCCGCCGCCGGATCCGATCGTCCAATGCGCCGTTGCCGCGTCGGGCGGCGAGGGCGTGCTTTTCGTCTACGGCAACTATGCCGGCGACGTGATGAACTTTGAGATGGCGGCCGAGATCGCCGAGGAAAAGGGCATCAAGGTCCGCACCGTCTTGACCACCGACGATATCGCCTCCTCGCCGATCGAGGATCGCGAGGGCCGGCGCGGCGTCGCCGGCAATTTTTTCATCTTCAAGATCGCAGGGGCTGCGTGCGACCGGGGGCTTTCGCTCGACGCCTGCGAGGTCGTCACGCGCAAGGCGAACTTGCGCACCTATACGGTCGGCGTTGCGCTGGAGCCCTGCTCCATGCCGCAGACGCGGCGGCACAATTTCGAGATCGGCCCCGACGACATGGAAATCGGCATGGGCATCCATGGCGAGCCCGGCGTAACGCGCGAGCGCATCAAGCCGGCCGACGACATCACCGATGCGATCATGGACAACATCTTCAAGGAGATGAAGGCAACGGCGGGCGATCGCGTCGCCGTTCTCATCAACTCGTTCGGCGCGACGCCGCTGATGGAGCTCTACATTCTCTACCGGCGCGTGGCGCAGCGCCTCGCCGCCAAGAACATAGAGATTGAAGCGAACTGGATCGGCCATTATTGCACGTCTCTCGACATGGTCGGCGCATCGATCTCGATCCTCCATCTCGACCAGGAACTGACCGATCTGCTGCATCACCCTTGCGAAACGGCTTTCCTGCGTATCAATTAGCATTCCGTCAGGGATCCATGATCAAGCATGGGTATCGGGCGTTCTGGGAGGACAATGATGTCGGAAAATGCGGCGCGCCGCTTGGTCAGCATGTTTCAGGCGATTTCCGATGCCGTGGAAGCCGAGAAGGATCATCTGTCGGAGCTTGACGGTGCCATCGGCGATGCCGATCACGGCACCACCATGTCGCTCGGCTTCCTGGCGGTGAAGGCCGAACTGGCAAAGCTCGACCTTGATCAGGCGCAGATCTCCGACGTCATGGCGACGGCGGCAGGCGCATTCCTCAATGCCGTCGGCGCCTCGACCGGCCCGCTCTATGCCACGGCCTTTCGCCGTGCAGCGCAGGTCGTTGCCGGCAAGACGGAACTCGACCTTGCCACCTGCGCGGCCATCATCGAGGCCATGGGCTCGGGAATGCGCGAGCGCGGCAAGGGGCAGCGCGGAGACAAGACGATGCTCGACGCCTGGCTGCCGGCAGCCGATGCCGCCGCGGCAGCGCTTGCCGAAAACAAGGGTGCCGACGGTTTCTGGCGCGATATCGTCGCCTCGGCGGAGGCTGGAGCCAACGCAACGCGCTCGATGATTGCCACCAAGGGACGCGCGGCAAGGGTGCGCGAGCGCTCGCTTGGCCATGTGGACCCCGGCGCCGCATCGTCCGTGGTGATCCTTCGCGCCATGGCGTCTTCGCTCAACCGGGCGGCCTAGCGAACGGGCGGCGACAAGGGCCGGACGAGTCACGCGCACGTGATGCCGCTGTTTGGACAAAATTTACCATCACATGCCAAGGCTGGTGTGCACCGGAGATGCAGGCGCGTTCAAGTTTTGTTGAACCGCCGCGTCACGAAAGCCAGCGGCAAGCGCTTGCAGCTAAAGCCGCTAGAGGTCTTATGGTCCGGTCGCCATTTCAAGGAGCCCGCATGCGGCGCATAACGAGACATCTTCTTTCCCTGTCATCAGCAAATGCCGGTGAATTGCTGGGCAAGACGAAGCAGGCCCGGCGCGCCGCCCTTGCCGTGTCGGTCGCCACCGCCCTTTCCGGCTGCATGTCGGCCTTCGACGACGTGCGTGCGCCGCCGCCGATCCCGGCAAAGCTGATCGCCGCCATGGCCAAGAATGGCTCCAAGCCGGAAAGCCCGGTGCTCGTTCGCATCTTCAAGCAGGAAAGCGAACTGGAGATCTGGAAACAGAACAAGTCGGGCCAGTATGCGCTCTTGAAGACCTACCCGATGTGCCGTTGGTCCGGAAAGCTTGGGCCGAAGACCAAGTCGGGCGACCGCCAGGCGCCGGAAGGCTTCTACCATGTGTCGGCACGCATGCTGAACCCGAAGTCGCAATATTACCTGTCGTTCAATCTCGGCTATCCGAACCGGCTTGAGTCGGCGCTCGGTTATACCGGCGAGGCGCTTATGGTGCATGGCGCCTGCTCGTCATCCGGCTGCTACGCGCTGACGGACCAGGGGGTTGGCGAAATCTATCCCGTGGTTCAGCGTGCGCTCGCCGGTGGCCAAGGGCAATTTCAGGTGCAAGCCTACCCGTTCCGCATGACGGCAACGAACATGGCCAAGCACAGCAGCGACCCGAACTTCGATTTCTGGAAGAACATCAAGCAGGGCTACGATATCTTCGAGGCGACGAAGCGCCAGCCGAAGGTTTCGGTCTGTGGGGGCCGTTATGTCTTCAATACCGAGTTTGCCGATGGCGAGCCGACCGATCCGCTTGCCGCCTGCCCTGCAGCCACCACAGCTCCCGACGCCGGGCTAATGGCAAGGCTGCAGACGGAAGACGCAAAGATTGCCGGCCTGGTCGCCAATCAGACGCCCGCACCTGTCAATGCCTATGTCGACGGCGGCATGCACCCGAGTTTCCGGGCACTGCTCGAGAAAAACGGTGCTGAAAAGCTGGCCGCAAAGATATCGGCAACTAAATACCCCATTAGCCGACCGGATGCGGCACTGGCAGATCCCTATGCCGGCCTGTGATCGGCGTCGGGAGATGAGCGACAGCAATGCGTCATTCCCGGTGATCATCGAACACAGGTAACTGAGGACCCCCATGCCCCAACGTGACGTCGGTCGCCGATCCTTCCTCAAGCTTTCCGCCGGGATAGCGGCGCTCGGACTGGCGGGTTGCGGGTCGACGCGCGAGCGGGTTTCGCAGCAATATGCCCCGGCACCGGAACCGGTGCCGGCCGCCAATACCTTTGTTGCCGAGATGTATGGCGAGCGGCCGGGAGAAACTTACCCGCTGCCGGCGATCCCCTACGAGAAGATCGACCCGCGGTATTACAGGCAGATGGTTCCCGACCCGACCGGTGAGCGGCCAGGCACACTGGTCGTCGATGTCGGCAACCATTTCCTCTACCGTGTCTACGAGAACGGCCAGGCGATGCGCTACGGCGTCGGCTTGGGCCGCGCCGGCTTCGCCTGGGCCGGGCGTGGCGTCATCCAGTACAAGCGGCCATGGCCGCGCTGGAAGCCGCCGAACGAGATGGTCGCCCGCCAGCCGGAGCTGCAGCAGTACAGCATCGAGGCAGGCGGCATGGAGCCGGGGCTGAAGAACCCGCTCGGTGCCCGCGCCATGTACATCTTCCAGAATGGCGAGGACACGCTCTACCGCATCCACGGCTCGCCGGAATGGTGGACCATCGGCCAGTCGGTATCGTCGGGCTGCGTGCGCATGATCAACCAGGACGTCGTCGATCTCTATGATCGCGTCCCGAACGGCACGCCGATCGTGGTGACAGACCTGTCGGGCGGCGGCATGGCGGCGCAACAGGCGGAGCCGTTGCCGCAGGATAATCTCCTGCCCGGAGAAGGCGGCATTCCCGGTGCACCGCCGCCGATCTATTAAGACGGACCAGTCCACGTGGGAGCAACGGATGCCCCCACGAACGAAACCCGGCCTTAGATAACGAGCAGCGGTGTCTTGCCGCGGACGCGGTTGTAAAGATCGATCGCATCCTGCTGCAGCATCCGCACACAGCCGGCAGACGCATTCTTGCCGATCGAGCGCCACTGCGGCGAACCGTGGATGCGATAGAGCGTGTCCTGGCCATCCTGGAAGATGTACATCGCCCGCGCGCCGAGCGGATTGCTGAGGCCCGGATCCATGCCGCCGGCCTCGATACCGTATTTCTTCAGGTGCGGCTGGCGCGCGACCATGTCGTCCGGCACCGTCCAGCGCGGCCACTTGCGCTTCCAGTGCACGACGGCCCTGCCCTTCCAGGCGCGACCCTGGGCGCCGAGACCGACGCCGTAACGGATCGCCTTGCCGCCGGGCAGCACCCAGTAGAGGTACATCTTCTGGGTATCGACGACGATTGAATAGGCCGGCTCGTTGGTCGCATAGGCAACTTCCTGCCGCAGGAATTCGGGCTTGATCGCACCGAACTCGACTGCCGGAACATCATAGCCCTCGTCCTTAACCGGGCCGTAGATCTTGGCGTAGTCGAGCTTCGGCGCCGGTTCGTCCTTGCGCTCAGGCTCGATCGGATCGATCTCGCGAGGGGTAATGACGTCCTTGTTGGCCTTGTCGGCGGCTTTTGCCTCGAGACCGGGCTTCGGGACCTGGGTACAGGCGCTCAAAATGGAGCTTGCGGCCACTGCAAGCAGCGATCGGCGGGACAATTGAAATGACACTGTTTTATTCCGGGGTTGGGGACATGCGCGGAGAGAGGTCTGCTTTTGGTCCCATTCGTGACCGAAATGTGGTCAAATCCGATCTCACTGGTGGATGATCACCGCCAGGGGTTCGCGGTCGTCCGACTGTTGCAAAATTCACTCGGTCGGGCGCGCGCGAGGAGCTGATGCGGCCCATGCCGGAGCAACATCCAAAGTCAGCCAGGGGCGAAACAACCCGACAGAGCAGATGAATTCGACGGGCCTTGCCTCTATCGGACGGCATCCTTCCGCAGCGCGCTTTCCGCCTCGCCGAGGCTCATGTCGAATACTTTTCTGCCGATCTCGAAGCCGAAGCCGTTGCGGGCAAATGCGGACAGTTCCTTGGCTTTGCGCTTGTCGTCGAGCTCACCGCGACGAAAAGGACCGAAGCCGCGCTTGCGGGCAAAGACGACGGCCGCGTAGAGATCATCGGTCGCCTCGAGCGCGAGGGCTGCGATTTCCCGGTCTATGCCTTTTACTTGGAGTTTCTGGGCAATCGCCCGTTTCGATTTTCCGCTGCGCACCGCCGATTGGGTGCTGACCTGCGCGTAATCGGTATCGTTCAGGGCGTTCAGATCATAGGCGAACTTGACCGCGAAGTCGGCAACAGCCTTCAGCTGCTCCTGGCTGATATCCTCGAACTTCTGTCGCGCCTTCCGGGTGATGGCGTCGAACAATTGCTTCTCGGTCATCATCTGGCGCTCGAGGCGATAGACCGCCGAGTTGCGCGCCCACGACAGCATGCGCGCGGTGGGCGTGTCAGAAGGCGGCGTATCGGAGGACAAATTGTCGGCTTGCAGATCGTTTGGTGTCACGGTGCGGGCGGGCTCGTTTGCAATGCGCTCGTTGGCTGAAGTCTGGCGCGAAGGCATAACCTGCTAGCACGCGGCTTCGATAGCCGCCAGCAATGGGACAGATTGTCGTGCCGCCGGATCGAGAATTTGCGGACGGAAACCGCGGCGCATCTTTGCCATTGCCAACGGGGGCCTTTGCAATATGTCCCACGGCTGATATGTTCCTTATTCGTTCCCCGTCAAGAATCGCTCATTTCGTGGGCGGGGATGCCTCGGCATTGCCCGGAGCGCCGGGCAATTTGCGCCGACGCCTGGCGCATGGGGTAGAATCGGCAGAGACTTACCGGGGACTTCGGCGTGGCGGCGGCCTATCTGGAAAAATTGAACGACCGACAGCGCGATGCCGTCGAATTTGGCGTGACCGCTCCGGGCGAAACGATCGCCGGGCCACTTCTGATCATCGCGGGCGCCGGGTCGGGCAAGACCAATACGCTCGCCCATCGCGTCGCCCACCTCATCGTCAATGGCGCCGATCCGCGCCGTATCCTGTTGATGACGTTTTCGCGCCGCGCGGCATCCGAAATGGCCCGACGGGTCGAACGCATCTGCGCCCAGGTGCTTGGCGCGAACGCGTCGGTGGCCACCGATGCGCTCACCTGGGCGGGAACGTTCCACGGCATCGGCGCGCGCCTCTTGCGCATCTATGCCGAACAGATCGGGCTCAATGTCGATTTTACCATCCACGATCGGGAAGACAGCGCCGACCTGATGAACCTCGTGCGGCATGAGTTGGGCCTCTCCAAGACCGAGACACGCTTTCCGACCAAGGGTACGTGCCTGTCGATCTATTCGCGGGCGGTCAATTCGGAGACGTCGCTGGGCGAAGTGTTGCGCGCGCACTACCCCTGGGTCTCTGGCTGGGAGGAGCAGTTGAAGCAGCTGTTTGTCCGTTATGTCGAGGCGAAGCAGGCGCAGAACGTGCTCGATTACGACGACCTGCTGCTCTACTGGGCGCAGACCGTGAGTGTGCCGGAACTCGCTGAGGACATTGGCAACCGTTTCGACCACGTGCTGGTCGACGAGTATCAGGATACCAACCGCCTGCAATCCTCCGTGCTGATGGCCTTGAAGCCCGGCGGTCGAGGCCTGACAGTTGTCGGCGACGATGCGCAGTCGATCTATTCGTTCCGGGCGGCGACCGTGCGCAACATCCTGGATTTCCCGGGAACGTTCACCCCGCCGGCCGACGTCATCACGCTTGACAGAAACTACCGCTCTACCCAAACGATCCTCGCCGCCGCCAATGGTGTCATCGATCTCGCCCGCGAGCGCTTCACCAAGAACCTCTGGACCGAGCGCCAGTCACCAGAACGACCGAAACTGCTGGCGGTCGCCGATGAGGCCGACCAGGCGCGCTATATCGTCGAGAAGGTGCTGGAAAACCGCGAGGTCGGCATGACGCTGAAACAGCAGGCAGTGCTGTTTCGCACATCGAGCCACAGCGGGCCACTCGAGGTGGAACTGACCAGACGCAACATCCCCTTCGTGAAATTCGGCGGGCTGAAGTTCCTCGACAGCGCCCATGTCAAGGACATGCTCGCCGTGCTGAGGTTCGCCCAGAACCCCAGAGATAGGGTCGCAGGCTTTCGCCTTTTGCACATGATGCCGGGTGTCGGCCCGCAGACCGCCGGAAAGATCCTCGACGCCATTGCCGCCGATCCGGAACCGCTGGCGGCACTTGCGGAAATCCCCGCGCCGCCGCGCTCCGGCGACAGCTGGAGCGCTTTCGTGACCCTGATCGAGAGCTTGCGCAAACAGGCCGGCGGCTGGCCGGGCGAAATTGCCCAGGCGCGCGAATGGTACGAGCCGCATCTCGACCGCATCCACGAGGATGCGGACACACGAAAAGCCGACCTCCTGCAATTGGAGCAGATTGCCGGAGGATATCCCAGCCGCGAACGATTCCTCACCGAGCTGACACTCGATCCGCCGGATGCGACCAGCGACCAGGCGGGAGTGCCGCTGCTTGACGAGGACTACCTGATCCTGTCGACCATCCATTCGGCCAAGGGGCAGGAATGGCGCTCCGTCTTCATGCTCAATGTCGTCGACGGCTGCATCCCCTCCGATCTTAGCGTCGGCACAACGCATGAGCTCGAGGAGGAACGCCGGCTGCTCTATGTCGGCATGACGCGGGCGAAGGACAGCCTGACACTGATCACGCCGCAGCGGTTCTTCACGAGCGGCCAGCACGCGCAAGGCGATCGTCACGTCTACGCCGCGCGCACGCGCTTCATTCCGGCAACCCTCCTGCAGTTCTTCGAGACGGCTTCCTGGCCACTGGTCAGCGCCTCCGCGTCCGAGCGCAGCGCCCGTCAGATCCGCATCGATGTCGGCGCGCGCATGCGGACCATGTGGAAGTAAGGAGCGGCACGTGGCCGAGCCTATCGAAAGCATGAACGAAAGGCAGCCGGCGGCGAATGCGTCAGTAGCCGAGCGGCAGCGCAAGATCATCCACATCGACATGGATGCCTTCTATGCATCGGTCGAGCAGCGCGACAATCCGGAATTGCGGGGCAAGCCGGTCGCCGTCGGCGGCGCCGCTGCGCGTGGCGTCGTTGCCGCCGCCAGTTACGAAGCGCGCAAGTTTGGCGTCCACTCCGCCATGCCGTCCGTCACGGCGAAACGAAAATGTCCCGACCTCATCTTCGTCAAGCCACGCTTCGACGTCTATCGCGGCGTATCGCAGCAGATCCGCGAGATTTTCGCCGAATATACGCCTGTCATTGAGCCGCTCTCACTCGACGAAGCCTATCTCGACGTGACCGACAATCTGAAGGGCATGGAGATCGCCACCGAGATTGCCGAGGAAATCCGCGCAAAAATCAAGGCGACAACGAAGCTGACGGCGTCAGCCGGCGTCAGCTACAACAAGTTCTAAAGCACATGTCGGTTGACCATGTAAACCGAGACCGTTAAACTCTTGCAGTTAAACACTTTTTTCTTGATTGACACAGATCGGCGCCGATTATTGCTCGTGGAGCGCGATCTCAGCCCTCGTGCAGGCGATCAGCGCTTGGCCTGCCCGGCGCTGGCCGGGGTTGCAGAGGGTAGGCCAAGTGCGGGTGGTGGGTATCTTCGGCTTTAGCTTTGACAGCGGCTATCGACTCGATGGCTCAGAGCTGCGCGTCACGGCCACGAGTTGCCGATACCCTGAGCAGCGCCCAGACTCATCTCTGTGGTCGGCGACGGCGTCGATGAAGGCGAAATATCGGTAGTGTATATATGAATTCAGTCTCGGGCGAGATCGTAGCCGCGCCTTGCGTCCGGGCTTGGGGATGGCTCCTCCCCACTTTACGCGTATCTGGCGGCTTGCGGCTCCAAACGGGAGCAGAATCCGGAAAAATGTTCCCGACCCAAAGCATGGACGGCGAGCAAATGTTACTCAGAACGATGGCGTGCACAAATTGGCCGACGCGGTTAGGCGGCACGTCGACGTCACCGCCACGAGATTGATGTAGACCACTCTATCGCGGACGGCGCTGGCCGCAGCGTGACGGACCGATCATCGGCTTCGGAGGCATTAAGGAAAGGTCGCTGATAATTATAGATTCTCTGAGCGATTAATTGGTCTGAGCGGTTGATCCAAGAATGCTTCATCAAGATTTCTTGTGCTGGCGTTTATCGCCCAACGAGCAAATTTTTCGAGAAGGACGTCTCGAACCGCCTCAAGCTCGATGACCTTTTGCTCTAGCTCCAGGATCCTTTGCTGCGTGCTTGATAACGGCTTGGCGACTTTATGGTGACCTCGGGTCTCACGATATGCGGCGTAGGCCGCTTTGATCTCGGTAAAATTGTTTAGCGCTTGCCTCGAGTACAGGTTGCCAGTTTCAGTTGCCACTTGCCGACAAAGCGCTTCCCAGGTAAGGGCCCCGTTCCAAGCCCTTACGATATCAACAATTCGTGCAACGCGAGCAGCGTCAATTGCTGGACTTCGGCGTCGTGCCCGCCGCCTTTTCGCGGCTAGGCGTTTAGTCATCGGCGGTTCTGGTAAGCAGAGTCGAATGGGCTGACGCAAGTGCAGGTCGCTCCATTCCTTGGTCAAGCATCGCTTGTTCAACTACCGAATAGCGGTCAGATTTGGACAGGCGGATAATCGAACCATCTGGAATTTGGGGGTCAGAGAGCGCGGCGTGCAATTGCTCGAGGCGTATGATGTGTTGCCTATGGGCCGTAGCCCATTCGATAGCCCCCTCGTACTCCTTCATCACTCCCGCTTCCGCCTCGATTAGGCTTCTTTGAGCGTGCTGCAAAGCCGTCGAGACGCGTTCCAGATGGTGTGGATCAAGGCCTTTGACGCAAGAGTGTTCGGTGCAATGCAGACATTCCATAAACCTGGCACACGGCGATGATGCGAAATCATGTTCGCAAAAACCGAGATCGGTGGAATGCCCCTGAATCGCTCGGGCTGCTGCCTCCGTTCTATTAACTGGCGAGTTGATCGTTACGCCCCGGCCGTCAGCGGAGGAAGTTTGCTTTTCTCTCATACGTATGGAAGCTAGCACTTCATCCGGCGTACGATGGTCGTAAGCCGCGTTTTGACGAATATCCTTCCGTCCACTCCATGCAGCAATTTCAACTTCAGACAAGCCACCGGTCTGGGCAAGCGTGTTCAGATAGTGGCGGAGCTGGTTCGTCCGTATCGATACGGGGTGCTCCGGCGTCGAAAGCCCCAGACGGATAAAGATCCCTTTGTGCGGAAAATGGAAGTTGCGTTGTACATTGTTATAATCAAGTAGAGTTATCATGCATCGCCACCGGACACTGCCTTCGTACCCGAATTCATTCCGGTGGACCACTGTAAGAGCCTGGCTGTACTTCAGCCCGGTAGGTCTGTCCGCAATCGGAAAATCTCTGGGAAGCAACCCTAGTATTTCCCGCTCTATGTCCTCGAAACGATAGATATACATTTTTTGTCCGCTTGGTGACCGAGCCAGAACGCGTGCAATTTTTCGGGACTCCGCCCATTCAGTCGCACTGCCTTTTTTGGTAAAACCAATAATCTGTGAAAGCTCCGCGGCTGACAAAGATTGTCCCCGGAGGTGGGCGCAATCATCCGGCAAGTAAAGTTCAGTAGGATGGTTCTCGTACCATAATGCAATATGGCGTGCTTCGCCGGTGGCGGCTCTGATGCGATCGATCGCAGTTCTCGCCAGGTCAGTCATGACACCGGGGATCGTCTTCTCAAAGTCACGGTAGCCCTTCGATCCTGCCCAACGGAGCAGATGACCATCCTCGCCATCAACTAGAGGCTTGATCTCGCAGTCCTCAGGCAGTGCAAAGACCTCGTTCACTCGACTTGGGGCGCAGACTAAGAGAGCCATCACCGATGCCAGGATAACGTCGCCCGGCTTCTCAGCGAGCAGGAAGGCTTGTGGAAGAGCGTCTATGGCGTCCTGAGACGGTAACAATTTAGCGCGACGCTCATCAGCTTTCCCGCTCAAATGCAAACGTTGTGACGGCCATGGATGGCCATGTTGCCAAGCAACTGGAGCATTCACCGCCAGCTTCTTATCTCTGAGAAACCTTGACAAAGGAGCGAGACACACACCAACCCTCGAAGCGTATCCCCCCGCTTTTCTTGCGCTTGCAAGTGACACGGCATGATCGAGGATGTGCGCATTGATCGAGCACAAATCTGCGATCAAACCTTTATCTTCAAAGGCTCGAAGTAATTCACGAAGCGCAATCAGGTGGGCCACTGGAGGGCTGGTATTGGCACTGGTCACGGCAGTATATCGCATATAGGCTCTGCATTGCTCTCCGAACGGTTCGGGGAATGCACCGCCGAGTACTCCATGCCTGGGGCCCACTCGAGTGAAGTTAAGTAGGCTGCTCTTGTGTCCTCGACGTCGATAGTGGCGACTAACATCCCAGGTGCTCGCCTCAAACCGCAGATCTGCCCCGAACACGGTTAACTCGTGGCGACAGAATTTTACGAATTCCGCCATGTTTTCAGCATCAGACTGGCCGGATTTCGGTATGAACGGTATGAAGTCACTCATTCGGCTGCGCCTGAAGCCATAAGCTGGCACTGGCGAACAACTTCGGCGCACGCAAGAATAGTGTCGTCAAGCGATTGAGCGACAATCAGAGAGCCCTCGGCCGCCATTTTTTCACGGCGCGCTAGAAGGCTTTCCAGGATGGCCCCATGAGGACCATCCTGCCAAGGATAGAACAATCGGCATGTGTAGCAGGCTATTGGCCTCCCGAGGCCGCAAAAGCCAAATTTGCCACAGCCACCAACATCAACGGGCGCTCCCGAGTCGCCAACGCCAAAAACATGCCTTTGCACGCGGACTTCCTGGTCATTGATCCGGTTCTGAATTGAGCCGGCAAACCGCTGAGCAAGGGGTGCAAGCAAAATCGCCACCTTTCGGTCGATATTCTGGAGAAGTTCTGACCGGATTTCGATGTAGTGATGCGCCGCCCTCAAGGATGTATGATCGAGGAGAACGGCGATTTCCTCAAGCGAGCAGCCCGCTTGAGCCGCTCGAGTGCCTAGTGTTCGGCGGGCCCGCGTGGCATGCGCATTGATAGCCTCGCCGGTTCTTTCTGATTTGACCTGCAGGCTCTCCATAACGTTGATGATGCGCGTCGCTATCGATCCAGAAGTTGGCGCAACAGGTATTCCGCCGCCGATATAGAATGTGGATTTAACGTGATTTGCTGGAAACAGCGGCACTTGATCTGGATGCTTTAAGCCGGCGTCTTTCGCCTGTTTCCGAACAAGACGTGCCTGCGCCTCTATTACGATCCCAATGTCTTCGACAAGAGGACGATCAGTGAACTGGGATCGATGCCTCCCGCCCCTTTGCTTGGCACGTGGAACAGATAGCACATACTCAACCGCTCCATTCACTTCCCTTGCCTTGAAGTCACCGACCATGAGACTTGCTAGTTGGACGGGTCTTGGCGCGATTGCCCCGCTGAGCAAACAAATGGCATAGTTGCAAAGTGAAAGCGTTCCAGTAGCAAATTTTGCGTGGAGGGCTTTGTACAATCCATCGTACTCGATGTTGGTGTAAGCTCCCATATAGGGGTCTCGCAATCGGACTGCCTGCGCCCGTTTGCGCGATTTTCTCGGCATCTCGGCGGCTGTTACAAAGGCTGCATGCGAGATGCCCGGAATAGTGAGCTTAGACCAGAGACGCACGGCGCAATTTGCGTCTCCGGACCGATAGCGATGTTCTTGGGCCAGTGATCCACCAAAGTTCAACAGGTGCGATGGCAGTATTTCAGTCGACGTGCTGTCATAACTACCCACATACACCAATAGGCTCCTGACCTGCTGGTACATCCAATGGACCGTATTTGGACTCTCGGCGAGAAGGAGGGTGGATATAAATTGTTTGAAGCTCGCAGTCAGGTCTGGTGAGACCCGGAGATCGTTGAAGTGGAAGTGCTTTCTTCCGGTCTCCGTCACAATGCACCAATGGTCGAGTAGGGGCGAATACCTAAAGCCATCGCGCGTGATCGCCTCTTCTGGCAACCGGTCCCTGGGTGAGGTTCGAAGCAAAACAGTTTTCTCCATAGGATTAAGTCAATGGGACTATGCCGACCTCTAGCTACGTGGGTCCCGTTCTGAGCGACGCTTCATGAGACTTGTTTGCATTTCGCGACTGTGTTCATCTGCCTTCGCCTTCGTTCTGCGCTTAACGTAACGAGCCGGCATGTTCGATTTGGCCGACCACCCCATCAGCCATATCCTCTCCCTCAATTCGTCCTCCGATTTCATTCCGATGGTGTCTGCATAGTCGGAGAAGTCTTCGTTCCACTGATGGCGACAAGTGTGCGGAGTGGCGTCGCCCAAGTCGGGAAAGTTCTCTCTCAATGTCGCGAACAATCGGGTTACCGCGCTGAGTGAGAGCGGTTTTCCACTTTGTGAAACGAACAAAAAGCTGTGCTTTCGCGCAGCTTCGATTTTGGAACGAGCAGCCAGATACTCTTCGCCGAGCTTCGTCAGAGATTCGACCAAAGGTGCGAGCCGTTCGAACGTCTTTGCTGCCGGCTGCCTTCGGCGCGGATCTCGTTTATTGTCCTGCCTGCGTCGGATCTCGCAGTAGCGCTTGACCCGATTAAAATCAGCAACCAAGAGGCCTAGAAGTTCGCCCTTGCGCATTCCTGTCCCAATAAGCCATTGAACGATTGTCCAGTTGCGTAGTTTCACGAATGGGCTGGTCCATGGATTTTCTGGACTGGAGGGATCGGCAACTGCCAGCAGGCGGTCTCGAGCACCTGGAATGAAGCTGGAACGGCCCTTTGAGCTTGCAGAGGGCCCTCTCTCTTTCACTTGTTTTAGGATGCCCGCCAATCGTTCTTCATAAACATGCGAACGAGAGAATGCGTCACCCGACCACTCATCCTGGAACCGCGCCTTCTGTCTTTCGCCAAGCCACCGTAGGTAGCTGCATACATAGTGCAGCCTGACTGACGTCGTCTCTGCTGCCACCGTTTTCAGCCGCTTTGCCCGAGGTAGGCGCCGAAGAAGAGCAGAGGCGTTCCGGGCGCGACCCCTTACAGCGGCCCGAGTTTTCGTCTTCTTCTTGACCGTCTTCCGTATGTCGTTGAAGGGCAGGCAAGCGAGCGTTGCCAAAGCCTCTAATTCGCCGACACTGAAGAATGAGCCTGTTCGGACACGCTCAAGTAAGTCAATCTCATACAGCCAGCAGAACAGGTGGATGAGCATTGCTCCTCGAAGTGCTTGCTCGACCGTAGAGGCACTCTTTTGGCGATATCTCGTCAATGCCCAAACCGCCGGATCGAAATATGGAACTCCCTTTCCGTCAAGGAGCATAGGACACCGCTCTCCGTCTGCGAAGACCACCAGTTCGATCCGCGCTTGGAAAGCACTTCCTTTGACCAATTCATTCATACGACCAGTCCCAGCGTCGAGCTATCGCCATGGCCGATGGCTAGTTCGTCCGGCCGATCGGCGGAGCCTGCGATTATTTCGACGCCCTCATGTTGCGTCGTTCGGGAGTGGACATTAGCGAACCGCATAGATCTATGTCGATCGGCAATATTTGTGGAAACGAAAATATATTCTTAGCTTTACTAGGATGAATGTGATACACGCCAATCAATACTAATTGTTGACAATAAAGACTCGAAGCCGAATCCTTGCTTTTACGTTAATACATCTGTTGACCGCCTCTTGGCAGTCCATCCTCAATGCCGAGTGCAATGGCCGCCTCCGCGCCTATTCCGCTGGCAGCAATCCAAAGCGCGTGGTCAACCCTCACGCCATCAAAGAGCTTGAGGCACTGGGGTATCCGTCCAAGTGGATTTCCTCGAAAAACTGAGACGTCTTCGCTGAGCCAGGCGCACCACAGATGGATTTCATCTTCACCGTCTGTGACAGCGCGGCTGGTGAAGCCTGCCCGGTCTGGATTGGTCATCCCATGACCGCGCATTGGGGTGCCGAAGACCCGGCAGCCGTCGAAGGCACCGAGATCGAAGTGCAAAAAGCCTTCGCTCAGACCGCACGGTTCCTCAAGAACCGCATCTCAACATCTATAAGGGGTGTTGATCACAGTACGCAGCCATAGACAAGCTATGTGCCAGCATCCGGACCGAGGAGATCGGCGGACAAATGAAATCTGTGGGCAAGGGCGCTGCAACTGTGACGAGCAACTCGTCGCCATCGCTCAGGGCTTGTAGGGTTGCATCGGAGGCCCCGAATGAACATAGACGAGTACGAGCGTTCGCATTTCGCCCGGTATCAGCGTTTCGCCGAGACAGTTCGTCTGATCCTTGAGAGGGCCATTAGTGCCACGGGGGATCTGCCACGACCGGTATCCATCCAATCTCGGGCGAAGACGGCCATGAGTCTTCGCAAGCGCTTGGAGGAAGCCGGCATTATTGATGCGGACGTGTCGGCGGTGCGGCGGGACCTCGCCGGCGTTCGCCTCATCTTCTATACGAACAATGACGTCAACCGTTTCCTGAACTCCAGCATCGTATTTGATAATTTCGACGTTGATCGCGCAGCGACCAAGATTCATCACCCCTTGCCGGAGAATGACGAAACCCGCTACCGGGCGGTTCACTACACGGTGTCGCTCAACGAAGCCCGCTCCGTACTCCCGGAGTACCAGGAGTTCGCCGGCCTTCGATGCGAGATACAGATCCAGACTATTCTCATCCATGCGTGGGCCGAGACGTCGCACGACATCATCTACAAGGTCGATGACCGCCAGGAATTTGGCACCGAGGCGTTGACTCAGATCAAGAAGCGGTTCGACCGGATTATGGATCAGTACCTCGTGCCCGCGGGCTACGAGTTCCAGCGCGTCCAGCAGGACTACGAGCGCCTCGTGGCAGGCAAAGAGCTTTTCGATCAGAAGCTTCTTGAATCCTTGAGGAATGCTTCCAACAACAACGATCGTCACCAGTTCGTCACATCACTGGGGGACGACCTTCTTCCGCTCTATGACGACGTACCGTCGATTTTCCCAGAAGTGCTCGACGTCCTCGTTGAGGCAGCTATCACGGCTCGGGTTACGCCAGTACAGCCGATCGAAACCCCATTTTCCAGCTACAAGGGCTACGAAGCTAGTGACGTGACCGAAAAGGCCGTCGAGATTATCGACCGGTTCCGCTACACCGCAATCGAGGAGTGCTTTCAAGCTCTGCAGAAAATCTTTGCCGACGAATCGAACGAGCGCATCAGAACGAAGATCTCCGAGACCGTCGGCCGCCTCGCTCAATACAATCTCCAGATTTGGCATCAAGTCGGGTCAGAGGTGCAGCGCCGGCTCGCTTCGGTCATGAAAATGCAAGCGGTGGTGCCATCAACAGTTCGTCCGCTGTTTATCGAGACATGGAATCAGATGCTGGACGCGGAGGCGACGGGAAACGAATGGACCGCCGATGCGGTATCAATTCAGTTCGGGGAAGTTCCGATTGATCAAGTACATGAGTTGAGGCAGACCGCGATCTCAGCCCTTTTCGAGTTCTTCGAACAAGCCGGCTCAGACCAAGAACGGCGCAAAATTTTCCACGCTCTTGAGAACGCCAAGCGACCGGCAAATCGCGGAGACTCAAACCCTGACTTCCAGCGTCAATGCCTCATCGATCATAAGCGAATAATCGACTTCCTTGCGGCGAGAGCCCCCTCTCTTTCGTATGAATTGCGCGAGACGATCGAACACTCGCTGCTCTACGATTACCATCACGCCATACCGTTGCTCGGCACGACGGGCGCTGCGCTCGGTTGCCAGCATCAAGCCACTGAACTCACGCTGGCGATCAGAACCATTCGGGATGCCTTCAACGAAGACCCTACGTATTTTCGGTACAAGATCCTCGTTGGATACGAAGGCGTCATGGCATGGCAATGGGATGAACCGGAGTTCGATCCGGAAAGGGTGGAATCCTATCGGGACGAACAAAGCACTGCCATGCTCGGCGAGGTTACCGACGAAACGCAGGAAGATTGGTTGCGGTTTCTCGAACGTTGCGCTGCGACAAAGTCGAACGACCTCGCAACTTTTCCCAAGCTTGGCCAATTCATTGTCAACTTGGCGAAGCGGAACCCCAGCATCGCCGAGTTCATGCTCGACAATGCCAACGATGATCTGCTGCGTTTCCTGCCGGGCTTTCTAAACGGGCTGTTCCAGGGAGCCGACCACGAACTCTACCGGCGAGTCCTTACTACCTTCCTCGCTAAGCCGGGACATCTGTCCGCCATCGCCTTGCATTGGCGCGGATCGTCCCCGGACGATCCCGACACGCTCGCCCAGTTGCTGCATCGCTCGCTTGAAGAAGATGACCGCCAGGCGATCGCCGAATGCGCGGTGTTTGTCATTCGGGAATTTCCCGACAAGGTTCCTCCACTCGATGTCGTTTTCCGACCGGCGCTCCGGCACTTCATCAACAATGCGGATCCAAGCTGGATCCGGAACGCGTGGCTCCCAACGAAGACGCCGTTTTTCGATCAGCTCGATGCGGTCGACGCGGATCTGATCCTTGAAAGCCTTCTGGAATTGACCGAGCTGTCTTACGATGCCGAACGACTCGTGTCGTATGTGGCAGTTGGATACCTTGAGCGTGTCTGGGAGTTCCTCGGTAGGCGTTTTGCACATCCAAGAGAGGAAAGCGGGGACCATCGCTTCGAGGCGGTTCCATACAGGTTTCAGCTTCTGACGCGGCGGCTCTCCTCGAACGCTGAGCTGGCCCTGAACAAGACGCGGTCTTGGTTTGATGCAGATTCATCGCTTTTTGCATTTCGGGGCGGAAAGGTTCTTGCCCAGATTTTCCCTGCGTGCGCAGCGGACATCTCCGATGCATTGATCGCACGGGTCACGGCCGGCGACGAAGACGACGCGCGGTTCGTTCTCGGTGTGATGCAGAACTTCCACGGCGAACCCTCAACCCATGCGGTATTGAAGGCTCTGCTCGTGAGCTTTCCGGAGAGCGATTTTGTCCGTTCGGGCGTAGCAAGGAGCATTCAGAACACTGGCGTCGTGCATGGCGAGTTTGGTTTCGTCGACAGCCTCAGGGAAAAAAAGACGCTGATCGAGCCCTGGCTGAACGACGATAGTGTTGTTGCGGATTTTGCGAGGCAGCAGATCTCTTCGATCGAACGTGAAATCCTTTCGGAACAACGTCGTGCCGAGGAACGCAACGCTTTGCGGCGGCTTGAATTCGGCGAGGATTTGTCGTGACGCAAGTGATTTCGCTCGCGAGCCGCGCGGGGGCAAATCCTTGACGACCAATGTCCGGATGAAAGACTGGCACAGTTCTAGCATTTCCGTCATCACCGACGAGGACATCATTGATGTTCCGGAAAGAGGGCTGAACCCAGTTGGAAGGAAGCCTTCGCCAGACGAACGCGCGGCATATTCTGGTCGTTATCAACTAAACTCATTCCAATCGTTCCGTGCAGGCGTCCGAGTCCCGTACACGTTGACGACCTCCGTAATATCCATTAACGTGGATATATGGATACAAATTTAGCCATTGCCGCGCTCGCCGCTCTTGCCCAAAGCACCCGTCTCGACACGTTCCGGCTCCTCGTCAAGCACGAGCCTGACGGTCTGCCCGTCGGCGAGTTGGCGAAAACCATCGACGTGCCGCAAAATACAATGTCTGCGCATCTCAAGATACTGACGCAGGCTGGCCTGATCGCCGGCGAGCGGCATAGCCGTTCAATCGTCTACCGCGCAAACCTTGATGTCTTCCGGGAGTTGACGTTATTCCTGATCAGAGACTGCTGTGGCGGCAACGCGGAGATTTGCACCCCACTCATTGCCGAACTCATGCCCTGCTGCCCGCCCGCAAAGGTGACCGCATGAGTTTTCGTAACTCTCAGAACCCGGATCAACACCACTAGGGACAAGGACAATGTCTGACCGCGTTTATAACGTGCTCTTCTTGTGCACGGGCAATTCCGCTCGCTCTATTCTCGCCGAATCCATCCTCAACAAGGAAGGTGGCGGCCGCTTCAGGGCCTTCTCCGCAGGCAGCCAGCCAAAGGGCGAAGTCAATCCTCACGCCCTCAAGGAACTTGAGGCACTCGGATATCCGTCCATGGGGTTTTCCTCGAAAAGCTGGGACGTCTTTGCTGAGCCAGGCGCACCACAGATGGATTTCATCTTCACCGTCTGCGACAGCGCGCACGGCGAAGCCTGCCCGGTCTGGATCGGACATCCGATGACCGCGCATTGGGGTGTCGAAGATCCCGCGGCCGTTGACGGCTCTGAGGTCGAAATCCAGCGCGCCTTCGCGACCGCCGCCCGGTTCCTGAAAAACCGGATCATGACTTTCCTCAGCCTTCCGCATTCCTCCATCGACAAGCTTGCGCTCGAACAGCAACTGCGCCAGATCGGCCAAATGGAAGGCTCCACTCAGCCCCAGGCAGAGGCAAGCTGATGTCCTCGTTTGAACGATACCTCACCGTCTGGGTGTTTCTCTGCATTCTCGTCGGCATTGCGCTTGGACATTTCATGCCGGGCGTCTTCCAAGCGATCGGCGCGGCGGAAATCGCCAAGGTCAACATCCCCGTGGCCGTCTTCATCTGGCTGATGGTCATTCCCATGCTGTTGAAGATCGACTTCGGATCCTTGACCAAGGTCGGCAGCTACTGGCGCGGGATCGGCGTCACCCTGTTCATCAACTGGGCGGTCAAGCCGTTCTCCATGGCCCTGCTCGGATGGCTGTTCATCGGCTGGCTCTTCAGGCCACTGCTTCCCGCCGACCAAATCGATTCCTATATCGCCGGCCTGATTATCCTAGCTGCGGCGCCTTGCACGGCCATGGTCTTCGTCTGGTCCAACCTCACCAAGGGCGAGCCCCATTTCACCCTATCGCAGGTGGCTCTCAACGACGCCATCATGATCGTCGCGTTCGCTCCGATCGTCGGCTTGCTGCTCGGCCTCTCGGCCATCACCGTGCCGTGGGACACGCTGATGATCTCGGTCGCACTCTACATCCTCATCCCCGTGGCGATCTCGCAGGTCGTGCGCAAAATCATGATGGCCGACGGCAGCACGAAGGCCCTCGATGGGCTCCTGGCCAAGCTGCAGCCACTCTCGCTTGTGGCGTTGCTGGCAACCTTGGTCCTGCTGTTCGGCTTCCAGGGCGAACAGATCATCGCCCAGCCGACCATCATCGCGCTGCTTGCCGTTCCGATCCTGATCCAGGTCTACTTCAATTCGGGTCTCGCATACCTGTTGAACCGCATGTCCGGAGAACAGCACTGCGTCGCGGGACCGTCCGCACTGATTGGGGCATCGAACTTCTTCGAGCTTGCCGTCGCGGCGGCGATCAGCCTGTTCGGCTTCCAGTCGGGTGCCGCGCTGGCAACCGTGGTCGGCGTCCTCATCGAAGTGCCGGTGATGCTGTCCGTCGTCTGGATCGTGAACCGTTCCAAGGGCTGGTACGAGGCAAGCCCATCCGTCGCCAGAAACACCGTCGCCGATAAAGCGATTACCGAAAGGGCATGACCATGGACGTCACCATCTATCACAATCCAGCCTGCGGAACGTCCCGCAACACACTCGAAATGATCCGCAATGCGGGCATCGAGCCGACCATCATCGAATACGTGACCGAACCACCGACGCGCGACCAGCTCGTGCGGATGATTGCCGATGCGGGGCTCACCGTTCGCGAGGCGATCCGCGAGAAGGGCACGCCCTATGCGGAGCTCGGCCTCGACAACCCGGAGCTGACCGATGATCAGTTGCTCGATGCCATGCTGAAGGATCCAATCCTGATCAATCGGCCGTTCGTGATCACGCCGATGGGAACGCGCCTATCCCGCCCGTCCGAGGTGGTCCTGGAGATCCTCCCCGACACCCACAAGGGCGCCTTCACCAAGGAAGACGGCGAGAAGGTTCTCGATGAAGGGGGGCGTCGCATTGTCTGATCTTCTCGCCGCCGACCTGCGCCATCTCCAGAAGCCTGATGTCGACACCCTCAGGCCGCAATTTTCGACGCATCCGCCACGCATCCTGATCCTCTACGGGTCGGTGCGCCAGGTCTCCTATTCCCGGTTGCTGGCCGAGGAGGCCGGGCGGTTGCTGGAGCATTTCGGGGCTGAGGTGCGCTTCTTCGATCCCTCCGGTTTACCGCTCCCGGATGATGCACCCGTGAGCCATCCGAAGGTCCAGGAACTCCGGGAGCTTTCGGCATGGTCGGAGGGCCAGGTCTGGGTCAGCCCGGAGCGCCACGGAGCCATCACCGGGATCATGAAGGCGCAGATCGACTGGATCCCGCTGTCGATCGGCTCGATCCGACCGACGCAGGGGAAGACCCTCGCCGTCATGCAGGTGTCGGGCGGTTCGCAGTCCTTCAATGCCATCAACTCGCTCCGACTGCTCGGGCGTTGGATGCGGATGATCACGATCCCGAACCAGTCGTCGGTCGCCAAGGCCTACCAGGAGTTCGACGGAAACGGGCGCATGAAGCCGTCGTCCTACTACGACCGCGTGGTCGACGTCTGCGAGGAGCTGATGAAGTTCACGCTTTTGACGCGCGACGCGTCGGCCCATCTCGTCGACCGCTACAGCGAGCGCAAGGAAGATGCGGAGAAGCTCGAAAAGCGGGTGAACCTAAAGGCGATCTGAGCCCGTCGGGCCCGCCAGCGCTGCGTGGACGCGTGCCCTACGCGCCCCCGCAACAGGATTGCGACGTCGGTTCGGCGAGTTCCCTGAAAATGACGCAGTCGCAGCTTGGGCCGCCAGCACACGCTTCGTTGCATCGATCGACGAACGCTGCGAGGCGTTTCTCCAACGCCTGCAGCTCATCGAGCTTCTGCCGCACTTCCGCCAGATGCGCTTGGGCGATGTCACGCGTCTCGATGCAGTCTCTGTCCTGGCTGATCGAGAGGTCGAGTAACACCTTCACCTGCTCGATGCCGAAGCCAAAATCCCGGCACTGCCTGATGAAAGTCAGGCGCGAAAGGTCCGCGTCCTCGTAGTAACGCTGCCCCGAAACCGAGCGCCGCGCCTTTGGAATGAGCCCAATCTCCTCGTAGTACCGGATGGTCGGCGTCGTCAGGCCTGATGCCTTGGCGAGTGCTCCGATGGTGAACACGGACATGTGAACGTTCATTGCGATCTAGCTCCCTTGCCCTTCAAGTTACTTGAAGGAGTAGGATTCGACCATTCACGATTGAGGGAGATCGAGAGAATGAACAATACGACCAAACTCGCGGGCGTGGGCCTCGTTGCCTGCGCCGCCTGTTGCGCGGCCCCGCTGCTGACAGTCGCCGCCGGAGCGAGTGTCGCCGCGGGGGCCACCGCCACCTGGGGGTCACTGGCGCTCTTGGTCTTGCTGCCTTTGGGAAGTCTGCTCCTACTTTCCCGCAGGCAGGCCACCGGGCGCGAGGGCACTTTTGCGATGTCCACTGTGGGTCAGTGTGGCTGCGAATCGTGCTCCACCGAGGAGAAAAAGGACGCGCCCATCGCCTGCACGCTGGACGCGGGTGACTTCAAGACCTGCACGGCACAGATCGAGGCGCTCGCATCGCGCCACCTGCGGCACGTGTCTAGGCAGCCGCTGTCAATCGAACTGACCTACGCGACCGAAGCCTTGGACGAGTTGCGCGACCTTGTCCGCAAGGAGACGGAATGCTGCGCGTTCCTCGACTTCTATCTCACGGAGACCCGCGAGGGCGTGAGCCTCAAGATCACCGCGCCCGAGGCGGCCCGCGATGCCGCCGACACGCTCTTCGCCCACTTTGCGCCGCCTTCCATATCCAAACATCTGGAGATCGCACGATGAACCGCCGCCTGTTCCTTTCCACCGCATCCGCCCTTCTTCTAACGCTGTCGGCAGGACCGATTGCCATTGCTGCCGAAGACCTCGTTCCTGGCTTCAACGAGGCAGCCGCAGCCGGAGTGCCGGTGCTTGTCCACGTCACAGCGCCTTGGTGCGAAGTCTGCCAGGCGCAGAAGCCCGTCGTCGCCAAGCTGGTCGGCAATGGTGACTTCGCGTCGATGAAAAAGTTCGAAGTCGACTACGACAGCCAGAAGGACGTCCTTCAAAAGCTGAGGGTGCAGTCGCAGAGCACCATGGTCCTCTTTAAGAACGGAAAGGAGATCGACAGGAGCATTGGCGTCAGCGATCCGGCTGAGATCGAGGCCTTCCTGCGCAAGGCGCTCTGACAATGGCAGCACTCGCCTTCCTCGCGGGCATCCTGTCGATCCTGTCGCCCTGCGTCCTGCCGCTCGTACCGGTCGTGATGGCGGGTGCGGCGGCCGAGCATAGGGCCGCCCCGCTCGCGCTGGCTGCTGGCGTCGCCATCTCGTTCACGGCGATAGGCGTGTTTGTCGCGACGATAGGATTCTCCATCGGTCTTGACATGACGCTGTTCAGGATGGCCTCCGCTGTGCTGCTCATCCTCGTCGGCGCGGTGCTCGTCGTCCCGCAACTTCAGGCGAAGTTCGCGACGGCTGCCGCGCCGCTCAGCGACTGGACGCAAAGCCGCTTCCGTGGAATGTCCAGCTCCGGGATCGGAGGCCAGTTCGGCGTTGGACTGCTGCTCGGAGCCGTTTGGACTCCCTGCGTCGGCCCCACTCTGGGCGCAGCCTCGGTCATGGCCGCAAGAGGCGAGAACCTCTGGTCCGTCAGCGCAACGATGCTTGCCTTCGGCGTTGGGGCCGCGCTGCCGTTGCTGCTGCTCGGCTCGCTATCGCGGGAGGCCCTGGCCCGCTGGCGCGGCAACATCACGAGATCGGCGGGCGGCCTGAAGATCGCGTTGGGCATTCTTTTGATCCTGGCGGGAACGATGACGCTCACCGGAAGCGACAGGGTGCTGCAAACGGCACTCGAAGGCGCGATGCCGAAATGGCTGCTGACGCTGACCACGAAAATATGAGGCGATCTGGGTGGTTATCCAGTTGATTGCATGAAACATTGCCGCCAATCACCTGAAAGAGGAAAGCAGTCCGTTTGACCAGCCTCCGCGAGATCCTCGAAAAACACCAAGTCGGCATCTACTTCTGCGCCGTGGTCCTGGCGACGGTCGTCGCGCTTATCATCCCCGGCACAACGGCATTGGAGGTCGGCATCAATCCTGCCCTCGCGCTGATGCTGTTTGTGACCTTCCTTCAGGTTCCGCTCGCCGATCTGCGGCAGGCATTCTCCCGCGTCAGGTTTCTCGCGGTCCTGCTCGTCACCAACTTTCTGGTCGTCCCCGCCATCGTGGCGGCGCTCGTCCAGTTCCTGCCTGCCGATCCCATGCTGCGTCTCGGCGTATTGCTGGTGCTACTTACCCCCTGCATCGACTATGTCGTCACGTTCTCGCATCTCGGCCGCGCCGACGCCCGGCTCCTGCTCGCGGCGACGCCCGCGCTTCTGATCGTCCAGATGGTGCTCCTGCCGGGCTATCTGGCGTTGTTCCTGGGCTCCGAAGCGGCCGCACTCGTTCAGGTTGGACCGTTCGTACACGCGTTCGTCTGGCTCATTGTGGTTCCCCTGACACTTGCCGTGTTCGTCCAGCTTTGGGCTGGCAGAAGTGCTGTCGCCGCGCGCATCTCCGCGGCACTGGGCCTGCTGCCCGTTCCGGCGACCGCCGTCGTGCTCTTTGTCGTCGTCGCTGCAGTGGTCCCGCAGCTAGGTCCGGCCCTCGATGATGCCTTGCGAGTATTGCCGATCTACGTGGCCTTCGCCGTCGTCGCCCCCGTGGCGGGTTGGGCCACCGCCAGGATGTTCCACCTCAACGTGCCGTCGGCGCGGTCAGTCGCCTTCAGTGCCGCCACGCGCAACTCTCTGGTCGTTCTGCCGCTTGCCCTTGCCGTTCCCGATGCCCTCCCCGTGCTTCCCGCAATCATCGTAACGCAGACGCTGGTCGAGCTGGTCAGCGAACTGATCTACGTACGCGTCGCTCCGAAGCTTGGCCGTTGGCCGGCCACGTCCGTAGGGACCTCCTGAGTCCGTGGGCGAGATTCAAATGATCTTGGGCGCCGAGACCGCCAACGACCTATTGCATCGCCCCGCGGCTGCATTCCGACGTTAAAACCAGAGAAGGATTCGTGATGGAGCTGCGCTCGACTTTGACTTGCCCACATTGCGGAAAGCAGGCGACCGAAACCATGCCAACGGATGCTTGCCAGTTCTTCTACGACTGTACGGGCTGTGAAGCGGTCTTGCGGCCAAAGGACGGAGATTGCTGCGTGTTTTGCTCTTATGGCTCAGTACCATGTCCGCCGATCCAGGAGGCGCGGAGAAGCGGAACGGGCGGCAACTGTTGCTCTGATTGATCGCACGGCAGATGACTTACCACCGTACATCTGAGCTACATGCTTGGCCTCGGCATGGCTTATTTTTGCATTTGTCGAAATAGGCTTTGACACGCGACATCGCCCGCGATACCGCTATTTCCATGATTATCGAAAAAGCAGCATCTCAGCTCGAGGCCCTCGGAAACGTGACGCGTCTCCGCATCTATCGCGCGCTGGTTCGCGCCGGCGACGACGGCCTTCCCGTCGGGCGGCTGCAGGAGAAGCTCGACATCCCGGCCTCCACGCTCTCGCACCATCTGAAGCGGCTCGTGGATACTGGACTGGTGGTCCAGGACCGTCAGGCGACGACCCTGATTTGCACCGCCCACTACCGCAACATGAACGCGCTTGTCGGCTATCTCGTCGACGAGTGCTGCATCGACGCCGGGTGCGCCAAGCGTCCCGAGAAGGCGGCTGTGTAAGCCCCTTTTTTGCGCATTTATTTCGAACCTTCTGGAAATACAAAAGGAGACCACATGACCTCGATTGAAAATCTCCCTGTCGCCGTCATCGGCGCTGGTCCCGTCGGACTTGCCGCCGCCGCGCGCCTCGTCGAGCGCGGCATCGAGCCGTTGATCCTGGAACGAGGTAAGAGCGTCGGCGCTGCGATGCTAGAGTGGGGCCACGTAAGGGTCTTCTCTCCATGGAGGTACAACATCGATGCGGCCGCGCGAAACCTCCTCGAGGCGTTCGACTGGGATGCGCCTGCGCCGAACCATCTGCCGAACGGCCGAGAAATCGTTGAAGACTACCTAGCGCCGCTTTCGCGTGTCCCAGCGATTGCGAAAGGATTGAAGCTCGGGGCGACGGTGACCGCCGTCGCGCGCCACGGCTTGGACAAGGTATCCTCGGACGGGCGTGTCGGCAGACCGTTCCTCGTGCGCTACTCCGACACACTCGGAGAGCACGACGTTGCCGTCCGAGCCGTCATCGATGCTTCCGGCACATGGACGCAACCGAACCCCATGGGCATAAGTGGTCTCCCGGTACGGGGCGAACGCTCTACAGATAAGGTTTCATACGGTATCCCCGACGTCGCCGGCGCGCGCCGGGCAGACTTCATCGGTAAGCGTGTGCTCGTGGTCGGAGGCGGCCATTCCGCGATCAACGTCGCCCTGGCGCTGATGGAACTGCAGCAGACCGAACCCAAAACCGAAATCTTCTGGGCGCTCCGCCACAGCGGAGTCGAGCGTCTTCTCGGTGGAGGATTGAATGACCAGCTTCCGGAACGCGGAGCCCTCGGGCTGGCCGCCAAGCGCGCCATCGCCGATGGGCGTCTGAACATGCTGACCGGGTTCGCGGCGGAAAGCATCGCGATCGACGGCAGTAGCCTTGTGATCGGGGCCACGGCGGGCGATGGGCCGATCAGTCTTGCTGTCGATCAGGTCGTCGTCACGACCGGGTTCAGGCCTGACTTCTCGTTCCTCCGGGAACTGAGGGTCGAGGTCAATCCCGCTGTCGAAGCGCCACCCGCGCTCGCTCCGCTCATCGATCCGAACCTGCACTCCTGTGGCACGGTACCACCGCACGGCGTCGAAGAACTCAGACATCCGGAGAAGGATTTCTTCATCGTCGGCTCGAAATCCTACGGCCGCGCGCCGACCTTCCTGATGCTCACCGGATACGAGCAGGTACGATCGGTCGTCGCCGAGATTGCAGGCGACCATGCGGCCGCACGACAGGTCGAGCTTGTCCTTCCGGAAACGGGCGTGTGTAGTGCGGATCCTGTCACTACCTCATCGGCCGGCTGCTGCGGCGGTCCCGCGCCGGTGGAAGTTGACGCGTGCTGCGTCGCAGACGCTGTCGCGAAATCCTCTGGCAGATCGGGCTGTGGCTGCGGTAGCTCGCCACGGCCCGAAGCCGTCAGCGAGGGTGTCTGACGATGGAAAGCAAACTGCCTGTGTGGACAGTCTGGGGCCTGGGTGCCACGCAGGTCATTGGATACGGCACCCTCTACTACGCCTTCAGCATCCTGGTGCCGGACATTGCTCGAGATATCGGTCGATCACAGGAATGGGTGTTCGGGGCCTTCTCCATCGCCCTGTTCGTCGGCAGCCTTGCCGCGCCTGTGGCGGGGCATCTTGCTGACAGGTTCGGAGCAGGACGGCTCATGGCCACAGGCTCCGTTCTTGCCGCCCTGTCGCTCTGCCTGACGGCGTTCGCACCGGGAGCGACGACGTTCGCCTTGGGACTGGCGCTCACGGAGGTTGTGTCCACGGCGGTCCTTTACGCCGTGGCATTCACCGCCATCGTCCAGGTGGGCGGTCGCACAGCGCAGACGTCGATAGTCCACCTGACCCTGATAGCAGGATTCGCATCGTCGGTGTTCTGGCCGCTGACCTCGTGGCTTCACGGGTATCTGTCCTGGCGCGAGATCTATCTGCTCTTTGCCGCAATGAACCTTCTGGTCTGCCTTCCGGTTCATCTTGCATTGGGGCGGCTAACGTCCAGATCCGCTCCGGCGGTGGCAGCCACGACCACCGCGCCCGGGGACCAACATCGCGCGAATGGAAGCATGCTGGTGTTTTCCCTCATGCTGGTCGGCTTTGCCGTCGAAGGATACGCCCTCTCGGCGATCCTGGTTCACATGGTTCCGCTGACCCAGGCGCTCGGTCTTGGAGCGGCGGGATTGCTGGTGGCGTCGCTGTTTGGTCCGGCCCAGGTCGCCAGCCGTCTGACCAATCTGGGCTTTGGCAAGGAGCTATCCCAGCGCTGGCTCGCAGTCATTGCGACGGCGCTTCTGCCGATCGGCTTGATGATCCTGCTCTTGACCACGCCCTGGGGACCCGGAGCGGTGTTGTTCGCGATCTGCTTCGGTCTTGGGTCCGGCCTGACGAGCATTGTCGGCGGCACCCTGCCACTCGAACTGTTCGGCCGCGAAGGATACGGGCGGCGGCTTGGCTGGTGCACCTCCGCCAAGCAACTGACGTCCGCCATCGCCCCCGTCGCGATGGCGGTCTCAATGGGTGGTCTGGGTGTCGTGCACTCGCTTTGGATTACAGGCGCCGTCGGCATGGCGGGCGCCGCTGCATTTCTGGCGATCGTCATTGTCACAGCCGCGCAACGTGGGCCAAAGGCGACCGAGAGTCCCGCCTGATACGTTTCGAACGCGAATCCTACCACTGTTAGCGGTAGCAGGATTCGCGGCGAGGCCCTGCTTCGGCGTGCCGCACTTCATTCCGTCGCGTAAACTTCCGGTTTCTTGCCGTGATGACAAAAAAGAGCCCCGCGCGATGGCGGGGCAGTCGCGCATCCCCAGCTTTAAAGGATGCGAGGGAACTGTGGGCTTCGGATAGACGGGCTATCTCCCGGCCGGCAACGCCCAAGCGCGCCGTCGCGGGCATCCTTTGCTAGGCCATCTGCTAGTGCTCCCAGGCCCTATGCAGCCGACACCTCATGCTGAACGAGAGCCGAACGCTTGCCGCGATGAAGATCCACCGCGAAAGTGCAGGCGGCACTGTGACCCGGCAGAAGGACACGGGACGGCGGCAAAGCCTTGGCACAGTCGTCCACCGCCAGGGGGCAGCGGGTCCGGAACCGGCAGCCCGACGGCGGGTTTGTCGGACTGGGGACTTCGCCGATCATCAACGGGCCCCTGCGGTGCTTTTCGATCCGTGGATCCACCTCGGGCGCGGATGCCAGCAGCATCTGCGAATAGGGATGGCTCGGGCGGTCGTAGAGTTCCTGAGACGAGCCGTGTTCGACGATCTTGCCGAGATACATGACATAGACCCGCGAGGCGGCCTGCCGCACCAGTGCCAGATCATGGGCAATGAACAGGCATGCCACATCCAGATCCTTTTGCAGCCGCAGGAACAGGTTCATCACCTGGGCACGGATCGAAAGATCGAGCGCGCTCACCGGCTCGTCGCAGATCAGCACGCGCGGGTTCACAGCAAGCGATCTAGCGATTGCCACGCGCTGACGTTGGCCGCCCGAGAGTTCGCGCGTATGACGGTCTCTGACGGCGGACGCCAGGCCGACCTGGTCCAGAAGCTCCTTCGTCCGGCGATCCCGTTCCTCTGGCGATCTGGTGCCGGCGATCACAAGAGCTTCATCGATCGCCTCGCCCACCGTCTGGCGATCGTTCAGCGACGAATACGGATCCTGGAAGACGTATTGCAACGCCCGACGGCTGTCGCGAAGGGCTGCGCCCGAGAGACCGCTGAGGTCGACGCCATCGAGCAGCACACGTCCGCTGCTCGCCTTCTCGAGCCCGACGATCGTGCGTCCGAGCGTCGACTTGCCACAGCCGGATTCACCGACAAGGCCGACGATTTCACCCGGATAGAGCTCGATCGAAACGTCGTCGACGGCGTGGACGAATTTGCCTCGCTGAACGCTCTTGAAACGAGTCTGCAGATTTTCGACTTTGAGAACAGGTGCTTGGGTCATGCGGCAGCCTTTCCTTGATTGACGACCGGGCAAGCCACGAGAACCGCGCTGTCGTCCGACCGGACCAACGGGGGGCGGCTATTGCTGCATGCGGGGACGGCGAGCTCGCAACGCGGCGCAAGCGCGCAGCCCTTGATCGGTGCACCAAGCGTCGGCGGAATGCCGGGCAGCCCGCGGAACTCCGACCCGATCGGGTCCTCCCGCCTCGGTATCGCGTTGATCAGCCCCCTTGTGTACGGGTGACGCGGGCTGACCAGCACCTTGTCGACTGGACCGCATTCTGCGGCACGCGCCGCGTACATGACGACGATGTTGTCGGCGGCACCCGCGACCACGCCCATGTCGTGGGTGATCAACACCATCGCCATGTTGAGCCGACGCTGCACGTCCTTGAGCAACCGCAGGATCTGCGCCTGAACCGTCACGTCGAGCGCGGTTGTCGGCTCGTCGGCGATCAGCAGCTTCGGCTCGCCCGCAAGCGCAATGGCGATGACGATGCGTTGACGCAAGCCACCGGAGAGCTCGTGCGGATATTGCCGCAACCGTGCCACCGGGTCGGAGATCCCGACGAGCTTGACCAGTTCGAGGGCGCGCGCCTCGGCGGCCTTCGGCGTCATATTCAGATGCAATTCGGCCATCTCGGCAATCTGCCGCCCGATCCGGCGCACCGGGTTGAGGGCACTCATCGGATCCTGGAAGATGAAGCCGACGGACTTGCCGCGCAGCTTCTGGATCTCAGGCTCGGGCAGCCCGATCAGCTCGCGTCCTTCGAGCTTGACGGATCCCGAGAGCATCGTCGTCACGCCTGTTGGCATCAGGCCGAGCGGTGCGAAATTCATCACCGTCTTGCCGCTACCGCTCTCGCCGACAATGGCGAGACACTCGCCCTGGCGGACCGAATAGCTGACACCGTCTACGGGACGGACTGCGGATTTCGCTGTCAGCAAGTTGACGGTCAGATTGCTGACTTCAAGGAGCGCTTCGTCATGCATCGGAATTCTCCTTGCTCCAGCTTCCAACCTCGGCGCGGCGGAGTGCCAGCATGCGCCGGGTCAGCGGCTTCGGAATGCGGTTAAGCGCGATGGACTCGCCGAGTGTGTTGAAGCCGATCACGGCGGCCGTTAGAGCGAGGCCTGGAAGCAGAACCTGGCGCGGATCGGATTCGAGATAGGGCAGCGCATCGACGAGCATCTGCCCCCACTCCGGCGTCGGCGGCTGGATGCCAAGACCAAGGAAGCTCAGTGTCGCGACCGCCAGCGCAGCCGTGCCGGCATCGGCCGTGGCATAGACCATCACAGAGCCGATGGTGCCCGGCAGAAGGTGACCAAAATAGATGCGCCAGGGGCTGGCTCCGAGCACACGTAGGGCCTCGATATGCGGCTTGCTCATGATGCTGACGGCGACAGCCCGGCTGATGCGGCCGCTCATGGGCCACCAGGCAAGCGCCAGCGCCAGCACCATCGTCCAGTATCCTGGGCCGACGATGCCGATGACGGCGAGCGAGATGATCAGGCTCGGTACGGACAAGCCGACATCGACGACGCGCATCAGCAGGTCATCCACCCAGCCGCGATGATAGCCGGCGATCGTTCCGAGCAGGATGCCGATAGTCATGGCAACGCCGAGAACCGAACCGACGCTGACGAGCGAGGTGTTCGCGGCAATGATGAGCCGGCTGAAAGTGTCGCGTCCGAGGTGGTCGGTCCCGAGCCAGTGGGCGGCGGACGGACCAAGCCCCGCCTCCAGCAGGTTCTGGGTGCTCGGATCCTGGGGCGCAAGCCAGGGCGCGAAGGTTCCGAGCGCGAGGAAGAGGCCGATGGTGATCAGTGCCGCGCGCGGCATCTTGTTCAATCGGGCCAGAATGGGATTGAGCATGTTCATGATCAGCTCCATTGGCGACGGATGCGTGGATCGGTCAAAAGAACCGCTAGATCGACGATCAGGTTCACCACGATGAAGAAAGTGAGGAAGATGAGCAGGCAGGCCTGCACCACCATGAAGTCGCGGAAGCGCACGCCGGCGAGGAAATAATCCCCCACGCCCTGCCAGGCGAAGAGCGGTTCGACGATGATCGCGGTTGCAGTCATCAAACCGACCTGGGTGCCGAGTGCATTGATGAAGAGCGGCGTGATGTTGGGCAGCGCCTCGCGGAAGAGGATCGCCGTGCGGCCCAGGCCCTTGCTCTTTGCAGTCAGAACGAAGGGGCTGGTCATTGCTTCCTCCAAACCGACCCGCACGACGCGACTGAGGACGGCCGCCGGCAGAACCGCGACGGTGAGCCACGGCAGGATCCAGCTTTTCGGGCCGGCGAACCCGAACGACGGCAGAAGCTGGAAGGTAACGGAGAAAGCGTAGATCATCAGCGCGCCGACAAAGAACGTCGGGGTTGACGCGCCGAGGAGCGCCAGACCGCGCGAGACGCGGTCCGGCAATCTGTAGGGCCAAAAGGCTCCGAGGAACCCGAGAGCCAGGCTGATGAGAGTGGCGATCACGGCCGAGCCCGCAATCAGCGTACCGGTCACGAGCATCCGGTTGGCGAGATCCGCGCTGACGTCCTGTCCGGTTCTATAGGAGATGCCAAAGTCTCCGCGAACCGCATCGCCAAGCCAATCCACGTAGCGCATCAGCAGTGGCTTGTTCAGTCCTATCTCTTCTTCGACCTGTTCAACATAACCGGGTGTGGCGACGGCTCCCCGCAACTCGGCAATCAGAACGGCAACATTGCCGGGTGCCGATACGACGAGAGTGAAGCAAACCACGGATGCCATGAACAATAGGACCAAGGAGTGCTTCAGCCGCTTGCTGATGAAGTGGATCAAGATACCCTCCTATTCGTCCAGCAGAATGTTTTCGTAGGGCATGTCGTATTCGGTGACCGGGCTGGTGAAGCCGTGGACCCGCTGCGAATGCGCCCAAATGCTCGGCACGTAGACGAGCGGCGCAATCGCGTCGTTGTCTCTCAGCCAGTCGTAGACCTTCTGAATGGTCGGCTGGATCTGATCCCCGGTCGCGGCCGTCGCCGCATTGATCAACGGATCGAGGTTGACCGGATCGGTCACCAGCTTGCCCTCGACGTCATTCTTGAAAGTCGACAGGCAGAGCGCCACGATCGAGCCGAACGGATCGTATGGCGCGCCATAGGTGAGGAAGAAGCCGAGGTCGTACTTCTGCTCTAGCATATCCGTGTGCTTGGAGGCGTGGTCGACCGAACGGATGACGAGGTCGATACCGATCTCCTTCATCTCGGACTGGATGACTTCGGCGATAACGCGCGACCCCGGCACTGCGTCGGGGCTGACGACGAGTTCGAGCGTCAGCGGCTTGCCGTCCTTTGACCGGATCGGGCTACCCGTCCAACCGGCCTTTTCGAGCAAGGCCGATGCGGCCGCAACGTCGCGGACGGGAGCATCATACTGCGTCCCGGCATAGGGCAAGGCACCAGAGAACATGTTGCCTGCGGGCTTGGCGTAACCGTGGTAGAGCACCTTGGAGATCGCCGCGCGGTCGATGCCGATGCTGACAGCCTTACGCACTTGCGAATCCTTGAGCGCCTCGGCGCGATCAGGATTGAACGCCAAGACCAGCGTGACGTTGCCGGGATCGACGACCACGTTTAAGCCCGCCCCCTCGAGCTGCTTGCCCTCTTCCGGCGTCAGCGGCGCAATCCAGAAACCGCCGATCAGGTCGATTTCGCCGGCGCGAAGCGCCGCGACGCGCGACCGAGCGTCGGGGATGACCTTGGCTTCAAGGCGCTCGTAGGACGGCAGTTGACCCCAATAGCCTTCGTGGTGCTCGAAGACGCTCTGCGTATCATCCGCGCTGACCTGGCGCCAGGGGCCTGTTCCGACTGGATCCTTGAACTTGCCGTCGGCGCCAACCGACTTGGGCGAAAGGAAACGCGTCGGCCGCGTATAGGAAAGCTCCTGCATCAGCGCGAGCACCGGCTCCTTAAAGTGCAGGGTGATGTTGTAGTCGTCGACCACGTCCAGTGACTGGAAGTGCTTGGAGCAATTCATCCAACTGAACTGGTCGAGACCCATCCAGCGCTCGAGATTCCATTTGCACGAGGCGGCGTCGAATTTAGTGCCGTCCTGGAACGTCACACCCTCGCGCAGCGTCAGATGCAGCGTCTTGCCTCCGTCTGCGATTTTCCAGTCGGTCGCAAGGCAAGGTTCTATCTGACCGCCCTTGCCGTACTTCACGAGCGGCTCGAACATCAGATCCTGGATCGCCCAGATGGCATAGTGGCTTTGCGGATCGAGGTTGCCGGCAGGTTTCGCGATAGCAACCCTGAGCGTGCCCGCGGCACCTTGCGCATAGGCGATTTTCGACAATGCACCCTGTGCGATGGCCAAGCCGATAGCGCCGGCCGCCCCTTGCAGGAACGTACGTCTATTCACTGACATGAGTTTTTTCCTCCGTTTGGGCGCTCCTCGCGCCGTCGATACAAGCGGCCTCCACACCGTTTTGTATAGACATTAAGGACTTTCTCATGTATACAATTTTGCGTCAAGATCGTATTTTGTATTGTCGACATTTTGGCCGACAAACAAAAATTCGACAGGCATCAGGAGGGGAATAGGCTGGAACCATCGGCTCTATCGCCGCACTTGGCATGCAGCCAAGCACCGTAGCCGAGCTACATGGGGCATCTGAAATGCCCCGACGCCTTCAACAATATCGATAATTATTGTATACAATCCGGGAGGGAATGAATGCTGATCAAACTCATAAATCCGAATACCACCTCAACCATGACAGAGCGTATGGGTGATACCGCCCGAACGGTTGCTGCTGCCGGAAGCAAAATCATCCTGGCGACGTCGCGCTCGGGTGCCGCCTCGATCGAGGGGCACTACGACGAGGCTTTGAGCGTGGTGGGCGTGATCGACGAGATCGCGCAAGGGGAGACGGCAGACGCATACATCATCGGCTGCTTCGGCGATCCCGGCCTGCTCGCCGCGCGCGAAATCACCGCTTCACCAGTCCTGGGCATTGCCGAAGCTGCCATGCATGCCGCAACGTTCGTGGCGACGAGTTTCTCGATCGTGACGACCCTTGAGCGTACTCGGATCATCTCCGAACACCTCGTCCGTAGCTACGGCATGCAGCACCATTGCCGGCGCGTGCGTGCCACTGACGTGCCCGTACTTGACCTTGAAAAGCTGGATTCGACGGCGGATGCTGCGATATTGGCGGAGTGTCAGAAGGCTCTGAGCGAGGATCGTGCGGAGGCGATCGTGCTCGGTTGCGCTGGCATGTCAAACCTCGTGGAGCGCTTGCAGCAGCGGCTGAGCGTTCCCGTCATCGACGGAGTTGCAGCCGCGGTCAAGTTCGCCGAAGCGATTGTGGGCATGGGCCTGCGGACCTCGAAGGTTGGAGATCTGGCCTACCCGTTGCCGAAAGCCTACGCCGGAAAATTGGCGGAATACGCCCCGGCCGGTCTCAAGCTGCGCGACAACATCAACCTTGCAGCACTCGCAACAGCAGTACGGAGCTAGTCATGGATTTCGATTTTACCGAGTTGCCGGAAAAGGATCGCTACCGCCTGCTTTGCAGCTTCGTCGGACCGAGGCCGATTGCGCTCGTCACCACCATTGACGAGCAGGGCTGCAAGAACGCCGCGCCCATGAGCTTCTTCAACGTGTTCTCACACGATCCGCCACTGTTGATCCTTGGCATGCAGACACGCCCGGACGGCAACTCGAAGGACACGGTGGCGAATATCCGTCGGTCGGGCGAATTCGTCGTCCATATGGTGGACATGGCCATCGCCAAGGAGATGATCATTACCGGCATCAACTTCCCGAGCGACGTCGACGAGATTGAGGTCTCCGGGCTGACGAGCGTGCCTTCCGTCAAAGTCGCACCGCCGCGTATCCGGGAATCGCCCTGCGCCATGGAGTGCCGCGTGTCCCAAATCCTCGACTACGGCCTCCGCTCGATCGTCATTGGCGAAGTCGTCCAGATGCATGTTCGCGACGAATGCCTCGATGCGAGTGGCCGCTATGTCCTTCCGGAAGTCTATCAGCCCATCGCCCGCTTGCATGCCAACAACTACATCGTCGCCGACAATCAGTTCGTGCTGACAAAACCGGACGAGTTCGCTCACCACGATATCGTTGCCGGCTACGGCGGACCGTTGCCCGAGGCGAAGGATCGGTCAAAACCGAGTGTCCCGTCTGCGTCCGGTAGACAGAACCCCAATGGAACGGCCGAGCGACCTTAACGCTTCGGCGTGCCGAAGCGCCTATTTGGACGTGGCGCTTCGGTCACCAACCCGATCCCCTGCTGGAAGTATCGACGATACTTTGCCTGGAGGGCCATACACCGGCTAGACGCACAACCAGGAAGATAATACATCGCGGGTTTAAGCTGTTTCGAGACAAGTCCATGTTCAAAGACGACCGATCCGCGGAGAAGCAGACCAGTTGGTGGCCGATCTATGTCGCGCTGCGCGATGCGATCGTCAGTCATCGGCTGGCACCCGGGACGAAGCTGCCCGAGGATGAACTGGCATCAATCTACGACGTCAGCCGAACCGTTGTCCGATCGGCACTGCAGGCGCTGACCCACGATCGGCTCGCGCAACTCCAGCCGAACCGGGGCACCTTCATTTCCAGTCCGACCAAGCAGGAGGCGCGCGAGGTCTTTGAAGCGCGGCTCTTGATCGAGCCGAAAGTTGCAGCCATCGCCGCAGAAGTCGCCAAGAAGTCGGATGTCGCCAAGCTGCGCCGGCACATGGAGGCCGAGCACGAGGCCGTCGGCTCCGGCGACGCAAGCAACGCTATCGCAGCATCCGCGCAATTCCATATAGAGATCGCCGAGATCGCCAATCACACCGTGCTCACGAATTTCGTTCGCGAACTCGTCTCCAGCTCGTCCCTCGTGGTCGCGCTTTACTGGAAGAAGCGCGAGACGACCTGCGAAAGCCATGCTCATGCGGCTTTGGTCGAGGCGATCGCCGAGGGAAACGCCTCTCAATCCGCCGAGTTGATGAAAAGCCACCTGGAGGATGTCCTTTCAGGGCTCGACGTTGGCCTCGCGGCAACTAAGCAGGAACGGCTCGCGGACATTCTCCGGGCACGCTGATCCGGCACTTGAAGAGGGCCATTGCGGTTGGCGGAGACGCCCGAAGTCACCGACATAGTCGAACCGTCTCAAATCTCCGCAAGGCAGAGAGGCGTCGAGAATGTCCACCTGTTGACGTGACCGCAACGGAAGCGGAAAATTGATGGGTCGCTGAACTAGAGACAAGACGAAGGTTCCCCTCGGGGCGGTGGTGCCATGACCGACGCCGTCAACAAGATCGAACAGCCGCGCGGACCGACCCGACGCGACTTTCTCTACATTTGCACGGGCATGGCCACGCTCGTCGGCGCCGCGTCCTTCCTCTGGCCGTTTATTGACAGCATGCAACCATCCGCCGACGTCGCCGCTATGGCTTCTGTGGAAGTCGACATCTCCCTCATCGAGCCAGGACAGCGCATCACGATCAAATGGCGCGGCAAACCTGTCTTCGTCGTCTACCGAACGGACGCAATGCTGGCTCAGGCTCGGGAGGACGATGGCAACCCGGCCCTGATCGATCCTGCCACCGACAGTGAACGCGCGCCGCGGCCAGAGTGGCTGATCATGGTGGGCGTCTGTACCCACCTTGGCTGTATCCCGCTTGGCCAGAAAGACAGCGATCCGCGCGGTCCCTACGGCGGCTGGTTCTGTCCTTGTCACGGATCGATCTACGATGCTTCGGGACGAGTCCGAAAAGGCCCCGCACCGCGCAACCTTCCAATCCCGCCCTACGCCTTCCTTGACGACCATAGGATCAGGATCGGATAGCGCCTTGAACCTCCCGCCTTTGCAAGCCGTGGCTCGCAGAGACCAGCCGGAGAGTTCGCCCATGGCCACCGCGCAAGACGACAAGAAGGAACTTGGGCACTCTGGCTGCGGTGGCTGGACGTCGCCGAGCACCTACTGCAAGCACTCGAAACATCAAACGAAAGGGGCCGTGCGGGGCGGCTCTGTGATCGTCACGCATTGACCAACGTGATCGCACCGAGTCCACACGTCGTTGGGAGCGCAGGTGCCGCCCGTGACCGGTCGACAAGCCGGGAGATCGCCTCGGAAATTGGAGCCGAGCTCTACCCACAGGACCCGTACTGCCGTTGGATCGGCGGGAACGTTGCTGAACCGAACGAGCTTATGGGATTAAAGCCGGTGGCGGTGTGCCTGGATCTCCGACCTTTTCAAAAGTGCTGAATTGGAATTTCTGCACTGTTCCCCATGGGGTTGCGTGTTCATGTCGCCGCGTCGCAACGAGCCTAAACTGTTCGCCAAGAACAGCTTGCAAGCTCTCCGCATCATAACGGGTAACAGGAAGACCGCTGCATTTTTCCGGGCCATCCAAAGCGAAGGTGCCGATCACAGCTTTGCCACCCTCTCTGAGGGCTCGTGCAATCACGCGAACATAGGCTTGCTGATCGACGACCGTTGTCAGGAAATGAAAAGCTGCCCGATCGTGCCAGAGATCATACTCCCGGTCCGGTGTCCATGAGGTCACATCCGATACAATCCATTGCACATGAGCCGTGTCTGCCAGCCGAGACTTTGCTCTGCCGAGCGCTGCGCTAGAAAGATCAAGGACGCTAACGTGGACCTGCCCGGCGGCCACCAGCGCATCTACCAACCTCGACGCACCACCGCCAATGTCGATTACTGACATTCCCTGGGTAAGTCCCGCCTCCCGCAGCAGGGTCAGCGATAGCTCCGGAGTGTCCTCGTACCAACTGACTTCGATATCAGACTTGGTAGTGTATACGCCTTGCCAGTGCGTCTGTCGGTCGCCCGTTGCCATCAAATCATCCCTGTTAAACAAGGTCAGTTTACCAGCCGTCGGCCAATTCAGTAGTGAAACCTTTATGAAGCCGCCGTCCGCCTTCGAGGTTTTCTCCGTGGTGATTTCGACCATGGCAATAACTTCCTTTCCGATCTCACTCCTCCGCATAGACGAAGATCCGCGCGGCGACGAAGACCGCGAGGAACACACTGAAAAGCTGTTGGACCGCCCAGGTCTCATGACACCCGAGAGAAACACGCCGAATTCCCGCAAATACAAGCCATCATGCGTCACTCCGCCGGGCTGGGGCGTGAACATTGTGGTATGGGGCGCGGGCAACGCCTCATCGAAAGAAGAGGTACTTGACGAGCGCCGCGATCACGAGTGCGATCAGCACGAGTCCGATCAGACCCACAAGGCCCATGCCCCACATCATGCCGCCACCCATCATATCGTTCGTCATGGCATCCTCCTTTCACTCGGCAGCCTCCGTCAGGGCCGCTTGTTCGACCTCGGTTTCGACCGTCCGGGCGGCTGCTTCCGCCGGCAGCCGCCATCCCTTGACCAGCCCGTAGATCGCCGGGATCACCACGAGCGTCAGGATCGTCGACGAGATCATGCCACCGATCATCGGCACGGCGATGCGCTGCATGATTTCCGAGCCGGCACCCGTGCTCCACAGGATTGGCACAAGGCCCGCCATGATCGCGACGACGGTCATCATCTTCGGCCGTACGCGTTCGACCGCCCCGACCATGATCGCCTGATGAAGGTCGGCTCTCGTCACGTCTCGATGTTCGGCTTGGCAGGCAGATCGCCGCTCCTTCCAGGCCTGGTCGAGATAAATCAGCATGATCACACCCGTCTCGGCCGCGACCCCGGCAAGGGCGATAAAGCCGACAACGACGGCCACGGAGGCGTTGAAACCGAGCCACCACATCAGCCAGATGCCGCCGACGAGCGCGAACGGTAGCGACAGCATGACGATCAGCGTCTCGGTGAGCGCTTTGAAGTTGAGGTAGAGCAGAAGGAAGATCAACGCGAGCGTCAACGGCACGACGATCGCCAACCGTGCTTTCGCCCGTTCGAGATATTCGTACTGGCCGCTCCAGGCGACTGAGTATCCAGACGGTAGCTTCACGCTATCGGCAACGGTTTGCTGTGCTTCCCCGACATAGCCGCCCAGGTCGCGTCCGGCGATGTCTACGAAGACGTACACAGCCAGTTGTCCGTTCTCGGTCCTGATCGTCGTCGCTCCCCGCGTCAGTTTCACCTCGGCGACCTCGCCGAGAGGCACTGTTCCACCACCCGGCAACGCCACCTGGACGTCGCGGGCGATCGATTGCGGATCGCTTCGCAAGGCGCGCGGATAACGCACCGCCACCCCGTAGCGTTCACGGCCTTCCACGGTCGAAGTGACCACTTCGGAGCCGAGCGCCGTGCCGATGACCTCCTGCACGTCGTCGATGCTCAGACCGTAGCGACCGAGCGCGATGCGGTCTGGGACGATGTCGAGATAGTATCCGCCGATCACCCGCTCGGCATAGGCGCTCGATGTGCCGGGGATGGTCTTCAGGACGGTTTCGACATCGCGGGCGATCCGCTCCATCTCCTTGAGATCGGTACCATAAACCTTGACGCCGACTGGCGTTCTGATCCCGGTCGACAGCATGTCGATGCGCGCGCGGATTGGCATCGTCCATGCATTCGAAACCCCTGGAAACTGCAGCGCCTTGTCCATCTCCTGTTTCAGGCTGTCGATCGTCACACCCGGCCGCCATTCGGACTTCGGCTTCAGGGTGATGATGGTCTCGAACATCTCAGTCGGTGCCGGATCGGTCGCGGTCAGCGCCCTGCCCGCCTTGCCGAATACGGTCTCAACCTCCGGGAAAGATTTGATGATCCTGTCCTGTGTCTGCAGCAACTCAGCCGCTTTCGTCACCGACAAACCCGGCAACGTCGTCGGCATATACATCAGCGTGCCTTCATTCAGGCTCGGCATGAACTCGCTGCCGATCTGCCGCGCGGGCCATACCGTCACAGCCAGGGCGACCATGGCCAGAAGGATCGTGACCGTCTTCGCCCGAAGCACGCCGGTTATGACCGGGCGGTAAATCCAGATCAGAAACCGGTTGAGAGGATTCTTGTGTTCGGGGACGATGCGGCCGCGGACGAAGACAACCATCAGCGCCGGGACCAGCGTGATCGACAATAGCGCGGCCGCCGCCATGGCGAATGTCTTCGTGAACGCGAGCGGCCCGAACAAGCGGCCCTCCTGCGATTCCAGTGTGAAGATCGGCAGGAACGAAACTGTGATGATCAGCAGGCTGAAGAACAGCGCAGGCCCGACCTCGCTTGCGGCCTTGATCAGGACCTCGGTGCGTGGCTTGTCGGGCGGCGCGCGTTCGAGGTGCTTGTGGGCATTCTCGATCATGACGATCGCGGCGTCTATCATCGCGCCGATGGCGATGGCGATGCCGCCGAGGCTCATGATGTTCGCCCCGATCCCCAACGCGCGCATGGCGACGAAGGAAATCAGGATACCGATCGGCAGCATGATGATCGCGACAAGAGCACTGCGGACATGGAGAAGGAAGGCGATGGTCACCAGCGCAACGACGATCGATTCCTCGACAAGCGTTCCCTTCAGCGTCTCGATCGCGGCATTAATCAGTTCGGATCGATCATAGACAGGCACGATTTCCGTTCCGGCGGGCAAGCTGTCCTTGACCGCATCCAGGCTCTTCTTGGCGTTGTCGATTACGGTCAGTGCATTCGCTCCGAACCGCTGCAGCACGATGCCGCTTGCGACCTCGCCCTCGCCGTTGAGTTCCGTGATGCCACGCCGCTCGTCCGGAACGATCTCCACCCGGGCGACATCGCCGAGGCGGAGCGGCGTGCCCCCCTCGGTTATCAGCACGATGTTCTCAATATCCTTGATGCCCCGGAGGTATCCTCTGCCGCGGACCATGAACTCGAACTCGGAAATCTCGACGGTCCGCCCGCCCACATCGCGGTTGCTGGCACGCACCGCGTCGGCGATTTGCCTGAGCGTAACGTTCTGAGCTTTAAGGCGGGCCGGATCGACAACGATGGAATACTGCTTCACGAAGCCGCCGACGCTTGCGACCTCGGCAACGCCTTCGGATTTGGAAGCCGCGAAGCGGACCACCCAATCCTGAAGCGAGCGCAGTTCCGCGAGCGAAAGCTCCTTCGCGACGAGCGCATACTGGTAGACCCAGCCGACGCCCGTCGCGTCGGGTCCAAGGCTAGGCGACACGCCGTCCGGAAGACGGCTTGAGGCAGCGTTCAGGTACTCGAGCACCCGGCTGCGCGCCCAGTACGGATCGGTTCCGTCCTCGAAGATCACGTAGACGAAAGAGACGCCGAAGAAGGAGAAGCCACGAACGACCCGGGAGCGCGGCACCGTCAGCATCGATGTAGTCAACGGATAGGTGACCTGGTCTTCGACGACCTGTGGCGCCTGACCGGGATAGTCGGTGAAGACGATCACCTGCACATCCGAGAGATCAGGGATCGCATCGAGAGGTAGCGTGCGTAACGAGTAGATGCCCGCGGCGATCGCCAGCGCTGCAGCGATGACGACGAGAACGAGGTTGCGGGCCGACCAGGCAATGACGTTCGCGATCATGGCTGGTCCTCGCTTGTGCCGAGCGCATTCAGCGCCGCATTGAGGTTGCTTTCGGCGTCGAGCAGGAAGTTCGCCGAAACCACGATCCTGTCGCCCGCATCGATCCCACTACGGATTTCAGTCCTTTCTTCGCCTCGGATGCCCAAAGACACGTTCCTCGGCTCGAACCGCCCCTCGCCCTTGTCGACGAACACCAACTGGCGGTCGCCCGTGTCGATTATGGCGCTGTGTGGGATGGCAACGACCGCCTCGGCCCCACCCGTGTCAATGTCTACCTCGGCATAGGTGTTGGCCATGAGCAGGCCTTCGGCGTTCGCAAGCTCGATGCGAACCTTGACGGTCCGGGTTTGCATTTGCACTTCCGGATAGATCAGGTCGACGATGCCCTCGAAGGTCCTGCCCGGCAGGATCCGGAGCGTCACCGTCGCCGCAGCACCCTGCCGGATGGACGCGGCATCGTACTCGGGGACATCCGCAACCACCCAAATCCGCGACGTGTCGGCGATACGGAACAAGACATCGCCTGCTTCGGCCATCATTCCGGTCGTCGCGCTGCGCTCCAGCACGACGCCGTCGCTCGGCGACAGATAGGGAATGCTCCGTGGAACCACCCTCGTCCTGGCAATGGCACTAATCGTTTCGTCCGCGACGCCCAGATTGCGCAGTTGCAGCGCCGCTCCGACGTTCGCGTTCACCTTGCCGCCGCTCAGGAGTTCGGTGGCATACTCGGCTCCGGCTTTCGCTATGTCCTTCGAGTAGAAGTGGAAGAGATCGTCACCCTTGCGTACGCGGTCACCGGTCGTGACATTGGCGACATCGTCGATGAAGGCGTCCGCCCGCATTGAGACGATCCGGATCAACCGCTCGTCGAAGGCGATTGTCCCCGGCACGCGCACCTCGCGGGCGATCACGCTGCGCTCCGCGATGGCGGTCTTCACGCCCGTGCGCTGCAGCTTGCCCAGGGAGACCTTGACGACCGAACCGTCTTCGTCGTCACCATCGAAGACGGGAATGTAGTCCATGCCCATGGAGTCCTTCTTCGGCACCTTCGAGGTGTCCGCCAGGCCCATCGGGTTCCGGTAGTACAGTATCTTCCTGGGGTCACCGGACGAGCCGACATCCGCTTGGGTCGCGACCGCCTTTGTCGGCTCGAAGCTGACGTCTTCGCTTTGCCGCACGGCGCGAAACGCCCGACCGTCCGCTGTCGATTTCGCAGTGGCTGAATATTCCGGCGTTCCGTCCGGGTGCTGATAGTAGATGACTTCGCCCGTTGGTGCGGGTCTCTGACTGATGGTCTCCCCGAGAGCGGACCCGGAGAGAAATTCGTTGAGTTCTGGGGCAAGGCCACGCGTCCCAGCGACGTACCCTCCCCCGCCGGCGATGGCGAGGGAGCTGACGAAGAGCAGGAATTTGGACGTATTCACGGCGTCGCCTGCAAAACGAGTTCGCCCTGGACGGTGTCGGTCTCGCCCTGGACCTTGGCCGCCAGCTTGAAGCGCCAGCCACCTTCCATGCTCAGGTTCGTCTTGAACTTGTATACCCCTGGTTCCTGCGACGGCAGCGGCTCGACGGGCGTGGTCATGGCCTCCATGCCTTCGGGTGCCATGTCCATCCGCGTTGTGAAGATGACCGCGTCGGGCACGGGTTTCTCCGTCCTCTTGTCGACGAGGCGGACGGCGACGGTCGCATCGGGACCGTGGGCGACTTCGGGCTGGACGAGCTGGAACTCGTAGTCTGTTGCCGCTGCGAAGGAGGTGGTCGTTGCGGCCAACACGATGGCCAGGGAGCCAAGGATTGCCCTCGGCGAACGATAATATGTGGTCATGGAAAATCTCACCCAGGACGGGCACGTCGGGCCGCGTCCTTCAAAAACAACGATGATCGAACGGATGTGTCCCCGCTTAGGGAAGTGCCGGTCCGGTTACTCGAAGGGGAGATCAGGCTTTGGGAGGTCGCGCCGGCGGTTCGACGAGGGCCGCGGGCAGATGGCTTTCCTGAAGGAGATCATGCGTCAGGCCATGCCACGCAAGATTGACCCGCCAGCCGTCGGTTTTCGGCTCATGCACCAGAATGCTCGAGGAACAGATCAACGCCAACGGGCATGAACTCCCGCAGTCGTTCTTCTGAGCGGGTTTCTCTTCCGGACAGCAAGACATGTCGTCGAGATTGTCCATGCCGGGCATGGCCGCCATCTGCATCTCGCCGGGAAGTGCCATTGCACTGGCGGCCGCACCGACGCTCACCGGACCGGACACGATCCCGAGCAATGCGAGCGAAAACAGAAAACGCCGGATGGCAACGAACAACATGCGCATATGCTTGCATAGGCAAAGGCCGATTGGAAGTCGGTCACGGAAAGTTGCGACGGACGGATGGACCACGAAAAAGACGAATCCTGCTTCTCGTCACGAATCCACGCCCGGCCGAAAAAGCTCGAGCACTCTCTGCTGGGATCTTATCAAGAGAAGCGGTATTCGAGATCGTCAATCTACGTCACAGGTTCCGCTCGATACCCTTGCGGGTCGGCTGCAGACATCCGCAAGGCTCCATCGCGTTCGATTCCCAATCGGTCAGCGGGCCTATCAACGCACTTGATTGCGATACTTCTAAAATTCGAATTCTCAACTGATGTCAGCCGTGTTTCAATGGTCGCGCCGAACTTGGGGGGATAAGGCGGATGGTGCACGAGTTGACGAAGGATACGCCCAGCCCGCCAGAACGAAAAATGCTGCGAGGTGGACGAGAACCCGGCTGGTGGCGGGACTGGTTCGGTGAGCAGACGCTGGCATTCCAGTTCGTCGTCGCGAGCGGCATTCTCATAGTGGTCGCCGCAGGGATAGCGGGACTGTTGATCACCGAGCAGGTCTCGAAAAACACCTTGAATGATCGTGCCGCCGCATCGGCATTGTTCATGCAGAGTATCCTTTCACCGTTCGCGGAGGAATTGGCAACCGGCAGGATTCTCTCGAGATCATCGATAGAGACCCTGGATCAGGTGTTCTCTGACCAGGAGTTCCGTTCGCGGTTCCCGCATCTCGAGTTATGGCGCGCTGATGGCACCATAGTCTATTCAACCTCATCCGAGCTTATCGGCAAACGTTTCGATCCACCTTCAGGGCTTGTCCAGGCTCGGAAAGGCAACGTTGTGTCGGACTTTACCGATTTGCACGCCGCCGAACACACAACCCGCTTATTCACCACGCCCTATCTCGAGATCTATAGTCCAGTTCGAGCCGCGGATGGCGGGACGATCGTCGCAGTCGCAGAGATCCAGGAGGAGAGCGGCCCCCTGACGCAGGAAATGTTTGAGGTACGTCTCAGCAGTTGGCTGATCGTCGCAGGCGCGTCTGCCTTGATCCTGCTCTGTCTCTTCGGCATCGTTCGGCGTGGTAGCATGACCATTGAAACCCAGCGCAAAAAGCTGATTCAGCGTGCCGCAGAGGCAGAACGAGTTTCTGAGCAGGTCCGTGACCTCAGCGACAGAGCTCGCCTCGCCACCGTGAGATTGACGGATTCGAACGAAAAGCTCGCCCGCCAGATTGGCGCTGACCTCCACGATGGTCCGGCCCAGTTAATTGGTTTTGCCGTCCTACAACTTGACACCGCCAGGAGATCGAAGACGAAGGCTGAGCGCGAAGCCACCCTTCAAGTCATTGGCAAAACTCTGGAAGACGCCTTGGGCGAAATCCGCATGATCGCCAGGGCCCTCCTGCTTCCTGACATCGAGCGCCTTGACCTGGAACAGGTAATTGGCCGCGCAATCCGCCTGCACGAAGCGAGAACGGGCACGACCGTGGAGGTGGACATGGCCCGCATGGATCTCAGGCTTCCCACCCCTATCAAGACCTGCGTCTTCCGCTTTTTGCAGGAGGGCCTGAACAACGCCTTCAAGCATGCGGGTGCAAATGGCCAGAAAGTTGAATGCCGTTTTGCAGATGACTCTCTCTTCGTACGAGTACACGACAACGGCCACCAAAACGGGCTTTCCCCGCCTGGCAAAACTGTTGGAGGGATGGGAATAGACGGACTGCGGCAGCGTGTGGAGAGTTTCGGCGGTACCCTATCGTTCGAATACCGAACGACCGGATCCGTGTTGGGCATGGTCCTACCGCTCGATGAGAAATTGATGCGCCCGTGGACCCCAAGTTCGGATCCGGCGGCAGTCTGATCAATGCAGATTCATCGCCTGCCTATGCCTGCAGCTTCGCCCAGCGTGCAGCTTGGTGCTTCAGTGCGCCCTCTTGAATCCATGGTTGCAAAGGGCCCTGCCTCAAGATCAATGCAAGCGGCTCAACGCTGGCGCGTTGTCGACCTCCAGTTTTAGTTCTTCAGAATCCAGCGCCCGACCTATCCTTGGCAGGCGCCCGTTGCCAGCAGCATCTCGCTGGCAACGGGCTTGTCTCGCTTACATCATGCGCTTGATCTCGGAGTAGGCTCCGTCGGTCTTCAAAGTGACGGTAACGGGTGCGCTGGTGCGATTTCGCCAGAACCAACCATGATTGCCATCGAACGCCGCTTCGAGGACGCCGCTGTCCTCAGCCGCGCCACGCCCCTTTTCGTAGCTGATGTTTTCTCCGCCGCCGTCTCCGTGGGTATCGAAGTTCACCTGCGAGCCGTTGGCGGTCCATGCGTAGTTCGCCTTAGCGCCCTTCAGCATGACGAGCTTGACCTCCGCTCCTTCGCCCGGCTGAAGCGTCACTGACATTTCGTCCTGACGAAGCTCTTGAGCGTAAGCGCTCGAAACGCCGAACTCTCGGATGATGCGTTCCATCAGACTGGAGCCCTGTTGGGGCGCGGCATCCTTTGCGGGCGACGCCGCATTGTCCTTGCCGAGCTGCCTGTCGCGTTCGGCCTCCTCGGCAAGCTGGGTCTTGATTTCGCCCATTTCTGTGAGGCCCAGCGCGGAGCCCGCCCCGGTCGGGTCGATGGCATACTCGGACGGCAAGACGACGGTAACCAGGATCGCTCCGGCCGCTAGTGCGGCAAAAACGGTCGAGCGAAAAAGCTGGGCCGAGGTCGGGAGATCGTCGAGCGACGGTGCTTGTGAATTGAACATGTTCTGTCTCTTTCTTGGGAAGGTCAGGATACGAAATAGCCGGTGAGCTGGTAGCCGATCAGTACGAAGCCGGCGGTCATCATCAGCACGTTGGCGGTGTAGGCATGCTTCAGGAAGCTCGGCGTTCTCCGCCAGTAGCTCATGACGATCAGGATCATACCGAGCGCGATGAGCTGGCCGATCTCGACGCCGACGTTGAAGGCGAGAAGGTTCGGGATCAGCCCGTCTTCGGCGATCTCGTATTCGAGGATCTTGGTTGCGAGACCCAGGCCGTGGAAGAAGCCGAAGATCAGTGTCGCAAGCTTGGTGTCGGGCTGATAGCCGAACCACCGTTGGAAAGCCCCGAGATTGTCGAGCGCCTTGTAGACGACAGACAAGCCGATGATGGCGTCGATCAGGTAGGAACTGACGTTCCAGCCGTAATAAACACCGAGCAGCATCGTCGTCGAATGGCCGACGGCAAACAGGCTGACATAGATACCGATGTGCTTCAGCCTATAGAGGAAGAAGATCACGCCGAAGAGGAAAAGCAGGTGATCGTAGCCGGTCACCATGTGCTTGGCGCCAAGGTAGATGAACGGGATGATATTCACCCCGGATATCTCCTGGATATAGCCCTTGTCGCCCTCGGCGACTGCATGGGCGGCCGCCGTGCCTGCCAAAGCAAGCAGGGAAAGCGCGGCAAGAAGGAACCGGAGGGCATGCGAGCCGGGCACAAACCCGCGCTGGCTGCCTCCAAGTGGTGGTAGCTTCATGTGTAATTTCCGTGATTTCGTTGAACCAGCCGCCGGAGCGGCAATCGTCAGATCAACGTCACGGGTCGAGGCGGGCGATCGATGCCGTAGGGTGGTCCGCTGGCAAGGTCGGTGGCCAGGATGGAGTAATCGAGGCCGACGGACGCACGGGGACCGTTCTGCCCGGCACGGACCAGTTCAGCTTTTTCGTGACTATGGTCGGCGTGATGGTGGTCCTGCGACGCACCATCGTCCTGGTCCATCTCCATGTCATCGTGCGAATGATCGCCATGGCTGTGAGGATGGGCGGCAGCCACGACAATCTCGACCTGCGCTGTATGCAGCTTGGGCGCATGGGTACCGGGCGCGGCAAACGCATAAAGCAGCATCGCGACGCTCGCCGCAAAGGCAGCGAAGATGGTTAGCAGGTTCTGTGCCGGACGAAGCGCCATGGCGGCACTGATACTCGTGTTCGCGGCTTCGAGCAAGATTCAACAGTTGAAATATCCCCTCCGGGGGGATAGGTATTTGACATGAGCGAACACAGACACGACACCCACCCCGAGATCGTCAAGCGGCTCAAGCGCGCCGAAGGACATCTGAAAAGCGTCATCGCCATGATCGAGGGAGGCAGGCCCTGCCTCGACATTGCCCAGCAGCTCCACGCAGTGGAAAAGGCGATCACACAAGCCAAACGCACACTGATCCAGGACCATCTGGACCATTGCCTCGAAGACACCGTCGGCGCTCTTGCCCGCGACCAGCGCCAATCGATCGACGAGTTCAAGGCGATCACCAAATACCTTTGAGGTTCCGATGCCCAATTTCGCCGACCTGATCCAACAGGGATCCGCTCACGCATGGCTGTTTATCCCGAGCGCTATTCTGCTTGGCGCGCTGCACGGGCTTGAACCTGGCCATTCCAAGACGATGATGGCGGCATTCATCGTCGCCATCCGCGGCACGGTCTCGCAGGCGGTCCTGCTTGGGCTTGCCGCAACCATCTCGCACACCATCATCGTCTGGGGAATCGCCTTCGCCGGCATGTATCTCTGGCAAGGAGTCGACACCGAATCCTTCGAGCCCTATTTCCAGCTTGCCTCGGCGGCAATCATCATCAGTATCGCGCTCTGGATGTTATGGCGGACATGGCAGGACCAGAGACAAGCGAGGGCCGCAGCAGGACATACCCACGGAAGCCGCGGCTATGGAGACGGTGGGCACGACCATGGCCATTCGCACGGTGATGGTGACCTTCGTCGGATCGACACCGGTCACGGCACGATCAGCGTCGAGGTCTTCGAGGACGGTGTGCCGCCGCGCTGGCGGCTACGCTCCGAACGCGGCCACAACTGGTCGTCAGCAGGCGACGTCAGCGTCGAGACAGAACGCCCGGACGGATCGCGCCAGCGCTTCGCTTTCGTTTCCAAGGGCGGAATTCTCGATGGCTATCTCGAATCGGTCGAGGAGATCCCGGAGCCGCACGAATTCATGGCGCGCGTGAGCCTTGGCCATGGCAACCATACCCATGACTACGATCTGGCCTTCACCGAAGGACACGGCCACGATCACATACACGAGGAACTGCAGGGCCTTCAGGTCGGGGCAGACGGCTACCAGGATGCGCATGAACTGGCGCATTCCAACGACATTCGCCGCAGGTTTGCCAACCAGAATGTCACGACCGGACAAATCATCCTGTTCGGTCTGACCGGCGGTCTCATCCCGTGCCCCGCCGCAATCACTGTGCTTCTGCTCTGCCTGCAGCTCAAGGAGTTCACGCTCGGTTTTGCGCTGGTCCTCTGCTTCTCGATCGGCCTGGCAATCACGCTCGTCGTTGTCGGCGCAGCCGCCGCACTGAGCGTTCGCCAGGCCACGAAGCGCTGGAGCTGGTTCAACACCTTCGCCCGCCGTGCCCCATATTTCTCCAGCATCCTGATCATCGCGGTCGGCGTCTATGTCGGTATCCAGGGATGGTCAGGCCTGTCAGCCCATGCCGCGGAAGGCGCTGCTGTCGCATCGCCAACGACGGCAACCAAGTAATCCAGAGTTTTAGAAAATGCTGCAAGTTCTCGCCAACCGCACCTACCGCCATCTGTTTCTGGCGCAAGTAATTGCGCTCGTGGGCACCGGTCTTGCGACCGTCGCGCTCGGGCTTCTCGCCTATGATCTCGCAGGCGCTGAAGCAGGCGCGGTGCTCGGCACGGCGCTCGCGATCAAGATGATCGCCTATGTCGGCGTTGCACCGGTGGCCGCCGCCTTCGCCGAACGGCTTCCCCGCCGTGCGATGCTCGTCTCGCTCGATCTCATACGCGCAGCCGTCGCCCTATTCTTGCCGTTCGTTACCGAGATCTGGCAGGTCTATGTGTTGATCTTCGTCCTGCAGTCGGCATCGGCGGCCTTCACCCCGACATTCCAGGCAACCATTCCCGACGTACTGCCGGAGGAGAAGGAGTATACCCGCGCCCTCTCGCTCTCGCGGCTTGCCTATGATCTCGAAAGCGTCGCGAGCCCGATGCTTGCGGCCGCACTTCTGACCGTCATCAACTTCCACAGCCTGTTTGCCGGCACGGTCGTCGGCTTCCTCGCCTCCGCCGCCCTCGTTGTGTCCGTTGTCCTTCCGAGCCCGAAGCCGACCGAGCGGCGCGGCATTTACGACCGGACGACGCGAGGCTTGCGGATCTATCTCGCGACGCCGCGGCTTCGTGGACTGCTTGCGCTCAGCCTTGCCGTTTCGGCGGCGGGATCGATGGTCATCGTCAATACCGTGGTGATGGTTCAGGCGAAATTCGGCCTCACGCAGAGCGACACGGCGATAGCACTCGCCGCCTTCGGCGGCGGCTCGATGCTCGCGGCCCTCCTGTTGCCACGCCTTCTCGACAGGACACCCGATCGCGCCGCGATGCTCCGGGGCGCCGCCATTCTCGTTGCAGGACTGTTCGTCGGCATGTTCGTATCGAGTTTCGCGCTGCTTCTACCGCTGTGGGCGCTGATCGGCCTTGGCTATTCATTGACGCAGACGCCCTCCGGCCGGCTGCTGCGGCGCTCGGCACATGCGGAAGACAGGCCGGCGCTCTTTGCCGCACAGTTCGCGCTGTCTCATGCCTGCTGGCTGATCACCTATCCGCTCGCAGGCTGGCTCGGCGCGACCGTCGGCCTGCCCGCGACCTTCGCGACACTCGCCGTCATCGCCGCAGTGGCCATCGTCGTCGCAACACGGCTTTGGCCAGCGCATGACCCTGACGAGATCGAGCACGTCCATGATGAGCTAGACGAGGACCACCCTCATCTCGTTGGCGCGACACGCGTCGTAAACGGGCATAGGCACTCCCATATCTTCGTGATCGACAGCCATCATCCCGATTGGCCGGCAGAGCGATGAGGGCGGGTTACGATCTACGGGCGGACATTTGCCAGCGATGAATGAACTCGCCACCTACGCCGGGCTCTTCGTCGTGGCGCTTGCCGCCGCCACCATCCTGCCGATGCAGTCGGAGGCCGTGCTGGCAGGCCTGTTGATCGCCGACTACTCCCCGTGGCTGCTCATCACGGTCGCAAGCATCGGCAACGTGCTCGGCTCCGTCGTGAATTGGCTGCTTGGCCGCGGCATCGAACGCTTCCGCCACCGGCGTTGGTTCCCGGCAAGCGACACCGGGTTGAAGCGCGCCCAGCGCTGGTATCATCGTTATGGCAAATGGACGCTGCTGATGAGCTGGGTACCAATCGTCGGCGACCCGCTCACCGTTGTCGCTGGCGTCATGAAAGAGCCACTAACGCATTTTGTGGTGCTGGTGGCGATCGCCAAAGTGACACGTTACCTAGTCGTGGCGGCCATTACTATGAACTGGGCTTAGAGGCATTGCTACAGTCGATCGTCGACATCCAGCGGGACATCTATCTCGCCTTCGCCGAGCACATCAAAACCTTCGCGAATGGCGGCGGTTGGGCGGCCTTCCTCGCGTTCCTGCCGATGGGCATTGTTTTCGGCGCAGTGCATGCGATGACACCCGGCCACAGCAAGGCTCTGCTGGCAACTTACCTAACCGGGTCGTCGGCGAAGATAACACGTGGGCTGATGGTTTCGATCGCGCTATCGGTCACCCACGTCACGATGGCGGTGCTGATCGCTCTGCTCTCGCTACCGTTGGTCTCCGTCATGATCGGCAGCGCTGGTTCAGCTCCGCTGCTTGAGGACCTGAGCCGCGGCCTCCTCGGTGTCATTGGAGCCTGGATGCTTTGGAGCGCCCTCTTCCGCCCGCCGCACGTCCATGGAGAGCAGGAGGGCGTCGCCGTCGGTCTCATGGCGGGACTAATCCCCTGTCCCCTGACCCTATTCGTCATGACCTTTGCCATGTCGCGCGGCGTGCCCGAAGCAGGAATCATGTTCGCGGCCGTCATGATGACCGGCGTGGCACTGACACTATGCAGCGTGGCATCGGCGACGGTTTTCTTCCGGACACAGGTCGAACGACTGCTCATCACCCGGCCGACACTTCTTACCAGGACGTCAAAGGCGATCGAGGCAATCGCGGGTGTGGTTCTCGTCGCAGTTGCGATCCACGAGATCATGCACTGACATGAGCCGTCGGGCCGCTTAGCAGCTCCGAGCAAAGCGCGGAAACCGTGATCTACGGGGTTGCGATCATCGACACTGCAGTAGCATCGATCACGCGAAAATCACGTACTTGTCGGCTTCTGCGCCTGCGCAGTTGATCCTCACTTCGTTTTTGGCGTGACGAAAGGCCCTGTCATAGGACTCGCCGTGGGCGAGAGCCCGGAAGAAGGAGCGCGTGAAAGCAATGGCGGCATTGTCTGCAATCGAGTTGCTGCATCCGATCGCAGCCTTGACACAAGGAGCGGCAAGCCGGGCGACGCTTCCCGAATAGCGCACGTTCTGCAGCAGACATTCGATGATGCTATTTAGCTCGACGAGTTCGGCAAGCGCAGCCTCGCGAGGAAACGCATCGATGCTCTGAATGCGAGGATCGCCGACCTTCAGCGTGCGCGGAGAGCGTTGCAGCGGCTCGTCGGGCAGTGCGCGGCCGACAAGTCTGGTCCCTGCCCGATCCTTGCATCCTTCGATCTGTAGGCCCGCCGATGGAACCGTGCCGGCACCGCCACGTCCTCCGACTGCGTAGCATTCGCGCGCGGAGCGCAGGCGCAAAGGCTGCAGGGAATTGGACCTGCGCGCCAAATCACGGTCTAGCGAGCAGAGAAGGATTCGCTCCATCCACTTGCGTCTGGGTGGCGTTCGGCAGAGGTGGTCTCAGTCCGTGGTCGCAGCCAACTGCTCTGGTGTGCCACGCGCGACCTCCTCTCTCCCTACATCATGCCCATCATGGGAGGAACGAGCAGCTTGTCGGCCATCTGCTTCTGCTTCGTCCCGAGCGATTGATCGAGAGTGGCAAGGGCAGCCTTCATATTACGCACGCCCTCGAGAAGGCTGTTTAAGCTGCTCTCGCGGCGTTCGAGACGCTGCAACGGTGTCGCTGGGCCAGGCGTGCCCGTCGCGTCTGGCATCTGCATCATGCTCTTCTGCATGCCACCGGCATTGGCACGCAGAATGTCGGCGAAGGCGTTCCACGACGACTCCTGCTCCGGCGTTATCTTTAATTCCGTCTTCAGGAACGCGATCCTTCCCTCGACATGTTCTGGGGCCATCATATCGGCCATCGGCCCCATGCCCCGGGGTCTCATTTCTCCCGGTCCGCCAGCCATCATCCGCATCATGTTGCCCATCATGTCACCCGACATCATGCCGCAGGACATCATGGAATTCGGGTCCGCCGCGGAATCCGACGGCTGGGCTGCTTGCTCGCTCGCCTGCTCCACAGTGGTCTCGGGATGATGCGCGTCTTCCGCAAAGACTGGCGTCGAGAGCATGAGCACCGTACCCGCCAGCAGGATCGTCCGCAGTGTCGTCATTTCGCTTCTCCTAAGCTCCGATCAACGACTGGACCTGAGGGTACGACGGTCGCGACAGTTCACATTGACGCAGATCAAGCTCGGATCAGAAGTCGCCAAGGCTCGAAGACGAAGGTGAGCAACGTGCAGATTCTGTCGGATGCCTCTTGACCTTCCCATCGTTGGAAGCACCACATTCGGCCCATCAAAACTCCATGGAGGAAATTCGAATGTACCATCTCAACATCCCCGACATGACCTGCGGACACTGCGCCGGAGCCGTCGAAAAGGCGGTGAAGTCGGTTGACCCCAACGCCAAGGTCGCCGTCGATCTCGATGCCAAGACCGCATCGATCGACTCTCCCGTGGCCTCCGATGCATTTGTTTCCGCGATCGAGGAAGCGGGCTACCAGGCCTCCTTCAAGAAATCCTGCTGCAGCCACGTCGCGTGACGTCACAGCGGCGGGCGCGCTCTCCTTGCTGCTGAGCGCGCCCGCGTTGGGGAGCTAGATTATGAATATCGAAGGCCTCTCACTTGACCATCTCCGTGTCTTCCTTGCCGTCGTTCAGGAGGGCAGCTTTTCGGAAACCGCGCGGCGCTTCGGCCGCGCGCAATCGGCAGTCAGCTACACGATCAGCACATTGGAACGGCAGCTCGGCGTGGAGCTTTTCGCGCGCTCGAACTACCGCCTGACGTTGACCGACATGGGGACGGCCCTCCTTCCCCATGCGGTCGAAGTAGTTTCTCAGGCGGATCGGCTGAAGTCCCACGCCAGCGCGCTGTCCGGCGGCTTGGAGCCGGAACTTTCAATCGCAGTCGACTGCTTTTATCCGATCAGCAGTCTTGCCCTTCTGCTTAGAGACCTTCATTTCGCCTACCCTACCGTCGGCGTGAACGTACAGGTCGAATCTCTCACCGCTGTCGCGGAACTCGTCTTGAGCGGCAGTTGCTCGATCGGGATCGTCGTGACGTCGCCCTTCATTCCGCCTGCCTTGCAAGCCTATGCATTCGAAGGCATCCAGACCCTCCCCGTTGCGGGCCCGGATCACCCTCTCGCCAGGCTTGATGAGCCCGCCGACGACCTTACGCTTTCTGAACACATCCAAATCGTGCTCACCGACAGGACCGAACTTACGAAAGGACGAGACTTCGGTGTCCTCTCGCCGAACACGTGGCGGGTTTCGGATTTGGGCGCGAAGCACGAATTCCTCCGGGCGGGACTGGGTTGGGGAACTATGCCCTTGCATCTCGTTGCGGATGATCTCGCCTGCAACAGGCTCAAGGCCCTTGCAACCGACTCCCTACCCGCCCCCGTCGATCTTTTGCCAGTCCATGTCGTGCATCGCGCCGACACGATCCTCGGTCCTGTCGCGCAATGGTCCATCCAACGCCTGAGATCGAAGCAGAGCCGCCTGCGTCGATCCTGACATGGTAACTCGCGCAGCTATCACGATCTCGCGAGGACATGCGCTCCTTGTCGTAGGTCAAAGATCGAAGCATCGGCGAGGTCTTGAATACCTGAGTAACAAGCATTGCTCAGGAGCCCGCCATGAAACGCTTTTCCGGACCCTCGTACGCAGCCTTGGCACTCGCATTTCTGGCGGCGACCGGGACTTCAGCCCTCGCATCTGGCTCCCACGAGCATCCGGCGGAAAACGGCAGTGCCAAGGCTCCATTGGACATAGTCCGTCCGGCCACTGACCTGGTGCCGCCGATTGCAAGAAGCGGGCCTGCGACCATCACGGTGAAACTGGACACCGTCGAGGTGACGGGCCAGCTAGCAGACGGCGCGACCTACCACTACTGGACATTCAACAAGAAGGTCCCCGGTCCGTTCGTGCGTGCCCGCGTTGGCGACACGATCCAGGTGGAGCTTTCCAACAAGGCCGACAGCAGCGAACGCCACAGCGTCGATCTCCACGCCGTGACCGGGCCTGGCGGCGGAGCGGTCGCGACCGATGCCGCGCCGGGCGAGACCAAAGGCTTCTCGTTCAAGGCCTTGAAGCCGGGGCTGTACGTCTATCACTGCGCTGTGCCAATGGCCGCCCATCACATCGCCAACGGCATGTATGGCCTGATCCTCGTCGAACCGCCGGGCGGCCTGCCGCCCGTTGATCGGGAGTTCTACGTGATGCAAGGCGAGGTCTACACGTCGCAGCCACACGGCTCCAAGGGGAAGCTGACGGAAAGCGTCGAACAGCTCCTCAAGGAAGACCCGGAATACTATGTCTTCAACGGGGCCGCCAATGCGCTCACGGGCGAAAATGCCCTGACGGCGAGGGTCGGCGAGACCGTCCGCATCTACTTCGGTGTCGGGGGACCGAACAAGACATCCAGCTTCCATGTGATCGGAGAAATCTTCGACAAGGTGTACCAGTTGGCGTCGCTGACGACCGAGCCGCTATCCGATGTCCAGACGATCACCGTGCCGCCCGGAGGCGCGGCTGCGGTCGACATGAAGCTGGAGGTTCCCGGCGAATACGTCCTGGTGGATCACGCGTTGTCGCGGGCGGCTCGTGGGTTGGTCGGCAAACTGGTCGTGAGCGGCGAGAGCCGGACCGAGCTGTTCCAGAGCGCCACGCCTGTGACGGCCGAGGTGGAGCACAGCGAACACAGCGCTCACTGAGCGAGCCGCGGCCCTCGTGCGCCAGTTACGTCGGCCGCTACTCGCCCTTCACTCGAAACTTGGCGTGGCAGGATGTGCACGTCTGCAGCATCATGTGGAAGGCGTGCTCGGCGGGTATCGACATTGGATCGGGAGCCGCCGCCTTCCTCTTGGCGAGCGGCCCGCCCATCGTCGCGTCGCCGCCTTTCATCCGCATATCGGGACCGAGAACATCCGGGTTGCGGACGGCCGCGACTGAAAGGACCGACGCATAAGCGCCGAGTTCGGCCGCCAGCCTGTCGAATGTCGGCCGATCGGCCTCGATGCTGTCACTGGCCTTGGAGCCTCCGGAGACGACAGGCGCTTCGAACAGGGCAGCGAGCCTTTCGCCGGAATACGTCCGGATGGTCTCGGCGGCTGCCTTGAAGGCCGTCGAATTGTATGGCGAGCTGCCCTTGAACATGGCGTCGATGGTTTTGGCGGCACCCGCTATCGCCTTCATGTCCTGCTGTCGCTCGGTCACTTTCGGTGATGTCGATTGGCCCGTCGCTGCGGAGATCGTCATGGTTAAGACGGCGGCCGACAGGACCAGTAGTCTCGCTTTCATTCTCATGCTCGACCTGTCTCGCGAGGCAGCGGCTGTTCTGTCGGTGTTATCGAAACGCTCGCGGGTGTCGTAGCGGTCTTACGAGCCGCAATTTTGGCAAGAGATCGTGCTATGCTCGCCAAAGGAGTCGAGATGTCTGGAACGGTGATCAAAGCCAGAAGCAGGGCGGCTATCCAAAACACGTTGTTGTGCGTGAACATTGCAATCAGGCCAAGAACACCAACGAGTTCTAGCTGGACCTTTTGCCCCCTGCTCGCGATGTGGTCAGGCAGGTGGTGCAGGCGGAGGTAGAGGACGCCCACCAGCATGATGATCGAAATGAAGGCGATCGTGACGCCGACGAACAAGTAGTCCGTTCCGCCGGGAGCGGTGATGTAGAACGGAAGGTGTTCCGTTTTGGGAGGGTTCATTGGGCTTGCCCTTCCGCCGTCTCCGGTGAGAGCGAAACCTTATCACGGTGGGCGGGAGGCGCAATCTGCCCGCCTCCACGCCAAGGACTCGCAATCGGTGTCGATTGATCAAGGTCAAGGCGATGCATGCAGGAATTGCGCATTGTGCGCGAAGACAGCACAGGGTGTCGAACGAAACCATGATCGCCGCCAGTCACATCGTCCGGAAACGTGCAAGGGAATTGCTGGCCGTCCTCGTCGCAATTCTGTTTCTGTTCGTGCCGATGACTCAAGCCGCCGCCGTGGATTGCGGGACACACGCTGTCGGCAGTCAACATGCCATCTCCTCCCAGGCTAAAACCGATCTTCACGTCGACAGCAAACCACACGGCCCGAAAGCGTGCTGCATGAGCGTCTGCAGCCTGTGCTACGCGGTGTTCCCCACTTCAGTTATCGGCGAAATCAACTTGAACTCGGACGGCCGTCGTGACCTCGCTCCTCAACCGTCCATCGCCGGGATCACCTCCCGCCCCGCCATAGGCCCTCCTCGATCCGCCATATGAACGAGAACAGCCGTCGCTTGTCGGCTGTCTTCCCCGGTCGCATCCTGTGATGCGACCTTCGCCGGCATTGGCCGGCACGGAACGAGAGGTCAATGGATATGAAACGCCGTGAATTCCTGGGCGGACTGATGTCGGGCGTCGTGGTCGCCGCATCGGCTGCCGCTTTGCATCCAAACAAAAGCTGGGCTGAGGCCAGCAAGGCAACATCAAACGCGGGTACCCGCAATCTTGCGATCACGAAGCGCGTGATCGAGGTGAACGGCAAAGCCGCCGACGTGTTCGGGCTCCTCCAACCAGATGGCACTGTCGGGCTGACGCTCGACGCGGAGGCTGCGTTCGACGTTGCCCTTTCAAATCAAGGCGGGGAAGCAACGCTCATCCACTGGCACGGCCTTGCGCCGCCATGGAATATGGACGGGGTTCCGGACAATCCCGCAGCACTTTTGAAAGCGAACGAAACCCGGCGCTACACGTTTCCGGTCGGCTCCGGCGGCACGCACTGGATGCATGCGCATACACTCCAGGAGCAGAACCTGCTTGCCGCGCCCCTGATCGTGCGGACCGCCGACGACAGGCAGCGCGACGAGCAGGAAGTGGTCGTCCTGCTGCACGACTTCTCCTTCACACCTGCCGAAGAACTGCTCGCCAAGCTGAAGGGATCGTCTAGCGGTCACGGGATGGACCACAGCGCGATGATGCAGAGCATGGCGTCCAACATGCAGGGTCAGATGTCCGGCACTGCGATGCCGGGCATGGCCGCCATGGATCTGAACGACATCGAGTACGATGCCTATCTCGCCAACGACAGAACGCTCGACGATCCTGAAGTCTTCACCGTCGAGAGCGGAGGACGCGTCCGCCTGCGCATCATCAATGGCGCGACGGCCACCGCCTTCACGATCGACACGGGCACGCTCACCGGACAGTTGATCGCCGTCGACGGGCAACTCGTGCAACCAATTTCCGGAAACCGCTTCCCGATCTCCATGGGTCAACGGCTCGATATCCGGCTAGAGCTTCCGAAGTCGCCCGACGCCCATCCAATCCTTGCGCTGCGCGAGGGAACGGATCATCGCACGGGCGTCATCCTGGCACCCTCCGGTACAAAGGTCGCCAAGGTTACCCCGCGCGGGACGGAACCCGGCCCGGTCGTCGGGCTTGACCTGGAACAGCGGCTGGCAGCCGTCGCACCGCTCCCCACCCGTCTCGCCGACCGCCGGTTCGAGCTCAATCTGACGGGCAATATGAGCGGCTACGAATGGCGGATCGAAGGCGGCGACGGCCTTGATGTCCGCGAGGGGGAAAGGATTGGGGTCGTCATGCGCAACATGTCGATGATGTCCCATCCGATGCATTTGCACGGACACCACTTCCAGGTGGTCGACATCGGCGGGAAAGCATTCGGCGGCGCTGTGCGGGACACCGTTCTCGTGCCGCCGATGGGGAGCGTGAGTGTCGTGTTCGACGCAAGCAATCCGGGCCGCTGGCCGCTCCACTGCCATCACCTCTATCACATGGCATCGGGAATGATGTCCTTCGTCGCCTACGCATAAACAGGAGACGTCCGGCCCCCTTACTGGGTGGCTGGACGCTAGCTCTGTTGGAGGCGGATACCGTTACGGAGAAATCCCATGGACGAGCATAAGCATCACCACGAACACGAAGGTCACGACCATCACCACCACGCCAATCAGAACGCGAAGCGCCCCGAGGCCTTAGGCAAGCAGGGCTCACAGCAGGATGGCGTGATCTACACCTGCCCCATGCATCCCCAAATACGCCAGCTCGGCCCCGGCAACTGCCCGATCTGCGGCATGACACTCGAGCCCGCGGTCGTGACGGCCGACATGGGTCCAAGCGAGGAGCTTGTCGACATGCGGCAACGGTTCTGGATCGGGCTAGTGCTGACATTGCCCGTGCTGGCGCTCGAGATGGGCGGCCATCTCACCAACCTGCACATGCTGCTCGGTCCGCAGACGTCGAACTGGATCCAGCTCACCCTGGCGACCCCGGTCGTCCTCTGGGCTGGCGCGCCCTTCTTCGAACGGGCCTGGCAATCCATCGTCAACAGGCACCTCAACATGTTCACGCTGATCGCCATGGGCACCGGGGTCGCCTGGGTCTACAGCGTCGTCGCAACAGTCGCCCCCGGCCTGTTTCCGGAAACATTCCGATCCGGCGAAGGGGCGGTCGCGATCTACTTCGAAGCGGCCGCCGTCATCACCGTGCTGGTGCTGCTCGGGCAGGTTCTCGAGCTGCAGGCGCGGGAACAGACGGGCGGCGCGATCAGGGCGCTTCTCGATCTCGCACCGAAGACCGCCCGCCGCATACGCTCCGATGGCACCGACGAGGATGTGGATCTCGAGGCTGTCGCCGTCGGCGACAAGCTGCGCGTCCGCCCTGGCGAGAAGGTTCCCGTCGATGGCACCCTTGTGGAGGGCCGCAGTTCGGTCGATGAGTCCATGATCACCGGCGAGTCGATGCCCGTCACCAAGGAAGCCGGGGCAAAACTGATCGGCGGCACGATGAACAAGACGGGCGGCTTCGTTATGGAGGCAGGCAAGGTCGGGCGCGACACGATGCTGTCGCGGATCGTGCAGATGGTGGCGGAGGCCCAGCGTTCCCGCGCTCCGATCCAGCGGCTCGCCGACGAGGTTTCCGGCTGGTTCGTTCCCGCGGTCATCGCGATCGCCATCATCGCCTTTGCAGTCTGGATGTGGCTGGGACCAGAGCCGCGCTTCGCGCACGGACTGGTGGCCGCCGTCGCGGTGCTGATCATCGCCTGCCCGTGCGCCCTCGGTCTGGCAACGCCGATGTCGATCATGGTCGGGGTCGGCCGCGGAGCACATCTCGGCGTGCTGATCAAGAACGCCGAGGCTCTCGAACGTTTCGAGAAAGTCGACACGCTGGTGGTCGACAAGACGGGAACGCTCACCGAGGGCAAGCCGAAGGTGACCTCGATCACCACGACCGGGGGCCTGAGCGAGGACGATCTGCTTCGAATGGCTGCGACCCTGGAACGCGCCAGCGAACATCCGCTCGCGGCCGCCATCGTCGCATCAGCGACAGAACGCGGCCTGACGCTCGGCAATGCGGAAGAGTTCGACAGCCCGGTCGGCAAGGGTGTCACGGGTTCCGTCGACGGTCGCAAGCTGATCATCGGCAGTCATCGGATCATGGAGGAGTCCGGCGTCGATGTGTCGGCCCTGACCAAGGAGGCAGAGGCTCTGCGTGGCGAAGGAGCGACCGTCATCTTTGTCGCCATCGACGGTCGCGTCAGCGGCCTCTTCGCCATTTCCGACCCCATCAAGGCGACGACACCCAAAGCCGTGCAAACTTTAGTGAACGAGGGCGTCCGCGTGGTTATGCTGACCGGGGACAACAATACCACGGCGAACGCTGTCGCCCGGAAGCTCGGCATCAAGGAGGTCGAAGCGGAAATCCTGCCGGAACACAAGAGCGAGATCGTCGCGCGTCTGCGCAAGGAAGGCCGGATCGTCGCGATGGCGGGTGACGGAGTGAACGATGCCCCGGCCCTTGCGGCCGCTGATGTCGGTATCGCCATGGGTACCGGCACGGATGTAGCGATTGAAAGCGCCGGGGTAACCCTGCTGAAGGGTGATCTTCAAGGCATTGCGCGGGCACGACAACTGAGCCACGCTACTATGAAAAACATCCGGCAGAACCTGTTCTTCGCCTTCATCTACAACGCGGCTGGCGTACCCTTGGCGGCTGGCGTCCTCTACCCGACCTTCGGGATTCTCCTGTCCCCCATAATCGCCGCTGCGGCAATGGCTCTTTCATCCGTGAGTGTTATCGCGAATTCGCTCAGATTGAGAGCCGTGGACATATGAGATGGTGCGAAAGTGATCCTGTACGACCATTCAGCACAGGTACTCAGCGATGTTTCAACGTCAGCCGAAGCGTTGTTCGGCTACATGGATGACCCCGCGCGTATCGGGAGCCACATGCGAGAGTCTTCCATGATGATGTTGGGCGCGAGGATGATCTACGAGCTTGACGGACGCGGAGGGCAAGCGATTGGCTCCGTGATCAAGATGCACGGGAGCCTCCTCGGCCTTCCTTTGGCAGTGGAAGAAGTGATCGTCGATCGCCATCCGCCCCATAGGAAAACCTGGCGGACCTTCGGCCGAACACGTCTTTTCGTTATCGGCGCTCATCAAGTCGGATTCGAAATCACACCCGCAAAAGGGTTTTGTCGACTGCGAATTTTCATCAACTACAACTATCCAAGCACCATCTTTGGCAAGTTCATTGGCATGATGTTTGGGAGGGCATACGCACGTTGGTGCCTTCGTCAGATGTCCGAGGATGCCGCAGCCAAATTTCAGTCGAGTGTTGTTGCGCCCTGATAGCCGTCAAGGGGCACAAAATTCCCGAGGGTGCCCATCGAAGGCACCCTCGGGACCACGTCGATCCTGCCATGCTATGGCAGTTCTCCGCGCAACGGCGGCACGCATCAACGCAGTCTTGCCCTTTCGAATGAAACGGAGGTCACTTGGCGTGATCCTTCACCCAGGTCGTCATCTCTTCGATTTCCTTTTTCTGGGCGTCGATGATCTTTTGCGCCATTGATTTGGCCTGCTCATCATCACCGTACTTCAGCTCAACTTCGGACATGCTGATTGCGCCCATGTGATGGGCGATCATGCCGCAAACAAAGGCTACGTCCGGATCTTTCGCCATCATGGCCTGCATCATAGCAGGGTGCATTTTTTGCATGCTTTCCATTGTCGCTTTCTGATGTTCGGCCATGTCCCCCATCTGCATCCCACCACCCGACATATTCATGTCTTTCATGGCGGAGGCTTCGGTCTTACAGGCATCTGGCATCGACATCTGAGCTTTGGCGTTTGTGCCTGCGGAAAGAATGACGAAAGGCACAGCCGCTGCTGCAACCGCGAACTTGAGGACAGCTTTCATTGGAATTCTCCTGTGGGTTTGAACGTCAATCGAGTGTCGTCTCAGGAGGCTGAAGACTTCGGCGGTGGGTCGAGCCCGCGCACGATGAGGAATGGACGTGACTGGTCCACATAAGTCGTTGGCAGTTGGACGAGAGCAGCGGGCGGGTCAGCACATGGCAGCACTGATATAACGGGGCAACACTGCGTACCGGCACAGCAGGCATTATGATGAGACACGGATCCAGACCCATGGGTTATTTCTGTGACCGTCGGACAACTGAGAGATTTATTGCCGTTGCCCGAGACTGCCGCAACATGGAGGTTCACTACCATGATGCACAGAGCCGCGACTTTGACCCAGCGGTAAATTATGCTCCAGATTGGCATGGAGGCAGTTTCCCGTTCGCCTCAAAAACGCGCCTGCGAAGAGAATGTTCCCGAAAGCTCGCGGCGAACGCCCTGCCCTATCACAACCCGAGGACGGCTTGGGTACCTAGCGTCGCGGCTGTTAGTGCCAGATATCGGCCCGTTTTGGCCAAGGTTACAAGCACCACAAAAGACCATAGCGGTTCGCGCAACACACCAGCCGTCACGGTCAACGCATCGCCGAAAAGGGGCATCCACGACAGAAGCAGCGACCATCGTCCATAGCGTCGATACCATCCGCTGGCTCGTTCCAGCGAGGCCGCCTTGACCGGAAACCATTTTGCGTCATGGAACCGATCAATGAACCGACCGACAACCCAGTTTGTAACAGCTCCCAAAACATTCCCGAGGCTGGCGACGGCGATCAATCCCGCCACGGAGAATTTGCCGGATAAAAGAAGGCCGACGAGCACAGGCTCAGATTGGAACGGCAAGATCGTTGCCGCACCGAACGCAACCAGGAAAAGTCCAATGTAGGCAGTTAGATCGATCACAGGAAAAAAGACCAACATATAGCGGTAATGGTTCGGCAATCGAACCGTCGTGGGGAACCAGTTCGCCGACCTCTACAACGATAGCTCACCTTGCCGGGCAAGCTTCACGCGTCCTGTCCATCGAGCAAGCAGCAGGAAGATCGAGCAATAGACCGCAGCGCCAATCACAACCTGTAACAGGAATGTCGACATCAACGGGATCGACGGCACCTCCAACTTGCCATGAAGAACAACGACAACTGCGACCATTGCTGAAGCGGCTGGCGCGATTAGGATTGCGATATTCTTCATCACGCTTCGCCAGTCAACGCCGCCGAACCGTATCTGTAATCTGACAGATGTCGTCAATGCGAAGGCGGCGCTGACGCATTGTCCCACCGCCAACGGCAGCAGACCGAATGGTGCGAGCGCGACAATGAGTGACAACGACACGAAGACGTTCAACAGGGTGACAGGCAGTCTCTTGCTCACGTTGCCCATCACGGACAGCAACGGTTCGCTGATGTAACCCGGGAGGAGCAGTAGTTGCTTCAGGCACAGGACTGACACGATGAGTGCGGCAGGCATCCACTGCTCTCCAAGCACGAAGTAGACTAGGGCGCCCGACACCTGCATCAGCCCAAGATAGATGGGTGAAGCAACAACAAGCAGGACGGTCAGAAAGCGACCGCTCGCTTCGGCGACTGAATTGTCTTGGTGCTTGGCCTGCCTGTCCCGGGCACGCCTGAAGACGATCCAACCAAGTGCCCGGGTTGGCTCCCCTAAAAACTCGGAGATGGCCGAGACTATTCGTTCCGCAGCGCGATAGTACCCGGCCTCGGTTACGCCAAGGAAACTACCGACTGCGAGCGTTCCAGAATATGAGCTGAGAAAGACGATGATCCGGTTCGCGACAATATGCCGTGAGAACTCAAAAACGTCCTTCACCACCGATCGCGAGATAAATAAACGCGGCCTCCAGCCAACGGTCCAGGCTGACCCCATAAGTACCATCATCTGGATGGCAATTCTGCCGACGACCAGAGCGGCCGCATGCCATCCGAGAAGAAGCCCGCTGATCGTGGCACCAACGCCGACCACCTCCGCCAGGATGCGAATACACGCCTGCTGACGCAACTGACCACGAACAACGAGGGTGCCGTCATATACGGTCGAAACGGCGGCTGGCAGAATCCAGCAACTGAAGAGTGCGAGAAGAGCGCTCTCCCAAAATCTCTCCGTCCAGAGATAAAGCGCTGCCGAGGCACCCACCCCCAACATTGTAAAGAACAGACCGCTCAGCAAAGCGATCGTCGCCACCTGGTCGAAACGATCGCGGTCGTCACCGGATTTCATTATGAATTCGGCCCAACCTCCTTCCGCAAGAACAACGCACAGAATGGCTATGGCCGAAATGAATGCGAACAATCCAAATTCGGTCGGCGCGAGAAGTCGTGCGGCAACAAAGAACGTACAAAGCTGTGTGATTTGAGCAGTCGCCTTGGCCGCAATCACCCAAACTCCTCCGGCCATGACTGAACGGGTGTGGTTCGCGCCTTCTGCGCCTCCACCGCCTTCATCTAGCGCCTGGTTTGGCTGGCCTACCGACCTGTCAACGTTCAAAGGACTGGTCCTTCATCAAGATGCGAAGACTTGGCAGCGCGATTGGTTGATCAGTAAGGGGAGAATACGCCAAAGCGCATCCCCCCACCCAATTTCTCTCGCTCCTCAAACACGGGCATGCTGGAAGATAATGGAATATCGCAGCTCCCAGGTCGGTTCAGTCCGATCCAGGGGCTCGCGCCCCCAACGAACCCATGGCCACCCATCCTTTGAGCCATCAGCCGACCACAGCTCTTCCTGTCCCAGGAGGACCGGCTTGAAATCGGACGTTGCCAAAACCCTCGTCTTCAAATCGAGGTCGATACCATCAACGACAAGGTATCCCCCGGGCTCGACTAAGTTCATCACGTTACGCAAGCAGACTTCGGCGAGTGAGTCGTCCATCGGACCCATCACATTGTTTGCGAGAACGATATTTTGCGGTCCGAGGGTGTCGGCGAGCCCACCTTCCGTTGCATCGGCTGTAAGCCAGTTGGTGTCCTTGCGAAGCCGATCTTGCACCCGGAGCGTTCCACCGTGCTGAACTTCAAACAGGTCGCGAAGAGCTTTCGCGTCTTCCCAAAAGAGTTCTGGTCGCCCTTCCAGATACAAGCCGTTTGTTGCGGCGGACTGGCCTGGACAATAGATGCCTCGTTCGGCAGCTTTGATGACCTCGCTTGAAATATCCACGCCAGTCGCGAGAATTTTCAAATCTGGCCGGGCTCGGCGCAGGACATACAGGGCAGAATATAACTCCGCGCCTGTACTGCATCCTATTGAAGCCAGTTTGACGGTCGACCCGATCTGGTACTCCGACAGGAGCCTCGCCAAGACATCCAACAGCGGCGGGTTTCGCATGAACTGAGTGTAGTGGCTCTGGGTACGAACCGTGTGGCGGGTGAACCTGCGGTAAATATATCTGCCCAAACGGCGCATAGCGCGGGTCTGCGTAATCGCGCCAGGCAACCCGTCCCAGATACTGTGGCAGACACGGCGCGGCGTTTGGAAAACGACATCGGTGAAATTGATAGCAGACATGCACGGAACTCCTGATGAGTTGCTCCGACGCCGCGCAATCCCGAATGGCAACGACCTCCCTTTTAGCGAAAGGTTCGCGCCACACGGTGTCCAAGCGACGGGCAAAGTGAGTTCGGTCGATGAACGCGCATCAAAAATCCGGTCCAGCCGCGCGTAAGCGCCAGCCGTCGGCTTTCGGAGGTGTGCTGGATGGGCACCTGCGCCGGACCGGATGCGAGCACCCGTTCATCTATGAACCTACGTCTTGTGAAATCTCTAATCGTGTGATTCCGCTAGGCGGTCTACGCGATTACGCGCTGCGGATACGGCGCGAATTCACAAAATCAGGCGATTGGAGGGCGATAGAGGCTGGGGGAAAAGAATGGATTCGGCTCCGACCAAACAGCGGGTGCGTGCGTCGTGTCTGGTGTCCGCTCAGCCAACGTCGCATTGTCCGTCAGAACCGCGAAAACAGAGCACATCGCACCGCAGCACTTGCCTTTGGCATGCTCGCTTTTGTGGTGGTCGCTCTTTTTCTCTGCCGCACTCACGCAATGACGGGAAGGGCCGACATCAATCGGGGCTTGGACAAGCGCGGCGCTACTTTGGGCAACAACGAATGCAGCCTGTTCTGAGTTACTGAAGGTGAATGCAGCGAACGACAAAATAATCGTTAGCTTCATCAAACCACTCAGATGTGAGATCCACAGCTTCGCCATCCTGCATTTCTAGGTTCGTTGGGGTATCCGATCAATTCCGCAGTCTGGCCGAAGAAATCAGCCAAATTGCGTAATGCATCTAAGCCTGTTTCTTTTCGCAGGGCCCCGCACTCTCCAACCGAAAGCTCTTGACCTTACCATCGTTGGAAACACTACAAGGGTTACCAAGCGCCGTTTCGACAACAGGCCCGTCGCACAGCGCCACAGAATCGACGCGAATCGTCTATTAGTAAAACCTGACAATTGACAACTTAACAGCCGATGGTAGTCCTCGGGCATGGGTATGCTTCGAATCACATTGCAAAAAATGCTGGTTCTGCTTCGCTTGGTGATCGTATTGTCACTGGCGGGCTATTCGTTGCCGACTGCCTCCGCTGCAATGCATGGCGCTTCGCCAAATCCGGAAATTGTGCAGCCCGGCGATCATCACGAGATGGCAAGCGATCAGCTTCCTCACGGTGACCACGCCTCCTCCCCCGAAGATACAGAGAAAACGTCGAAGCAAGAATGCTGCAAAGGCTTCTGCGTCAGCATGGCGATTGTCGCGCACGTACATGCAGTTGGTGGCCCATACGTAGCTCCCATTCGCGAATACATTGACGACGCTCACGTCATCGGCGAGCTTCCGGCGCTGCACCGCCCCCCGAATATCTGAATTAGAGACACCCTTTTACGGGTCAATCGTGCGTCTGTGAGCGTGATTTGCTCCCTGCGCCGCTGCAATCTCCTATTCGGATCACACCATGAAACGTTTGTTTTTGGTGGCCGCTCTGCCGCTCTTCCTGAGTGGATGCGCAGCCACATTGCCTCCTGACGTTATTGCTTCGGGCAACCTCGCCGCGTCCCCGGCCGAAGTCCGCCCTGTTCAGTACCACAGCCCGGTTACGGGCTACACGCACCGCGCTCCGGTCGATCCCAAGCCGTGGCGGAATCAGAATGACGCGCAAGCTCCTGAAGGAGACGCGTCATGACCGGATTCAGGTCCAAAATGGCGGCAACTCTGGCGCTACCGCTGCTTCTCGGCGGCTGTGTTTCTGCGAACGAGTACGCGGCCAACAATGCAGGGTTTTCGTCTGTCGAGGCGAATACCACCGAGGCGACCGGAAAGCAGTCCGTCTGGGTTCAAAACCAACAACAGGCTCAGGTGGTGTCCGATCGCGTGAAGACGTTGATGGCTAGGAAAACCATCGACGTCGAAACAGCCGTTCAAGTGGCCCTGTTGAACAACAAGGGGCTCCAGGCGGCTTACGCCGATCTCGGTGATTCATCGGCAGATGCCTGGCAGTCAACGATGCTGATCAATCCTACGGTCTCGGTCGGATTCAACGGCATGGGTGCCCCTGGCCTTGAAGCATTCAAATCCGTTGAGGGAATGATTGCAGCAAATATCCTGGCGCTGGCAACGCATAAGCGCAACGTCGAAATTGCCGACACCCGCTTTCGTCAGGCCCAACTCAACGCCGCTCTGCGCACGCTGCAGCTTGCCGCCGACACGCGCCGCGCCTGGATCAATGCTGTTGGCTCCTGGGAAACCGTGGCCCAGCTCAATCAGGCACAGGCTGCAGCGGACGCCGCATCCGACCTTGCTGGAAAGCTTGGTGAAACGGGCGCGATGACAAAGGAAGCGCAGGCTCGAGAACACGTGTTCTATGCTGAGTTGACCGGCCAGTCCGCCCAGGCTCGGCTTGCGGCCCGCCTCGCCAAGGAAGAATTGACGCGGCTGATGGGACTCTGGGGGGCCGACATAGACTATCAGGTGCCCAACCGGTTGCCTCAGTTGCCGAATGGCTTGATGAAGCGCGACCTCATTGAAGCCGAGGCGTTGCAGCGGCGTGTCGATCTGCAAATGGCCAAGCTCGATCTCGAAGCAACGGCGAAGTCCTACAAGCTGACGGAAGCCACGCGATACGTCACTGATCTCGAAATTCTCGCAGGATTCGAGACGGAACGAGAAGTAGAGGACGGTGACGTAAAGCGCGAGACGACGGGCCAGGCCGAACTTGAATTCGTCATTCCGATCTTTGACACGGGCAAAGCTCGAATGCGCAAGGCCGAGTTGGCCTACATGCGGTCGGCTAATCTGCTTGCCGAGAAGTCAGTGAACGTCCGCTCCGAGGCGCGATCCGCCTATCAAGCCTACCGCTCCAACTACGATATCGCTCGCCATTACCGAAACAGTGTCGTGCCTCTTCGAACCAAGATCGAGGAAGAATCGCTCCTCACCTATAGCGGTATGATCACCAACACCTTCGAATTGCTCGCCGACAGCCGAGAGAAGATCAACTCGATCATCCTCGCGGTCAATGCAAAGCGTGAGTTCTGGTTAGCCGAAGCCAATCTCGCCCCTGCCATCTACGGCGGTGGCCAAGGATCTGCTTCAGGCGGGAGTGAAGTCGCGGCAGCCGCCGAAAGCGGCGGTGGCGGTCATTGAGAGGGGAACGGACAATGTTCAACAGAAGACAAATACTCGGCGCAAGCGCCGCGCTCGTTTCGACCGCCGCCTGGGCAAAAACCTCGAACATGGGGCTCCCCGAAGCTGCCGTCATGGAAACGGCAGAGACCCAAACACCTGTTCGGCCCAGCTCAGGACCAGACTATACGCCAGTCGTCACACTTAATGGCTGGACGCTGCCGCACCGGATGAACAATGGCGTCAAGGAGTTCCACCTCGTCGCCGAACCGGTGGAACGCGAGATGGCCGACGGCATGACCGCCTACCTTTGGGGTTACAACGGCCAATCGCCTGGCCCGACGATCGAGGCCGTCGAGGGCGACCGGGTCCGTATCTTCGTCACCAACAAACTGCCGGAGCACACCACCATTCATTGGCACGGCATGATCCTTCCGTCGGGTATGGACGGCGTTGGCGGCCTGTCGCAACCGCACATCCCGGTCGGCAAGACCTTCGTCTACGAGTTCGATCTCGTGAAGTCCGGCACCTTCATGTACCACCCGCACTCCGACGAAATGGTTCAGATGGCGATGGGAATGATGGGCTTCTTCGTCATTCATCCGAAGGACCCGAAGTTCATGCCGGTCGATCGGGACTTCGTGTTCCTGCTCAACGCCTATGACATCGACCCTGGCTCATACGTTCCGCGCATTATGGAAATGACGGATTTCAACATGTGGTGCTGGAACAGCCGCATCTTCCCCGACATCAGTCCACTTGTTGTTTCAAAGAACGACCGCGTGCGTGTGCGGGTCGGCAACCTCACCATGACCAACCACCCAATTCACATGCACGGCTACGATTTCGAGGTGACCTGCACGGACGGCGGCTGGGTCCGCCCGGAGGCGCGTTGGCCGGAAGTCTCGATCGACATCCCCGTCGGCGCCATGCGGGCCTACGAGTTCGATGCCAAATACGTCGGTGACTGGGCGATCCATTGCCACAAGTCGCACCACACGATGAACGCCATGGGCCACGATATCCCGACCTTCATCGGTGTCGACAAGAAAGAAGTCGCCAAGAAGATCAAAAAGCTCCGCCCCGAGTACATGCCCATGGGCACCGCAGGCATGGCCGACATGGGCGAGATGGAGATGCCGCTTCCCGACAACACGATCCCGATGATGACCGGCTGGGGGCCGCATGGTCCAATCGAGATGGGCGGCATGTTTTCCGTTGTCAAAGTCCGCGAGGGGATCAACGCGGACGATTACTCCGATCCCGGTTGGTACGAAAACCCACCCGGAACCCAGGCCTGGGAGTGGACGGGCGATCTTCCCGACACAACCAAGGCCAATGACGCAAAGACCCAGATCACACCGAAGCATAAGAACCACGGGTGATCCCGCATGCCGAACATCAATCAAACGAAGGAATACACCATGAAAGCTGTAATTTTCGGAATGCTCGTTGCCACACTCGGCTCCCCGGCATTGGCTTCGGGCTCGCACGCAGGCGGACACGGTGAGGCGATGGCTGTCGGCGAGCCCGGCGATAAGGCTAAGGCCACACAGACGATCCGTGTCACCATGAAGGAAACCGACGACGGCAAGATGATCTTTACGCCGTCGACCTTCAAGGTGCGCAAAGGCCAGACCATCGTCTTCGCAATCAAGAACGCGGGCGAGCTCGATCACGAGTTCGTGCTCGATCAGAAAGACAAGATCATCGAGCACAAGGCTGCGATGGAAAAGTTTCCGGAGATGGAACATGACGACCCGAACGCCATCCGCCTCGCCGCCGGAAAGTCCGGCGAAATCATCTGGAAGTTCACCAACGACGGCACGTTCAAGATCGCCTGCCTGGTACCCGGCCACTACGATGCCGGCATGCATGGCGACGTTAGCGTCGCGGCCAAATAATCAAGTTTGAAAGGAACTAGACAATGAGAACGATCATCAAAATTACGCTGGCCTCCGCGCTCGCCCTTGGTACTGCCTTCGGGGCATACGCGGCGGAGTTCACCAAGGGAACTGTAAAGAAACTGGACGTGAAGGCGAAAAAAGTCACGCTCATTCATGAAGAACTGAAAGATCTTGAGATGCCAGCGATGACGATGGTCTTCCGCGTTCAGGACGATGCGCTGATGGACAAGCTCAAGGAAGGTTCAAGCGTCGAGTTCATCGCCGAGCGCGTTAACGGAAAGCTGACCGTCACACAGGTCAAGTGACCAACTAGCGAGGGCGCGGTCTCCACTTTGACCGCGCCTTCTTCCTCACGGCAGCGAGAGCGAGCGGACTCGGCTGACCGTGAGATTACGAAACCGATCCGTTCGTTCAGAGAAGAACATGACGTCTTCACTCAGCGCTGACTGGGACTTCGAGCGGGAAATCCGTTCGATCCTTCTGCGGTTCGTCGCCTTCACCATCCTGCTCGTCAATCTCTTGCTAGGCGGCGACGAAGGGGCCGAAGGCACACATTTAGCGGTCGTCATTTGCTATTTGGTCATCAGCATCGCATCTGTGGCGAGTGCCCGCTTCCTGCCTGGCCGGTCCTGGCTGAAAACGCTGTTTGTCATTCTGGACGCGTTGCTGGTCGCGTTGCTCCTTTACGCTCATATTCTTGGCGGCCCAGTTACCGAAAACCACAACGTGACCACGACCAGTCTCGTGGTCGCATTTATTCTCCTCAATCACGTTGGCCTGAAGCTTGACCGTCGGCTGGTCCTTGTCTTTTCCTGCATCGTGCTTGTGGCTTGGATCGGGATGCTGGCAGTTACAGCAGCCAGACACCACACGGCGGACGTAGTTTCGTTTGTCGCTTCCTTTTTCAATCAGGACCTGGGACTGACGGTGAGCTATGGCTTCACCGCCTTTGCAATCTATCTGCTTGCCAAAGATCACGACCGAACGCGGAAGGAGGCTCTGTTGGCAGACAGGCGGCGTCTCAATCTTTCGCGATTCTTCTCACCGTTTGTGGTCGCCGACCTTCAGGAAGGAAGCTCGGCCCTCGAACTCGAACGGCGCAATGCTGTGATCATGTTTGTCGATCTGCGTGACTTCACCAGTTTTGCCGAGACGGCCCCCGCCCGCGAATTGGCGACAGTGCTGGCGCAATACCGCCATCTGGTTTCCGGAACCATTTTCGCGCACCGCGGGACAGTTGACAAATTTATCGGCGACGGCGTCATGGCGGTGTTCGGCCAACCTACGCCAATGGAAGACGACGCGGATCGAGCCCTAGAGTGCGCTCTCGATCTGGTCGACGCGTTGAACGACTGGAAGCACCAGAGCTTAGTAGATGGCAATCCTGCCCTCAACGCTGGGATAGGATTGCACTATGGTACCGTCGTCGGCGGCGTCCTCGACAGTGGATGTCACAGCGAATTCACGGTCATAGGGGACGCGGTAAATGTCGCGCAGCGTCTTGAGGCGCTTACGAAGGCATTAAATTCTCCGCTTGTGATCTCGTCCGCGCTGGTCAACCAGTTGCGCAAACCTGTTCCTCCTGCACTCTGGGTGGCACAGAAAGAAGTGGCGCTCCCTGGGCGGCGGTTACCGATTGATATCTGGTATTTGGCGCACGAATCCGGTCGCATTGTCCCGTCGGAAGAAACCTACGATACAGGTGGTTTGCAGACAGCCCTCCAGAGATCGTCCTTCCAGTCGCCCCCCCCGGTCGCTGTTGGGATAGGATAGCTGACCCCTCTCACCGCGACCGCTTCGGGAGCATGGCAGCGAACCGACGCCTTGTGCCTGCTTGGATCGCTGTAGGACCCGTAGCCGTCGGTGCTCGCGGTCGAAAGCGAAATGTAGACGTCGTAGTCATACTCGCCGCTTGCCGCCGTCAGGTTTCCGACGAGGCTCAGGCTGACGATGGTGTGGTCGGGGAAGTTGGCTGTGTGGAAAGGTTCGGTAGCGGCGGCAGGCGTTGCCAACGCAAGTCCGCTCACCAGGGCTGAAACAAGAGTACGCATTCACCCCTCCCGTGGTTCATGGGATGGACGGACTATACCACGAAGACTTATGCTGGAGGAGTGAAATGCGCGGGGCGCAGCGCGCTTCGTGTTCGCCTGCGCCCGGTTTACCCGCGCTCGACTCCAGCGCGGGCTGGCAGCAGTAACCCAAGGACTCAGACGGCACGGGCTTCGACCACGAGACTGCACGGCCCACTACAGACAGGAGCGCGAATCCCAGGGCGACTGCGTTGAGCAGATGCCATATGAAGTGCGTGCCCACGCTCCAAGATCCGCAGAGCGGCGCATCGAGGATCCGAAAGATCAACGCAGCGGAGAAAACCGTGCCAGCCGCCGCCAGCAGCCGTGGTATCGGGCCGCGACCTGCAAGCGGTACCGCGAACGCCACGCCGAAAGTGGCGATCAATCCCGGAGCAGAGGTCGCCGAACTTCCGAGCAGAGGCTTCGTGACAGTCTCGAGCATGGGCGAAAGTACCAGCAGCCTTGGGCTCACCTGCCGCGGCTGATTTCCTTGTCCCGCTGCTCTTCGCGGTAGGCCTGCTCCATGCGGTCGATCTTCATCGTTCGAAGGCGGCCGGTCGAGCGGAGGAAGAACAACATCGCCTCCATATCGTCGGTGCCGCCGGGAGGCTTACCTTGGACGACAGGACGCCGAGCCAGCTTCTGTACCCAGTAACGGATCTCACGCTCGGCCGGGGGGTAATACAGGCCGAGGCGGTAAAGCCGACTGTCCGTCCGAACCCAGCGCGGGGGCATCATATCGTCCATCTGCACGATGGGAGACGTGTGGCCATGCTCGCCGTCGCTGATATCAGGTTGGCCGAAGAACCAGCCGTATAGCCATGGGCGCGGACCGCTCTCGCCCTGGCCCTCGATCAGCCATCCTTCAATCAGCGGAGCGGCATCGAACTCCGGAACGGTCGGCCGAACTGCTACGAACGGATCCGCCTCAGGGGAATAAGGATCGTCAGGATTGGAAGGGCCCTCGAAAGGAACACCCTTGGCGAACTCGCCGTCAGCGTGCTCTTCGCAGACTACCTTCCACAGGCCACGGAAGTTGTTCAGCCGCCCACGGCGTCCGCAGATCTCGCAGACGTGGAAGGACCGCACTGAGGCCAGCCGGTGAGCATCGGCGATCGCCTGGCAAGCGTCAGGTGCGATGTCTGCCGTGGCATAATTGATGCGCAGACCACCCATCTTCTCCTTCACCTGCAGCAGCATGAAAGAGCCTCCTGCAGCCATGGCTTTGTCCGCGTTGGCGAAGAATGCACACAGGATGCCCAGCCAGCCATCGTCGCATGCGACCGCAAATGGACGGTCGTCAAATCCCAGGTGCGGATATCGGTCGCTTAGACCGGTGATCAGACTCATTGCTTGGGTCCCTTTTTTCTCCCTTTTGGCGCAGGAACTCCCAAGACCGATTGGCCGAGTTCACGCTTGTGGCCTTGACCGACGATGATGTGACCGCCCGTATACGGTTTGAAGCCTATAGCATCGAGAGCCTCCCCAAAGCTCTCTCCCTCCCTTGCAGCAGCGACAAGCTCGGCAAGATCCTTCAGTGAGATTACAACTGTCATGCCTTCGGTTGTCTTGGGATTGCCGATAGCCTGAGGTATGCCATTTCGAGCCTTCTTGAGCACTGCGCTCAGTTCGTCCCGTGCTTTTCTCACGGTTAGGGGATCGCCGCCGATCTGAACGATCGTCTGTACGAGGCCATCTACGAGGTCCTGCCTGGTGGCCTTGCGGGCGTTTTGAACTTGTTTGAGTATTCTGGCATCCATGTTCTTCGAACTCCCGACTGGGATTGGGGAGCGTGGCTACAAGCCTCAAGATCTCTTGCCTTTCACGGGCCGTCCAATGGCTGCCCGAGCGACCCGACGCTCATGATCTCTTAAGCTAGTTGGTTTGCTCTTGAGTACGCGCTCGCATTCCGAAAACAGCGGCCTCGACCACCTCAGCAATGGGTCTCGATTTATGGATCATTCCATTGCGACCATAGTGATCCTCCGGCCACTGGGTATCGTAGAAAATCGGGACGCACCTGTCGTCGTCGGCCCAACTAAACGCGAGCGCGCGCAGTTCACGATCGGCAATAGCCCCAGGGTCGACCACCATGACGTCTGGGAGAAAAGTCGGGTTCAGTCTGCAGCGTGTGTAGAGATCGCTCACGACGAAAACGACCGCTCCAACCGCCGTAAAAGCCTGCTCGAGTTTCGCTGTAGTTTCCGCATCGTCGATGATGACGACGGTCACATTACAAAGATACGTCTTCAAAACATTCATCGAACATCCATTTGAATCCTTAGTCTAGGACACGCTCTATTCGGAGGCAGGTTCTACCCCGTCAGGAAGCAATGCCATCGAAGGATTCGATTGCGGGACTCGACAGGATTGCCATGGCGACATCGGTGCCTGTCGACGTCCCGTCGCATAGACAACTGGTGCCGGATCGACACTACCAAGTTCCGTTAACGTCACCCTTTGCTACACCGCGTTTGCTATCCTCCGCGTTCGATCTTCAGAGCACGATGGTTGACCGCCTCCGTAGCAAGAGCGACGACACGATCCCGCTCGTCTACGAGCATCTTAAAGACTCGGTCATACTGAGCGCCAACAATATCAAGGGCCTCGTTCTCAAAGCGTTCAGGCAATCGCGCGCCAGCCAGGTCTTCGACGGTCCCCATGAATACGGGTTTCGAGCCTAAACCGTAACTGCCGACCATCCGTCGAGCGAGTGACGTCGCGCGCTCGATATCGCTGCCCATGATGCCGCCCGATCCGACTGATCTATCCCCGAATACCGCAGCCTCTGCCGCCATACCGGCAAGAGCGACCGCAATGCGATTGAGAAGGCTTGTTTCCGTTGGGAGATGGTCCTTCGTCAGCTCGTAGGAAGCCATACCACCAAGGTACCCCGGAGCTGTTGGATCAAACGAGTCCTGGATTTCGATCGTGGCACTTGTCGCGTATCCGACTGCAAGTGAGACAAGGGCATGACCGGTCTCGTGCACTGCGAGACGGAGCAGCTCTTCCGCCGTGTAGCTTATCCTTTCCGGAAGCTGAGCTCTGAGGTCTTTCAGTTCCAGTCCTCGATCTTCGTCCCGTGCCATCTTTCGCGCATCGCGCACGAGTTGTTCCAGCGCAGAGCCGGACTTGCCTTCCAAATCCTCGGCGATCTCAGCCAAGGATTCGAGCGGAAAGTGTCCCTCCGCGTGGAAGTTCAAAATCTCGGCTCGCGTGACTTTGTCCGGAAGCGGCAGCGTGAAATGGTGCTCAAGCCGACCGGCGCGCTTGACTGCTGGGTCGATGTACTCCGGAAAGTTCGTGGCTCCAATCACAATGACGCCCTCGCCCAGCCTAGATAGAAGGCTCAGAAACTCGTTCAGAACGATCCGCCAATAGTGATTATTGCTGTCGCCGGCGGACTTGACCGACCGCGTCCCAATGCTGTCGATTTCGTCTATGAAGAGGACAGCGCCTCGACCGTCGTTCGCCCCCTCGAAACAGGTTTGCATTGCCAGCAGGGTGTCGTCGAGATGTCCCGCCGACTGCCATTCTCCGATGGTCGTAGGGATCAGCCTCACTCCCAGTGCTTTCGCGAGTGCGGAAGCAAAGAACGTCTTGCCTGTGCCCGGGGGACCCGACAGAAGCGCACCGCTGCCGACCTCCCTCCACGGCAGCCCGCCTGCTCGCCACCGCACGACGTCGGAACGAAGCCTTTTAACCCAGAGCTTCGCTTCTTCGTATCCCGGCAATTCGAAAAGGCTCGGCCCCTCTATGTGGGGACGTTCCAGGTCTTCGAGGAGAGCAATATCCTGATCTCCGAGGTCACTTTTGAGGATTGCCGCAACCACGATATTTTGCGGTTTGCGGCCTAGCAAAAGAGCGTGGTCTTCGGAAATCGGAGGTCTTCCCAAAAGGCGGCGCGCCGCATGAATGTGCCCTGCGGATGGCGGTTCGACGAACATGACTGCCGCGGTCGCGAAACGGACGTCCTTCGGAACCTCGTCGATGTCCCTCGCAATCAGCGCCACCAGTCCGGGGAGGTCGAATACCGATATGGGATCATGAGGCTTTCCCTTCTTCCTGGGCGGATTGCTAAGCCGTATCTCATCACTCCGCGGCACCCACTCCTGCCGGTCGACACCAATCAAATCCCAGGCAGCCAGTTCATAGTCCGCTGCGCGATATCCGGGCGGAATAACGAAGATGACGAACCCGCTGGAACTCGAACGCAGCGATCGGCCGGTTTCCAGTAGAGCTCGACGCAGACCTCGATAGGCCAGGTATGTGGCTGGATTTTTGATCAGCTTGCGCAGGCGGTCGCCGGTATCTCCTCCCTTCATATCACTGAACCCCATGCTTGGAGCCACCGAGCCGGTACCAGCGGTTCATGGTGCGAGCCAGTCCCAAATGCTGATCAAGGAAAAAGAGCTGGCTCGTGACGATCTTCTTCCCGTCCTGGAGATGGGGATGGCCATGAACCACTCCGCTGAGCGCGTGCGACCAACCAAGGACAAGTTTATGGGCGCTCAGCGTTGGAGCATCGGCGAGGGCAGAGGGGATATCCAATGTGCCGTCATTAAGCTGCGTGAGATCGTCGAACAATCGCAATGCTGTTTCAGGGCTGTCGAATCGAAAGGTCAAGGATCCATTCCTCTCATGGGTAACATTCGAGAGCGCTATAGCAGACAAGTTTTCGGGCGTCACGTCCGACGCCTTAGGCGTCGTTGATTTTTGCGAATCCTTGAATTGTCTTCATGAGAAGCAAACCTACGCGATGAACGATTGCTTGGCCTCACGACACGTGCGATCTGAAGTCAATGATCGCTCCGCCCAATGTCCTGCGCGCCGCACGTGAGTTGCTCGGCCTGAAACAAGTGGATGCTGCCACAGGGGCAGGGATCTCGAGGCGTACAATTCAACGTCTCGAGTCGGGCGAGCTAGATAGGACGCATGCCTCGATCTTGCTTCAGACCTGGTACGAGGAACAGGGTGTCGTCTTCGTTCGACCGGCCGGGGAGAATGGCTGGGGGTTGATCGACAATTCGCAGGCGGTCAAGGCTGGCCAGCAGGAACTAGCCAAAGGCTCCGTGTGACCTACAACGGGAAATCGCCTCGGCGTCTTGAAATCCGGGCCACGGTCAAAGCCTCCCTTCGCTTCGCCGCGGTCGGATCTACTAAGCCGGCGTGCTAAGGCGACGCCTGCAGCAACGGACTTGCAGCGCTCGATTAATGAGCGTCTCTCTATTTTCTCTCAGTTCGATTCCCCAGAGGGATCGACCGCACCAGGCGAACTGATGTTCCCCTCTCGATGCCCCTTGTGAGTGACGTCGGCAGACCGATACCCATGGACGAACCGAAGGGCAATCGAGCAACTTGTTTACAGTTTAGGGTGCGGTGTCCTTGACATTATAGGCTATTACAACGCTTTACGTCGTTGTTGACACAACCAGTTCCGCTTTAATGCTCCTCGCCAAAATGGCGAGCGACCAGCGCAAGCCTGATGGACAGTTCGTAATCACGCCGAAGAACGGACCAGCCTTCGTGGAAGCACTTCCGGTGAAGAAGTTTCATGGCGTCGGGCCGGCCACGGCAGAGCGGATGAAGCGACTGGGAATCGAGACCGGCCTTGATTTGCGGCAGCAATCCCTGGCGTTCCTGCAGGAGCATTTCGGCAAATCCGGACCGTATTTCTACGGCATCGCCCGCGGCATCGACGAACGGCGCGTCCAGCCAGACCGGGTACGCAAATCGGTGGGCGCGGAGGACACGTTCATCGAGGACATCTTCGAGCTCGAGCCGGCCTGTGCCGAATTACTGCCCTTGACCGACAAGGTCTGGCGCTATTGCGAGGCGCATGGGATGAGCGGCAAGACCGTGACGGTCAAAGTGAAATACTCGGACTTTACCCAGGCAACGCGCAGCAGAACGCTCAGTGGTCCCGTCGCCGCGGCACCCGAGATGCTGGAGGTGGCGGTGTCGTTGCTGACGTCCGTCCATCCGTTCAAGCGCGGCGTACGCCTGCTGGGCGTCACCCTGTCGTCGCTCAACGGCAATGATGCCGACGAACGACCCCAGCTCGAGCTTTCGTTCTGAAGTACCCGCACGCCCAAATGAAAAAGCCTGCCGCGGGAGGAGGTGCGGCAGGCTCTTAAAGGGATTGAATGGCAACTGGGAGGAGGAGTGTTGCCATTCCGACAGGCGCTCTTTGGGAGGAGGAGAAAGCGCCTGCATTCATCGAAGCTTTGCGGGAGGAGGTGCATCACTTCGATGAGTGCAATATACAGGAAGCCGGCCACTTTCGTAGCGCCGACTTCGCAGGGCAGCCATGCGCTGAGCGCCGGTCGGACGGGTCAGCGCGCTTTGAACCGGTCGAAGGCGGTCAGCCGCACCATAGGCGGGTCGGCCTCGCTCCAGCGATAGATTTCGCTTCTGAGGTAGCGAAGCTCCTCGTCCAGCGCCTCTTCGCCGATCTCGATCCACCAGGATTTCGGGCGACCATCGCTGCCATCAGACCATCGGTAGCCGCGACCCTTCAGGTGGTCCTTCATCTCGAAGGGGCTGTTTTCCGCGTAAAGGCGGACGCGCGAGCGCTGGCTTGCCGCATAGAGTTCGGCAAAGGGTGTCTGCTGCGATTGATCTGCAGGCCCGGCGATCACCTCAAGCAGCGCAAAGCAGTCGTCGACGGCACGATGACCATCGTGAAAATATCCCGCCTGGCCGATAAGGTAGCCGAGCTTCGTGCCTTCGAAACCGCGGTCGCTCCAGCCGATCTCGGAAACCGAGCACGCCCAGGCCTTCTTCTCGAAGATCGGCGAAAAGGCTTCGCAAAACGGCCGGTCGAACCCGGCATTGTGGGCGATAATCAGGTCGGCACGTTCAATGATCGCCTGGAGCCGAGGAAGGTCGATCGTCTGGCCGGCGACCATGTCGTCGGTAATGCCGGTGATGCGCGTGATGTCAGCAGGAATGGGACCGCTCGGCTGCCGCAGACCGCCATAAACGTCGATGACGTCGCCGATCGCACCATGGGCGTCGAAGGTAAACGCGATCACGCCGATCTCGATGATCTCGTCCTTGCGATGATTGAGGCCCGTCGTTTCAGTATCGAGAATGACGCCGACGAGCGGAAATTCCGCCCGCGGCGGCGTCACGACGGGACGCGCCTCAAGCTTTTGCAGCACGCGGTAGCGACCCGTCGCCTCGAGATGATCGACCATCGCCCCGGCAGTCATGCCGGCAGCCGCGCGAGACGATGCGCGCTTGGAGCGTGCTCCCTTTTCGTCCGGATCGGACGAAACAAACATGTCGTATTGCAATGCCATCAGCCTTTCTCCCGGAACTTTTGGTGAAAGGGAAGACCGAGTGGCCATCGCGCCATCACTTTCCCGCTCTGTCAACAGACCTGTGTCGAGAGGACCGGATTTAACGCGGGAAAACCTGTAATTGGGCCCGGATGCTGCGGGCGGGATACCCGCAGCGTGCCGTCACGCGGCGTGAGCATCCTGCGCCTCATCGAGTTTGGGAAACGACAGCCTCTGTGATGAGGCATGGGGGCACGATGTCACGCGGCACGCCGCAGGCGGCGCATCAGATAATCTCCGAGACTGTCGAGCATCGCCGCCCAGCCATCCTCGTGCCCGAGCGCGCTATCGCTGCCATCGAGATAGACGCCACTCTCGGTCATGACGACACGTGTCGCGTCGTCGACGGCCGAGAATTCTACGGTGACAACGCCGGCAAAGATAAGGTCGCCCATGTAGGAGATCGTGCTTGTATAAACGATGCGTTGGTTCGGCTTGATCTCTTCGTACCGCGTGGTGTTGATATAGGGCTCGGCATCGATCGCGCCGAACGTGCAGATATCTGTGTGCCCGACGGTGAAATCGAAGGCGCGCCAGGCCAGCTTCCAACCATCGCCGGGCGCACTCCAGGTTGCGAGCACATCGCGGTCCGACCAGGCGGCAAAGACGAGATGCGGCGGGGCTGCATAGGTTCGTTCGACGATGACGGTGGCGTGTTCGGCTTTCGACGTTTTCATGGCGCTCTCCTTGATATGCCGGTCGGGATTGACTGCCTGCGGGAAAGCTAAGCCGGGGGCCGTCGACCTGTTAGAGCCGATATGGACAGGAGCGGGGCATTCATGCCAATCATCGGCGATGTTTCCGAAAAACACCGATGGCGCCGATCTCACCGTCAGCATTCTGGTCCTGCCTGAAACCGGCCCCATGGCAGTTTACGGCCTTTACGAGGTCATGAGCCATGTCGGCAGGTTTGATGCCGGCACGAGGCGGCCTCCCGTTCGCCGATTGCGCCCGCGCATCGTCGCGCGGCAGATGGAACCGTTTCCTTCCGCCATCGGCGTGCCGATCGCGCCGCAGGAAACGATCGACACGCAAGCCGATGCAGACCTGATCATCATTTGTGATCTGGAGCTGGGGCCGACGGACGTTCCCAGCGGACGCTGGAGCCAAGAAATCGCCTGGGTGCGCGAACAGTTGCGGCGCGGCGCGACGGTGTGCTCCACCTGCAGCGGCTCGCTGCTGCTCGCCGAAGCAGGCCTGCTCGACGGCAAGGACGCGGCATCGCACTGGACTGCCGCCGGGTTATTCCGTGACCTCTATCCCGCTGTCCGTTTCCGGCCGGAGCGCATCCTGTGTGAAAGCGGCTACGATGGACGGCTGATGACCAGCGGCGGCGCCTCGGCCTGGCAGGAGCTTGTGCTTTACCTGATCGGCCGCTTCTGCGGCCCGACGGAGGCGGCCCGGATCGCCAAGCTCTTTCTGATCGGCGATCGTCGGGACGGGCAACTGCCCTTTGCGGCGATGGCGCAGCCACGGCGGCATGAGGATGCCATCATCGCCGGCAGCCAGATATGGATCGCCGACCATTATGCGGTGAGCAATCCCGCAACCCGGATGGTCGAGCAATCCGGGCTGCCGGAACGCACGTTCAAGCGTCGCTTCAAGCAGGCCACCGGTTACGCGCCTGTCGACTACGTGCAGGCCATCCGCATCGAGGAGGCCAAGCAGATATTGGAAACCAGCGACGGCGGCATCGACGACGTCGCGGCGGACGTTGGATATGAGGACCCGACCTTTTTCCGCCGGCTGTTCAAGCGCATGGCGGGCATCAGCCCGGCGCAATACCGTCAGCGTTTTCGCGCGCGCTATCCTTGAGGGAGCATTTCACCCTGCTTCCGCCAAAGGGGATAGTGGGCGCGCCAAACATCCCGCTGCCCGGACTTCGGACGAGCACCCTGGGCGGCACCCGTCCCTGTTCCGGCTAACCGAGTGCCGCAACAGCCTCGATCTCAAACAGCATTCCGTCGAGCGCCAGCCGCGGAACCGGGATCAGCGTGCATGTCGGCTTGGTACCGTGGCCGAGCGCCGCTTCCAGTTCGGCGCCGAAGACGTGCAGTCGCTCTTCGGAGTGATCGACGATCAGCACCGTCAGCTTGACGATATCACTTGGCCCAGCGCCCGCCGCGGCAAGCGCGGTGCGCAGATTGGCAAGCGCCCGGCGAACCTGCTGCCGGAAATCCGGATCGAGGCTGCCTTGCTCATCCTCCCCGCCCTGGCCGGCGATGAAGACCAGCCGCACGCCTGATGGAACCACGCCGACATGGGAATAACCATTGACCGATGCATCATAGAGCCCGACCGGGTTAAAGAGACGGACAGGCGATTTCGAAAGTGTCGATGCCATTGTTTTGCTTTCCGTTTGTTGCACGAGGAAGCCTTGGAAAGCGCATTTGCACGATCGTCGATACGGTGTGCCGTCGTGCGCACCTTCCGGCTCCATATCACCTTGACGAACCGGCAACGCCCGCTGTGACGCGGTCGCGTGGCATTTTTTTCGCTTGCTCATGCACGTCCCGAACACCAGCCGGTGCGCCCGCCGGGACCTTCGCAGCGAAACAGACAAGATCCGACGCCGACGCCCCCGCGACACCATGGACGAACTGCTTCCACCCTCGCAAAGTTGGATAGCCTCCCGGCGACGCTGAAGGCGGCCTTGATTGCCCCAGCGGCAATGGCGTAGCTAGAGGCAGTCGGTTCGACGGATCGATCCAACCGACATGGCAAAAGGTGTCGCATGAACGAAGAACCGAAAATCGTCCTGTCCCCGCTCTCGCAGGAATTCTCGCGCGACGGGATCACTGTGACAGTCGAAATCTCCCGCGTCGAGGACGGCAACGAATGGGCGCTCGAAGTCACCGATAGCCAGGGCATGTCGACGCGCTGGGAAGACCTGTTTGCGACCGATGCGGCCGCGCTCGCCGAATTTCTGAGCGCCGTCGAAGAGGACGGCATGTCCGTGTTCGTGATGCCCTCTGCACTGCACTGACAAGCGCCAGCGAAGATAGATCGTCACGAGATGCGATAGGGGGGCGAGGGTTGCCCCTTACGCCTCGGCATTGCACTCCGTCCGTCACCAAGAGAAGACAACCTTGTTCGTCTGTAGACAGACGCGACAAGGCCATCCGGCCGTTCATTGCACCGACCTCGTTGGTCTCTCACGCGAGCCGTTCGCTTAAGGCAGACGTGCGAAGGCGGGTCTCGTTCAGCAATCCCGCCGCCTGGATCAGCGGGTAGGCCGCAGCGGCTATGTGCGAATTGATCCGGTGCAGGTCGCCGACGAGATCGATGAACAGGGCGTTGCTGCTCAAACTGACGCCCTTTTCCATGCCTTCCCGGCCGAGATGCCCGTTGATTGCGCGCTCTTCAAGCGCGCGGAAGCGGTCCTTCTGCGAAGCCAGACGAGCTGCGGCGCCGACGTCGCGTGACGAAAGGGCCGCGGGCACCAGGCGCAGCGAGGAGGCCACCTCCTCGCAAAGCCTGTCGATGGCCTCGCGCTGGCTCGGCGCGAGCTCAATGTCCTGCCTGATCTTTGCCCGGATGCGGTCAGCCAGGTTGAGCTTGATGACGTCGCCGGCATGCTCGATATTGCTGGCAAAGAGCATGATCTCGAAGGCACGGCGGGTGTCGACTGCCGAAAGCTCGCCTTGGGCCAGGCGGCCGAGATAGGCATGGACCGAGCCCATGTAGGTCCCGAGCTTGAGATCGATGGCGTTGACCTCCTTCAATGCCTCCAGCCGACTGGAAGACAGCGCGGTCAGCGACGTCAGGAACATTCGCTCCAGCAACTCGCTCATCCGGATCGTCTCCATCGTCGCATTGGAAAGCGCAATGGCTGGCGTTGCCAACGAGACGCTGTCGAGATAGCGCGGCGTCGCCAGGGGATCGTCGGCGGTCGCGGCATTCGGGATCAACCGGTCGACAATACGCACGACGACTGGGGTGATCGGCAGGAACACGGCTGCGACCACAAGATTGAACGCGGCATGGAGCCCGACCGCAACATGCAAGGGGTCTATCGGCAGATGCCCGGCAAGATCGACGATCTGTCGTGACAGCGGCAGCAGTGCCACGGCCAGAAAACCACGACAGAGCAGATTGGCGACCGGAAGCTTGCGGGCGACAGACGGCTGATCGAGGGTCGCGCTGACGGCAGGCAGACCGCCGCCGAAATTGACGCCGAGGATCAAAGGCACGGCGCCGGCCACCTCCAGGCTGCCATTGGTCATGAGCGATGCGATCAACAGAATGACCGCCAGGGTCGAATGGCAGAACCAGGCGAGGATCGCACCGACGAGGAAGCCGAGAACCGGCTCATTGGCAATCGCCGCCAGAACGTCGTGAAACAGCGTGGCCTCCCGCAAGGGAGCCGTCGCCGAAACGATGACCTTCAGTGCCAGGAGCATGAGACCAAGGCCCATCATGATCCGACCGGCATTTCGCGGGCGAAACTCGCTCGACGCGCCGAAGGTGAGATAGCCCGCGAACAGAAAGAGTGGCGCCATCGTCGTTGCCAGCGACGAGCCCGACGCGAACAGGCCGGAAACGAGCGCCGAGCCGATATCGGCCCCCAGCAGCACCGCAAGGCCCGTCGCCGACCCGATAGCGCCAGCCCCTGCCAGGCCGGCGATGATCAGCGCCATCGCCGTGGCGCTGCCGAGAACGGCGGTGGCGGCGATACCACCACCGAACGCGGTCAGCCGGTTGGAGAGCCGCTGCTCGACGAAGCGCTGCAGCCGGTCACCCCAACCGCGCATGACCCCGGTCCGCACCATCCGCACGCCCCAGAGCAGCAGCGCGACGCCGCCGAGCAGTTCCACAATGACAAACGTTCCGGAATTCATGTTTTGCGAGGCCCTTGCGCTTCAGGCGATCAATCGGCGACAGATATGTCGGGAGCGACAGATCCAATGTTGTAGCCTTCGAGCTGCGCTGCAGACCGGTCCGCTACGGGGAAGTTCAGGATGGTTGCCGTTCCCGGCGTGACGGGAACGACGCGCGAGGGTGGCAGGTCCAGAAATTCGTGGCAGGCCGCGCGGATGACGCCGCCATGCGCCACCACGAGCAGGTCGCCGTCCGTTCGCGACATCCAGTCGCGAACCCCGTCGGCTACGCGGTTGCGAAAGGCGATCCAGGTTTCGGCATTGGCGGGCGTGAATGTCCCGGCGCGCCAGGCGGTGTAATCCTCCGGGCGCTCGGCGATCAGCTCCGGCTTGCGCCGCCCCGTCCATTCTCCCATGTCGAGCTCGCGAAAGCGCTCGTCGGAGGGTGCATCCGGATGCCCGATGAGCGCAACGGTCTGCCGAGTCCGGCCGAGATCGGAGGCGATGATGCGCGCAGGCTTTAGCGCCTTGGCATAGGGACGGAACCGCCGGACCTGGGCCATGCCGCGCTCGGACAGAAGCGAGTTGTCCTGGCCCTGTAGTCGTTGTTCGGCGTTCCACTCGGTTTCGCCATGGCGCATGAGGATCAGCCTCATTGAGTTATCCTTTCTCCGCTGACGGCAAAGACTGCGTCAGGGGTCCGTATGAATGACAGTGTGACAGGGTCGCCAGGCATGGCGCTGAAATAACCTTCCGCCATACCGGTGATCCTGAGTTCGCCGAGCATGGCCGTGACCATCGTGCGTCCGGCAATCGGCGCGGCCTCCGCGAAACGCGCGGTGACCGAAGGCTTGTCCGCCACCGCGCCAACAGACACGTCTTCGGCGCGATAGAGGAGCTGTACCGCGTCGTGACCGGGCGCGATGGAACCCGAGGTCAGCGGTGTATCGTTGAAGACGAACATGTCCGCGACCCGGCGTGCCGGCAAAAGATTGGCCGGCGGCGTGCCGAGAAAGGTGGCGACGAAGGTCGTGGCCGGATTGCGCAGCAGTTCGATCGGCTTGCCGAACTGCTCGACGCGGCCATTGTTGAGCACGGCGACATGCGTCGCCATGGTCATGGCCTCTACCTGATCATGCGTGACATAGACAGAGGTAGCACCGGTTGCCCTGTGGATCCGCATCAATTCGCTGCGCATCTCGATACGCAGCTTGGCATCAAGGTTCGACAGGGGTTCGTCAAACAGCAGAATGCTCGGCTCCGGCGCGATGGTGCGGGCGATCGCCACGCGCTGCTGCTGGCCGCCGGAGATTTCCGCGGGATAACGCTCGGCAAGGGCGCCGATGCCGAGCAAAGCAAGGACTTCCTTGACCCGACGATCGCGCTTTTCGCGCGGCCACCGCGCAACCTTCAAAGGCCATGCGATATTGCCGGCGACCGTCATGTGCGGCCACAAAGCGTAGCTCTGGAAGACGAGGCCGGCGTTGCGTCGGCCCGCATCGGCAATCACGCCGCCCGCACCACTCGACACGGTCTGGCCGACAAAGGCGATCTCGCCTTCACTCGGACCTTCCAGTCCCGCCAGCATACGCAGCAATGTCGACTTGCCGCAGCCCGAGGGGCCTACGAGGACCAGGAACGAGCCGGCTGGTACCGATATGTTGACATCCTTGACCGCGGTGAAGGCGCCAAATCGCTTGACGAGGTTGCGGATCTCGATGGCGTCCGCGGCGCCGGTTGCAAGTGCGTTCATGGTTGTTTCCATTTCTGGACGCGGTTCTGGAGGCCATGGGCCAGAAACGAGGCCGCAAGGCAGACGATAAGGATGACGAGGGTGATGGCATTGGCGAACTGCATGAAGCCCTCGGCGGCATAACGATAGGCGACCATGCTGAGCACGGGCGACGTCGCGGTGAACAGGAGCACGACCAGCGAGAGATCACGCACCATCTTGACGAAGACGAGGATCGCTCCGGCAAACAGACCGCGGATTGCCAGCGGGAAGATGATCGCGAACAACCGGCGAAGCAGGCCTGCCCCAGTCAGCCGCGCGCTCTCCTCAATGTCGGCAGAGATCTGGCCGAGGACCGATCGGCCGGACTGCACCGCGAAGGGGAGATTATGCGCAGATGCCGCAATCACCAGCAGCGCGAAGGTACCATAAAGCGAAGGCAGCGGACCGATCGGTGCACCAAAGAGGGCAATATAGGCGGCGGCAAAGGCGATGCTCGGCACCAGAAGCGGGACGAAGGCAAGCTGGGAAAGGATCGTGGCCAGCAGGCTGCCACGGCGCTGGACGATGGTGTAGGCGAGCGCGAGGCCCAGCAGCATCGTCGTCAGCGCGACGACAAGGCCAAGGCGGATCGTGTTCCAGAGGGCGTCGATCAGCACGGGGTTGCGGAAGATACCCGCCTGCCCCTGCGCAATTTCGCCGCCGCCTTCGCCAATCCAGAAATGCAGCGTCCAGTGCGAAAACAGCGCGCCGCTTTGCGGCGCAAGGCTTGAGGCGGCGAGCACCAGAACCGGTACCACGGTGGTCAGAAGACCGATGGTTACGGCAACCGCGAAGAGCGGCCAGCGCCAGGCACCGAGCGGAAAGCGTTTCGTGCGACCGCCCTTGCCGGTGACCGTGACGAAGGCCTTGCGGCCAGAGACGATGCGGTCCGACATCCAGAGAAACAGCGCCGACACGGCGATCAGAAGCAGAGCGAGCACGAAGCCGCGCTCGTTTTGACCGGTTTCGATCATGCCGAAGAGGCGGGTGGAAAGCGTCTGCATGCGCACCGGCAGGCCAAGAAGTGCGGGCGCTGCGAAGTTGGCGACGGCGCCGGCAAAGGTAAGAGAAGCGGCGGCGATCAGGGCCGGCGTGACCACGGGCAGGATGATGCCGAAGAAGATGCGCGGCCGTTTGGCACCGGCCATCTGCCCCGCCTCAACCAGATCCGCGCCGAGCGAACTGAGGGCTGCGGCGATAATCGTATAGGCGAGCGAGTAGTAGTGGGCGATCAGTACGATCGCGGTCGGCACCAGCCCCCAGGCGAGCCAGTCGGGAATGGCAAGGCCATTGGTCTCGAAGAAGCCAGCGGAACCGCCGAGGCGGGAATTTCGAAACAGCGTTCCCCAGGCGAGCGCCGCAGCGAAGCTTGGGATCATATAGGGCAAGGTCCCCATAAGTCCGAGCAGGCGACGTCCGGGCACGTCGGTCAGAACTACCAGCCAGGCCAGAAACCCGCCGAGGATGAGGCAGCCGCTCGCGACCCCGAACCCGAGAACCATGGTGTTAAACAGCGGTCGCCACCAAAGATTGAAGGACAGCGGGCTGACAAGCACCGCCTGCCAGGCCGCGATGCCTTCAGGGGTGAGTGTCGACAGAAGGATGCGCACAAGCGGCGCCACCACCAGGATGGCGACGATGGCAACGAGGATTGCCGGCATGACGAAGCTTGATCGGAGCAGCCGGCGACCGCCCGATGGCGCGAAGGTCGATATGAATGTCATTTGCGAACCTCGGCGTTTGCCGGCGCAAGCTCAGTTGCGCCGGCAAACAGCCTGTTATTGAAGCGTGATGATGAGATCGGAGACACGTCCGCGGGCGGCGGCGGTCTTGGCCGGGTCGATAGTCCAGGCCTTCAGCTCCCCGAGTTTGACGGAGTCCGGATGGTGGGCGATGGTCGTGCGCGTGGCATAATCGCCGGGAACGTTGAAGGGTTCAAAGCCGGCACCTCCCGTCGGCGTGTCGTCGCCGAACATGAAGTCGATCAGCAGCCGCGCGGCGGCTGGATGCGGTGCCTTGTCGGCAATCGTCAAAATCGCGGGAAACAGAATGCCGTTGGCCGGCTCGACATTGTTGGCGACCTGCAGCGCCCATCCTTCCTTCTCGTTGTCGCGGCGGTCCGAATAGGTGCCAAAGCCGACGGGCGGGTTCTTGGCCGTTGCGTCGCCGACCGACTTGTTGAGCACGTCGCTGTTGGGGACGAGGATCAGGTCGTTGGCAAAGAGATCCTTGATGAACTGCTCGCCGGCGCCCTGAAGATCGGCGTCCACGGCAATATCCTTGCCGAACTGCGCCTTGTAGGCCGCGGCCATCTCATCCGGATGGAGTGCGATCTCGGTCAGGAGGTCGAGCAGTTCGCCACGCTGGCTCGGATCGACCATCAGCACCTTGCCCTGCCACTCCGGCTGGGTCAGCTGCCACAGATTGGTGACCGGTGAGCCGCCGGGAAAAGCCTTCTCGTTGTACATCAGCACCTTGGTCGACAGGCGCTGGGTGAGCAGCGGCCCCTTGTAACGATCGTCGATCTGACCTGCCACGCGCGGCGGCACGTAGTTGACGATGCGCTTGGCTTCGAGAAGCTTGCTGAAGACCACCGGCGTGTCGGCGATGTAGAGCACGTCGACGGCATGCACGCCGGCCTGCTGTTCGGCTTCCAGGCGCGCGATCTGCTTCGTCGAACTCATGTCGAGACCGATCAGATCGATGCCCGGATAGGTTTCCTCGAAGGCTTTCTCGATCTTGGCGATGCGGCTCGATAATGAGAAGACGGTGACGCTGCCCTCCTTCTGTGCGAGCGGCAGCAGCTGCTCGGGTGTCATGCCATCCAGATCTGCCGCCGTAACTGCCGTCGGCAGCACGACGCAGGCCGCAAGTGCGGACTTCATCAGTCGCTTCAACATGGTTTCCTCCTCCATTTTCCCCAGTCAATCGAAGTCGTTGAACAGCTCCGACAGTTTCTCCAGCCTGCCGATCACCTCGCGCTCATGCCTGCCGGCAATCGTCAGGACGATGCCGTTGACGATGGCAAACGGAATGGTCGGTGTCTGAAACTCGCTTCCCGAACGCCCGCGGGGTGCTGCGAGCATCAGGTCCGCAACCGGCTCCATCAGCGGGCCGGCAAGGTCCGAAATCAAAATCGTCCGCGCGCCGACGCGCCGGGCATGCTGCACCAGCGGCGCATAGCTTTGCGGCTGCTTGCGAAAGGCGAGTGCGACGACGATGTCGTTCTTGTCCATGCTGACCATGCGCTCGGCGATATCGCGACCACGGCCGGTCAGCGCGATCGTCGTCATGCCGAAGCGGTCGAGCCGGCGCTGCAGGAAGCCGGCGACCGACTGCGCGTGCCCCTGACCGAACACGAACACCCGGCGCCCCTCGAAGATCATGTCGGCGGCCAGGTCCACGTCACCTTGCGGCACCGAACGCGCGAGTGTCTCCAGGGCCGAAATCTCGGCCGCGATCAGGTCGGTCAGGTAGTCGCCGTGCTCGACCTTGGCGACCGAGCGGCGCATGCGGGTCGCCGCATCCTGATCGTCAAGCACCTCGCGCTGCAGCTGCGCCCGCAGGTCGGGAAAGCCGCGGTAGCCGAGCTTTTGCGCCAGGCGGGTCACAGTCGCCTCATGAACGCTGGCGCGCTGCGATAGCTGCGGCCCGGACAAAAAGGCAGCCTCCGCCCGGTTCTCAAGCATCGTCGCGATCAGCTTCTGATCCGCCTCGGTCAGCCTTTTCGATTGTGCCTTTATGCGATCGATGAGTGTCATGGCGCTCTACAAGTTTCTTTGCGTGACCCATCGTTCAGGCAAACCATCTTGCAGTCAAGGCAACGCCCGCAAGAATCCTTGCAAGACCCTGCAAGGCTTGGTCCAATGCTCGAAAGTCAGTCCAATTTCTGGGGTTTTCTGCAGCTATCGGACGAAATCGGCGCCAAAGTCGGTAGAAAACTGGCGCTTGCGACAGTGCAGAATGGTGCCGACAAAAATCTTTGCAAAGACCCGCAAAGGATCGGACGCCGTGCCGCCGATCAGCGGGGCGGCGGTCGAAGGCGCGGGCGGTGCAAAGGCGGTGGGCACCGAAACATCGGCCTGGTCAGCAGGGCATCCATTGGCCACCACGATGTTCAATCGCGGCCCATGGGAAAGCATTTTGGAAAGGAGGCAGCAGGCCTCCCGCGACGACGAACGAAGGCAGCGCAAGTGGAGCGCCCTTGGCGCCGCTCAAGCCTCGAAGTCGCCGAACACGTCCTGAAGCCGCGTCAACATGCCGACGCGCTCGCTGACCTCGTCGCCGAGAACGACGATAATGTTGCTGAGCATCAGGTCCATGACGGCGATGGTCGTCGCCGCGCCGTCCCATAGGGGGCCGTGCGAACCCGGGACAACCAGGCAGATATCCGACACTTCCGCTGCCCAGGGGCAATATTCGTCGGTGTAGAGGATAACCTTGACGCCGGCGCGGCGCGCTTCCATCGCAAGCGGCTTGGCCTTGGCAGCAAAGCGCCTGACATCGTGCAGGAAAAGCACGCGCCCCTCGACCGAACCATCCAGCAGTTCCGAATAGGTGCCGTTCAAGCCATCGACGAACTGCACCCGCGAGCGGGTATAGGAGAGCTGGCTTGCGAAATACTGGGCGATGCCGCGCACGTTCTGATAGGCTGCGACATAAACCTCGCTGGCACTGATCAGCGCCTCGATCGCCTGCTGCCATTCCGGCGAGGTGGTCAGTTCGTAGACCAGACCGAGATTGTTGATCTGTTCCTGGATAAGGCCGGCGAGCAGCTTGCCCTCACGAATGTCTTCGCGCAGTCGATCGACCGGCCCCTTCACCTGCCAGGCCGGGTTGGAGCTGCCGCGCCGCAGCTCGTGCTTCAGCTGATCGAGGCCATCGAAACCCATGCGCCGGAGGTAGCGCCCGACAGTCATCGGCGAGAGCTCGAGACGGCTTGCGATCGATTTTGCCGTTTCGAACGGGATCTCCGCCAGATTGCGCTCGATGTAGTGGGCAATCAGCCTGTCGGATTTCGACCGCCTGAGTTCCTCGCTCTGCACGAGCTTCAGGATTCGTTGTGCCACGTCCCCTCCCCGGAGGTATTTCCGCCCGCTTGCAGTGCCGCGCGCCCGATATCCGACGCAAAATACGCTGTACGCGGGCGGAATTGCCGATCTTTCCGCCGTTACTGCGCCGTCTTCACCTTGGTCCAGACGCGATCGAGCTGGCGCACGCCGGAGCCCAGGTCCTCGAAGATCTGGAGCCGTTGCATCGTTTCGGGCGTCGGATTGATTTCCTTGCTATTCTTGATCTGGTCGGGGGTCAATTGTCGCGCCGGCACGTTGGCGGTGCCGTTGGTCTGCTGGGAGACGTTGAGAGCTGCGACCTCCGGCCGGGTATAGAACTGCAGGAACTTCATGGCGCTGTCCTTGTTCGGCGCCGTCTTCAACACGCACATATCCTCCTGGTACATGGTCGCCCCTTCCTCCGGGATCACGTAGCCGAGGTCCTTCTGGTTGGCGAAGACATCGACCATCGCGCCGACGAAGAAGTGGCCGGCGGCCACGTCGCCGGACTGCACCATCGGTCGGGTATCATAGGTGAAGGCCGCGACGTCAGGCTTCATCGCGATGATCGTATCGGCCGCCTGCTGCAGCTCGGCCGGGTCGGTCGAGTTGACCTTGTGGCCGTTGAGGATCAGCCCGACGGCCAGCACTTCGCGCATGTCGTCGAGCAGGGTGAACTTCAGCCCCTTCTCCTTGACGGTCGCAATCAGGTCCTTCCAGCCGACGACGTCCTTGCCGAGCACCTTGCGATTGTAGACGATGCCGACGGTTCCAAAGGCATAGGGCAAGCAATACTCGCCCTTCGGATCGCTCTTTGCCCTCAGGAATGCCGGGTCGATGTTCTTGAAACCTTCATAGGCATTGATGTCGGTCTTCTCCAAGAGGTCGAGCTTGGACATGATGTCCTGCATGTGGACCGACGGAAAGACGACGTCGTAGCCGGTGGCGCCGCCCTGGATCTTCGCCAGCATCTCCTCGTTGGAGGAATAGGTGGAAAGATTGACCTTGATCTGCGTCTCTTCCTCGAACTTCTTCAGGACGGCCGGATTGATGTATTCGCCCCAGTTGTAGATGTTGAGTTCGGCCGCCTGGCCAAGGCCGGCCATGGCGAACAAGGCGGACAGCGAGAATGCGGCGGCCCGCGTGGAGCCCAGGAGTTTGGCCTTGGTCGCCCGGACGACGCGGCTTGCTTTTGTCATAGATAGTCTCCTCTGATGGTTCGTGGGGCTTGGCGCCCCAGGATCGGACCGTTCCCTGGTCCTTGCCGGCTCCGGCTTCTGCGGCCGTTGACACCGATGAACAAATGGTATCCATATATCCAAAACGCACAAGCGTTATTTAAATAACATTTTGGGGAATGACAGATGCAGGATTCCATTGTCCGGCTGGAGGGGGCGAGCAAAGCCTTCGCCACTCCGGAAGGCGGGAGCGTGACCGCGCTCGACGCCATCGATCTTCAGGTGCGGCGCAACGAGTTCCTGACGCTTCTCGGGCCATCCGGTTGCGGCAAGACCACCCTGCTGCAGGCGATCAGCGGTTTCGTCGAGCTCGACGGCGGGCGCATCCTGATCGACGGGGAGGACATGACCGACCGGCCGCCCTACCGCCGCCCCGTCAATACCGTCTTCCAGAACTACGCGCTGTTTCCGCATATGACCGTCGGCGAGAACACCGCCTATGCACTTGAAGTCGCTGGCGTCGCCAAGGCAAAGCGACGCGAACAGGTGGCAGCGGCACTGAAGATGGTGGGACTTGAGGGCATGGAGGGCCGGCGTCCGCGTCAGCTCTCAGGCGGCCAGCAGCAGCGCGTCGCCCTGGCCCGTGCCATCATCGCCCGTCCAAAACTGCTTTTGCTCGACGAGCCGCTTTCAGCCCTCGACAAGAACCTGCGCCAGGCCATGCAGATCGAGCTGAAGACGCTGCAGCACGAGCTCGGCATCTCCTTCATCTTCGTAACCCACGACCAGCAGGAGGCGTTGACGATGTCGGATCGCGTCGCGGTTCTCTCCGGCGGTCGCATCCAGCAGCTCGATACGCCGCGAGCGATCTACGACCGCCCGGTCAACAGTTTCGTCGCCACCTTCATCGGCGCGAGCAACCTGTTCGAGGGGCGGATCGATGGCGACCGGTTGATGACCAGCGACGGCACGGAAATTCGCTATCGGCGAACCCCGTCGACAACGTCGGGTGCCGCGACTGCGCTGATCCGTCCAGAACAATTCTTTCTCGCCGACGCGGGAGAGCCGTCCCCCACGCTTGACGTCGACCTCGAAGCGATCGTGTTCGTCGGCTCGACCTTCGAATTGTTCGGCCGCACACCGGCAGGCAGAAAGATCGTCGCCGAGATCCCAGCCGGCCGCCGCAGCCTGATCGGCGAAATCGAGCGAACGCGCCGCGCCAGGCTCGCCTATGATCCGGCCGCCGTTCACCTCATTCAACCGTGCGCGGAGGCGTGACATGTCGATCGCCATTCGCCGCCGCGTCCAGCTCGCCGTCCTGCTCGGTCCCGTTTCCCTGTTCCTTGCCGTGTTCTTCCTTGGCCCGCTGGCGATCATGATGGTCACGAGCTTTCTGGCACCGGGGCTTTACGGCGGCGTCGAGTGGACCTTCTATCCCCACAACTTCGGCCGCATCCTCGGTTTTGCCGATCCGATGTTCGAGGATTTCGATCCCGTCTACATCGCCATCTTCCTCCGCTCGGTAAAGATCGCGGCACTGACGGTTCTGGCCGCCCTGCTCGTCTGCTATCCCGCAGCCTTCTGCATTGCCCGGTTGTCGGAGCGGTGGAAGAACTTCTGCCTGTTCCTCATCACGCTACCCTTCTTCACCAGCCTGATCGTTCGCCTATTCGTCTGGGTGCTGATCCTGCGCCAGACCGGCCTCGTCAACGAGATGCTGCTGTCGACGGGCATGATCGCCCGGCCGCTGGACCTGATCTATACGGACGGCGCCATCATTCTCGGCATGGTCTATGTCTTCATCCCGTTCATGTTCATGCCGGTCTATGCCAGCGTCGAGAAGCTGGACTGGACGCTGGTGCGCGCCTCGCTCGATCTCGGCGCCGGCCCAATCCGCACCTTCTGGCGCATCATCCTGCCGCTGACGGCCCCCGGTATCGTCGGCGGTGCGATCATCGTCTTCATCCCGGCGCTCGGCAACTTCGTCGTTCCGGCCATCCTCGGCGGCGCCAAGGTGATGATGCTCGGCAACCTGATCGAGCAGCAGTTCCTCGCCGCCCGCAATTGGCCCTTCGGCTCGGCTCTGGCGATGATGGTCATGAGCGTAATGCTGGTGCTGTTGCTCGTCTACGTGTTCGCGTCCGGCCGCCGCGGCACCGACGCCGCGCTCAATCGCTGAGGAATCCCCATGAAGATCGCACAATCGCTCTTTCGCGGCGGCCTCGTCGCCTACACCGGCCTCTTCTTCGCCTTCATCTACATTCCGCTGGTGGTGATCGCCGTCTATTCGTTCAATTCCAACCCGGTTAACATGATGACCTGGACCGGCTTCACCACCGAATGGTACGCCCAGGTACTGGGCTTCAAGACGACGGTGTCCGAAAACGCGCTCTATATCGAATCGACCGGCCAGCTTCTCCAGGCCGTGTGGAACAGCCTCGTCATCGCCACCTCGACGACGCTGATCGCCACGGTGTTCGGCACGGCGATCGCGATCGGCCTCTACCGTTTCGACTTTCTTGGCCAGCGCTTTTATCGGGTGATCATGTTCATGCCGATGCTAATGCCCGATATCGTGCTCGGCATCGCGCTTTTGATCTTCTTCGTCAATTCGGGCATCCACCTCGGCCTGACGACGATCATCATCGGGCAATGCACCTTCCTGATTTCCTATGTCTTTATCGTCGTCTCGGCACGGCTCGCCGGCATGGACCGCACACTCGAAAACGCCTCGGCCGACCTTGGCGCTGACGAATGGACGACCTTTCGCCGCGTGGCGCTGCCGCAGCTCCTGCCCGGCATCGTCGGCGGCGCCCTGCTCGCCTTCATCATCTCGATGGACGATCTGGTCATCACCTACTTCATCGCCGGCGTCGATGTGACGACACTGCCGATGTTCATCTTCGCCATGCTTCGGCGCGGCATCAAGCCGGAGATCAACGCGATCGCGGTGATGATGCTGACATTCTCCTTCGTCGTCGCCTCGCTTGGCCTCTACCTCCGCTCTCGGCAGAAATGATCATGGACAACAAGAATACGCCCGCCACCAAAGCCCGCGCCCGGGACCTTGGCCTGCCCTTTACCGGCCGCACCGGCCCCCACAACGCCATCACCGATGTCGAGGGCATTGCCGTCGGCTTTCACACGATCTCAGAAGACGAACCGCGCCCGGGCCGCAAGCGCCCGGTTCGAACCGGGGTCACTGCCATTCTGCCGCATGCAGGCTCGGACGTGCCGGTTCCCGTTTACGCGGGCGTGCATCGTTTCAACGGCAATGGCGAAATGACCGGAACCCACTGGATCGAGGATGGCGGCTTCTTCCTCGGGCCGGTGATGATCACCAACACTCATGCGGTGGGGATGACCCACCACGCCACGATCCAATGGATGCTGGAGCGTTACGCCTCCACCTATGACAGCGACGATTTTCTCTGGATCATGCCGGTGGTCGCCGAAACCTATGACGGCGTACTCAACGACATCAACGGCCAGCCGATCGGCGAGGTGGAGGTCAAGGCGGCACTTGACGCGGCAGTCGCCGGCCCTGTCCAGGAAGGCAATTGCGGCGGCGGCACCGGCATGATCGCCTATGGCTTCAAGGGCGGCACCGGCACAGCCTCTCGGATCGTCGAGTTCGGCGGACGCGACTACACGATCGGCACGCTGGTGCAGGCCAACCACGGCCAGCGCGACTGGCTGACGATCTGCGGCGTACCGGTCGGCCAGCACATGCGCGACGGCACGCCGCAGAGCCAGATGCAGGAACGCGGCTCGATTATCGTCGTCATCGCCACCGACCTGCCGATGGCGCCGCATCAATTGCAACGTCTCGCCCGGCGCGCGGCCATCGGCATCGGCCGCAACGGCACGCCCGGCGGCAACAATTCCGGCGACATCTTCCTGGCGTTTTCGACCGCCAATCCGCAGCCGATGGCGCACCGCGCCCCGCCGCGCCTGACGCTCGAAATCGTCAATGACGAAATGCTCGATCCCGTCTATCTGGCCACGGTCGACAGCGTCGAAGAGGCGGTGGTCAATGCCATGTTGGCGGCGGAAGATTCAGGCGGTACAGCGCACGACCGTTTCAAGATCGATGCCATCAAGCATGGTCCGCTGGTTGAGGTCATGCGCAAATACGGGCGCTGACACCGCCCGCTCCCGGCCGGGCGCAATCTCGATTGCCCCACGCCGGCCGGCACTCCTCGCCGTTTGCGGTGACCCCGTCAGTGGATTTGGCGTGCCGCTCATTTCTTGTGCAGCTGATCAACGCAAGGACAGATGCCGTTAAACGATGCAATAAATGCGTATATATTGATCAATAATTTACTAATATTCGACCTTGACGGGGTATCGACGACATGTAACCCTTAAAAACATGGGAGGATGCGTAGCATAAAAATCACCGCTGGAGATTAAAGCTATGTCTTCCAAGACAAATAAAGACATTTCTACAAATCATACTAAATCAGTCAGAATTTTATCTCTTGGTGTGCTCGGCGTTGTCGGATCGACGTTCATGACAACGATTGCACCGCCGGTCTTCTCATCATCAACGACACGCGCCGTCACCAACGCCCCGGTCGTTTCAATCACCTCGCCGATCGGCGGGCGCGTGGTCGAGGTCAACAGTGGAGGCGACGGCAACCTCCCGCTTGCCACGATCGAAAACGACCGCGTCGACCGCTCGACCTTGATCGGCCTGACGATCGAGCTGACGTCGCTTCAGAACGATCTGGCGCTCAAGCAATCGATCCACGCGGACTATCTGCGCCGCATCGCCGATCTCGAACGAGACCTGGACCGCCAACAGGCGGCGATCATCATTCGGTCAGACAACGACCTGCGCAACGCGCAAGCCCACCTGGAAATCGTCAGCCTGTCGTCCGCCAACGAGAAGAACGCCGCGGTGCGGAAACTCGGCCTCGTGAAAAAGGGTGTGATCGCCGGCAACCGGGATGAGCTTGCCAATACGCTGAAACTTGAGGATACGAAAATCGTAGCCGCCAGATTGCGGGTCGAGATGTTGAGCGCGGATCTCGGCAATGCCCGCTCGGGCATCTTCGTCGGCGGCGAACAGCAATCGTTGCAGGACCTTCAGCGAGAAATCCGCAATGTGAAGGCCGACCGCTCGCAGATCAGCATCCAGACCGCAACCATCCAGGCGCGCATCGACCAGCTGAAGGCTCTGGCGAAAGCGGAAGAAGAACGCGTCGCCAAGCTCGTTCGCGCCGATGTGGCGATCTCTGCGCAGGCGAAACTCTTCAAGACCGTGGCACAGGTCGGAAAGCAGGTCAGCGGTGGCGATACTCTGGCCGAATCCGTCAGCTGTGCCGACGCCTTCGTCGTCGCCATCTTCTCCGAGCGCCAGGCACAAAGCCTGTCATTGGGGGCAAGCGTGACGGTGGAGGCCGACGGCTGGGACGGTCCGGTTCTTGGCCGCGTCGAGCGACTGGTGCCAAAGACGACGGAGCGGGTCGATCTCGACTATGCCGTGCCATTTCCGCCGACGGAACGGCGCGAACTCTACGCCTTCATAACCCCCGATGCGGCGCATTCGGACAATGGGGTCGTGAACAAGTTCTGCGAAGTCGGCACGTGGGTGACGGTCAGCATGCCGAAAACCTGGGTCGTGTGGACCCGCCGCCAGCTCGACAACACGTCGAGCGCGCTCGCCGGTTATGCCGGCCAGCTCCGGCAGCACCTGGCAGCGTTTACGGACGCTCCCACGGCAACCCCAGGCGAGCAGGCGAAGATCACGCGTGTTTCGCCCCGCGGTGCCCGCCTTGCCGCCACCACCACGCTGGCCGTGGCGATGAAGCCCGACAGCACCGGCATTCGTGAGAAAGCACTCTGACGTTTGTGAGGTTTCGGCTGATGTCTCGCTCACCCCTTGCCCTGGGATCACGGGCCGTGGCGATCGCCTGCCTTGCCTGCCTTGCCTCGCCTGCCACGGCCGCCGAGGGCACGGCGCAGGCGCTTTGCGATGCGATCGCAGCCGTGCAGCACGAAACGGTCGGGCAGCCTCCGGCGGTCGGCTTCATCCCAAGTTATCGGCCGGGACCGAACGAAACGGCCTTGCCGCAGCCGCTGGCGACGGCGGCGTTCACTTACGACAACGCGCTTGCAGCCATGGCCTTGCTTGCCTGCGGCAGGATTGCTGCAGCCCGATCGATCGGTGACGCATTGCTGGCCGCATCGAAGACAGACCGGCAGTTTCGCGACGGCCGCCTGCGCAACGCCTACCGGATCGGCGAAATCACCGTGCCGGTTGCCCTTCCCGGATGGTGGGATGCCGACGGGGGCCATTGGGCCGAAGACGAATATCAGGTCAGCACCGCACTTGGAAATGTCGCCTGGGCCGCACTCGCCCTGCTCCAGCTTCATGCTCGCACGCGCGAGCCCGCCTATCTCGAGGGCGCCATCGATCTCGGTACGTGGCTGATGAGCGGACTTCGTGAAGACAGCGCCGGCCTGACCGGCGGATATTTCGGCTTCGACCCGGTATCAAAGCCCATCGCGTGGAAATCGACGGAGCACAATATCGATGCGCTTGCCGTCGCGCGCTGGCTGAAGTCGGAAACCGGAGACCCGCAATGGGATCCACTTGCGCGCTCTGCCCTGCATTTCGTCACGAGCATGTTCGACGGCGAGCAAGGGTTCCTGATCGGCACCGATACGTCAGGCAAGCCGGTGCGCAACGGCATAACCGTTCTCGACGTGCAGATATGGCCGCTGATGGTCGTGCCCGCGGGCGAGCGACCGGCGGGGTGGAACGAGGCACCCTTGCGCATCGACGCCAAACTCGCAGTCCCAGGCGGCTACGACTTCAACGACGACCGGGACGGATTGTGGATCGAAGGAACTGCGCAGGCAGCACTGATGTTTCGGCTGGAGGGTGACGAAGAGCGTGCCGAAGGGTTGATGGAAAGCGTGATGAACAATCGCGACGCGGCGTCGGGCTGGCTGTTTGCCACCCGCGACGAGGAATTATCGACCGGGCTTACGATCGACGCTGCGGGTGTCGGGGGGGCATTTCGGTACTACCGACGGCCGCATCTGGGCGCCACGGCCTGGGCCGTTCTCGCAGCCACGGCTTACAATCCCTTCCGCGCCAATTGAGTGCTGCCATGTTTTTCCACCTCGATTCCGATCTCACAAGCGTCCTTCTGTTCGATCTCGGCGTTGCACTGGCGTTCCTGGCGCTTGCCGCCCTCGCGAATCCGCGAAACCCGCTGGAGAGGGTTGCCTTCAGCATCGTCACTGCAACATCGCTCACGCTCTATCTCTGCTGGCGACTGCTCGACACCCTGCCCGACCTGGAACCGACTGCGGAAAGCCTCTGGCCCTATGTCTATTTTTCGTTCGAGGCTATCTCGATCGTCTACGCGGTCGCCTCCGTCCTGATCCTTTGCCGCACCACGGACTGGACGGCCGAGGCGGATGCCGCAGAGAGCGAACTTGCCGCAAACGGCCGCTATCCATCGGTTGCCGTTTTCATCTGCACCTACAACGAGCCGATCCATATTCTGGAAAAATCAGCTGTTTGCGCCAAGGCGATGGATTACCCGGATTTCCAGGTCTATGTCTGCGACGACACCCGTCGCCCCGAAGTGTGCGAATACTGCGAAACTATCGGCGTCAACTACATTACGCGCCCGGACAACCGGCATGCCAAGGCCGGCAATCTGAACAACGCGCTGCACCTGACGAACAACGAGAGACCATCCGATTTCATCATGGTCCTCGACGCGGACTTCGCGCCACAGGCAAACTTTCTCAAGCGCGTCGTCGGCCTGTTCAGAAACCAACGCATCGGCATCGTCCAGACACCGCAGTTCTACTTCAACGCCGACCCGATCCAGCACAACCTGCACATCGCGTCGAGCTTTGTCGACGATCAGCGCGTCTTCTTCGACACGTTCCAACCGGCAAAGGATGCGGTCGAGTGCGCCTTCTGCGTGGGAACGAGCTTCGTGGTGCGCCGGGCTCTCGTCAACGAAATCGGCGGTTTCCCGCACGAAGCCCTGTCGGAGGACATGCTGCTCTCCTATCGTCTGATGGAGCGCGGATACGTGACCCGATGGCTGAACGAGAAACTCAGCGTCGGCCTTTCCGCCGAGGGCATTCCCGAATACATCACCCAACGAACCCGGTGGTGCCTCGGCACGATCCAGATCGGTCTCCTGAAGGATGGACCGCTGTGGCGGGGGCATTTTACCCTGCGCCAGCGCTTTCACTATCTGCACGGACTGCTGTGCTGGCTGTCGAAGCCCTTCATTCTCTGCCTGCTTTTCGCGCCGTCGATTTACTGGCTCTTCGGAATTTCCGCGCTTCAGGCCGACGAGCTTCTGTTCATGAAGTACGGCATCTCGTCATTGCTGGTGTTCTGGGTCTACGCATCCTGGATCTCGGGAAAACGGACATTGCCGCTGTTTACCGAGGTCACCCATGCGCTGACGGCGCTGCCGGTCACGCTTACGCTACTGCAGGCGATCCGCCGTCCGTTCGGTCGCCCCTTCAAGGTGACGGAGAAAGGCGGCGACCGCGCGCGCATGCGTGTACACCTGCCGACGGCGCTCTTCTTCGGCCTGGTGACGGTGCTTTCCGGTCTTTCGGTGCTGCAGACGGTGCTCGCGTGGAACGCGCCCACGGATTTTGCCGAACGCGAGATACTCAACCTCGTCTGGTCACTCGTATCGATGACCATCGCCTTCGTCAGCCTGCTCGTCTGCATCGAACTGCCACGATACGGGCAGGAAGAAGTCATCGACGTGTCGCTGGACGGGCAGTATCGGCAGGCGGGCCAGACCGTCGACATCAGCATAGGCGGGCTGTCGGCGGACAGCGTCCGCATTCCGGGCCTCGACGCGGCGCGAACAGATGATGCAGCGGTCTACCTGCCGCAGATCGGCTGGGTCCGCATTGCCGAAGGCCATGAGGCCGATGGCGGATTGACGATCCTGCCGACAGCCGAACAACGCAGCGGCATCCTGCGCCTGCTGTTCGGCGTGCCGCGCGCCCAAATTGCCGATCGCGGCAGCTTGCGCGCATCGATGGCCGGCCTTCTGCGGCGCGCCTTTATCGGTTGACCCTTGTCGGAAACGGTGGGTGCGAGGTGCTCCGGCACCCCGGTCATCGCGTGTGGCGCTCCTATCCGGCCTGCCTGAACTTGCGGTGATTGCGGCGTAGAGCGACCGCGTCGGCCGCTTCGATGATCGAGTCCGTATCGATGCCGAAATGGGCGTAGAGGTCGGCGATCGTGCCCGTCTGCCCGAAATGCTCGACCCCCAGCGAAACGGTACGGTGACCGTGCACCGATCCGAACCAGCCGAGGGTGGCGGGATGACCATCGGTGACGGTGATGATCTCGCAGGCATCCGAAAGCGGTGCCAGCAGCGCCTCGATATGGCTTTCAGCGGCGTGATGGCCATGACGGCGGGCGCGTTGCGCCGCCGTCCAGCCGGCGTTGAGCCGGTCAGCCGACGTCACCGCCAGCACGGCGACATCGCGATGACGCTCCGCCAGTCGCCCGGCCGCCATCAGCACCTCTGGCGCGACGCACCCCTGATAGGCCAGCACCAGCTGGGTGTTCGGTCGCGGCTCACGCAGCCAGTAGGCACCGTCGATCACGCCCTGGCGGAAGGCCGCATCCTCGCGGCGCTGCATCTGTTCGAGCGGACGCGTCGTCAGCCGCAGATAGATCGAGCCGCCGGTCGTATCGCGCAGCCACGTGCGTTCGTCGTGCACGGCGTCGCCGTCGCGCTGCATGTAATCGAAGGACCAGTCCATGATCACGGAGAGTTCGTCGAGATAGGCAGGTTCGAAGCTAGCAAGCCCGTCCTGGCTCATGCCGATCAATTGCGACCCGATCGACTGGTGCGCGCCGCCTTCCGGCGCCAGCGTCACGCCAGAAGGTGTGCCGACGATCATGAAGCGGGCATCCTGATAGCAGGCATAGTTGAGGGCATCGAGCCCGCGTGCGACGAACGGATCGTAGACCGTGCCGATCGGCAGCAGGCGTTCGCCGAACACCGAATGGGAAAGGCCGGCCGCGCCCAGGAGCAGGAAGAGGTTCATCTCGGCAATGCCGAGTTCGATGTGCTGTCCGCCGGGACCGAAGGCCCATTTCTGCGCCGAGGGAACCTTCTCGTCTCGGAACGTGTCGGCCTGGGTTTCGCGGGCAAACAGGCCGCGCCTGTTGACCCACGGCCCGAGATTGGTCGAGACGGTCACATCAGGCGCCATCGTCACGATCCGGGCGGCGAGCGCATCGTCGCGCTGCGCCAGCGCATCGAGGATCTTGCCGAACCCCGCCTGGGTCGAAAGCTCGCGGTCGTCGAGCAGAACCGGACCGGCAGATTGCACCGGTTGCGACGTGAACCGTCGTGTGCCCTCGGCAAAAAACGGCACACTCTTCAGAAATTCCTTTGCCGCCTGGGCATCGGCAACCGCCGCGAACTCTTCCCATTCCTCGCCGGCGCGAACGCCGATCTTCTGCTGGAAATCCTGCATCTGTGCCTTGGTCATGAGGCCGGCATGATTGTCCTTGTGGCCGGCCAGCGGCGTTCCCCAGCCCTTGATCGTATAGGCAAGGAAGACCGTTGGGCGATCGTGGTCGATGCTGGCAAAGGTGTCGGCAAGTGTCTGGATGCAATGACCGCCGAGATTGCTCATCAGCGCCGAGAGGTCTTCGTCGCTTCGGGAAGCCAAAAGCTTGCTGACATGAGCCTGGTCACCAATCTCGTCCTGAAGACGCTTGCGCCAGGCGGCCCCGCCCTGGAACGTCAGCGCCGAATAGAGTTGGTTGGGGCAGCGGTCGATCCAACCACGCAGGGTCTCGCCGCCGGGCTCCTTGAACGCCGCCTCCTGCAAGGCGCCATATTTGACGACCTTCACGTCCCAGCCGAAAGCGGTGAAGATCGCCTCGATGCGTTGCCAAAGACCTTCGCGAACGACGCCGTCAAGGCTCTGACGGTTGTAGTCGATTACCCACCATGTGTTGCGCAGATCGTGTTTCCAGCCCTCCTGCAGGCACTCATAGATGTTGCCTTCGTCGAGTTCGGCATCGCCGACGAGCGCGATCATGCGGCCGTCGCTCTTCTTCTGCGCCCACGGTTTCGCCGCGATGTAGTCCTGGATGATCGAGGCAAAGGCAGTAATGCCGACACCGAGCCCAACGGAGCCGGTCGAAAAATCGACGTCGTCGATATCCTTGGTGCGACTGGGATAGGATTGTGCGCCGCCAAAGCCGCGGAAATTCTGCAGCTTCTCGCGCGTCTGGTTGCCCATCAGATACTGGATCGCATGGAAGACCGGGGCCGCATGCGGCTTCACCGCGACCCGATCTTCCGGCCGCAGGATGTGGAAGTACAGCGCCGTCATGATCGACGTGATCGAGGCGGAGGATGCCTGATGCCCGCCGACTTTCACCTCGCCCTTTTCCCGGATGTGATTGGCGTTGTGAATCATCCAGCACGCGTGCCACAGCACCTGCCGTTCCAGATCTTTCAGGCAATTCAGCGTGGCGGTCGAAAGTTTATGCGCTTGCATGTCGGCTCCTCCCAGAACATGAAAACGCTACACCCGGTCGCGCGAAATATCCGGTCTATCTTTGTTGGAAATTTTGTCATTTCCGGCAATACTGACCGATGAAACGCCATTTCAGGAAATTTCATGCCGAAGAAACTGCCAAGCTTTGACGCAGCGACCATCCGCATTCTCGATCTGCTGCAGCAGAACGCCGAGATCAGCACGGCCGAGCTTGCCGAAGCAACCGGGCTTTCGGCCTCTCCCTGCTGGCGGCGCGTCAACGAACTTAAGGAGAGCGGCGTCATCAAGGGTTCGGTGGCGCTCGTCGACGCTTTCGCGCTTGGCCTTGCCGTCAACGTGTTTGTGCACGTATCGCTGAAGCAGCAGGACCGGGCCTCGCTCGATGCCTTCAGCGCCGCGATCAGGACCAAGCCCGAAATCGTCGAATGTTACCTGATGACGGGAGAGTCGGACTACATGCTGCGCGTCGTCGTCGAGGACCTGATGAAGTACCAGGCGCTCGTCGTCGACTTCCTGACGACCATCCCCGGCGTCTCCAGCATCCGGTCGAGCTTCGCACTCAGCCAGATCAAGTACACGACGGCGCTGCCGACCGAGCACCTTCGCAACGGTTAACCTGCCAACAGAGCTGTCTCTAGCTCTTGAGGTAACTCAGCACGGCATCGGCGATCAGACCCTTGTGCCGCTGCATCGTCTCCGGCTCGGAAAGGTCGCGGCGAAAGATCGTGCCGAACGTGTAGCGGTTGGAGACCCGGAAGAAACAGAAGGCGCTGATCAGCATGTGCACGTCGATCGGATCGGCCGTGCGCTGGAACACGCCCTCCGCGACGCCGCGCTCCAGAATGCCGGCGATGGTTTCGATCACCGAAACATTGAGATCGCGGATCGCCTCCGAGCGCATCATGTGGGCGGCGTGATGGATGTTTTCGATGCTGACCAGGCGCACGAATTCCGGATTGGCCTGGTCGTGGTCGAACGTGGTTGAGATCAGAGTGCGCAGCGCCGCCTCGGGTGCAAGGCTCGACAATTGCAGATCAGCCTCCAGGGTGCGGATCTTGCGGTAGGACCGTTCGAGCACCGAGAGATAGAGCCCCTCCTTGCTCTCGAAGTAATAGTAGATCATCCGCTTGGAGGTGCGGGTCTTCTCAGCGATCGCATCGACACGTGCGCCGGCCAGACCATGGGTCGCGAACTCGTCCGTCGCGACGATGAGGATGTCCTCCTTCGTGCGCTGTGGATCGTTCTTGCGTCCATTCTCTGCTCGCGCCGCCATGCCCCGTCGCATCCTCCACCCTTGATTCTCAACGCGAAATGGCTGCCGCCGCCACGCGTTGGCCGCGGCTCCACTCCGCGACCTGCCCCAAGTCTTATTGGGCTTGCGCGCTTCTTTCAAGACATGCCGCTTGACATTCGAACTAGTTAGTACATTTTGAAATGGCATTCGGTCGCTTGGAGGAGAGATCGGCATGTCAGCCTTGCACACTTGCCAACCTTGTACACTTGGATGTCCTGACCGATGACGGACGTCACAGGCCGCAAGACGCGGTTGATCGCCTGGGAGGAGCGAAATGGTGAGGATAATCGAATTCTGCTTCCTGCTGCTGAAGGTCGCCATCGCGCTTCTGCTTGCGGGCATGGTCGTGCTGGTCTTCGGCAATGTCGTGCTGCGCTACGCCTTCAACACAGGCATCACCTATTCCGAAGAGCTGTCGCGCATCTTCTTCATCTGGCTGACTTTTCTCGGCGCCGTCATCGCGATGCGCGAACATGCCCACCTCGGTGTCGATTCACTTTTGCGCCGACTGCCGCCCAATAGTGCAAAGGTCGCGATCCTTTCAGGCCAGGTGCTGATGCTGGGCGCAACATGGCTGATGATCAGCGGCAGCTGGTCGCAGACGCTGATCAATCTCCATGTCGCGGCACCCGCCACCGGCATTTCCATGGGCTTCTTCTACGGTGCAGGCCTCGCCTTCGGCATTCCCGCCTTCCTGATCATCCTCTGGGACATGTTCTCAATCCTCACCGGCCGCGTCGACGTGGCGACGGCCGAGCTGGTGCGTGACAGCGAGGATCAGGTGGCGCTCGACGAGCACCCGGGATCCCCGCTCGCCCATCCCGTCGCCAAGCCCTGAGGAGAGACCGATGACCGTCACGATTTTCCTCGGCGCCCTGCTTGGCCCGATGGCGCTCGGCGTGCCGATCGCGTTTGCGCTGATCATCACCGGCGTCGCGCTGATGATGTATCTCGGCCTCTACGACGCCCAGATCGTCGCCCAGAATGTGCTGAACGGCGCCGACAGCTTTCCGCTGATAGCCGTGCCCTTCTTCATGCTCGCCGGCGAGGTGATGAACACCGGCGGCCTGTCGCGACGCATCGTCGATCTCGCCATGGCGATGGTCGGCCACATTCGCGGCGGGCTCGGCTTCGTCGCGATTTTCGCCGCCTGCATCATGGCGAGCCTCTCCGGCTCGGCCGTGGCCGACGCGGCAGCCCTTGGTGCCCTTCTCTTGCCGATGATGCTGAAATCCGGTCACGATCCGGCCCGCGCCGGCGGGCTCTTGGCATCCGCCTCGATCATCGGCCCGATCATACCGCCGTCGATCGGCTTCATCCTTTACGGCGTCGTCGGTGGCGTCTCGATCACCAAGCTGTTCCTCGCCGGCATCTTCCCCGGCCTGATGATTGCCGCCGCCCTCTGCGTCACCTGGATGATCGTGTCGCGCAAGGAGCAGCACCAGTTGCCGCCGCGCCAGAGCGGCGCCGTCAGGATGAAGACCTTCATCGACAGCCTTTGGGCGCTGTTCCTGCCCGTCATCATCATCGTCGGCTTGAAGTTCGGCGTGTTCACGCCGACGGAAGCCGGCGTGGTGGCGGCCGTCTATTCACTGTTCGTGTCGATGGTGATTTACCGCGAGCTGCCGCCAGCCAAGCTGTTTCACGTCTTCGTCGCGGCTGCTAAGATCACGTCGATCGTGATGTTCCTCGTCGCCTGTGCCGCCGTTTCGGCCTGGCTGATCACCGTTGCCGACGTGCCCGGCGATCTCGTCGCCCTTCTCGAGCCGCTGATGGACAACCAGACGCTGCTGCTGCTGGCCATCATGGCGCTCGTCGTCGTCGTCGGCACCGCCATGGACATGACGCCGACCATCCTGATCATGACGCCGGTGCTGATGCCTATCATCAAGCAGGCCGGCATCGACCCGGTCTATTTCGGCGTGCTGTTCATCATCAACAACTCGATCGGCCTGATCACCCCGCCTGTCGGCACGGTGCTCAACGTCATCTGCGGCGTTTCCAAGCTCAAGATGGAAGAGCTGATGAAGGGCGTCATGCCGTTCCTGATCGCCGAGCTGATCGTGCTTTTCCTGCTCGTGCTGTTCCCGCAACTGGTGACCGTTCCGGCCTCCTGGTTTGCGCGATAGGCACCACGCAACATCTGCAAGCTTAACCGGCCGGAGGGAGAAACCGGCCAAACCTGGGAGGGAAATATGTTCAACAGACTGATGAAAATGGCGCTCGGCGTTGCAATACCGGTAGCACTGATGGCGGCAAGCCCGGCACTCGCCGAGATCCGCGAGCAGCAACTCAAGTTCGCCGCCGCCAACAACAAGGGCCATCCCCAGGTCATGGGCATGGAGAAATTCGCCGAACTGGTGAAGGAGAAGAGCGGCGGCAAGATCGAGGTCAAACTCTTCCCCGGCGGTGTGCTTGGCGGTGACGTCCAGACCGTCTCGGCGCTGCAGGGCGGCGTCATCGAAATGACGGTCCTGAACGCCGGCATCCTCGCCGGCAACGTCAAGCAGTTTGGCGCGGTCGACCTGCCCTTCCTCTTCAACAACGGCGAAGAGGCCGACAAGGTGATGGATGGCCCCTTCGGCACCAGCCTGACAGAATTGCTGCCCGCGACCGGGCTCGTCGGCTTGGGATACTGGGAGCTGGGTTTCCGCAATCTCACCAACAACCGCCACGCGGTCACCAAGCTCGAGGATATCAAGGGCCTGAAGATCCGCACGATCCAGTCGCCGATCCCGATCGAGCTGTTCAACAATCTCGGCGCCAATGCGGTGCCGCTGCCCTATACCGAGCTTTACACCGCGCTTGAAACCGGCACGGTCGACGGCCAGGAAAATCCGGCAGCCAACATTCTCAACGCCAAGTTCTACGAGGTGCAGAAGTACATGACGGTGACCCGTCACCAGTACAATCCGCAGATCGTACTCATCAGCAAGAAATTCTGGGACGGCCTCAACGACGAGGAGAAGGCGGTGCTGCAGGCATCGGCGACCGAAGCCCGCGACTACCAGCGCAAGGCCTCGCGCGAATTCGACGCCAAGGCGATCGCCGACATCAAAGCGACCGGCATGGAAGTCACCGAGCTGTCACCGGAAGAAACCCAGAAGCTGCGCGACGCCGTCAAGCCGATGATCGAAAAGTTCAGCGCCGAGATCGGTCCCGATACGGTCGCGGCCCTGTTCAAGGAACTTCAGGCACTTCGCGGCCAGTGAGCCTGCCGCCGGCCCGCAATGTCCGCGGGCCGGCACCCCGTCCCATGATGAAAGCCGTCGAGATGACCGAGACCCTTCTCAGACCGTTGAAAGCCGGATTGATCGGCGCCGGCATCCAAGCCTCGCTCACACCGGCGATGCACATGCGCGAAGGTGCGGCACAGGGGCTCGCCTATGAATACGAGCTGATCGACCTCAGCCAGCGCGGTGCTGGTCCCGAAGACCTACCGCAATTGCTCAGCGAGGCGGAACGGCGAGGCCTTTGCGGGCTGAACATCACCCATCCGTGCAAGCAGTTGGTCATCCCATTTCTACACGAGCTGTCGGACGAAGCCCGCGATCTCGGCGCAGTCAACACGGTGGTGCTTCAGGCAGGCCGTCGCATCGGTCACAACACCGACTGCTGGGGTTTCTCCGAGAGCTTTCGCCGAGGCCTACCAGACGCGGCTCTGACGCACGCCGTCCAGCTTGGCGCCGGCGGCGCCGGCGTTGCAACCGCCTACGCCATCCTTTCGATGGGCCTCGCTGCACTGACTGTTTTCGACCGTGCGATGGAGCGCGCCGAAACGCTAGCATCCGGCATGTCGGCACTGTTTCCACAGGCGAGAATTGTTGCCGGCGCCGACCTTGCCTCGGCGATGCGGACAACGGATGGCCTCATCCATGCGACACCGACCGGCATGGCAAAGTATCCCGGATTGCCACTTCCGGCAGAGCTGCTCGAGGCCCGCCACTGGGTGGCGGAAGTTGTCTATTTCCCGCTCGAGACAGCCCTTCTGGCCGAAGCCCGACAGCGCGGCTGCCGCACGCTCGACGGCGGCGGCATGGCGGTGTTTCAGGCCGTCGGCGCGTTTCGCCTGTTTACCGGTCGGGAGCCGGATGCGGCACGCATGCTTGCCCATTTCAAGGCCCTGACCGCCTGACGACAGGGCAACGAAGGAGACACGCATGAAAACCTCGATCGCCACCGTCTCCCTGAGCGGCGACCTGCGCAGCAAGCTGGAGGCGATCGCCAAGGCCGGCTTCGACGGCGTCGAGATCTTCGAGAACGACTTTCTCGTGTTCGACGAAAGCCCGCGTCAGGTCGGGCAGATGGTGCGCGACCATGGTCTGGAGATTTCGCTGTTCCAGCCGTTCCGCGATTTCGAGGGCATGCCGGAGCCGCTCCGAACCCGGACATTCGACCGGGCGGAGCGCAAGTTCGACCTGATGCAGGAGTTGGGCACAGACCTGGTGCTCGTCTGCTCCAACGTTTCTCCCGCAGCCCTTGGCGGGCTCGACCGGGCAGCCGCCGACTTTCGCGAGCTTGGCGAGCGGGCGGCAAACCGCGGCCTTCGCGTTGGATACGAGGCGCTTGCCTGGGGACGTCACATCAACGACCACCGCGACGCCTGGGAAGTGGTGCGCCGCGCCGACCACGCCAATGTCGGCCTGATCCTCGATAGTTTTCACACGCTGGCGCGCAAGATCGACGTCAACTCCATCCGCTCGATCCCGAAGGAGAAGATCTTCATCATCCAGCTGGCCGATGCGCCGCTGATCGACATGGATCTGCTCTATTGGAGCCGACATTTTCGCAACATGCCCGGCGAAGGCGACCTGCCCGTGCTCGAATTCATGCGGGCAGTGGCGGCCACCGGCTATGACGACTATCTGTCGCTCGAGATCTTCAACGACCAGTTTCGCGGCGGCTCGGCAACGGCGATATCCGTCGACGGCCAGCGCTCGCTTCGCTACCTCGGCGATCAGGTGCGGCGGGCCGAGCCGGACATTGCGCTTCCCGTTCCCGAAATGCCCGATCGATCGGGCGTCGAAGGCATCGCCTTCATCGAATTCACCATCGACGAAGACGAGGCGCCGCACCTCGAGGCACTGATCCGCACACTCGGTTTCCGCAAGGCCGCACGACACAGAACGAAAAGCGTCACAGTCTTCCAACAAGGTGACATCCGGCTGGTGATCAACACGGAAAGCCGAGGCTTTGCCAACTCCTCCTACCTGGTACACGGCGCTTCGGCCTATGCGATGGGCCTTCTTGTGGACGATGCCAAGGCTGCGCACCGGCGGGCACTGGCGCTCGGTGCCGAGACCTTCGTCCAGCCGCTGGACGACGGTGAAATCGAAATGCCGGCGGTGCACGGCGTCGGCGGCGGCATCATCTACTTCCTCGATCGCGACAGCGAACTCGGGAGAATATGGGACGTCGAGTTCGAGCAGATCGAAGACCTTATCGAGACCGCCGTCGGGCTGCGTTCGATCGACCACATCGCCCAGACGATGCACTACGACGAACTGCTGACGTGGCTGCTCTTCTATACCTCGCTGCTGAAGGCCCATAAGACGCCGCTTGTCGACATCATCGATCCCTCGGGCATTGTGCGCAGCCAGGTGGTGGAAAATGCCTCGGGATCCCTGCGCATCACCATGAACGGGGCCGAGAACCGCAACACGCTGGCAGGACGCTTCATCGCCGAGACCTTCGGCTCCGGCATTCAGCATCTGGCCTTCACGACAGACGACATCTTCACGACAGCAGACGCGCTTGCCGCAGGCGGCTTCGTCTCGCTGGCGATCTCGCCCAATTACTACGACGACTTGGAAGCCCGCTTCGGCCTCGATCCCGATTTCACCGAAAGGCTGAAGGCAAAGAACATCCTCTACGACAGAGACGAAAACGGGGAATATTTCCAGCTCTACAGCCCGACCTTTTCCGGCGGCTTCTTCTTCGAGATCGTCGAGCGGCGCGGATATCGCGGCTATGGCGCGGCGAATGCGATCTTCCGCATCGCGGCGCTGCGCAAGTTCCTTGAGCCGGCCGGCATGCCGCGCGCGTAAGCATCTGGCATGCGCATGTCCTGGATTACTCCATGGACAGGTCATGGCGCCGTGACGCCCGTTCCCCGGCAGCACGACATTCCGATCGGGCCGCACGCAGAATTGACGGATCGCGTAACATTGCTTCGAACGCCGATGTAACAGTTACGGAAGGGCGATTTACGCTTCAAAGGCAGAGTATTCCTGACTACTGTGCGGGTTGAGCAGACTCCGTGGGACTGAACCTGGCTTTGTTGCCGAAAGGGTGTCGCATGACCGTGCCGAAAGCTGCCTTCTCTGCCTTTTCCGTCCTTCTCGCGTTCATGTTCAGCGCACCGACTGGCTACGCGCAGCAGGCGCCCGCCGTGGTGGTAGCGCCCGCGCGAATCGTGGACCTTCGCGAAAGCGTCGATCTGACGGGTCGGGTCGTCGCAACCCAGAAGGTTGATATTCGCGCCCGCGTCGCCGGTTTCCTTGAGGCCGTGAACTTCAAGGAGGGGCAGAAGGTAACGGCCGGGACCCAGCTCTATCAGGTCGAGGATGGCGCCTATCGTGCGGCCGTGCAGGAGATCGAGGGCTCGATCGAGGCCGCCGAGGCGCAGCGGGATCTGGCCGTGCTTGAGCAGGAGCGCGCCAAGCAACTGATTGCGACCAATACGATCTCGCAGGCCAAGGTCGATACAGCCAATGCCGAAGTCAAGAAGGCGGAAGCTGATCTCGTGAAGCTGCGGGGCAGCAAGCAGAGCGCAGACCTCAACCTCTCCTACACCAAGATTACCGCACCCTTCGACGGCGTGCTGGGCCTGAGCACCGCCGATGTCGGCGCGCTGGTCGGTCCGGATACCGGCCCGCTCGTCACCTTGACGAAGCTGGACCCGATCTATGTGGAGTTTCCGGTCTCGACGTCCTTGCTGCTGACCTATCGGGAACGCGTGCTGAAGGGGATGACGCCTGGCGGTGCCAATGTCGGGCTGACGCTGCCAAATGGTACCGAGTATCCATTGAAGGGCACGATCGATTTCATCGGCAGCAACGTCGCGCAGGGGACCGACACGGTGACTGTACGCGCGCAGTTCGACAATCCCAACGCACTGTTGCTCGACGGGACGCTGGTGCGGGTCACGCTGGAACAGTCCGACAAGCAGGATGTCTTGGCAGTTCCGCAAGAGGCGGTGCAGCGCGACCAGCAGGGTGCCTTCGTCATGGTTGTCGACGCCGCCTCCAAAGTCGAACTGAGGCGTATCGACGTCGAGCGCTCGGCTCGTGGGCTCTCCGTGGTCAGCAAGGGGCTGAAGGAGGGCGAAAACGTCATCACCGAAGGTGTCGGCAAGGTCAGGCCGGGCATCGTCGTTGACGCAGCAGCGGCGACGGGTGGCTGAGCATGATCTCTGAAATCTTCATCGATCGTCCGCGCTTTGCCGCCGTCATCTCGATCGTATTGACGCTCGCCGGCCTGATCGCGCTTACCCGGCTGCCGATCGCCCAGTTTCCAGACATCGTGCCGCCACAGGTCAGCGTCACCGCAAGTTATCCCGGCGCCGGCGCCGAGGTGGTCGAAACCACAGTCGCCCAGCCGATCGAGAGCAAGATCGTCGGCGTCGACGACATGCTCTACATGAAATCGACGAGCGGCGCTGACGGTTCCTATACGCTGACCGTCACCTTTGCCGTCGGCACAGACCCAGACATCGCCACCGTCAACGTGCAGAACCGCGTGTCGCTGGCCGAGGCCGGGCTGCCTTCGGAGGTCAAGCAGACCGGCGTCAGCGTGCGCAAGAAATCGTCGGCGCTGATGCAGGTGATCACCATCTACGGCAAGGACGGCAGCGACTTCGATTCGCTGTTTCTTTCGAACTACGCGACGATCAACGTGCTCGACACGATCAAGCGGGCGCCGGGTGTCGGCGATGCCTCGCTGTTCGGCGCCAAAGACTATGCCATGCGGATCGTGCTCGATATCGATCGCCTGACCAATCTCGGTCTGACGCCGACCGATGTGATCAACGCGCTGAAGACGCAGAACGTCCAGGCCGCCATCGGCCGGATCGGCGCGCAGCCGATGACCGACGATCCGCTGTTTCAGCTCAATCTGACGACCCAGGGCCGCCTCACCGATCCTTCCCAGTTCGAGGACGTGGTGTTGAGGGCCGAGCCGGACGGGTCGTTCGTGCGTATTCGCGATATCGCCAAAGTCGAGCTGGGCGCAGCGAGTTCTGACTCCAGCGCTCGTTTCAACGGCAAGCCGGTGGCGATGATCGGCACCTATCAGGCACCAGGAGCCAATGCGCTTGCCGCCGCCGAAGGCGTCAAGCAGGCGATGGAAAGGCTTTCCCAATCGTTTCCCGAGGGCCTGACCTACTCGATCTCCTATGACACGACCCAGTTCGTCGAGGCGAGTGTGGAAAATGTCGTGCATACGCTGCTCGAAGCCTTCGTGCTCGTCATCATCGTCGTCTTCCTGTTCCTCGGCAATGTCAGGGCGACATTGATCCCGCTTGTCGCCGTGCCCGTCGCGCTGATCGGCACCTTCGCGGTCATCCTCGCCATGGGTTTCTCGCTGAACACCGTTTCGCTCCTGGCGATGGTGCTGGCGATCGGCATCGTCGTCGACGACGCGATCGTCGTGGTCGAGAACATCGAGCGGGTGATGGAGGAGAACCCCGGCATGCAGGCCCCCGAGGCGGCGCGGCTCGCCATGGGCGAGATCACCGGTGCGATTGTCGCTATCACGCTCGTTCTCCTGTCGGTGTTCGTGCCCGTCGCGTTCATTCCCGGATTGAGCGGTCAGCTGTTCCAGCAGTTCGCCGTGGCGGTGTCCGTGTCGATGGTGATCTCCGCCATCAACGCGCTGACCTTGAGCCCGGCCCTCTGCTCGATCCTGCTGAAGCCCCATCACGGCCCGAAACGCGGCATCCTCGGCTGGATCTCGCGGCGGATCGACAACGGACGCGACGGCTATGTCCATGTCGCCGGGCATATCGCCCGTCGGGCTGTCCTTGGCCTTCTCCTCCTGGCAGTGGCGATCGGCGCCAGCGGTTGGCTGTTCCGCGTCGTGCCGACAGGCTTCCTTCCAAGTGAAGACCAAGGCGCCTACTTCACCGAGATAAGGCTGCCTGAAGGAGCATCCTACAACCGCACCGATGCGGTCGTTCGCGACGTCGAGAAAATGCTCGGCGGCATCGATGGCGTTGCCGACGTCATCACCGTCACCGGCTACAGCTTCCTCGACGGCCTGTCCAAGTCGAACAGCGCCTTTGCCATCGTCACGATGAAGCCGTTCGCCGAGCGCACCGGCAAGGCGAGCTCCGTCGACGCAGCGGTTGCAACGACCATGGCCAAAGGCACGGCGATCCGCGCCGCACAGATCTTCGCCTTCAACCTGCCGCCGATCATGGGCCTCGGCACTGGTTCGGGCTTCGAATACCAGTTGCTCGACCTCCAGGGCCGAACGCCCGCGGATCTGGCGGCGACAGCCGGCGGCCTGATTGTCGCCGCCAACCAGAGCCCGCTGCTCGGCCCCACCTTCACCACCTATTCGGCAAGTTCGCCGCAGCTCTACCTCGATCTCGATCGGGACCGCCTGCAGGCGCTCGGGGTCTCGGTGAGCGATCTCTTCACCACGCTGCAGGGCACGCTCGGGTCTTTCTACGTCAATGACTTCAATCTCTTCGGGCGCAGCTGGAAGGTCAACATGCAGGCGGCCGAGGCCGACCGCGCGTCGGTCGACGACATCTCGCGCCTGCACGTACGCAACGCCTCGGGTGGCATGGTGCCCGTCGCCTCCGTCGCGCGCGTCGAATATATCATCGGGCCGCAGTCGATCGTCAGGTACAACAATTACCGCTCGATCACGCTGAATGGTCAGCCGGCACCCGGCGTGTCTTCCGGCGAGGCGCTCGCCGCGATGGAGGCGCTGTCGGCGACCACCCTGCCCCCCGGCTACAGCTACGAGTGGACCGGAACCGCGTTGCAGGAACTTGAAGCGGCGGGACAGACGACGGCGATCCTCGCGCTGGCGGTGCTGTTTGCCTATCTGTTCCTGGTGGCGCTCTACGAAAGCTGGACGATCCCGATCCCTGTCCTTTTGTCGGTGGCGGTCGGCGTCGCCGGCGCCCTCGTTTCGATCCTTATCGCGGGTCTGTCGTTCGACATCTATGCCCAGATCGGCCTCGTCGTGCTGATCGCGCTCGCCTCCAAGAATGCGATCCTGATCGTCGAATTCGCCAAGTTTCATCGCGAGAAAGGTGCCGGCATCGTCGAGGCGGCGGTCGAGGGCGCCCGCGCCCGCTTCCGCGCAGTGATGATGACGAGCTTCGCCTTCATCGTCGGGCTCATTCCCCTGGTGACGGCCGAAGGCGCCGGCATGCTGAGCCGGCGCGCCGTCGGCACAGGCGTTGCGGGCGGCATGCTCGCGGCCTCGCTGATCGGCATTTTCATCATCCCGGCCCTTTATGTGGTGTTCCAGTGGTTGCGCGAGCGCGGCCACAGGCTTGCCGGTCTCTCGACCACGGGCGGCGTCCACGCATCAGCGACAAAGGCTGATGCCGGAGCCACGCCGGCTTCTGCAGAGACTGGCGAGGATGCCGGTCGCGCCGCTGCCGAGCAACACGGCCCCTAACTCGAGCACGTCGTCACACCTGTTTTACAGAAGCGAATTATGCCGTGTGTCCGCAGGCAACGCGGCGGCCATCGCTCCGGCAGGCGCAGAGCCGCGACTTGACAGCCTGGGCGAAACGGCGGCAATAATCCGACATGGGGTCGCGATCACCCCACGAGGCGACAGCCGAAGTATCGCGTCCATTCAACCGCTCAGACGGAGGACGCGTTATGCCGTCACTTCTTGAAATTTCCCCCGACAAACTTGCCCGCCTCATCGGCACGCCCAAATGTCCTGTGCTCGTCGACGTCAGGACCGACGAAGATTTCGACGCCGATCCGCGCCTGATCCCCGGATCGCTCCGGCGCGACTACCGGCTGGTTCAGGACTGGGGTCAGGATTTCACTGGCCGATCCGCCGTCATCATCTGCCAGCGCGGCAAGAAGCTGAGCCATGGGGCCGCCGCATGGCTGCGACACGCGGGCATTCCGGCCGATGTCCTGGAAGGCGGCTTCGAGGCCTGGGCGGAGGCCCCCTATCCGGCTGTGCCCGTCTCCGCCATGCCGAAACGCCAGGCAAGCGGCCACACGCTCTGGGTCACGCGCGCACGCCCGAAAATCGACCGGATCGCCTGCCCATGGCTTATTCGGCGCTTCGTTGATCCGAACGCCGTCTTCCTGTTCGTGGCACCCGCGGAAGTCGAAGCTGTTGCGGATCGTTTCGACGCCACGCCGTTCGACATCGACGCTCCGATTCAATGGAGCCATCGGGGCGACCACTGCACCTTCGATGTGATGGTGCAGGCGTTCGGGCTGGAAACGGAACCGATGCTGCGGCTCGCAACGATCGTGCGGGGCGCGGACACATCACGCCTCGACCTTGCTCCCGAGGCGGCGGGCCTGCTTGCCGTTTCTCTCGGCCTGTCGCGCATGTATGCCGACGATCATGAGCAATTACAGGCAGGCATGCTGCTCTATGACGCCTTTTACCGCTGGTGCCGCGATGCCACCGGCGAAACGCACAATTGGCCCTCGCCCAAGAAGGGGGCATGAAATGACCGATATCACACACACGACCGAAACCGGCAGGGCGTCGGTGCCCCATGGCCATGGCATTTCATTCTCCGAAGCGTTCTGGGTCTGGGTCCGGATCGCCGCTCTGAGTTTTGGCGGCCCGGCAGGGCAGATCGCGGTGATGCATCGCATCCTCGTCGATGAAAAGCGCTGGATTGGCGAGCACAGGTTCCTGCATGCGCTCAACTACTGCATGTTGTTGCCCGGGCCTGAGGCGCAGCAGTTGGCAATCTACATCGGCTGGCTCCTGCACCGTACCGCCGGTGGCCTCGTCGCCGGCATCCTGTTCGTGCTTCCGGGCTTCCTTGCCATCCTCGGCCTCAGCTACGTCTATGCGGCATTCGGTAATGTCGACCTGATCGAAGGACTGTTTTTCGGGTTGAAGGCGGCCGTGCTTGCCGTCGTCATCCAGGCTGTTTTCCGCATCGGCAGCCGGGCGCTGAAGAACAGACTGATGATCGGCATCGCGGCTTTGGCCTTTGTCGCAATCTTCTTCTTCCGCGTTCCCTTCCCGCTGATCATCCTGACAGCCGGCATCGTCGGCTACATCGGCGGACGCGCGGGCTCGCCACTTTTTCGCATCGGTGGCGGCCACGGCAAGGCAACCGGACCGGTCCTCAATGACGCGGATTCGGCGCTTGGCGAGCAGGTGCCGATCCATGCCCGCCCCAACCTCGCCTGGTCCCTCAAAATCTCGTCCGCGTTTCTCGCCTTGTGGCTCGTGCCGCTGGCGTTGCTGTTTGTGGTCCTCGGACCGACCAACGTCTTTACCGAGATCGGATGGTTCTTCAGCAAGATGGCGGTCGTCACATTCGGCGGCGCCTATGCGGTGCTCGCCTATGTCGCACAGGAAGCCGTGCAGCATTACGGCTGGCTCCGGCCGGGCGAAATGCTCGACGGTCTCGGCATGGCCGAAACGACGCCTGGGCCATTGATCATGGTCGTCCAGTTCGTCGGTTTCATGGGCGCTTACCGCGATCCCGGTACGCTCAACCCGATGACCGCGGCCACGCTTGCAGCACTGCTGACGACCTGGGTGACCTTCGTGCCCTGCTTCCTCTGGATCTTCTTAGGCGCACCCTTCATCGAGAAGCTGAGGGGCAATGTCGCGCTCACCGGCGCCATGTCGGCCATCACCGCCGCCGTCGTCGGGGTCATCCTCAATCTGGCGGTCTGGTTCGGCCTTCACACGTTGTTTTCACAGGTCGTCCCGTGGCGTCTCGGCTACCTTACACTGGATCTGCCTGTCTTGAGCTCACTGGTGTTGCCCTCGCTCTTGCTGACACTTGCGGCGGCACTGGCGATCTTCCGCTTCAAAGCCTCGGTGATCGCGACGCTGCTCGCCTCGGCGCTGGCCGGCATGGCGTGGGTCCTTGTCGGCGCATAAGGGAACGACCGAGACCATGGTGCAAGCCTGCGATTGCCAAGCGGGACGTCGCGGCCATCAGGCCGCGGCATTCTCCGTCGCCGGCATGTTGGCGTCTCCCCAGACTTTCAGCGCCAGGATGACCGGCTCCAGCGTACGGCCTCGTTCCGAGAGATCATAGTCGACCCTGGGCGGGACCTGGGCAAACACCGTGCGCGTGATCAGGCCGTCGGCCTCGAGTTCGCGTAACTGGTTCGTCAGCATGCGCTGGGTCACGTTCGGCAGCTTCCGGCGGATTTCGTTGAAGCGCAGGGTGCCGGACATCAGGTGGTAGAGCACCACCCCCTTCCACTTGCCGTCGATGAGGCTGAGCGTCGCCTCGACGGCGCATCCGGGGCTGCAGTCGAAACGGTCGTGGCGCGTGCGTCCCATCCAATGGTATCCTTTTCGACACTATGGGCGTTATATGTGCGTTCTTGCGATACCTGATCATAGTGCGCATCTTGTCTGTGTTCAACCGATGGAGCATTCAATGCGAGCCGTAGCCTACCAAGTCCCCCAAGCGATCGAAGCCGAGATGTCACTGGTCGATATCGACCTGCCGCGCCCGGAGCCCAAGGGCCGGGACATTCTCGTCGAGGTCAAGGCGATCTCGGTCAACCCGGTCGATACCAAGATCCGCCGTGGCGCGACACCCGAAGCGGGCCAGTGGAAGGTGCTCGGCTGGGATGCGGCCGGCATCGTCAGCGCCGTCGGCCCGGACGTGTCCTTCTTCAAGCCCGGCGACGAGGTCTTCTATGCCGGCGCCATCAACCGCTCCGGCACCAATGCAGAGTTTCACCTGGTCGACGAACGTATCGTCGGCCGGAAACCCAAGTCGCTGGATTTTTCCGCCGCGGCCGCCCTGCCACTGACATCGATCACCGCCTGGGAAATGCTGTTCGATCGCCTTGACGTCACCCGTCCTGTACCGGGCGCTGCCCAAGCGATCGTCATCATCGGCGGTGCCGGCGGCGTCGGCTCGATTGCCATTCAGATCGCGCGGGCGCTGACAGACCTCACTGTCATCGCCACCGCCTCGCGTCCCGAGACTGTGGAATGGGTGAAGTCACTCGGTGCCCACCATGTCGTCGATCACCGCCAACCGATAGCAGCGCAGATCGAAGCCCTCGGGATCGGCCAGCCCGGCTTCGTGTTTTCGACGACCAATACGGACGATCATATCGGCGAAATCGTCGAGCTGATCGCGCCGCAGGGCCGCTTCGGACTGATCGACGATCCCAAACAGTTGGACGCGCTCCCGCTCAAGCGCAAGAGCATCTCGCTGCACTGGGAGCTGATGTTCACCCGCTCGCTGTTTGCGACAGCCGACATCGACAAGCAGAATGCCCTGTTGAACGACGTGTCCGAACTGGTCGATGCCGGCAAGATCAAGTCCACGCTCAACGAGGATTTCGGAACGATCAATGCGGCAAACCTGAAGCGCGCGCACACGCTGATCGAGTCCGGCAAGGCAAAGGGCAAGATCGTGCTTTCGGGCTTCTAGCCGCGCGGGCGAAAGGGCCCACGCGTCCTGCGCAACGGCATGGTGCCTGTCGCAAAGCCGCCCCGTCGGGGCGGCCATCGCCGGCGCATGTACAAAATCAACCGAGAACACGACGACGAGATGGTCGCGGATACGACACGCGCGCCGCCCGGCGGCCCCATGCAGTGCAACCGGCCGCGCCTCCCTCCGCCCGTCGTCCAAGGAAAAAGATGATGATACAGTCAACGGAGAAGCTCATTTCTCTGGCAATCCTGACGGCCCGGCCCGGCAACCGAGATGCATTGCGTGACGGGCTGCTTGCCCTGGTCGAGCCGACCCGCAAAGAACCCGGCTGCCTCGACTACGTCCTGTTCGAAATGCAGGACGCGCCGGGAACGTTCTACATGCGCGAGGCCTTCACGAGCCGCGCCGCGCTCGACGCGCACTTTGAGACCCCGCATTTCCGAGCCTTCGCTGCGACGGTCGAGAGTTTGCTTGCCCGCCCGCTGCAGCTGGTGTTTCTCGACCAGCTGTCAACCTGAGGAAATCCGGGCTTTCGTCCTTCGTGATGCGCCTTGCCACCCTGGTGGCGGGGCGTTTTCGCTTTCGCCGTAAAACCGGCGAGCACCGCAGCGATTGCCCGTGTGCGAGCGTTCAGATGGCCCAGAAAGGCGTGTCACGCAGCGGTCACGCGCAAAGGGAGAAGAGGCGTGCTACCACAACCATACCCGAAGCGGCGCGAGTGTTTTTCGTCAATCGCCGTATAGTGTGAGTGAGATCATGCAACGCTATCTTTTCCATATCCACCTGGCAGGTATCACAAGCCGCGACAGCGTCGGCATGCTGCTTGCCGATGACAGTCAGGCAGTCGAGCATGGCCGCCTGGTTGCGGACGAGATCGCCGAAGAGGATGACTACCGCGGCGTCATCGTCGCGGTAGAGAATGCCGAGGGCCGTTTGCTGGCAAGGCTGACGGCTTCCAGGGCCATGCCCCCCTGGCTGATCGCGAGATCAAGGTTCGAGCATGCCTGGGCGGAAATGCGAATTGATTTCAGCAAATTGTAATCTGAAGATTTCAGCACGAACATATTAGACAAACGGCTGGAGCAACCTGCCGGCAAAGAGGAAGAGGCATCGGCGATGCCTCTTCCTTTGATACCATTTCAGAATGTCGCCTTGGCGCTCAGGATGAAGGAGCGACCAGGCTCGTAGAGTGGCGTGACCGTGCCGAATTCCTGGCCATAAGTGGCGCGCTCCGAATAGGTCTCGTCGAAGACGTTCTTGATTTCGGCGCGCAGCGTCAGGTTGCTGTGGCTCGGCGGCTGATATTCGACGAAGGTGTTGAACACCTTGTAGCCTTCGAGCGTCGGCGTTCCAACCACGACATCATCATTGTCGAGCGCGATCTCGACATCGCCGCCGACGGTGACGCCCCAATCGATGAAGCTATGCGCCGCCACCAGCGTGATGAACTGGCCGGCAGGTGCTGCCAGATAGATCCCGGTGTCGGAGTCGGCCGGCTTGCCGTCGATCGAAACATCGATGTTGGCGTATTTGACCTTGAAATATCCGTCACCCCAGTCATAGCCCGCACCAAGCTCGAAGCCCTTCGAGCGCACGTCATGGTTCTCGATCGCCCTTACCACCGCGTACTTGGCGGTGCGCGCGTTGTCGATATCGGTGCGGAACAGGCTGCCCTCCACGGTAAAGCCGTCATGCTTGGCGACAAGGCCGAAGGCGTAGTTGTCGGCTTTGCTCGTTTCCGGTCCGTCCCCGTAATTCCATCGCGGGTTCATGATAAAGTTTTCGGCAAGCGGAACCCCGGCCCAGACGTGGGAGTAGCCGGCTTTCGCCGTCAGCAGGTCCTCGATCAGGTCATATTCGCCGGAGATATTGCCGCTGAAACCGGCATTGTCCCACTTTTCATTTGTCGTGCCGGTGAACCATTGCTGGTCGCCGCGCATGCCGAAGGAAAGACGGGTGCGTTCCCAGGGCTCCAGCCGCGCCTGCGCATAGATGCCGACATTGCGGGCGCGCTCCGTCGAGGCGTCGAAAGGATCTTCGAGATCCGCCTTGTCGTTGTAGAAATCGACGCCCGCGGTGATGCTGCCGAGATCGAAGCCGAACCGGTTTTCGAACTTGCCGTTGAAGCTTCCGGTTTCGCCGGCACCGGGATAGGGAACGGATACCGTGCTTGGCGCCACCGGCCGGGGAAAGATCGGAATCTCGAGCCGGGTCGAGCTGTAGGCCAGCACCACGGTCGGATCCCACCAGCCCTCAGGCGTGCTGTCGGTATAGGAGAAGACCGTGTTCTGCCGGTCGAGCGTATAGTCGCGCACACGCGGTTCCCACGGCGGGCGACCGCTGATGAAGCCGGTATTGGCGCGGAACGGGCGCGGTGCATCGTCATAGACACGCTCGTGGCTGAGCTCGAACCGATCGCCACTCTCAAACTCGTAGGCGACCTTGCCTATCCCGCTCAGCAGATCGGTGCTTGTGCCTTCAACGATGCTGCCGTTTCCAGCTTTGAACTCATCGCCCTTGGCGAAGTTGAAATAGCCTAGAAACTCCAGCCCTTCCTGCATGCCATAGGCGGAAATCCCGGTCTGGAAAACCTTGCCGTTGAAATTGTAGTTGGACGAGACGAACCCACCATATCCGTCGCCGTCGAGCAGGTCGCGGGCGTCCTTCGTCTCATAGGCAATGGCGCCGCCGAGCGCGCCCGGTCCTGCGTCCGCGGGCGCAATGCCGGCGTCGACCCGTACCGCTTTCAGCAGGCTCGGATCGATGAGGTTGGTACCGTTGTGATGGAAGACCTTGTTGTTCTGGCGGCCGCCATCCATGGTGACGGCAAGATTGGTTTCCTCGATACCGTGGACATAGACCTTCTGCGACATCGGCAGCGAGCTTCCCACCGAGATGCCGGGCTCTCCGCGAAAGACGTCGGCGATCGTCGCGGGGTTGCGCAGTTCAAGATCTCTCTGGCTGATAACGATTTCACCGACCCCAGTTGCGTTCCCGAACACCGAGATCGGATCAAGCGCCGTGGAGCCATCGGCCGGCACAACCCCCGCACCGCCGCCGGCCGCGCCTGTCCCGATGACAGCCGTCCGGCCGCCAGAGATGCGATGTTCGATACCCGTGCCCGAAAGCAGCCGTGCAAGCGCCTCCTCCGGCGCGTAGGTACCGACGACAGCCTTGGACATGACGCCGCGCGAGACCGAAGCGGCGAGCGTCACCTGCAGGCCCGATTGCCGGCCGAAGACGTTCAGCGCATCGGCAAGCGGTTGGGCGGGCACGTTGAAGCTGCGTGCAGCGCTCGCCTGGGACGTTGCATCCTGCGCAAGTGCTGGGCTCGGCCAAGTCAGCGTCGAGGCCAGGCAGATCGCCATTGCCGTCGTTGCCATCAGCCGTCCGATCGGACGCCCGCCGTCGTCGCCCCACTTCAAACGACGGGATCCCTTGCGGCCTTGCGATATGCACATCGTACTCTCATCTCCTTGAACTGCGCCCCGTTGCCGAGCGCCTTCCAACAAAGACGAGGACCTGCATCTTTTTTCTCAGATAAATTGAATCTTTTTGTCAGGATTTTCAGTATTGCGTCAGCAGGCGACCGTAGGTCGAAAATGCCCGCACGCGGCCGCCATAGGGCTCGACCAGCGCCTTCAAGGCACTGTCCGGATCGTGAAGGTCGTAGAGACCGGTGACCTTGAGACCGGCGAGCTTTCGATCCGGCACCGCGATCCACGCCGAATGATAGCGTTGAAGCTGTTCGGCGACCGCGCCGATGGAAGCATCCTTGACGAAGATCCGTCCGCTGCGCCAGGCGGCGACCTGATCGGGCTGGATGGTATTGCGGGTAACCGCACCGTCATTCCTGTTTACGACAGCCATCTCGCCTGGAAGCAGCCGGAAGTCCGGCATTTCCCTGGCTTCAGCGACCGACACCTGGACGACGCCCCTTTCCAGCTCGACGGTCGTTTCCTCACCCGCAAGCCGGACGTCGAACGCGGTGCCGACGACCAAAACCTCGACGCCTCCAGCCTCCACCGTGAAAGGGCGCGCCGGATTGTGTGCGACATCGAAAAACGCTTCGCCGGCAAGCAGAGTGACGTGGCGACCGGCGGCCGTCATTTCGGTCTTGATGGCACTGTCACCGCCAAGCTCGATGACCGTTCCATCCTCCAGCGCCACCCTGGCATTCTGGCCGGTGGCGGTGATGTGGTCCGCCTGAAGGCGGATCAGCAGCGACGGGCCTGCAAGGACGAGGAACAGGGTGGCGGCAATAGCAGCGGCGGAGGCGATCACCGGCCGGCGCCAGCGGCGGCCGGTGATCGGAATGACGTTGGCGCGCGGTGCGTCCGCCCACAGTTGCTCATGCACCGGGGCGACTTCCCCCATAAGCTGCCATGTGCGAAGCGCATACTCCCACGCCCGCCGATGATCATCAGAGCGATGCAACCAGCGCTGGAAATCCGCGGCCAGATCGGGACAATTGGGCTCAGCCTTCAACCGCAGAAACCAGTCCATGGCTTCTTCCAGGGTAACAGCTGCGATTTGCTGATCTTGGGTCAATGACATCCTACGCCGGTCTGGCCTCTTCAGAGGCACTTCTACCCGAACAATCCCTCTTTTGACAAAGACGAATGACGCGCTTTTTTTTCTCAGGGAGCGACCACTTTAAGTCGCGTTGACCAGAAGTGCTGTGGCAACCTTCATCATCGCCGCGGTGACGTAGCGATGCGCGCTGGCCGTGGAGATGCCGAGATGGGCTGCTACTTCGTCAAGCGTGTAGCCGCCGAAGCGATGCATCTCGACAGCCACCCTCGCTTCAACCGGCAGTTCGGAGAGGATCTGCGAGATCCGCCTGATGTCGTCGCACAGCAAAGCCGACTGTTCCGGCGTCTGCACGTCGGCAGGAACCGACCAGAATGGGACGTCGTCCTGATGACCGATTGCGGCCACCTTCCGGCGCCTCAAAACGTCGAGCGAAAGGTTCCTGACCGTACGGTAGAGATAGGCGAGGAGCTGGCCCTTCGAAACCGATCGGGTGCTGGAAGGCAGGAACCGAACAAACGCGTCCTGGACGATATCTTCGGCAGCATCGCGCGAACCGAGCAGACGAACCGCATAGGCGATGAGCGCCGGACGGTGGGCAAGAAAGATATCGACGCGCGTTTCGGATTGGGTCTCGGTCGTCATGGGATCCTGGCCGGGAACGGGTTCGTCCGCGCGTGGTGCTTTGCGCGAACGGGCGTAAAATTGAAAACATGCCTATAATAGTCAAGTTTAAAATTCGACCGAACACCAACTTTTGCCGCGGAAGACGGCGAGTGTGTCTCAATCGCCGCCATGATCGACGGGGGGTGCCCTTGCACCCACGAGGTGACGTGAACGGCGCAAGGCCGCCCAGTTCAAGAGATGCCGGATGACTATCACCACAACCAACGGGCATCACCAACCACCGGTGGCCATGGCGTTTCCGCACGTCTGAAGAGGCTACATCAGGCCATCACCGCAACCTGGACATCGAACCGGCATGGCGCCGCTGCGTGAGGCCAGACACGCCTCCAGCCGGAAGCAGCAGACCACGAACGCGGTACAGTCGCGGCATGACATGTGACGATTGGCCCGGGTGGGGAATGGACGGACGTGGCCGGTGTCGGCCGCAGGAGGCTAAGTGGGCAGTTGATCGCCGGCGCCCTGCCAGAGAGAACAGCACGTTCCGACGACAATAGCTTATGGCCAACATGCGGTTGCCGGATATGGCCGTGCCGCTGTTTGCAGACTGCGGGACTAGCCGCCCATAACCTTCCGCATGGTGTCGTCGCGGACGACAGCCTCGGAAGTGCCACTGAAGACGAGAACCTTCTTCGCCGCGTCTTCGGCGAGTGTCTCCCAGCTGTTTCTGATCGTCGTCGCCATCTGGATCCAGGATCGGTCGACGCTGTTCTCCTCGAGCGCCAAGATCAGCGCGTCCATCCGCTCCACGCACTCGTCAATGTTCACATGCAGCCGGGAAGCCTGGTCGAGCGTGATGCCCGGATGCTGCAGCAGCCTCGGAATGGTTGTCGCTGCCTTTTTGACGAGTTCGTCTTCTTCGATCAGCGATCGCTGCCACGCCTCACACATAGCTGCCCCCATCCTGTCCTTGAGCGACAGGATCGGTGCGCGCCCCGCAACGGTCAACTAAGCAAAACGGGCATGGCTGCGGCAATGCATCCGTCATCCGGACAGACGCGTAGTCCTTCTGGACGTACCACGCGCTGCAAGGGTTCGGCATTGAGCAAAAGGTGGAGATCGCAAGCCCTTGCCGCCACCTGTCCTCGCCCGCCGGCTCACTCGCCGTCACATCGATCCATGTCTGCACGCCGCTGTGCAATCGACAGCTATCGCAGAGACGTCACCGCACTGGGCCGCTCGCCGGCGCCGCATCAAACGATGGTGATCTGGTTGCGGCCGTTGCGCTTGGATTGGTAGAGGCCATCGTCGGCCCGCCGCAAAATATCGCCGATGCTGGCGTCGGACCGGGAAATTTCAGTGAGCCCACCGCTAATCGTGGAGAAAAGCGCCAGCTTGCTCCGCAGCTCCAGTGAGATCTGCTCACGCAACCCGTTGGCAATGAGGCCACCTTCGCCGCTTGTCGTTGCCGGCATCAACACCACGAACTCGTCGCCGCCCAGGCGCGCCAGGACATCGCCGGACCGCAATGCGCGTCGGCAGACAGTTGCAATCGTCGCCAGCAGCTCGTCGCCGACGGAATGCCCCAGCTCGTCATTGACCGCCTTGAAGTTGTCGACGTCGAACATCAGAAGGGATGTTGGTGTGCGGCTGCTGGAGGAGAGATCGAACTCGACTGCAAGCACATCGAGCAGCTTTCGGCGATTGTAGAGCCCGGTCAGCGGATCGGTTTCGCTTTGCAGGCGCAGTTGATGCTCGACGGCATTCTTTTCCGTGATGTTGCTGGCAACCCAGACCACCGCGTCTTCGTCGTCGACGGGGAAATCGAGGGCCTGCACCCGTCCTTCAAACCAGATCGGGTGGTCGGGGCCGGCTTCCTCCAGGCCCCTAACGTCGCTGCCGGCGAGACTGTATTCGACGATGTGCAACGCCCGCGAAGAAAGCGCCTTCTCGATCTCCAAAGCAAACCAGCGCGCCTTGTCATGGGCCAAGACGTCGAAGACACTCTGACCGACAAGATTGCTTCCGTCGTGATAGTAGCGGTGATCCGATCCACCAAACAGGGCGGCATAGCGCCCACTGCGCGTCAGGATGAAAGCGGGATCGGGCAGCGCCGCCAGGATGAGATTGAGTTGATCGAGCGAGAACCGCACCGCGTTTTTCACGGGTGCATCCGCGCCGGCACGACTAGGCGGTACGCTCATGACGATGGTATCCAGGCATTGACTTCTTCCCTTGTCTCTTCTGCCCATAAACGAAAGGGCAGGCTGCACGGACTTGGCTCAAGGCGATGCTGTCGCAAAAATCCTTCGAAATATTCAATTTTTCTAAGCTACATCCATCAGCGTTCTCGTGAGGCCCGGAGCCATTCGAACCGCAAGTGCGAATGCCGCGTTCGACAGCGGGTAGCCTCTTGGTTTATGCACCAGGCTCCGATGTCGGCGGAGGGCATTATGCCAACAGATGATCTGCTCCAGAAATCGCCGCGCCCTTTGCCGCCGCTAAACGCGCTGCGGGCCTTCGATGCGCTCGCCCGCTGCGGTAGCCTGCGCGCGGCCGCGATCGAGCTCGGTGTCGTGCCCGGTGCCGTACGCCAGCAGCTTGCAAGCCTTGAGGAACATTTCGGCTTTGCACTGCTCGATCGCGAAAGCGGACGGGTGACGCTCAATCCGGCCGGGCAAAGGCTCGCCGATGCCGTCGGCGTCGCCTTTGCCATCGTGTCTCGGGCCGCGGAGGAGATTTCGTCGAGCGGTAGCACGGTCCGGCTGCGGCTCGGTGTTCCAATGCCGATGGCATCCGCATGGCTGATGCCACGTCTGGCGGCACTGTCGAGCGCCGTTCCTGGGCTCGAGGTCGACATCATCCCGGTTGCAGTCACCCAGTCGCTGACCGACATGCCCGAAATCGACGCCCTGATCGTCGGCGGAGAGTACCGGCCGCTCCCCGATATAACGGCAGTCGCCTTCATGGCCGATCGGTTCGGCCCGGTGCTTGCAGCCGGACAACCGTCGCCCGCAGATCTGGCAGACATGACGGCGCTGATCGCCCGCAACGTGCCGTATCTCTGGGACGACTGGTTTCGCGAAAGCGGCAATCCACCCATCCGCTTTCGCAAGCGCATCGAGGTGGACGACCTGACGCTGGCCCTCAGTGCCGCCCGCAGCGGGCTCGGCGTCACCATTGCCCCGGCGGCATCGATCGAGGCTGAGCTTGCCTCCGGCGCGCTCGAAGCGCCCTTTGGTTTCGTTAGCCGGCCGACCGGCTATCGTTTCTGCTGTCGCATCGCCGACAGGGATCGCAAGCCGATCGCAGCGCTTCGGGCCTGGCTTCTCGCAGAGGAGTAGAACCTGGAAGGAAAACTGCCCTCCGCCGCAGTTTAATGTCTCTGCCCGTGGGCATGTTGCCCGGACTATGCTGCCGGCACCACAGACAGTCAGGACCCTCGCCATGACCACTCCCAGCCATCCGTCCCGCATCGAGTGGGTTGGGCAAAGCTGCGCCCTGCTGCGCACCATTGCCGCCGAGTTTGAGACGACGCGCCCGTTCAACGGCCTGACGATCGGAACAGCAATCCATCTGGAGCCGAAGACGGTGGCGCTGCTGATGACGCTCAAGGCAGGCGGCGCGAAACTCGTCGTCACCGGCAATCTAAACAGCACCCAGCCGGCGACGGTCGATTATCTGAGACGTGAGGGCATCACCGTCATCGGCGGGCAGACCACCGATGCGGCTGCGCATTCGGGCTTCATCAACGAACTGCTCGATCATCAACCCGACCTGCTGCTTGACAATGGCGGCGACCTTTTCGCCCGGTTCGCAGAACGGCCCTACGCGACATTGCTCGGTGGTACGGAAGAGACCACTTCCGGGCGAGCCAAGCTACTGCCGATGCGCGAGGCGATTGGCCTGCCTGTGCTGGTGATCAACGACAGCCCCATCAAGCAGTTCGCGGAAAACCGCCATGCAGTTGGCCAAAGCCTGTTCGAAAGCTACATGCGGTTCACAAATCGCTCGACCAATGGCAAGCGCGTGACCGTTTTCGGCTATGGCGCCTGCGGCAAGGGCACCGCTGCCTGCTTCCGCAACGCCTACAGCGCCGTCAGCGTCGTCGACATCGACCCGGTCTCCGCACTCGAAGCCCATCTTGACGGCTTCTCGACCCCAAGGCGCGACGACGCCATACGCTCGGCCGACGTCATTGTCACGGTTACGGGCTCCGCGAACATCCTAACGGCCTGCGACCTCGCGGCGTTCAAGAACGGCGTCATTCTCCTCAACGGCGGGCATTTCCCGCACGAGATCGACATCGCCGGCATGCGCGCCGACACCGCGGTGGTGTCGACGGAAAACTACCTCGACGAAGGCATCGAGACGCTCGCCCTTGCCGATGGACGGCGCGTCCACAGTCTCGGCGCAGGCCACATGGCCAATCTTGCCGGGCCAAGGGCCCTTGGCAATTCGGTCGAATCCATGGATCTCGGCTTTGCGCTCCAGGCCCGCTGCCTGGAGAGGGTGGCGAGCCGGACGCTCGACGCTTCGATGTGCGTCGTGCCGGTCCCAGGCGACATCGACGCCATGGTCGCATCCGCCTATCTCGAACTGAACCGCTGAGGGAACGGACACATGCTGCGCTGGGGAATTCTTGGAACGAGCTTCATTTCCGACACCATGGCCGAGGCCATCACCGCAAGCGACGGTTCGCGCATCCAGGCGGTGGCGGGCCGCGATGAGTTGCGTCTTTCCGACTTTGCCGCCCGGCACGGTATTGCCAAGCACTATTCCGGCTACAACGCCCTGCTCGACGACCCTGCCATCGATGTCGTCTATGTCGGCCTGCCCAACAACTTGCACCATGAGGCGGTGATCCGCGCTGCGGCAAAGGGCAAGGCCGTGTTGTCGGAGAAGTCGCTGACCACAACGATGGCCGAAGCAGACGCTCTGGCACAGGCGGTGCGCGACAGAGGCATCTTCTTTCTCGAAGGCCTGATGTATCTCTGCCATCCGTTGATGGCCAAGGCCGGCGAAATCCTGCGCTCCGGTCGGCTCGGTGCGATCCGGTCGGTTTCGGGGCTATACGCCGCCGACATCTGGAAATTCGTCAACCCGATGGGCAAAGGCACGATCTTCAATCTCGGCTGCTACCCGGCTTCGCTGCTGCATTACGTGATCCAGACGGCCTGCGGGCCGGATGCCTTTTCAACCCGGGTGACCAGCGCTTTCGGCAACGTCTCGCCGCATGACGGCAACATCTGCGATGCAAGCCTTTCGGTCCGTTTCGACAACGGCGTTCTCGCCACGCTGCAATCGACCGACAGCTTCGGCATGTCTTTCGCGTTCTCCATCCACGGGGAGCGCGGCAGCCTGCGGTTTCTCACCAACCCCTGGCTGCCGGTGGCGGGCGAAAACCGGATGGAGCTTTGCGAATATGGTCATCCGGCAGAAGAGATCGTCGTGCTTTCCGATCACGACGCCTTCGGCCATCAGGTGAAGCTGGTCGAGAGCTGCCTGAGGGCGGGCGTGAAGGAAGCGCCGCGCCCGGCGCCACGCCTGTCCGATTCGCTGGAGATCATGTCGCTGCTGTCGGCTTGGGATGAGCAGGCAAGACTGTCAGACGGCAGAAACAACCCGCAACGCTCCTTCTGATCAGGTCGGAGCTGCCATTTTCAGCAACCCAGGCCGGGCACCAGGCGACGCCACCAAAAATGAATGCGGGCCCACCTTGCGGACCGTTTCAAACGTCATGGTTTGTGCGTAACAATTGCGAACCGCGCGAGGGGCGCGCGGGTTTCTTGGGGGACTTATGAAGAGAATGTTGCTCACCGCGGCGCTGTTTCTCGGCGCGGCCGCGGCCGGGAACGCCCAGACCGTCAACGCCGGCAAGTACACCGTCGAAGGCACGAACCTGGACGGTTCCAGCTATTCCGGAACCGCGGAAATCACACTTGCCAGCGAAACCACCTGCGTCATCGAATGGGACACGGCCGGCGTGAAATCCACAGGCGTCTGCATGCTGAACGGCGATGCCTTTGCCGCGGCCTATGTGCTCGGCGATGCCCTTGGCCTCATCGTCTACAAGGTCAACGGCGACGGCTCGCTTGACGGCACCTGGACGATCACCGGCAAGGATGGAAGCGGGACTGAAACGCTGACGGAAGCGAAGTAGCCCTCACGGCAGGATGGCCGTGTGTCGAACGAGTGATGACAGCATCATCGACACTCAAGCAAACGCGTGCGGCGGGCAAATCCCCGCCACACGCGTTTTGGCGAGACGCTCAGGAGAGTTCCACCTTCGCGGTTTTCTCCCTGTACGCCTCCTTCGGGTCGCTGCCCAAAAGCAGCTTGATGCCCGCAAACAGGCTGGTCTCGTTGAGCCAGATTTCGGCTTGGCTCGGCTCGAAACGCAAAAGCGCGAGTTCGGGATCGTCCTTGCCACCCTCGTACCAGGCGGCGACAAACTGGTTCCACAGCCGGTCGATCACGGCGCGGTCGTTGTCGAGGCGAAGCGTGCCGTGAGCGGTCGCAAACAGCTCGTGATCCTTCGACGCGAAGGCGAACATGGCAGGCGTGTCCGTGCGCACATTCTGGGCGACGGCGGCACTGCGAACGGTGAAGAACCAGATCGGACCGTGCTCGCCCTCGACCTGTGCGGTCATCGGACGCGTGTGCCCATGCTCCGTTTCAGGCAAACCAAGCATCACGGTCATGTCCGATTTCAACGTTTTCCAGAATTTTCTTTTGAGCTCTTCGGGGCTTGCCAATGTCCTATCTCCTTGACGGTTCGGCGCGCCGGCACGGCTCATCTTAGAGGATGACCTCCGGGGCAGACGTGAACGGCGTGAAACAAAAAACAGGGGCCGACCGATCGGCCGGCCACCTGGCGTTCCCATGCTGGCGTGCAGCTAGCGGTTGGCGTAGCGTGCCCGCTGTTCTTCGACCTGCGTGGGGCTATAGGGATCGAGGCTCTCGTCGAACCTGCTCCAGCCTTCCGCGCGGTAAGCCGAACGGCGGTCTTCGAGATCGACCCAGTTGGAGCGCTTGAGGATGGCCTCTGCCTGCGCAACGTCATCGTCTGCGACACGCGCCGTCACCAAGGTGCCGCCACGGCGAACGCCCTCGGCGTAGACGTGGGCGTCTTCTTCCGGCACGCCGGAATCGGTCAACGCACCGATGATGCCGCCGACCGCGCCTCCGGCAACGGCACCGGCGGCAGCGCCTGCAGCCGTCGCCGCCAGCCAGCCGGCCGCCACGACCGGACCGACGCCTGGAATCGCCAGCAGACCGAGGCCGGTCAGAAGACCGCCTGCGCCGCCGACGGCAGCGCCGAGCCCGGCGCCAGTTCCGGCACCCGTTGCAGCGCCTTCGGCATCATCAACCTTGTATCGACCCTCGGCATTGCTTGCGACCATGCTGACGTCATCATCGGGGATGCCGAATGCCTTCAGTTCGCGCACGGCCTGCGAAGCCTGGTCATAGGTGTCGAACAGTCCTGAAACAGTTTTCATATCGATTTGTCCTTGAATGGGTTTGCTGATCTTCCGGCCAACATCAGTTGGCGACGATGTTGCCCTGGTAGTCGAGTGCGACGTTCACGGGCTTTCCGTCCTTGGTGGCAGCCGCCTGCCAGATGCCCTTGTCGTCGAGCTTCAATCCGCTGACGGCGGTGTAGCCGCCTTCCTGCAGCCGGGCGCGCGCCTGCTCTTCGGTGAAGCTGTTGGCGCCGGCCACCGGTGCAGTCGGATTTGTGGTATCGGGCGTCGCTACAGCGGGGGTTTCGGCCTCGGGTGAAGGCGTCGGCGTCTGGGCGTATGCACCGAGCGCACCTGCCATCAGAAAGGCCGTCGCGGCGATCATTCTTTTCATCTTTGTCTCCTTGGTCGGTCACTGATCGATGCTGGGACAACGCGGGTGATTGGCGATGGTTCCTGCTTCACCGCAGAAGAAAATGAAAATTATCCAATCAGCTGAATATGTTACCTGCGCCAAAAAGGACATCAACCGGGCGCGACGAAGCCCGCCGGTTTCACGACAGCGCCCAGCCAAACGCTTGTCGCGCCCGAAGGTTCAGGCAGGACCTGCTACCGTTCGCACTGAGCACAAGGCCGACGAGGCGCCGGAAGGCATCAACATTGTGCACTTCGCCGATCACGTTCCTTCACCCCATCCAGAAACTGCCGTTGTTGAATTTCGACAACGCCCTAGTTCCCGTTCGAGTTTTGATCGGATCAGCATCGGCGACCTGAATGGCGAGCAATCAGAAAAGTGACTGGATCAGGAAAGCGGATGCCGACCAGACGCGGGCGAGCTTTCCCGAGCTGTTCTTCGACCTCGTCTTCGTCTTCGCGCTCATTCAGCTCGCCCACAAGCTCGCGTCCGATTTCAGCGCCACGGCCATCATCGAGGCTGTTCTTTTGATCCTTGCCGTCTGGTGGGTCTGGATCCACACGACCTGGGTGACCAACCTGCTCGATACCGAGAAGGAGCCTGTCCGTCTGCTGCTGTTCGGGCTGATGTTTGCGGGCGTCCTGCTGGCGATCGCCCTGCCCGAAGCATTTGGCGATCAAGGTCTGGTGTTTGCGGCAATCTACAGCGGAATGCAGATCTGCCGGTCGGTTTTCACCCTCTATGCCTTTCGCCATTCCGATCGGCGATCGTTCCTGACCTTTCTGCGCATTACCCTTTGGATGCTGCTATCGAGTGCCTTCTGGCTTGCCGGCGGGCTGATGGCGCTCGAAGGGCGCCTGGTCCTGTGGACACTTGCCCTGCTCGTCGAATACGCCTCGCCGGCCCTCCGGTACTACGTGCCTTTTCTCGGCAGATCGCCCGACGAGACCCTGGATGTGTCCGGCGCTCACATGGCGGAGCGCTGCGCGCTGTTCGTCATCATCTGTCTCGGCGAAACCATTCTGACCACCGGCCGCAACGCGACGGAGCACATGACGGATGACATGACCTTTGCTGTGTTTTGCAGCGCATTCCTCAGCACCGGATTCATGTGGTGGATCTATTTCCACCACGGCCAAGAAATGGCCGCATCGAAAGCAGAGGCGACATCGAGGCCGGAAACCGTCGCACTCAATCTGTTCACCTATGGTCACCTGCCTGTTGTCGCCGGGATCATCCTGACTGCGGTCGGGGAGGATTTCAGCCTGTCGCATGCCGAGGAACCCAGCTCACTGAAACACGCGCTTGCCATGCTCGGCGGCCCGGCTCTCTTCCTCGGGGGAAACATCTGGATCAAGGCCGTCGCCACGCGCCAGTTCCCGGTCTCGCATATCGCCGGGCTCGTGCTTCTGGCGGTCGCGGTCCTCATCGTGCCAGTTGCCCCCAACTACGTCGTTCAGGCCGTGGCGACGGCGGTTCTGTTCATCGTCGCCCTGTGGGAGTACCTGGCGCTGCGCCGTGTATCGGCGTCGACAGCCTGAGGACGTCGGGGCGGAACTTAATCCGCATCTGCGCATTCCCGAATGCGGAGATCTGGCCCGAATGCGCAGACCTGGCCCGAATGCGCTGACCTGGAGGAACACTTGCACACATTGACCCGCAAACGGGATCTTCGGAAGGCCGAGCCTCTGTGGGCCGATAGGCCGCACCACGCGGTACGCGCGCGGAAACGGGTCTCTGCTCACGATGTCGACGTGCTGATCGTCGGCGCCGGGATCAGCGGCGCGCTGATGGCCAACGCCCTCATCGGGCACAAGCTACGTGTGCTGATGGTCGACCGTCGAAAGCCGATCAGCGGCAGCAGCATGGCCAGCACAGCCATGATCCAGCACGAAATCGACGTGCCGCTGCACCAATTGAACCGGGTGCTTGGCGCGGACAACGCCGCGCGCATCTGGCAACGCTCGGCGAAAGCCGTCGAACACCTCGCATCTCTGGTCGACGCCCTGCGGATCTCCTGCCAGTTCGAGCGAAAGAACACGCTTTTCCTTTCAGGCTCCAGCTATGGCGCCCGTGCACTTCAGGCGGAAGTGGAAGCGCGGGCGGAGGCAAGGCTCGAAGCGACGCTTCTGTCCCAGGCGGATCTGCACGCGAGATTCGACATCGATCGCACCGCGGCTATCGAGACGAGAATCTCCGCATCGGCCAATCCGGCCCAATTGACATCGGGCTTCCTCCGCCACGCTCAGGCCAACGACATCCCCATCGTCGAAAACGTGGAGATCACCGATATCCGGGAGATCGAGGGCCGAAATGCGGTCGCGACATCCGATGGCCAGATCATCACCGCGACCCACGTGGTCTTCTGCACCGGCTACGAGTTTCTGGAGGCTGTGGCACATAAGAACCATGCCATCGTCTCGACCTGGGCACTGGCGACCAGGCCCCGTCATCCGCGGCCGGAATGGCTCGATGACTACCTCGTCTGGGAAGGCGCCGATCCGTATCTGTACTTTCGCTCAACGCGAGACGGCCGCATCATCGTCGGCGGCGAAGACGAGAAAAGCGCAGACGCGTTCCGGGATCCGGCAAAGCTGAAGGCGAAGTCCGAGATCCTGCGCCAGAAGCTTTCCGACCTCCTCGGGATGAAGATCGGCGAGCCGGACTATCGATGGGCCGCCGCCTTCGGCGTCACCGCGCAGGGCCTGCCGATGATCGGGCGTGTTCCGGGCATGCGGAATGCCTTCGCAGCCATGGGCTATGGCGGCAACGGCATCACCTTCAGCCAGATCGCCGCCGAAATCATCTCGTCGAGCATCCTGGGGCATGCCGACCCGGACGCTTCACTGTTTCCGTTCGTCTAACGGCAGGCCGGTCGGTAGGCGCAACGTTTACGACACCGTCATTCGTGATAGCTTCTGACAAATCCGAGAGGGAATAGACTTGGGCAAGGCAATCGATCAGATCCGCGATCTCGGTGCGCCCTCGATGCAGGGCGTGCGCCCGGCCATGCCGACATCGCTGACCCTCGTCGGCGCCGCTGCCATCCTCTATCTGGCCCGCGACGTCTTTCTGCCGATCGCGGTCGCGCTGCTCCTGACCTTCGCGCTTGCCCCCGTCGTCGCGGCCCTGCGCCGCATCGGTCTACCCCGCGCATTTGCGGTGATCTCCACCGCGTTGATCACCTTTACCTTGATCGGCATTTTCAGCCTCGTGGTCGCCTTGCAGGTCGCAGAACTGGCGAAAAACCTTCCCGCCTATCAATCCAACATCGTCACCAAGGTGAAGGAACTGAAGGAGGCCGGTGCCGAAAACAGCATCGTCGATCGCATTGGCAATGTCATCGAACGCATCAACCGCGAGATAGATCGGCCGACGGCGGAGGCGCCCACCGGCGTTGAAAGCCCGAAGAGAGACCCGCTGCTGGTCGAGATCTATTCGCGCGACAATCCGATCCAGGTCCTGACCAACATCATCGCGCCGCTCGTTGGACCAGTGGCGATGGCCGGCTTGGTCGTGGTCGTCGTCATCTTCATGCTGCTGGAGCGGGAGGATCTCAGGGACCGGTTCATACGGCTCGCCGGCTTCGGCGACCTGCATCGAACCACCGAGGGCCTGCAGGATGCCGGCACGCGCGTCGGCCACTACCTGCTGATGCAGTTGATCGTCAACACCGCCTATGGCCTGCCCGTTGCCATCGGCCTCTGGTTCATCGGCATACCCAATGCGGTACTGTGGGGGTTGCTGGCGATCGTCCTGCGCTTCGTTCCCTATATCGGGCCTATCATTGCGATGGTGCTGCCGTTGTTCCTGTCGGTTGCAGTCGACAGCGGCTGGTCGATGCTTTTGTGGACAGCCGGGCTGTTCATCGCGATGGAGTTGGTGATCAACAATGTGATCGAGCCGATGCTCTACGGCTCCAAGACAGGGCTGTCGCCGCTGGCGATCATCGTGTCAGCGATCTTCTGGGCTTGGATCTGGGGCCCTGTCGGCCTGATCCTGTCGACGCCGCTGACGGTCTGTCTTGTCGTGCTCGGCAAGCATGTACCGCAGTTCGAGTTTCTGCAGGTGCTTTTCGGCAGCGACCCGGTACTGGCGCCGCACGCACGCCTCTACCAGCGGCTTTTGGCCGGCGATCCCGATGAAGCGACCGATCAGGCCGAAGAGATCCTCGAAGACGAGTATCTCGTCGATTACTACCGCGCAGTGGCAATCCCCGCTTTGGCGCTGGCGGAACAGGACCGCGCCCGCGGCGTCATGAGCGACGAGCAGCGGCTGCGCGTGGCGGCAAGCGGCCTGTCGCTGGTGTCCAACCTCGAGGATGTCGCGATCGAGGAAAGTCAGGACGACGAGCTCGAAAACGACGATGAGAAGAGCGAAGCTGCCAGCCAGCCCATTCCGGACGGCGAAGGCATGACCATCCTTTGCGTCGGCGGCAGAGGCGAGATCGACGACGTCTCGGCCGCCATGCTCGCCCAGGTGCTTCGCGCTGAAGGGGCGTCGGCGACGGCGCTGAATTTTCACGAGATCGAACCGGCCAATATCCGAAAGCTCAAGACCGATGCCGTCGATGCGATCATCGTCTGCTTTCTCAATCAGGATTCGATCAAGCACGCCCGCTTCGTCGTGCGCCGGCTGAAGCGCGTCAACACCCGGGCAAGGGTGGGTATCGTCATCTGGGATACCTCAGCCGACGACGCAGCGGGCCAGCGCAAGCCCGATGCCAGCCAGGAGCAAGTTCCGGGTGCCGACTTCGTTGCATCGGACATGACTTCGGCTGCGATCGAAGCATTGACGAAACGACCATCGCTTCCGCTTGCCCCGCCAAGCAGGACCAAGGCACGCCGCCGCCTGGTGCCGCAGCCCGCACAATGACGCCTGCAACGCCACTGGAGCGGACCTGGCTATTTGGGGTCGTGATCGGTCCTGCGCGGCAGAACAGGATCGCGCATTGCGACACGGCGTCGTTTCAATAAAGGATGGTACCAAGACGAGCGTAGCCGCCAGGGAAATCAGCTCGGCCAAAGACGTGACGCGGCCACCCTTTGGCCAACCGTCGATTTCGCCTCGCAGCCGATGGACCGACAAAACAAAAGCGCCCGCTCGTTGCCGAGCAGGCGCGTCATGAATTGGTCAGTGGTCTCAGGCGCGATTAGCGGCCGTAGGCAGTCCGTGCGATGCTCTGGATGTCCGAGCGCTCGATGCCGAGGTCGCGCAGTTCACGCGAGGACATGCGGCCCAGTTCGGAGACCGTCTGCCGGTACTTGAGCCAGTTGTTGAAAGAGCGTGCTACGTTCATGATGATCCCCTTTCCTTGGGCTTTCGAAGCTCAGCTGCCAGTCCTTGGCGCTTCGTTCGCTTCGATGAGAGGAATATAGGCGATCACCCCCGCGAGCAGTAGCGCCAAGACCTCAGCCCACCCCTGCAAGCCGTGCATGGATCGTTGTTCCCAAGGGGACTGCAGCATCCATAGGGTCAGGATCGCGCCGCGTCGGTCTCGCGCACGCTGGCGCTGTCTATCGCCCGTTTCAGACTTCGCTCGTTGTAAGGCTTGACCAACAGAACGGCGGACGGATCCGCGCCCGGTGGCATCGACGTTTCGCCCGTGGCAAAGACAATTCCAATGCCGGGACGGATCTCGCGTACCGCCACGGCCAGATCGCCGCCCTGCATATCCGGCAGGCCGATATCGGTCAGCAGGATGTCGATGCTTGTCGCTTCTGCCGCCGAAATCGCCTGCGCCGCAGTCCCCGCTTCGATCACGTCGTGGCCAAGGTCGCGCAGCACCTCCGCCGTATTCATGCGAATGAGAAAATCGTCCTCGACGAGAAGAAGCTTCAGCGGCAAGCGTTCCTCCGCAGGCGCAGGCGCATTCGTGGCCGCGTCGCGCTCGCGCTGCATCGCCTGCCGACTGTTGGCCAGAAGATGCCGAATACGACGGTCCAGCGCCTCGCGGGTATAGGGCTTCGACAAAAGCTCGACGCCATGGTCGAGCTTTCCGCCGTGCACGATCGAATTCTCGGTATAGCCTGAGGTAAACAGCACCACGAGATTTGGAAGGCGCGCCTTGGCGAGCTTTGCCATTTCCGGGCTCTTCAATGTTCCCGGCATCACCACGTCTGTGAAGAGCACATCGATGGCGATACCGCTTTCCACCACCGACAATCCGCTCTGCGCGTCGCGCGCCGTCAGCACGCGGTAGCCAAGATCGCTGAGCGTCTCGACCACGGTGTCGCGGACATCGTCGTCGTCCTCCACCACGAGCACGGTTTCCGTTCCGCCAACGGCAGGGCCAGCGGCATGGACGACCGTTTCGCGCGCTTCCTCGGCAATCTCTCTCGGCAGGTACAGCTTGACCGTCGTTCCATGGCCGACTTCGCTATAAATCTTCACATGGCCGTTGGACTGCTTGGCAAAGCCATAAACCATGGAAAGGCCGAGGCCCGTCCCCTTGCCTTCGGGCTTGGTCGAGAAAAACGGTTCGAAGACCTGTTCGAGGATGCCGGGCGGCATCCCGGATCCGGTATCGGACACGGCGAGAATAACGTATTGGCCGGCGCTCACATCGGGATGCGTTGCCGCGTAGTGATCGTCGAGGAAAGCGTTGCCGACTTCGATGGTCAGCTTGCCGGCACCGTCCATGGCGTCGCGCGCATTGATCGCCAGGTTGAGGAGCGCGTTTTCCACCTGGGTTGGATCCGCGAGTGTGTTCCAGAGCCCACCGGCAACGATCACTTCTATATCGACGCCCTCGCCGATCGAACGGCGCAGCAGATCGTCCATGCCTTTGACGAAGCGGCCGACATTGATGACCTTGGGCTCCAGCGCCTGCCGCCGACCGAAGGCCAGCAACTGGCTCGCGAGTTTCGCACCGCGAGCGACGCCCGCCAAGGCATTGTCGACCCGGCTCGCTGCCCGCTCGTTGCCTGAGACGTCCCTGGAAAGAAGCTGGAGATTTCCGGCAACAACCTGCAGCAGGTTGTTGAAGTCGTGCGCCACCCCGCCGGTCAGCTTGCCGATGGTCTCCATCTTCTGCGACTGTTGCAGCGCCTTTTGCGACAGGAGCAGCTGCTCGCTGCGCTCGGCGATCCGTTCTTCGAGCGTCGCGTTCAGATCCGCCAGAGCCGCCTCGTTCTTCTTTGCGTGATCGATGTCGGTGTTGGTGCCGACCCAACGGCGCATCTCGCCGCACTCGCCCCGGACCGGAACGGCCCTGACCAGGTGCCAGCGATAACGGCCGTCAGCCCTGCGAATGCGAAACTCCGTCTGGTAGACCTCGTTTCCCGCCACTGCCGCCGACCAGGCTGCCGCCGCCGTCTCCAAATCGTCCGGATGCACGATCGACGCCCACCCGTTGCCCGCAAGCTCCCCGGCGCTCTTGCCGCTGAACGCGAGCACGCGATCGTTGAACCAGTCTAGCTGACCATCCGGTCTTGCCGTCCAGACGTGGTTGAGCATCGATTGCGACAGTGTTCTGAACTCCGCCTCGCTTGCCTTCAACGCCACTTCTGTGCGTCGGCGGTCGGTAACGTCGCTGAAGAGAACGGCGACATGTTCCGATCCCAAACCATCGATCGGAAAGGCCTGGACTTGATACCACCGGCCAAGCGCCTCGGCGGAGTTCTCGAAGCTGACCGGCTCACCGGTTCGGGCCACTTTGCCGTAAATATCGAACCAGTATTGTTCATGGTCGGCGGCGACATCGCGGCGCACGCGTTTGCCGATGGCCGAAGTGATGCCCGTGTGCTTTTCGAACGCGGAATTGACCTCAAGAAATTCGTAGTCAACAGGCACCCCATCCGCATCCCAGATCATCTTGATGACGCAAAAGCCGTCAGGCAGCATTTCGAACAGCGATCGATAACGCTGGCGGTTCGCGTGAGCATCGCTCTCGGCCAATCTGCGGGCGGTGACGTCGAACAGGACACCCGGGAAGCGCGCCGGCCGATGACCCTTGGCCTGGACCAGCCGACCCCGCGCCAGGACATGCGACAGCGATCCATCGGACCGAAGGATGCGATATTCACTGTTGAACGCGGGACCGCCAGCAACCGCAACCTCGATCTCCCGGGTCACCCGTGCCCGATCGTCCGGGTGGATGCCGGCGGCAAAGTGCGCCAGTGGCAGCCCCTCTCTGGCTCTCTCGGGATCAACGCCAAACACCTGTGCGAAGCGCGTGTCGGCGACCACCCGATCAGCGGCAATGTCCCAGTCCCAGGCGCCGATGACATCGGCATTGGCAAAGGTCAGCTCAAGCTGCTCTTCCAGCAGTTGCCGGCCGTTGCCTCTCAGCGCCCATACGGACCCACCATCCGGAGACGGCACTTTTTCGGCGTCGAGATCCTGGGGGCCGGTCGAACCGATGAAAAAACCAAGTTCATCGAAAATCGTCGACAGAGGCTGCCCGACCACGTCGTCGCGAGACCAACCGAGCAGGCGTTGAGCCCCTTCGCTCCAACCGGAAATCACATTGTCGGAACTGACGAAAACAAGCGGCGGCGTGAGCGTGGTGTCCATGGTTCATTTCGTAGCGCCGCGACGGGGTCTGCAGGCAGTTGAGAGTGCAATGAAAGCGTTGGTTGGCCCGAAGGGCCCTGCGGGCAAGAAGCTACGTTAAATGTCCGATTTCGGTCGAAGTTCAAGTCCGCCGAGAGATATTTCGAAACACAATCGAAAGCAGGCGTCCGCGGCCGATCAGCGATCGTCGGCATGACCAGCTGCGTAAGCAGCGCGGACGAAAAGCGATACTTTTCAGATGGGTAGCGGAACACTTCGGACGGAAGGCCGTTATCGACCTGTCACGGCAGATCAACTGCCGGTATCATGCAGGAGTTTCATATGAAGTTGTTTCCCATCGTTGCCGCGACCGTTTTCTCCCTGTCTGCGTCCGCAGCCCTGGCACAGGAAGCCGCCGCAACGGGCGCCGACGCAACGTTGGCCGGCCCGGGCCTGACCATGGGCAAGGCTGCGACGATGCCGCTGAAATACGTCAACATCCAGGACAGCGACCTGGTCGTGTCCAAGCTCATCGGCGTCGATCTCTACAACAAGAATGACGAAACGATCGGCGAGATTTCCGACGTCGTCATCGGCGGCGGCAAGTCGGTTATCGGCGTCGTCGCCAGCGTCGGCGGCTTTCTTGGCGTCGGGGAGAGCTACGTCGTTCTCGACCCCGCGTCGATTGCCCTTGCCGAAGAGGACGGTGCCTGGAAGGCCTATGTCGACACCACCAAGGACGATCTGACGAAAGCGCCGAAACTCGACTACTCCAAACTGAAGAAGTAGGCAGGCGAAGCCAGCCCCATCGCTGGCTGAGCGTCCGCCTGCACCGGGCTTCAAGCCCGGTGCAGGCGGACGTGCCGTTGCGATGACGATCGTCAGGCGGTGTCTCTGCGGTCCGTTCGCCATATCCTGTCGATGACGTCAAACGCCAGCGCGACGTTGGGATCGGTGCGCCGGGGCCGAAGACAGACAAAGCCGAGCGTGGTTTCGAGCTTGACCCGGTTGGCGATGACAAGCCCGTTTGCCTGTTGCTCGCTGAGCGCAATCGACTCCCGGCAGAGGCTGAGCCCGAGCCCGGTGCGCACCATGGCCAACATCGACGTTTCCTGATCGACCAGAGCGACCACGTTCTGCCTGAGGTTCAGGCCGCCGAGTTTCCGCGCAAGCAGCCGATGGTGGACCGACGCCGGCGGCGTTCCGATCCAGGGCAGGCCTGCAAGCTCGCTCCACTCCTTGTCCGCGACGATGCCGGCAAAGGCCGGAGGTGCGACGACGCGATAGGTCAGCCGCGACAGCGGCTTGACGAAGAACTGCGCATCGGTCTCGCCAGCCAACGCATCTGTACTCGTCCCGAAATCATCGAGGTCGCCGAGAAAAAACCCGACATCGAGTTCGTTGCGCTTCAAACCGGTCGCGACTTCACCGCTCATGCCCTGGCGCAGCGTCGTTTCGATGCCCGGACCACTTTCGACCAGTGCCTGGAGGAAAGCGCCGAGCCGGGTGAATTCCGGGTCGATGATCGTGCCGATCCTGAGCGTGCCGCGAAGCTGCGCCGTCAGATGCATGGCCGTCTGCCGAAACTCGGTCACCGACGCCAGCACCTGTTCGCCCTTGGCCGCCAGCAGCGCGCCATCGCGGGTCAGTTCAAGCCCGCTGGCTGTTCGGTGAAACAGCGTGAGCCCGAGTTCCTGCGACAAGCGCTTCACTTGCAGGCTGACGGCAGGCTGAGTCAGATGCAGCAATTCGGACGCCCGAGTGACGTTGCCTTCCCGCGCCACGGTGACGAAGGCCCTTAGCAATCGCAGATCCAGATGATCAGCCATATAAATTTCCTTTATAATGCCGAGCTCTATTTATCATTGGATTTCGTGATCGGGTAGCCGTTTACTGATCTTTGGGAGGATCGCAATGCTGCGATCGCTGATGAACGTTATAAAAGTGGGATGATCTTGGTCCGCTGCACAGTGCAAGCTGCGGCTCGTTCATCCCCTTTCGCCGGATTGGGAAATGCTTGCGATGAAGCCCTACGCCTCGACTGCTGACGCCGCCGTTTTCGACTATGTGATCGTCGGAGCCGGCTCGGCCGGTTGCCTGCTTGCCAACCGCCTCAGCCGCGACCCCGGCAAGCGGGTGCTGCTGATCGAGGCAGGCCGGCGCGACAACTATCCCTGGATCCATATTCCCGTCGGCTATCTCTATTGCATCGGCAATCCGCGAACCGACTGGCTCTACAAGACCGAACCGGAAGCGGGATTGAACGGTCGCTCGCTGCGCTATCCGCGCGGCAAGACCCTTGGCGGCTGTTCTTCGATCAACGGCATGATCTACATGCGCGGGCAATCGCGCGACTATGAAAGCTGGGCAGCCCAGACCAACGACCGCGAATGGTCCTGGGAGAATTCTCTGGGCGATTTCAAGGCCCATGAGGATCACTACCGGCTCGACGATGGCGCCGATCCGGCAACCGGCGACAACAGCCGTTTTTCCGACATGCATGGCCGCGGCGGCGAGTGGCGCATCGAAAAGCAGCGACTGAAGTGGGATATCCTCGAATCCTTCGCGGAAGCCGCAGTCGAGGCGGGCATTCCGCGATCGACGGACTTCAACAGCGGCGACAACGAGGGCGTCGGTTACTTCGAGGTCAACCAGAAGGCGGGCTGGCGCTTGAACACCTCCAAGGCGTTCCTGCGGCCGGTGCGGCATCGCCGCAATCTGGTCGTCTGGACCGAGGCCGAAGTCGAGACGCTGGCGATAGAAACGTCAGCGGACGGGGCCAAGCGCTGTACGGGCGTCTCGCTCTACCATGGCAGCGCCAAGGTGACCGTTCGGGCGACCGCCGAGGTCATTCTCTCGGCAGGCGCCATCGGCTCGCCGCAGATCCTGCAGCTCTCGGGCATCGGACCGGCCGGGCTGTCGCAGGCCATGGGCATCCCTGTCGAAAAAGAGCTCCCCGGTGTCGGCGAGAACCTGCAGGACCACCTGCAGATCCGCGCCGTCTTCAAGGTGAAGAACGCGAAGACGCTGAACACGCTGGCGAGCAATCTCGTTGGCAAGGCGCGGATCGGGCTCGAATATGTGCTGAAGCGCAGCGGACCGATGAGCATGTCACCGTCGCAGCTGGGCGCCTTCACCCGCTCCGACCCCGACCGCGCCCATGCCAACCTGGAATATCACGTGCAACCACTCAGCCTCGATGCCTTCGGCGAGCCCCTGCACAGCTTCCCGGCCTTTACCGCCAGCGTCTGCAATCTCAATCCGACAAGCCGTGGCCACGTGCGGATCCGCTCGCGTCACCGTGGCGATCCGCCAGCCATTGCCCCGAATTATCTCAGCACCGACGAAGACCGCAGGATCGCTGCCGACAGCATCCGGCAGATCCGGTCGATCGTCAGCCAGCCGGCGCTTTCACGATACCAGCCGGTCGAATGGAAGCCCGGGATAGAATTCCAGAGCGATGGCGAACTGGCGAAACTGGCCGGCGATATCGCCAACACCATCTTTCACCCCGTCGGCACCGCAAGGATGGGGGCCACGGACGACGCCATGGCTGTTGTCGACAGCCGGCTTCGGGTTCGCGGTATCGAGGGACTGCGCGTGGTCGATGCCAGCGTGATGCCGACCATTACCAGCGGCAACACCAGCGCGCCGACCATGATGATCGCGGAGAAGGCCGCACGCTGGATTATCGCAGACGCTCAAAACAGGGCCTAGACGGGCCATCCTGAGGGCGGCCTGAGGGCGGCCTCACGAAGCTTATGACGGATGCGCCCCGCCCGGCAGGACGAGGCGCACCGGTACTTGCTATTGGAACATCCCCTTTGGCGTCTCGCCCTTGAAGAAAGGCACGACCAGAGCTTCCAGCAGCTCCGGCTGATTGATGACGGCCGTGTGCGAAGTGGCAGGCAGGATGGCGAGGCGCGACGCCGGCAACGGCTTGCCCATGTCGCCCATGCCACCACCGCCAAGCAGCCGGAACATCGCGACCGTATGTTCCAGGGTTGCGACATCGGCATCGCCGGCAATGATCAGCACGGGCGTCTTCATCGCCTTGACGTCCTTTTCCCAGGCCATCGGCTCCTTCTCGAGCGCGATCAGCTTGGCGACGAGCGCAGGGAAGCCGTCGGGATTGGCAGCAAGCTTGCGATAGTCCTCAGCGAACGGCATGCCGACGAACATTTCGACGTTCATCTGCGGGATGAAGGCCTTGAATTCCGGCTGCCAGCCCTCGGCGTCGTAGCCGACTGAAGCCGCCGCGAGCTTGTTGACCTTTTCGGGATGGCGGATGGCGAGCTGCAGCCCGGCAGCCGCCCCCATCGAGTAGCCGAAGACATCGGCCTTCTTGACGCCGACGGCGTCCATGAATGCCGCCACGTCGTCGGCGAGATTTGGATAGGTGATCGGTCGGTCGATGTCGGTCGTGCGGCCATGCCCCTGGAACTCGATCGCATAGACCTTGTTGGTCTCGGCAAGCTTGGGAATGATCGCGCCCATCGATGGAATGTTCATATAGGCGCCGTGCAGGACGATCAGCGGCTCGCCTTCGCCGGACACCTCATAATACATCTTCATGCCGTTGACTTCGACCCGCTCACCGACCGGTTGGCTGTCGGCAAGTGCCGGCCCGGCAATGATGAGGGCTGCGGCGATAAGGGCAATACGAAACATATCTCTTTCCTCGCGGTTTCACGCGTCTTCACCAACGCTGACAATAGGACGAGCGGGACCCGCGCGAGCCGACACGGTCCCTGCGATTTTTTCGCAACCGCGCGCTCTAGCCCCGTGCAACACCCGGTTTTGGGCCACCTGCGAAACACGTTCGCCTCCGCCGCGTGCAGCCAAAAGCATCCAAAGTCACAAAACTGTCACAAACAAGAGGCCGGATCGCCCCGTTCGGTTCATGTTTGCCATGACAATGCGAGGACGAGACGCCATGAGTGCCAAGGCACAGACGCATTCGCCCCCGGCACCGACCGGCGGGTGGCATCGATCGGAGGCCGGCACGATCATCGCCGTCCTCCTTGTTTCCGTCGTCATTCTCGCATCGCTCGTTGTTGCCGACAGGGTCTTCGGCATTGATTACTACGATCTCGTTCGCGACCCGAACGCGATCGCCCGCAACCCCGGCTATTTCGGCATCGTCTCCAACATCGGGGTCATCATGTGGATCGTCGGCGCGGCCGCGGCACTCCAGGCCTTTGCGGCAACGTTTGACGCGGGGACCACGGCTCTTCGTCGGACGTTGCTCGCCGGAGGGCTGTTTTCAACCCTGATGGGTATCGACGATTTCCTCATGCTGCACGAGGCGGTGGCGACCATGGGCATCCCGGAAGAAGTCGTTCTCGTGCCGCATATGATCCTGCTCGGTGCGCTCTGCTATTACGCCTACACCGTTCGGGCAGCGACGCCGCGATTGCTGCTTGTCGCTTCGGTGCTGTCGATGGGCCTGTCCTTCGCCGCCGATATGGCCCCGATCCATGTCGGCGGAGCGACCTTCGTCGAAGAGGCCTTCAAGCTCGTCGGCATCCTGTTCCTGACCACCTATCTCGTCGCCATCAGCCACCAGGCGCTGCGACATGGCGGGGCGTCGAGACGCCCGGCCATCGGATAGGAGTCGGCATCGGCTGACGCTCGGTTACTTCGTCCGGCCTTTCAGTGCCTGCTCCAGGAAGACATACTTCATCGCAGTCTGCGCTGCCTGTATCCGGCGGTCGCCGCGCCCGCCATGGCCGCCTTCCGTTTCCTCGAAGAACAGCACATTCGCGTGACCGGCGGCCTGCAGGCGCGCCGCCATCTTGCGCGCATGGCCGGGATGCACCCGGTCGTCGGCGGTGGACGTCGTCAGCAGCACGGGCGGATAATCGGCGTCGTCAGCGACGTGCTGATAGGGAGAATAGGTTGCCAGCCACGCCGCCTCCTCGGGCTTCGACGGATCGCCGTATTCGGCCATCCAGGACGCGCCCGGCGGCAATTCCGTATAACGAAGCATGTCGAGCAAAGGCACTTCGATGATGACGGCACCGAAAAGCTCGGGCCGCTGGACCAGGGAAACGCCGGTGAGCAAGCCACCATTCGACCCGCCTTGAATGCCAAGCATCGAAGGGGTCGAGATACCGCGGCGCACCAGATCTTCGGCAACGGCGGCAAAGTCGTCGAACGCGTTCTGCCGCTTGTCCCTGAGTGCCGCCTGGTGCCACCGCGGACCGAACTCGCCACCACCGCGGATGTTGGCCTGGACGTAGGCATAGCCCTTTTCGAGCCACAGCTTGCCGCGCAGGCCGGCATAGGCAGGCAGAAGCGGAACTTCGAAGCCGCCATAGCCGTAGAGCAAGGCCGGCACCGGCTCCTGCTGGTCGCGACGCCGAACGACAAAATAGGGAACGAGCGTGCCATCTCTCGAGCGTGCCTCGAACTGCTCCGAGACCAGTGCGGATGCATCAAAACGCGCGGGCTGAGCCTTGACCGTCGTCAGCGTATCGCCGTCGTCGTCGGACCAGATGATCGAGCTCGGCGTCAGGAAGTCGGTGAAGGAGAACGAGACACTGGAGCCGAACTGATTGATGTGGCTGATGTCGACATTGCCGTTTTCGGGCAAGGCAACCGGAGTGAGTGACCACCCGCGCTCGCCCCGCTCCGCAAACACCACCCGACCGCGAACATTGTCCATGAGACTGACGAAGAGCCGGTCGCGTGTGCTCGCGACATGCGCGATCGAAACGCGCGCTGCAGGCGCCAACACCGTCTCGATGCCACCAATGTCACCGGTCTTCAGCCAGCGCGTGAAATCGAAGGCGTAGAGCCCGTCGGGCAGGCATGTCGTTCCACCCGGGGCCGACCAGGGGCTGCGCACGCCGAAGACCATTTGACCCTTCAAAAGGGCGATGTCGCCGACATCGTCCGGCAGCGGCAGCCGCCGGTTTTCGCCCGAAGCCAGCCTGACAAAATGATGGCCGGAGTAGAAGTCGATCGATCGCGTCAGCAGCAGGTATTGCGCGTCGCCGTCGAACTCGAGTGCCCCGCCGACAGCAAGATCGTCGACCTGCCCCTCGAAGATCGGTACCGCCTCGGCGAGGCTCGTTCCGCGTTTCCATAATTTGACCACGCGAGGATAGCCGGATTGCGTTCTCTCTTCCGCCTCGAAGGCGGCTGCGACGATGACCGTATCGATATCGAGCCAGCTGAAACTCGATTTTGAAACTGGGGCCTGAAATCCGCCCTCGACGAAGGTCCCGGTTTCGATGTCGAACTCGCGCATTTCACTGGCATCGCCGCCATCCGGCGACAGGTTCAGGAGGCAACGGCTGAAATCCGGATAGAGACGGCGTGCGCCGCTGAACACCCATCTGACGCCCTCCTTTGCCGAAAGCGCGTCGAAGTCGATGATCGTCTGCCACTCCGGCTTGTCGGTCTTGTAGGAGGCGACTTGGGTGCGACGCCAGAGGCCGAGGACGTTGGCCTTGTCCTGCCAGAAATTGTAGACCTGGCCGCGCAGTTCATAGCCGACAGCGATGTTGTCCTCTGCGGTCATCAATTCCAGCGCCGTTTCGTACTGCGGCGGATACGAAACATCACCCTGCAGCCTCTCCTTCGTCCGCGCGTTCTGACCATGAACCCAGTCGAGCGCCGGTTTGGACGTCCTGTCCTCCAACCAAAGGAACGGATCTTCGCCAATCGTGGGAAGTGGTGCGTGGATGGGTTTGGTCATGAAATCTCCAGAGGCAACATCAAAAGGGCAATCGCGAGGTGCCGCAGCGGTATATGTTGTCTCGTCACCTGGCTTTGCAATGTCAAAGGCCGATTAAAGGCGGGCGAATGTTGGGCCGGCATGGCTTGCAAATTGGTCGCCCGGCAGCCTCGGCCACGCCAAGCCCGAACGACCCACCCATTCAGTGATCGGCAAGCTGTTCCAGGCAAACCTCCCGAACGCAGCCGCGCAGCCATCGATGCGCCGGATCGGCATCGAGCCGGGGGTGCCAGAGCATCGAAACCGTAACCTCGGGCACCGGGACCGGTAGTGCAAAACTATACATGCCGGCGCGCAGATTTCCGGTATGCCGCTCTGGCACGCTGGCGATCAGGTCCGATCCTCGCGCCAGCGCCAGCGCCGACGAGAAGCCTCCCACCGTGATGACAATCTGCCGCGCCAAACCGAGCGTTTCCAGGGCGTCGTCGATAGGACCTCGGTCAAGGCCGCGCCGGGAAACGAGCACGTGCCGGCCGCCGGCATAGCTGGCCGTCGTCACCGCGCCCTGGCTCAAGGGATGCTCTTTGCTGACGGCACCGATGAAGCGGTCGCGAAACAGGGCCTGCGTGCGCACTTCAGGGCCGGTCGAAGCCCCGATCACACCGGTTTCCAGATCGACGCTACCGTCGCGCAGCGCGGTGCTCTCCTTGTTCGGCTTTGGCAGGAAGCGCAGGTTGACGCCTGGCGCTTCAGAGGTGATGCGCCGGAGGAGGTCTGGACCGAAGTTCTCCACGAACCCCTCGCTCGTGCGCAATGTGAAGGTCCGAACGAGCCGACTGAGCTCCAGCATGTCCACCGGGCGCAGGACCGCCTCGGCGTCATCGACGAGTTGACCGACGCGCTCGCGCAGCTCCAGCGCCCGCGGCGTTGGAACAAGGCCGCGTCCCGCCCGCACCAGAAGCGGGTCTCCCGTCACTTCTCTCAGCCGCGCCAGCGCCCGGCTCATGGCCGAAGGACTGAGCCGCAACCGTTCGGCCGCACGCGCGACGCTGCCCTCCGCGAGCAGGACGTCAAGTTGGACCAGCAGATTGAGATCAGGTTTCGACATCCGCCCAGTATAGCGCAGTGTCATCGGGATGTGGCGTCATATGCATGAATAAAGTGCAAATCATGCGCGTTCCGCCATGCCGCGTAAAGACCTAGGCTTCTGACAGCTCCAATTCGGAGAATTGCCAGCAGATGGAGTTAGTCTTGAAAAGAGATGGTTCAGCACCCACCGGGTCAAATTTCGAAGGTGGCGAACGGACGCGGTCCGTCCGGTGGTCGCTCATCGGCCTGTCGCTCTCCATGTTGTTGTCCGCACTCGGCACCAGCATCGCCAATGTCGGCCTGCCGACGCTTGCCGATGTTTTCCAGGCGCCATTCCAGGACGTGCAATGGGTGGTCCTTGCCTATCTGCTCGCGATCACCGCACTGATCGTCGGCGTCGGTCGGCTCGGCGACATTGTCGGGCGGCGCCGGCTGCTGCTCGGTGGCGTCGCGGTCTTCACGCTGGCCTCTGGATTGAGCGGCCTTGCCCCGACGCTTTGGCTGCTGATCGTCGCGCGCGCGGCACAGGGGCTCGGCGCGGCGGTCATGATGGCGCTCACCATGGCCTTCGTTGCAGAAACAGTACCGAAGGCACGCACCGGCAGCGCCATGGGTTTGCTCGGAACGATGTCCGCCATCGGCACTGCACTGGGGCCGCCCCTCGGCGGCGCGCTGATTGCCGGCTTCGGCTGGCGTGCGCTTTTCCTCATCAACGTGCCGCTCGGCATCCTGACATATGGGGTCGCGCGTCGTCATCTGCCTGCCGACCGCAAGGCCACGACACGCGCGGACGCTCGCTTCGATGTCCCCGGTACGCTCGTGCTGGCATCGACGCTTACCGCCTACGCGCTTGCCATGACCATCGGGCGCGGCCACTTCGGTCTGCTCAATGGCGTACTTCTATTGGCGGCGGCCCTGGGCGTCGGGGCTTTTGCAATGATCGAGACAAAGGTCGCCTCTCCATTGATACGCCCGACGACATTTCGCGATCCGGCCTTGAGCTCGAACCTGATCACCAATGGGCTGGTCTCGACGGTGATGATGACGACTTTGGTTGTCGGTCCCTTTTATCTCACCCGCGCTCTGGGGCTCGATCCGGCCGTGATCGGGCTGGTCATGGCGGTCGGCCCGGTCGTGGCGGCAATCAGCGGCGTTCCGGCGGGCCGCTTCGTCGATCGCTTTGGCGCACGACCGGTGACACTGGCCGGACTGGCGGCAGTCGCGACCGGCGCCGTCGGGTTGTCCACTCTGCCGGCAACGCTCGGCATCCCAGGCTACCTTGCACCCATCGTCATCGTTACCGCCGGCTACGCCTTCTTCCAGGCCGCCAACAACACGGCCGTCATGGCAGACGTGCCACCGGATCGCCGCGGCGTGATTTCAGGCATGCTCAACCTGTCGCGCAACTTGGGGCTCGTCACCGGCGCCTCGGTCATGGGTGCGGTTTTTTCCCTGGCGTCGGCGGCCTCCGACATCGCCACGGCATCACCCGAGGCCGCCGCATCCGCCATGCGCGTCACCTTCGCAGTCGCGGCCGGCCTCATTCTTCTGGCAGTCGCCATTGCAGTTTTGGGTCGCGCTTTCGCCCTCCGCTCGGCGTCGTCAGGCGATGGCTCCGAAATTGAACACGGTGAAGGCAGGCTGGCATCCGCGCCCGTAGCGAGGAAACCGGCCTCTACTCCAGATCCACCGAGGTAAACACCCGGCAGTTGGCAGCCGCCGGCACCGTCGCGCAGACTTCGATCGACGTCAGGAATTCGACGCCCCCCAGTTCGGTGGTCAGCTTCATCTCCAGCATCGCGACAGGCTCGATCTTGCGGATATCGGTCGCGGGCGTGACCTTCATCAGATTGACGACGGCATGGTCGACGCCCATGTCCGTGAGGTACGTTTCCAGCTTGCGCTCGGTCGCCTTGCTCATCTCATAGGTCTTGTAACCGCCGACATTCCTTCGGCCGACGACTTTCTTGCTGGTGACTTTCTTCTTGCCGTTCACGACGCGGTATTTCATCCGATACTGCGTTTCCATCTGAACGTAGGTCGTGGTGATCTGGTGCACGCCCAGGAACGCCCACTCGCCGACCACGCGCCGCGTTCCACCGGCAAACATCAGCGGACAGGCCGAATTGCAATAGGCTTCCCCGGAATAGGCGATGCCGATGTGACGCGCGCCCTTGTCGTCGTTGGCCCTGCAATCCCGCTGCTCCGGCTGGCAGCCGACGAAGCGGGTCTTGCCGACCGCCACGTCAAGCTTTCGCGCCCTGATCATGCGCCCGATCGCCAGCGCAGCATCGACGTCTCCGCCGGGCGACGTCACCACGATCGGCAGGCGACGATTGCCGAGCGATTTGAGCAGCTTCTTGAAGCGAGCCGGGCTTTCGTCAACGATAGTGCCTTCTGCCGATACCCATTCCGGGCAGGTCGGCTCGCACCCCGGCTGGCCGCTGCGCACCACGAAGAACTGCATATCCGCGCCCTCCGGCGGCGATGCGCGACCGGATGTGGCTGAGAGCATGAGCCCAACCGACAGGCAGCCGATGGCCAACGAACGCTGAGATAGATCGCTTGGAAATGCCCTGCCGAACAAAGAAGCACACCTCCTCCCGCCTGTTTCCGCCCCCCGCCTGTTTCCGCTTCGGCGTTCGAAACGGTGCGATCTTCCGGTCGCTTGCATCACCGATGCGTTGCCGGACGAAACAGATTTTTATGCTGCAAATATGAGTATCGAAACGAACAGCGCTTCCGATGCAGCCTCGGAGATTGTGCGTCGGAATGCGAAATGAGAATGCGGGTTGCACCCATTTGGAATGAAATCAAGGATAGCATGGACCGAGAATATAAGGCAACACTCATATAATTAGGAATAGATGAGACCCCGGGCGCGGTCATCGAAGCGGTTGCCTGTAGGCCGAGGACTCTTGCCTACCGAAAAATGCCGAATTCCCCGCCCGACAGTTACCAACAACTGCCCTATCAACCGGGGTCAAGCCCCTGCTGTGAAAGGATAAACGCGCGTACTTCGTTGATCGGGCACTCTGGGGACTAGATACGTCGCCGACGCTTTGACAACATAGGCGCTCAAGGCAGGGTTGGCGATTCGATGACGATATTCTTCAAGGCAGCGATTTCCGATGACGTGGCGTTCGGGATGATCGAGCGGTGTTTCTCCGATCCGGACGACTATGACGGTTATCTCGACATCTTTAGCGATCACACCGAGCAGACCATTTCGTGGAGCAAGGGCAGGTCGGCGGACGAGTTCAAGGACCAGGTAACCGAGGCATTGCGATCGGCCTGGGAGACGGCACGTTTCTTTCAGGTGTACGAGCGGCGGGAAGATAGAGACGATGCCGGCACCAATGAAATTCGCAGGGCCGCAATCGATCTGACGCGTGCCTATGGCGGCGTGGTCGTGATCACGCTCAGCCTGCTTGGGCGGCGTAGCAGCGCGAACGATCTCGAACTGGTGTTCCTTTGCTTCCAGGAGGACGCGCAGCGCCGGAATTTTCGCGTGCGATACGATGGAAAATTCGTAGCGGCCTAAGCCATCGATCCTTGACCTAGGTTCCGAACCGAGAAGTCAGCCGCTTCAAGACGACGGCGGACCGCTGAGCGCCGCGCGTTCAGAACAACGCTCGGACACCTTGATTGGGGAGCATCCTATCCGTCTTCAGTGAACCCACCTGCAGGCGGGATTCTCTAATGGAGCTTTCTTGAGAGCAGCAGTGAGGACGTGATCTCCTCGAGCATGTGGATGTCCTCGTTAAGTGTCGTGCGATGCTTGTGCGACAGGTTGACGAGACAATCCGCCACTTCGTCCGACGTCCAGCCCGCGGCCTCCGCACGCTCGACCAAATCCAGGAAGGCATCTTCAACCGCGCATTCGCAATCCGGCTCGCGATCCGGGTGTCCGTGACTGACCAGCGGTACGGCTATCTTGGTCATGATTGATCCTCCCGGACAAAGAATAGTCCCGCGGCAGGGGCCTGCAAAGCGACTAAAGTCGTACTTTTAAGGCGACTTTGGTATTCGCCGATGCCCCTTGTCAGGTGCCAAGCCAAGCTCTGATCGATTGCTAAACAATCTGACAGCCGCCGCGGCCGCAACGCGTCATTCTGCCATCATCGGAAACGACATGAAGGGAGATGACCCGATGTCCGACACAGCTTCATTCCATGACAATCTGATCCATGTCTCCACCCGACGGATCGCCCCGCGACAAAGGTTTGTGGCTCCGGCCGGACTCGGCGCGCGAGGCTTGCCCTGGCGGCTGTTTTGGCGCTTTTCGCGCTGGATGAAAACCCGGCGGGGACGTCTGGACCTGCTTGCGCTTTCCGATCATCAGCTGAAGGATATTGGCCTGTCGCGCGGGGACGCCTATAACGATTTCCACCAACGCGACGAGTAGGACTGCAATGTCCCAGTTTTCGTGCCAGACGCTTCTCGACACGTCGATCGCCTCGCTTCGGGACGTGGTGTGCGATGGTTCGTGCCGTGGGAAAAGTGGCGAGGAATGTGCGCATCGAACAAGCCTCGTCTATCCCTATCGCGGTGTCTTCATGCGGCACGTCGGCAAGGCCGACACGGTGGCTGAATCCAATCAGGTGATCTTCTTCAACCGCGGCGAGGACTACCGCGTCAGCCACCCGGTCGAAGGTGGCGATGCCTGTCTCGATGTGCAGGTGGACGAAGCCGTTCTCAGCGAGCTCGCGCCGAAGGAGCAATTGCGCTCGGGCGCGCTTGCCTCGTTCAAAAGACCGCGCCGGCGCATCGATCCACGGGCGCAGGCGCTGGTCGCCTTGTTGCGCTACAGCCTTCATCGCGGGGTCGCAGAAACGCTCGAAGCCGAGACCATGACGCTGACATTGATCCGGCGCTCGCTCGGCGAGCGGACGTCGCACAGCGCTGCAACCACCTACGGCCGGGAAAAACTCGTCGATCGGGCGAAGCTGGTTCTGTCGAGCGATCTCGCCCGCCGCTGGACCCTGGCCGAGGTGGCAACTGAGGTCGGCGTGTCGCCGGTCTATCTCACTCAGATGTTCCAGCAGGTCGAAGCCATGCCGCTCTATCGCTACCAGCTGCGACTGCGGCTTGCCCGGGCACTGGATCTGCTCGGCTCCTGCCGTGACTTGACGGCCCTCGGCCTCGATATCGGCTTTTCAAGTCACAGCCATTTCAGCGCCTCCTTCAAGCAGGCCTACGGGCGCACGCCCGCAGAATTCCAACGCGCCCTCCATCTTCGCTAACCTTCAGCGCCGTTGCACGCGGCGGCGGCAACGGCCAAGTGGCTGTCGCGGGCGAAGTTTAACTGGACAAAAATAATCATAAAAAAATCCGGGATCGGTGAAAAAAAATCCGGAGCCGGTCGTCTTAGTTTGAAAGCGCATGCTGAAGCAGCGCGCCGAAAGCAGAGACGGGTGGAAGATGAGCGCACCGGAATGCCCTAACGGACGCCTGCCTTTGGAAGCGGAACGCGGCCGCACTGGTCCATTTCTGCGTGGAGCGCTGGCGACAGACGCGTTTGCGTTCACGACCTTGCAAGCAGTGGCCAGCAACCACTCCAGCGGACGTCGCCAATGGCGCCCGTCCGGATCGCGCTCATGTGGCTCTTGGCTAGCAGCCGGCCGCATCCTGCGCCAAGCCCATCCACCTCCACGGGCGGCTGACAGACCGTGCGTGACGCACACCGCGCCGACCTAAGCCAAATCACCACGAAAATTCAATGCGTTGCGCCTCCCACGCGACGCGATTGCGCGACTTTGCATGTCGCGTGCCGAGGATTGAAAAAATGAAATCGTCTAGGCAAATCGCAGAAACTGCGACATTTCAAAGCTTCGCCAACTGCTACCTCCGCGAGGTCAATCCCGGCGTGCCGGTGATGCACCGGACCGCTGGCGGCGCCTGCGACAGCATCGAATGGTCGCTTCCCCGCCAGCAAATGATGCTGCGTGTCGAGGTCACATCATCGTCTCTTTGCGGCCCGCTTCACTTCGGCAGGGCCTGGGGGCGCCATGTCTCCGAACCGTCGTGGCGGCCGATCGAGCTGATGTCCGCCCTTCATATGTTGGTCCAGGCCGCCTATCGCCAGGACGATGGCGGCCAGACGGATGCGCTGCGCGGCTTCGAACTCGAGCTCCTGATCCGCGTGCTCGAAAGCTACCAGCAGACGGCACTCTACCTCGACAGGACGATGCCCACTCAAGAAGGCGTCGATGATTTTCTCGAGGGCGAGCAGTCGCTCGTCTTCGGGCACTGGTTGCACCCGACGCCGAAGAGCCGACAGGGCATGAGCTACTGGCAGCAGGAGAGCTACGCGCCGGAACTGCGTGGCCAGTTCAGGCTGCAGTATTTCGCGGCGAAGACGGCCCATGTCCGCCACGCGTCCTCGCGCCCGATAGAGGCGCCGGACATCGTGCGCTCCCTGTCCAGCCTCGATGCGGCAGATCTCGGCCTTGCCGGTGACGAATGCCTGTTGCCGATGCACCCGCTCCAGGCGGAAGCCCTGCTCCTCGACCCGCGCATTCAGGCGATGCAGCACGCCGGCATCCTGCGTCACCTCGGCCCGGCGGGTTCCCCCTTCAGCGCCACGTCCTCCGTCCGTACCGTCTATGGCGCGAACGAAGACTGGATGCTGAAATTCTCGCTGCCGGTTCGCATCACCAATTCCGTCCGTCTCAACCGCATGCAGGAGCTGGAAGCCGGCGTCGCCATGGCCCGGCTGATCGACCGCATCGGTTTTGCCGGGCGCTCGGCCAATTTCCGCATCATCCAGGATCCAGCCTATGTCACGCTCGATCTGCCGGGTGAAAGCGAGAGTGGCTTTGAAGTCATCCTGCGTGAAAACCCCTTCGCCCACGGCAGGGGGCAGGGCGTCATAACCGTGGCGGCGCTGACGGCCGACCCGTTTCCGCAAACGCAATCGAGGCTTGAGACGCTCCTGCGCATGCTTTCGATCCGCGACGGAGAAGCCGTTGCCGACGTCAGCACCGCCTGGTTCCAGCGCTATCTCGATTGCGCCGTCGAACCGCTGATCCGCCTCTACGACGACTATGGCATCGCGCTAGAGGCGCACCAGCAAAACAGCCTGCTCGACGTCGGCGCCGGCTACCCCGCCGTCAGCTACTATCGCGACAATCAGGGTTTTTATCTCTCCGAGCGCTATCGTAGCCTGCTGTCGGCCCACGTTCCGGAAACCGAGACGATCCCGTCACTCTACTTCCCCGAAAGCGAAATCCGCGACCGCTTCGCCTATTATCTCATTGTCAATCAGGTCTTTTCCGTCATCAGCCGCATGGGCCATGACGGGCTTTGCGACGAAGGTGCGCTGCTCAGGATGCTGCGCAACCACTTGGAGCAGTGCGCGCTTTCGATGACTGGCGCTGGACGCGACTTCGCAAGGCACGTGCTGGACCTGCCGACGATCGCATCCAAGGCCAACCTGACCACCCGGCTGTTCAATGTCGACGAACTGCAATCCGACCACGCGCCGATCCTCTATCGCCCCGTTGCCAACCCATTGCGGGCGCCGGCGGCACTGACGGCAGCAAGGACAACCCATGCCATTGCCTCTTGATATCAAGGGACGCCCTGACGATCGGGTGCTTCGGCAGCTCGTCGCCGCCCTCTTGTTCGAAGGCATCGTCGAAGCACATCGAAGTGACGGCGACGGCACCACGCATTTTCGCTGGACGCTCGGCGACCACGACTTTCGGTGCGACGCCATCCTCGGTGCATTCGGGCGAATTTGGCCGTTGCCGGGATCCGTGCAAATGCGGGAAAGCGACGGAAACTGGAACGAGGCGTCACTCCCGCTTGTGGTTTCCTCCCTGCCCGGCACCGGCATCACCCGGGCCAAGCTCCTGAACGAGATGAACCAGACGATTGCCTTTTCCGAGTGGAACGATCGCCATCTGATCGCCCGTCCCCGGCGAGAAATGTCCTTCGCCGCGCTCGAAGGCACCATTGACGAGGGGCATCCTTATCATCCCTGCTACAAGGCGCGCATCGGCTTCTCCGACGACGACCATGCGCTCTTCGGCCCGGAGGCAGGCCAGCCTTTCCAGCTCGTCTGGCTGCTCGTCGCCCGCCGCCATCTGCGCCAGGCCCTTCCCGACAGCGAAGACGCGTTCTGGCAGGCAGAACTCGGCACGGAGACCTGGTCGTATCTTCAGGGCATGCGAGAGCAGCTCGGCGCATCCGCCCAGGAATTCGGGCTCATACCCCTGCATCCCTGGCAATGGCGCAATCTGGGCGAGACGCTCGCCTCCGGCTGGATCGCAGCCGGCGAGGCCCATTGCATTGGCCCTGCCGGCGACCGCTATACGGCCACGCAATCGGTACGCTCCTTGCTCAACCGGGATCGACCGCTGGCGGCCAGCATCAAGCTGCCGCTCAACATCGTCAACACATCCTCGCGGCGCATCCTCGAACCGCACTCGGTGTGCACGGCGCCGGTCATCTCACACTGGATTGGCGAGATCGTCGCTTCAGACCCAGTGTTTCGGGACGACTATCCGCTGACCATCCTGCAGGAATATGCCGGGATCATCGCCGATGCCGATGAACCGCTGGCGGGCCAAGTGGGCGCAATCTGGCGCGAGAGCGCGGAGGCGACGCTCAAAGCCGGAGAAGCCGTCATTCCCTTCACCGCGCTGATGATGGTGGAGACCGACGGACGGCCCTTTGCCGACGACTGGATCAGGCGCTTCGGGCTGATGCCATGGCTCAACCGGCTGCTCGAGGTCGCCGTCCTGCCGGTCTGGCATCTGCTCGTCCATCACGGCATCGCCGTCGAGGCCCATGGTCAGAACATGCTGCTCGTCCACCGCGACGGCTGGCCGGTGCGGCTGATCCTGCGGGATTTTCACGAGAGCATCGAATTTTCGCCGGACTTCTTGCGCGAACCGGAAAAGGCACCGGATTTTTCATCCCTGCATCCGTCCTACCGCGACGCCGAGCCCGACCAGTTCTACTGGACGGACAACCTGGATTCCCTGCGCGAACTGGTGATGGACACCCTGTTCGTCTACAACTTGAGCGAAGTCAGCCACCTTCTCGCCCATTGCTACGCCCTTGGTGAACCGCTGTTCTGGCAGCGGGTCGAAAACCTGCTGTCATCCTACCCGCACAGGTACGGCATGGCTGCCAGGCAGGCGCAGCTCGGCCACGACAGGCCCGAAATCATCACCGAATCCCTGATGACGAGGAAGCTTCTCGCACGCAAGCCGGAGTACCACCACGTGGTGCCCAATGCGCTCGTCGCGGACAGACTTCAACGAAGGAGAAAGCCATGATCCGCATCGACGACAGGCTCTATGACCGCGCCTATTTCGACGAGACATCCGCACGGCTTGCCGGACAGATCGGCCTGAAAGACCGCGACGACGGTCGCTATGCGGTCTGCTTTACAGAGCCCGCCGACTGGCTGGCGCTGTTCTTCGCCATCCGCAAGGCCGGCGCCAGCGTCTTGCCGATCCATCCGGGCACGCCCTATGCCGCAGCACGCAAGCTGGCGATCGGTGCCGGTTGCGACCGGCTGTTCTACAACAGCCTGACGGCGGAAGTGCTGGAACGGCCGGCGAACGTCTCGCCCGTCGGTACGCTGCTGCAGATGAGTTCCGGCACGACCGGCGCGCCGAAATGTGTGGCGCGAACCTGGCAGGACATCGACGCCGAGATCGAAAGCTATATCACCGCCTTCCGCGAGCCGGTGGACATGACCCCGATCGTCGCCTGCCCGACTACCCATTCCTATGGCTTGATCTGCGGCATCCTTGTGGCGCTGAAGCGCGGCCAGACGCCCGTCGTCGTCAACACCGCCAATCCGAAATACCTCCTGAAGATCCTGCGCGAAACAGAGCGACCACTGCTCTATTCCTCGCCGGCGATCCTGCACACGCTGGCCCGGCTCCTGCCGGAGGGCGAACAGATCCACGCGACGATGACATCCGGCACGCTTCTGCCGGACCCATGGTTTGCCCAGATCCGGGCGAAGAGCCGACACATGTTCCAGCAATATGGCTGCTCGGAAGCCGGATGCATCGCCATCAATCCTGACGTGACCGCCGCCGGCGACATGGGGTTCGTGCTGCCGCATCTTCTGCCACAGACTGGCAGCAGCGCCGAGGATACCGGCGAAATCGTGGTGACCAAGGACGACGGCATCGCCATCCACACCCGCGATCTCGGCTATCGCCGCGGTGACGGCATGCTGGTCTTCGTGTCGCGCATGGACGACATGATCAATGTCTCCGGTCTCAACGTCTATCCCCGCGACGTTGAAGATGCGGTGATGGCGATGCCCGAGGTTTCCGATGCCGTTGCCTTCCGCATCGGCGACCGCTTCGCCGGCGAACGTGTCGCGCTTCTGTTCAGTGCAGAAGAAACCGTGGCACCGCAGGCGATCCGCGAATGGTGCAACAAGCACCTCGCCGGCCATCAGTTGCCGATGGACATCCGCCAGGTCGATGCCATCCCGCGCCAGGCCAATGGCAAGATCAGCCGCCGCGAGGTTGCCGCCCGGCACGCCGCCGGCGAGTTCAGCAAAACAATCGCCGGAGCAGCATCATGACCAGCGAAGAAACCCTGGAAGCAATCCATACGGTCCTCAGCGATCACATGATGCATCCGCATCTCGACGGCTTCGGTCCGGAAGCGCGTCTCAACGAGGATCTCTATCTGGATTCAGTGCTGATCCTGCAGATCTTTCTCAATCTGGAGCTGGAATACGGACTGAGCGTTCCCGAAGAGGCGATCGCGCGCCAGGACGTGCAGACGGTCGCCGACCTCGTCGCCCTCTACCAGCCGAAGGCGGCAGCGACAGTCATCCCGTCGTTTCCGATGACCGGCGGTACGACCGACGAAGGGGTGCACGGTGAAGCCTATTATGACATCAAGGTGCATTGCTTCGTCAGCTGCGTCTGCGACGGGCTGAAGCGCCGGGGCCTCGACCACCGGCCGTTCTACTTCGGTGTCTGGGACGCGAAATTCGCGCTCAGCGACCGCTTCCAGCTGCTCTATCACGCACCCGAAATTAGCCAGGAATTCTTCCGTGCGTGGTTTCAGCGGCTCTACGGCGTCACCGTCCGCGAGTGGTACGACCCCGACATCAGCAAGAGCGACAACCTCGCGGTTATGCTCGATCTCGTCCGTCGGCGCCCGGACACCGGCTCCGTCATGGTCATGCTCGACATGTTCCACCTGCCGGAGCGCGAGAACAAGTTCAACCAGAACCCCTTCCCGCATTACCTCATGCTGCAGGAAACCGTCGATCCGGATACCTGGTTCGTGCACGACCCCGATTATCGCTGGGAAGGCGAGATCACGCGCGACAAGGTGGTCCATGCGGTCATGCAGCCGACCGTCGGCGGCGGCTATGTCTTCGACAATGCCGAGGCGCACGCGCCGGCCGCTGAAGACCTCAAGGCTTTCTTCGAGGCGTGCTTCATCAGGGACAACAATCCGCTGGTCGACAGCATGCATCAGATCGTCACCGCCCATCTGGAAGGACGCGGCGGCATCGATCTTTCCGATCTGGCGGCGGCCGTGCGCGAACTGCCCGTCATCACCATCCGCAAATATGCCTACGAGCACGGCTTTGCCTTCTTCTGGCGCGCCTTGAAGCTGCCGGCGCGCGAATTCGAAGGCTGGTGCGACGAGATCGAGGCACTCGTTCAGGCGCTGAAGACGCTGCATTACGACTGCATGAAGCTGAGCCAGACCGGTGAGCGCGCATTGGCCGCCCCGGTTTTCGAGCGGCTGGCTGAAGCCGACCGGATCGAGGCGAAGCTGAAATGCAAGCTGGCGGAAATCTTCGATCTCTGGTGCGACCAGAACATTCCTGCTGACGCTCCCATGCTCAAGAGGGTTGCGCGATGAACATCTCGCTATGCACGATCACGTTCCGTCATCATCTGATGTCGCTTGGCGAAATCGCCGCCTGGGCGCAATCCAACGATTTCCAGGGCATCGAGCTTTGGGGCGCGCATGCGCGCAACCTGGCGCAACAACCCGACCGCAATGCCGATTGGCTTGATACGCTCGGATTGAAGGTGCCGATGCTCAGCGACTATCTGCCGCTCGATGGCGACCCGGAAACGCTCAGGCACAAGACCGTCGAGCTGTGCAGGCTCGCCCGCCGTTGGCGAACCCGCAAGATCCGCACCTTCGCCGGCAATCGCGGCAGTCTCTCCGTCTGCGAAGAAGAGCGGCAATTGATCGTTGACCGGCTGAAGGAGATATGTGCGATCATCGCGGGCTATGGCATTCGGCTGCTGGTCGAGACGCATCCGAAGACGCTGGCCGATACCGCCGCCTCGACATTGCGCCTGATCGAGGAGGTCGATCACCCAGCCTTTGCCATCAATTTCGATACGCTGCACGTCTGGGAAGGCGGCGACGACCCCATTGTCGTTCACCGCCAAATGAAGCAGCACATTCGCCACTACCATCTGAAGAACGTTCGTGATCGGTCGGATCTACAGGTCTTCGAGCCGGCGAACGTCTATGCCGCTGCCGGCAGCCGCGACGGCATGACGCCGTTGTTCGAAGGCACGGTCGACTATGTCGATCTTCTCCTGGAGATCGCTGACGGCGAACAAATCGATGCATCGCTGGAGTGGTTCGGCAATGATTGCCTCGACATCCTCAGGCGCGATCGCCGACAGCTGCGTCGCGTGATCGAGAGACAGGAGCCCGCTCGGCGCGCAATCAACTTTTCGTGATCGCACCGTCAGGGACCATCGCCCCTCAACGACGCACCCGACAAAAAAATGGCCCTGGCTAAATATGCCGGGGCCTATTTTTTGTTTGTTGTTTTCGTATGGAAAATTCCTAATCGATATCGTTTCGGAGCACCGAAATACTGCCTCGCCCGCATCTTAGCTCATTTTTGTCGTGAAGCGGACGAGCTGTGCTCTACCTCGCTACTGTGGCTGTCTTGCCGATGAAAATCAATCAACTTTTATGGGGTAATTTTTCATAGACCTGTGCTGGAGCATCGGGCATGAATCCAGTCTCCACACAGCCACGTCCCCCGTGGCGAGCGACGGAAAGATCGGCATTAGCTGCATCAGATCGCTAAAGAATCTGACAGCGGCGCAACCGCTCCAAATGGTCTTTTACGATGGTTGAAACCACGATCAAGAGGAGACGAAGACGATGAGCCAGAAAACCTGTGCAGCCTGCGACTGCGAACTCGATCAGAACAGCATCAAGGTCAAGCTTGGGGGCAAGACGGTGGAAGTCTGCTGCGAGGAATGCGCTGCCGCGATCGGCGAAGCGGAAGCCGCAAGACAGTCGGCCGCTCCCGCCGGAAAGTGATGAAAATTCCGGGCGTTTCGCGCCCGGAATTTTCATGGAGCACCAGCCCCGCGAAGCCAGGGATTGCTTGTTGCGGGCAATCAATTTTCCCTGAGGGCAGCAACTTCCGCCTGGAGTGTCGCCACAGTCTCTTCCAGAGTCCGCAGGCGCTGCTCCAGTTCGGAAAGACCGTTCCCGCCAAACGCGGCTGCACCTGGCGTGGCGACGGCCGTCTGGTCGACCTCGCCGCACAGGAGATGCGCAAACCGGTCCTCGCGCTGGCCGGCGCCACGGTTGAGCTGCACGATCAACGGCGGCCGGCGCCCGATCATCAGATCGAGATTGTCTTTCAGATCCTCCACCGACTGGAACCGCGCCATGCGTTCGCTGCGGGACCAGAGCTCGTAGGCGGTCTGCGGACCGCGCAGCAAAAGCAGCCCGAGCACGACGATTTGCGGCGAGGTCAGCGAAAAGCGGTTGGCGGCGAGGTGCTCGTAGCGTTCGACGCGCGACGCGAAGGCCTGTCGAACCAGGCCCTTCTGGGAGAGCGAGTTGAGCGCCCGATGCACATCCGCCTGTTCCAGCGCCATCACCGGATCGCGCGCCGTCTTCTGGTTGGCGGCGGAGTGGAGGGAGTTGAGCGTCAGCGGATAGACGTCAGGCGTGGTTTCCTTCTTCTCGATCAGGCAGCCAAGAACGCGCGCTTCGATCGCATTGAGTTCAGGGAAATCGGTGTCTGGATTGGTGTTCATAAGCTCACTCTTCACGGCACGAGTTCAATGGCAGCCCGGGTTCTCCGACCGGAATGATCCTTGCCCAGATCGTCCACCCATCTTGGGGCGAACGTTGCGAAATCTCCAGCCGGCCGAACCGCGTCCCTCGATAAACCGTTGCGCGACCAAGGCCAAGTTGCTTTGCACTTGCCATGGTCGATATGTGGTCGGCGGCGACCGCTGCCAGGCGCGAAGCAGGGGCCCATACGTCGCCTCGTTTTACTTCATCAACCAGGCTCAGGGCGTTTGATCGATCACGATTGCGCCGCAGTTCGCGTCGATACGGTGCCGGTCAATTTCAAGCTGATTCCACCCACTGCCCTCCCTTGCCTCACGTCGCCAGATCGCCAGCGGTTACCCAAACGGGACCGCCGCCGCGTCGCTCGGCGACAGCCCTCGAAACCAAGTTCACAGATGCCTCCCATGCCCCGTGTCACGAAAAGGGTCGTCCTGCATTTTCCGGGCTTTGAGCCCTTCGATGCGGAAGCACACCGCCTGCGTTATCAGCGTTCAGCACAACAAAGCGCCACGGCATGGGACTTCAGATCCGATGTCGGACCATTGGTCAGAACGAAACAGGCAGCGCATTTCGATGTCGATTGCGCCGGGTCGGACTGGCAGGCGTCGAGCCGCATCCATGTTTTCGATCACGATGTGCTCGTCGACGCCTTGAGCCGGCGGTCGTTGGCGCGTCGGCTGGCGGGGGGATTTGCCAGCGCGCTGCATGTGGCGTTCAACGGCGGGCTTTGGGGTTACTTTCGTCACGCCTGGCGCTTCGGCCTGTTCGCGCTGTTCCCCTTCCTGTTGGCCGGCCTGATGACGGCGGCCGCCCTTGTCGTCGCATTCTTTCCGCACTGGTTAGACCTCTCCTCCTGGAATCTCCTGTGGAGCGTGCCGCTGGCAGCGCTTCTGGTCAGGCAGGTCCTGCTGCCGTTCGCGGCGAAGTTCCACACGTTGCATCTGTTTGCCGACTGGGAAATGGCCGTTGCCTTGGCGAGACTGGATCGGCCCGATTTCAACCGCTGGCTCGAAAGCTGTGTGGACGGCGCCCGCGAAGCGTTCAGCGAAAACGCCGACGAGTATCTGATCAGTTCGCACAGCATGGGTTCAAGCGTCGCCGCGCATGTCATCGGCCTGTTGATCGAGCGGCACCCGGATATTCTGGCCGGCAAACGGGTGGTGTTCGCAACGCTTGGCGGCGCGATCCTGCAATGCGCGCTGATGCGGCCGGCACAAGCCCTTCGCGCCCGGATCGGGGCCATAGCGCGCGCCAAGGAGATCTTCTGGTTCGAGGTGCAGTGCCTGACGGATGTGGTCAATTTCTACAAGACGCGGACCGTCACGCTGGCCGGACACCCGCAGGAAAAGCAACCGTCCATCGCTTACATCAGGGTCAAGCACATGCTGTCGGCTGACCGCTACCGTAAGATCAGACGCAACTTTCTGCGCGTGCATCGTCAGTACGTCCTCGGCCCAGACGTTCGCGCATGCTTCGATTTTACCTTGCTGACCGCAGGTCCACTGCCGGCGGCGGCGTTTGCAAGCTTCTCGCGAACGAACATGCCGGTCCTTTGAGCTTTATGGCCATTGATCGTTGATGCCCGTGCCAGGGCCATCTTCGCCGGGCTGACGGCCAGCGCATCTCGTTTCGATTTCAACCGGCTTTTGCGGGCTTCGCGACGCCGGAGCGGTCGCGCGCGTCTGCATAAGGATCGCATCGCCTCGATCAAGTGACGGTCAAGTGACGGTCAAGTGACACGCGAGTTGATCCGAGGGGCCGGGAGAAGTATTTATCATGTCGACATAAGGATTCTCGACATGACCGACACCGATTCCAGCCCAACACTCGAGCGCAAGCGTGGCTCCGGCGTAAAGATGGTCTATGACCTTCTGCGTGACGAAATTCTCGATCTGGCGCTGCCGCCGGGCAGCCCGATCGACGAGGTCCAGCTTGCGGAACGCTTCAAGATGTCCCGCACGCCGATCCGTGAAGCGCTGGTGCGACTTGCCGGTGAAGGCCTGATCGACACGCTACCGAACCGATCGACGATGGTTTCGAGCATCGACTTTCTCAACATGCACACGTTCTTCGACGCACTCGTGCTGATGTATCGCGTCACGACGCGGCTTGCCGCGCAGAACCACCGGCCGGAAGATCTGCCGATCATTCGCGGCTTCCACGAAGACTATGCCGAAGCCATCAAGTCGGGCGACGCGCTGGCGATGATCGCCACCAATGCCGCCTTCCACGCGGCGATCGCAGAAGCCGGCCGCAATCCTTATTTCACCAGCCTTTTCCGCCGGCTTCTGGACGAAGGACGGCGCATCCTGCGCCTCTACTACCAGTCCTACGAGGAGCAATTCCCGCAGCGCTTCGTCGACGAGCACGCCGAAATCATCGCCGCGATTACAGCGCGCGACCTCGAGGCCGCCGACCGTCTTGGCAAGGCCCATGCCGAGCAGATCGTCCAGCAGGTGCAGAAACTCTTCGCCCGGAAAAACACGCTCGACATCGCTCTGTAGCGATCTTTGTATTTTTCTTGTCGACAAATAAAATACAAACAGATATATCTGATCTCCAGAGGCACGGGAAACGTCCGCCGCGGATGGCGCATACGAACCGTGCCGAGTGACCAAGCCGAGAGGAGTTTCAGATGAAGGCACAGATTTTCACCGGCGTCATTCCGGCGTTGATGACCCCCTGCAAGGAAGACCGCACCCCCGATTTCGACGCGCTGGTGCGCAAGGGCAAGGACCTGATCGCCCAGGGCATGTCGGCTGTCGTCTATTGCGGCTCGATGGGTGACTGGCCGCTTCTGACCGACGCACAGCGCATGGAAGGCGTCGAGCGCCTGGTCAAGGCCGGCATTCCGGTCATCGTCGGCACCGGCGCCGTCAACACCGCATCGGCCGTCGCCCATGCGGCGCATGCCGAGAAGGTCGGCGCCCAGGGCCTGATGGTCATCCCGCGCGTGCTGTCGCGTGGCTCGGTTGTCGCCGCACAGAAGAACCACTTCAAGGACATCCTGTCGGCCGCCCCGAGCCTGCCGGCAGTCATCTACAACAGCCCCTACTACGGCTTTGCCACCCGCGCCGACCTGTTCTTCGCATTGCGCGCCGAACATCCGAACCTCGTCGGCTTCAAGGAATTCGGCGGTGCCGCCGACATGCGTTATGCGGCTGAGAACATCACCAGCCGTGACGATGGCGTCTCGCTGATGATCGGCGTCGACACGGCGGTGTTCCACGGCTTCGTCAACTGCGGCGCGACCGGTGCGATCACCGGCATCGGCTGCGTGCTGCCGAAGGAAGTCATCCACATGTGCAATCTGTCGCGGGCAGCCGCCGAAGGCGACGTCGATGCACGCCTTCGCGCACTCGAGCTGGAACAGGCGCTCGCCGTGCTTTCCTCCTTCGACGAAGGCCCGGACCTGGTTCTCTACTTCAAGCACATGATGGTGCTGAAGGGCGACAAGGAATACACGCTGCACTTCAACGAGAGCGATGCGCTCTCGGACAGCCAGCGCGGCTACGTCGAAGCCCAGTTCAAGCTGTTCAACAGCTGGTACGCCGAGTGGAGCAAGCTCCCGGGCGCGGTCCAGAAGTACAAGGCCTGATCGTCCGCATCGGCCCTAAAAACAGAAGGCCCTCCGGTTGGAGGGCCTTTTTCGTTTGGCATTCCCGTCTTTGCGCCGAGGGATTGCGGCGCGGCTGCGCCGTCGCTTATGCGACGGCGTCGAGCCCGAGTGCGAGCAGTCGGTCGAGCTGTTCCATCTCTGCCTTGTTGAGGACAATGCCTTCGGCTTGCGACTTGGCGCGGGCCACGAAACGGCGCTGCGACGGCAGGCGGGCGCCCTGGCCGACGATCGCCTCGAACAGAACCTCAGCACGATCGAACGGATTGCCCGGTCGTCCAGCCGCGAATTTCTCCGGCGAGAAGGCGATGATCAGCTCGCCATGGAAAGGTGCCAAGGTCGTGGTGCCGAGATACTCCAGTACTTCGGGGCTCGTCAGGTCGCCGATCATGATGCCGGCGAGAAGTTCGACCATGGTGCCGATGGCCGACCCCTTGTGACCGCCGAAGGGCAGCATGGCGCCGGCAAGGGCTGCTTCCGGATCGGTCGTCGGATTGCCCTCGGCATCGATCGCCCAGCCCTCCGGCAGCGGCTTGCCCGCACGTCGATGCAACTCGATCTCGCCGCGCGCGGCAACCGAGGTCGCAAAGTCGAAAACGTAGGGCGGCTGGTTCTGGCGCGGCCAGCCGAAGGCGAAGGGGTTGGTGCCCAAAAGCGGCTTGTTGCCGCCGGTCGGCGCGACCGTCGCATAGCTCGGGCACATGACGAGGCCGGCAAGCCCTTCTCCGGTCAAGCCTTCCACTTCAGGCCAGAGCGCCGAGAAATGGGTGCAGTCGTTGATGACGAGTGCGGCCATGCCCAGCGTCCGGGCACGTTCGGCGAGCACTGGCAGACCAAGTTCGAAGGCCGGGTTGGCAAAACCGCCTTTGGCATTGACCTTGACGATGGCCGAGCCTTCCTGCGCCAGCAGTTCGGGGACCGCGTCCGGTTTCACCTTGCCGGCCTTGACGGTACGCAACGCTCCTTCGATACGGTAGATGCCGTGCGACTTGCAGGCGTCACGCTCGCCCGCCACGATCACCCGTGCAAGGGCTCCGGCCTGGACGGCGTTGAGCCCGCCTTTGCGGAAGATCGCCTCGACCCGCTCCTGAACTGCGGAGATCGTCAGGGTGGTGGTCTCACTCATCTTGTACCTTTCTGGCTGCGTATGACCCTATGCGGGCGGTTGAAGTTCTGCATACATAGAGTATACAAAGATCCGACAAGTGCAAATCGGCTGCGAGCTATTCATGCCGAAAGACACCGGTGTTCTCAAGAAAGGATCCGCAGATGGTCTTCACCCCCAAAGGAAAACATCTCGTCGCCGGCGAGTGGCTTGACGGCGCAGGCACCTTCGCCTCGTCACCGGCCCATGGCCCGTCGCATGATTTCGCCGTCGGCACCGTGGAGCTGGTCAACCGTGCATGCGAAGCTGCCGAGGAAGCGTTCTGGACCTACGGCAATTCGTCGCGGGCCGAGCGCGCCGCCTTCCTGCGCGCCATCGCCGACGAGATCGAGGCCCGCGCCGAGGCGATCACCGAAATCGGCAGCCAGGAAACCGGCCTTCCGGAAGCGCGCCTGCAGGGTGAACGCGGCCGCACCACCGGTCAGCTGCGGCTGTTTGCCGACCATATCGAGGCGGGCGCCTACCTTGACCGTCGTTTCGACGCCGCCCTTCCCGAGCGCCAGCCGGCGCCCCGCCCCGAAATCCGGCTGATCCAGCGGCCGATCGGCCCGGTTGCCGTCTTCGGCGCCTCCAACTTCCCGCTCGCGTTTTCGACCGCCGGCGGCGATACTGCCGCAGCGCTTGCCGCCGGTTGCCCCGTCGTCGTCAAGGGCCACTCGGCCCATCCCGGCACCGGTGAGATCGTCGCCGAGGCTGTCGAAGCCGCCATCCGCAAGACCGGCGTCCATCCGGGCGTCTTCTCGCTGATCCAGGGCGGCAACCGACAGGTCGGCGAAGCACTGGTGCAGCATCCGTTGATCAAGGCCGTCGGCTTCACCGGCTCGCTCGCCGGTGGCCGTGCGCTCTTCAATCTCTGCGCCGCACGGCCGGAGCCGATCCCGTTCTTCGGCGAACTCGGCTCGGTCAACCCGATGTTCCTGTTGCCGCAAGCGTTGAAGGCCCGTGCCGAGTCGCTTGGCCAAGGCTGGGCAGGCTCGCTGACGATGGGCGCAGGCCAGTTCTGCACCAATCCGGGCATTGCGGTGGTGATCGAAGGCTCCGACGCCGACCGCTTCACGGCGGCGGCGACCGAAGCACTCGGCAAGGTGGCGGCGCAGACCATGCTGACCGACGGGATCGCCAAGGCCTATCGCGACGGGCAGGAGCGGTTCACCACCCGCAACAGCGTCAAGCCGCTGCTGGTGACCAACTCGGCAGACCGCACCGCATCGCCCAATCTGTTCGAGACCACCGGCGCGCAGTTTCTGGCCGACCACGCGCTCGGCGAGGAAGTTTTCGGTCCGCTCGGCCTCGTCGTCCGCGTGAATTCTGAGGACGAGATGGAGCAGCTCGCGCGCGGGCTCCAGGGACAGCTGACGGTCACCGTGCACATGGATGCGGGCGACACGCAGCCAGCCCTGCGCCTGCGCCCCATTCTCGAGCGGAAAGCTGGCCGCCTCCTGGTCAACGGTTTTCCGACCGGGGTCGAAGTGGTAGATTCCATGGTGCACGGTGGGCCTTATCCGGCCTCGACGAACTTTGGGGCAACCAGCGTCGGGACCATGTCGATCCGTCGGTTCCTGCGTCCCGTCGCCTACCAGAACATGCCGGAGGCCTTGCTGCCCGAAGACTTCGGCAACTGACACGCGACCGATCGCTGCGTTGGGATCCCGTTTGACGAAATAAATGGGATCCCCGCACGCGGCCGGCGTTAGGATCATATACTTTTTGTATACTGTTTGTATTTTTAGGTTGATTTACGCTCTCCAAAGCGGAATATTGCGGTCGCCGTCAAACGGCACACCAATTCAGGGAGAGAGAAAAATGAAGACCTCGGTCCTAGCCTTCGGCCTCGTTGCCGCCACTGCTCTGACCAGCCCGGCCCATGCCGACAAGCTGGATGACATCATCGGCTCGGGTACGCTGCGTTGCGCAGTGGTTCTTGACTTCCCGCCGATGGGTTCTCGCGACGAGAACAACAACCCGATCGGCTTCGACGTCGACTATTGCAACGACCTGGCAAAGGCGCTTGGCGTCACCGCCGAGATCGTTGAAACTCCCTTCCCCGAGCGCATTCCCGCGCTGATGTCCGGACGCGTCGACGTCGGTGTCGCGTCGACCTCCGACACGCTCGAGCGCGCCAAGACTGTTGGCATGACCATCCCCTACTTCGCCTTCGAAATGGCCGTCACCGCCAATGAAAAGACCGGCATCAAGTCCTTCGAAGACATGAAGGGCAAGGTTGTCGGCGCCACCGCCGGCACCTTCGAAGCCATCGCTCTCGAAAAGCAGGTCAAGGAATGGGGTGCGGGCGAATTCCGTCCTTACCAGACCCAGGCCGACGTCTTCCTCGCTCTCAGCCAGGGCCAGATCGATGCAACCGTGTCGACCTCGACCGTTGCGCAGGCCAATGTGAAGACCGGCAAGTTCCCGGGCATCGCAGTCGTCGGCAAGGCGCCGTTCGACACCGACTACGTCGCTCTCTTCACCAACCGCGAAGAATACGGCCTCATCAACTATCTTAACCTCTTCATCAACCAGCAGGTCCGCACCGGCCGCTATGCCGAACTCTACGAAAAGTGGGTCGGCGGCGAGCTGCCTTCGCTGGCGGTGAACGGCGTATACCGCTAATCTGTCCGTTTCTCTGGCGGCGCGAGGCAAACACCTCGCGCCGTCATACCAAGATGCGTTGATATTGACTGATTGCGTGGGGCTGCAAGGCGGCCCACCCGAGAGGCCGGGCACTCCGGATTGATCGGCCAATGTCAGCGCATATTGGTATCGCCCATTTTCGAAAAGGTGAGACGGCGATGTTCAATTACACCTTCCATTGGAACCAGGCGCTGAAAGCATTGCCGCAAATGCTTGACGGCGCGCTGGTCACGCTGCAGATCGCGCTGCTGTCGATGCTGATCGGCGTGATCTGCGCACTCGCGCTGACGGGGTTCCGCCTGTCCGGCAACCGCGTCCTCAGCGGCTTTGCCACCACCTGGATCGAGATCGCGCGCAACACGCCCGCGCTGTTCCAGATTTACATGGCCCATTTCGGCCTCGGCAATTTCGGCATTCACCTCAGCCCCTACACCGCGCTGCTCGTCGGCATTGCCTTCAACAATGCGGGATATCTGGCCGAAAACTTCCGCGGCGCCCTGAAGGCGATACCGGACACCCAGACCAGAGCCGGCCGTTCGCTCGGCATGTCGGCGATACAGGCCTTCCGCTACATCGTGCTGCCGCAGATGCTGCGCATCGCCTTCCTGCCGACCACCAACCAGATGGTCTGGGCAATCCTGATGACTTCGCTCGGCGTGACCGTCGGCATGAACACCGATCTTGCCGGTGTCACGCAGGAGCTGAACGCACGGTCGTTCCGCACCTTCGAATTCTTCGCGCTGGCTGCGGTGATCTACTACATCATCGCCAAGGCCGTTACCCTCGCTGCCCGAGCAATTGCCTCGCGCATGTTCCGCTACTGAGAGAGGTGAGAGATGTTTAATACCGCCCTCACCTGGAGTGATCTCGCCTTTCTGGCACAGGGTGCGGCGATGACGCTCGCCGTCACCGCCGTCTCGGTCACCGCCGGCACGCTGCTCGGCATCCTCTTCGGGGTGATCCGCGTTCAGGCCGGACCCTACTGGTCCATGCCGCTGACCTTCGTGCTCGACGTGTTTCGCTCCGTGCCGCTGTTGATCCAGCTGGTGCTCGCCAATGCCTTCCAGTCCATCGCCAAATTGGGCTGGGCTCCGTTCACCACCTCCTGCGTGGTGCTGTCGCTCTATACGGCCGCCTATTGCACCGAGATCGTGCGCGGCGGCATTACGTCGGTGCCGCCGACCACGCGCCGCGCCGCGCGCTCGCTCGGCATGACCTGGTGGCAGGACATGCGCTACATCGTGGCGCCGCTTGCCACCCGCGTCTCGCTGCCCTCCTGGATCGGCCTGACGCTCGGCGTCATGAAGGACTCCGCGCTCGTGCTCTGGCTCGGTCTGATCGAGCTTCTGCGCGCCTCGCAGATCCTCGTCACTCGCCTGCAGGAACCGCTGTTCATTCTTCTGATCTGCGGTGCAATCTACTTCCTCATCAGCTTCCCCATCGCCCGGCTTGGTGGGTATCTCGAAAAACGGTGGTCCCCCAATGATTGAGATTGAAAACGTCCGCAAATCCTTCGGCACGCTGGAAGTTCTGAAAGGCATCGACCTTACCGTCCAGAAGGGTGAAGTCGTCACCGTCATCGGCGGTTCCGGCTCCGGAAAATCGACCCTGCTCACCTGCATCAACGGCCTCGAGCCGATCGATGCCGGTCGGATCAAGGTCGACGGCACCGAAGTTCATGCCAAGAGCACGGATCTCAACAAGCTGCGCAGCAAGATCGGCATCGTCTTCCAGCAATGGAACGCATTTCCGCACCTGACCGTGCTTGAAAACGTCATGCTCGCCCCGCGCAAGGTGCTCGGCCAGTCCAAGCAGGCGGCAGAGGAAATGGCCGTCAAGCAGCTGACCCATGTCGGCCTCGGTGAGAAGCTCCAGGTCTACCCGAACCGTATGTCCGGTGGCCAGCAGCAGCGCATGGCGATTGCCCGCGCCCTTGCCATGTCGCCGGAATACATGCTGTTCGACGAAGTGACCTCGGCGCTCGACCCGCAGCTCGTCGGCGAAGTGCTCGACACGCTGCGCATGCTTGCCTCCGAGGGCATGACGATGATCTGCGTCACGCACGAAATGAAGTTCGCCCGCGAGGTGTCCGACCGAGTGGCCTTCTTCCACAAGGGCGTGATGGCCGAGATCGCCCCGCCGGAGGCGCTGTTCGGTGCGCCGAAGGATCCAGAACTGCAAAAGTTCCTGGCTGCGACACACTGAGCCGATCATGAAGGATGCAGCTCAGCCTGACGTCATCGTCATCGGCGCCGGCGTTGTCGGCCTTTCCGCCGCAATTGCGGCCCAGGCGCGGGGGCTTTCGGTCACCGTGCTCGACCGGGAGGGCCCCGCGGCCGGGGCTTCGGCTGGTAATGCCGGAGCCTTTGCCTTCACCGACATCCTGCCGCTCGCCTCGCCCGGCATTTTGAAAAAGGCGCCGAAGTGGCTGCTCGACCCGCTGGGGCCGCTGAGTGTCCCGCCCGCCTACGCCGCGCAGATAGCGCCGTGGATGTTCCGCTTCTGGCGCGCCTGCTCGCCGAAGCGGGTGGCCCATTCGACCGCCGCCCAGACGGCGATGATGGATCTGTCCAAGGCGGAGCTGGAACCGTTCCTTGCCGCCACCGGCACGCTGCCGATGCTGCGCAAGGAAGGCAATCTTCAGGTCTATGAAAGCGACGCCGAGCTCAAGGCTTCGCAGCCCGGATGGGACGCGCGGTCTAAGCACGGCATCGAGTTCCGCCATATGGGTGCCGCCGAGATGGCCGGGATCCAGCCGGGTCTCGCACCCCGCTTCACCCATGGCACGTTTACGCCGGGATGGTACTCGATCGCCGACCCCAAGCTCTATACGCTGGCGCTCGCGGAGCATTTCCGCTCTAGAGGCGGCGCCATCGAGCGCGCCGAGGTTACGGCGCTTGCGACGATCGACGACGGTGTCGAAGTCCGCACGACCAACGGCAACACGCGCCGTGCGGCGCAGATCGTGCTTGCAGCCGGCGCCTTCTCGCACCGGATCGCCAAATCCCTGGGCGAGAGCATCCCGCTCGAAACCGAGCGCGGCTACAACACGACGCTGCCGGCAGATGCCTTCGACCTTCGCACGCAGGTCACCTTCGGCGGCCATGGCTTCGTCGTCACCCGCCTCTCGACCGGCATCCGCGTCGGCGGTGCGGTGGAACTCGGCGGTTTGACGCTGCCGCCGAATTATCGCCGATCCGAGGCCATGCTCAAGAAGGCGCAAACCTTCCTGCCAGGCCTCAAGCCCACGGGCGGCGTGCAGTGGATGGGTTTCCGCCCGTCGCTGCCCGACAGCCTTCCGGCCATCGGCCGCGCCCGCACGACGGCGCGGGTCGTCTATGCTTTCGGTCACGGCCATCTCGGCCTGACCCAATCGGCGGGCACCGCCCGGCTGGTCGCGGATCTCCTGACCAACCAGTCCCCGACGATTGACATCGCCCCCTTCTCGCCGCAACGGTTCTGACAGAGGTTTCGACCATGGCCACCTACACCTTCTCCTGCATCGACGGGCACACCTGTGGCAATCCCGTCCGCCTCGTTTCCGGCGGCGGCCCTCGTCTCGAGGGCGCCAACATGCTGGAAAAGCGCGCCCATTTCCTGCGGGAATTCGACTGGATCCGCACCGGCCTGATGTTCGAGCCGCGCGGCCATGACATGATGTCCGGCTCGATCCTCTACCCGCCGACACGCCCCGATTGCGATGTCGCCGTTTTGTTCATCGAGACCTCCGGCTGCCTGCCGATGTGCGGCCACGGCACCATCGGCACGATCACCATGGCGATCGAGAACGGGCTAATCACGCCGCGCGAGCCCGGCAAGCTGTCGATCGACGCGCCTGCCGGCAAGGTCGACATCAGCTACCGCCAGGAGGGCCGCTTCGTCGAGGAAGTGCGCCTGACCAACGTGCCCGGCTTCCTCTACGCCGAAGGCCTGACGGCCGAGGTCGAGGGCCTTGGTGAGATCGTCGTCGACGTCGCCTATGGTGGCAACTTCTACGCCATCGTCGAGCCGCAGAAAAACTTCCGCGACATGGCCGACCACACGGCCGGCGAACTGATCGGCTGGAGCCCAAAACTGCGCGCCGCCCTGAACGCCAAGTACGAGTTCGTCCATCCCGAGCATCCGGAGATCAAGGGGCTCAGCCACATCCAGTGGACGGGCAAGCCGACGCAGGCCGAAGCGCACGCCCGCAACGCCGTGTTCTACGGCGAAAAGGCGATCGACCGCTCGCCCTGCGGCACTGGCACCTCCGCGCGCATGGCGCAGCTGGCCGCCAAGGGCAAGCTGAAGGTCGGCGATGAATTCGTGCATGAATCGATTATCGGATCGCTGTTCAAGGGTCGGGTCGAGGCGGCGACCAAGGTCGCCGACCGCGATGCGATCATCCCCTCCATCGCCGGATGGGCGCGCATGACCGGCATCAACACGATCTTCATCGACGATCGCGACCCCTTCGCACACGGCTTCGTCGTCAAATGACAAATTCGATCTCCGCTCACAGCATCCTTGGCGGCACCGCCGAGGGACCCGTCGTTGCCGCACCGGAAGCGTTGAGCTTCTGGGGGGGCGTCGATCCGGCGACCGGAGCGGTGATCGATGTTCACCACCCGCTGCACGGGCTCTGTCTGACCGGCAGTATCCTGATGATGCCGTCGAGCCGGGGCTCCTGCACCGGCTCCGGCGTGCTGCTCGATCTGGCGCTGACCGGCCGCGCTCCGGCAGCGCTCGTCTTTTCCGAGGCAGAGGACGTGCTGACGCTGGGCGCGCTGATAGCCGCCGAGATGTTCGACAAGCGGCTGCCCGTCCTGCGCCTCTCACGCGATGCGTTCGCAGCACTCGCCAAGGCAAAGTCTGCGCGCATCACCGAAAAGGCGATCGAGGCCGAGGGGCTGACGATCGAGATTGCACCGCCTGCGACCGCAAGGCTCGACCTTGATGACGCTGATCGAGCCATGCTTGACGGCCGCGACGGCGTGGCGGTTGAGGCAGCCATGCGCATCATCTGCGCCATGGCGGCGCAACAGGGCGCCACCCGCCTTATCAGCGTCACCCAGGGGCATATCGACGGCTGCATCTATGCCAGCCCCGCCAACCTGACCTTCGCCGAGAAAATGGCTGACATGGGCGCGCAAGTCCGGCTGCCGACGACGATGAACGCCATCTCGGTCGACCGGGCCAACTGGCAGGCGCAGGGTGTGCCCTCGTCCTTCGGCGACCCGGCCGCCCGTCTTGCCGACGCCTATGTCCGCATGGGCTGCCGCCCGACCTTTACCTGTTCGCCTTATCTGCTCGACAGCGCGCCTGAGGCCGGCGAAGCGATCGCCTGGGCGGAATCGAACGCCGTGATCTACGCCAATACCGTGCTCGGCGCTCGCACGGCAAAACACCCTGATTTCCTCGACCTGTGCATCGCGCTGACCGGTCGCGCACCGCTCTCCGGCGTCTATCTCGATGAACACCGCAAGGCGAGCCGCGTCATCGACGTGGATCTGCCGGAAACCGTGGATGACGCCTTCTGGCCGCTGATCGGCTATCTCGCCGGGCGCGCCGCGCCGGATCGTATTCCGCTTTTGCGCGGCCTTGCCGCTGCGAAACCTTCGCCCGACGACCTGAAGGCACTCTGTGCCGCCTTCGGGACGACGTCCGCTTCGCCAATGCTGCATATCGAAGGCGTCACACCCGAGGCCGAAGGCGCCGCGGCAGACGACGCCGATACCGTAACGATCACGCGCGCCGAGATGGCGGCCGCCTGGACGGTGCTGAACAGTGGGCCGGAGGATGTGGACCTCGTCGCGATCGGCAGTCCCCATGCGTCGCTTGCCGAATGTCGGGCACTCGCCACGGCCCTCGGCGGTCGTCCGCGGCACAAGCATGTTGCCGTCATCGTCACCGCCGGCCGCGACGTGATTGCCGCTGCCCGCACCGAAGGCGTGCTGGCCGCCCTCGAGGCAAGCGGCGTTCAGGTCCTGCCCGACCTCTGTTGGTGCTCGATTTCGGAACCCGTGTTCCCCACACAAACCCGGGCGCTGATGACCAATTCCGGTAAATATGCCCATTACGGCCCCGGCCTATCCGGCCGTGCGGTTCGCCTTGGCAACCTTGCCGATTGCGTGACAGCGGCGCTGACGGGCCGCGTGTCGGCGCGGATGCCGGACTGGCTTTCCCCCGCGGATCGATAACGTCCGCCGACAAGATGCCGGCTGGGCATCTTGACCTGAATGCGTTTCCGCCTCGCCGCCGCAACACTTGCGGCGGGTTCGGGTGCGCTTAAAGATCAGGCGCGCGGTCGACCAGCGTCTGAAACAGGACGTTTGCGGCCTCCTGCGGGGTCGAGGCGGCAAACCAGACAGGATCGGTCATCAGGACGACATGATCCTTTCGGGCGGCGGGGCCCGATGCTTCGCTTTCGTAAATGCCGCAGGCGCGACGCTGCTTCCGATTGAACGCGATTTCGAGAACCCCCGAAGGCGGCGCATCCAGCGCCTCGAAGATCTGCAGAACGTAGCCGCGAAATCCGGTCCGCCCCCCATTTGCGTCAATCTCATCGAGAACGGACGGATTGAGCTCCGCCTGCCCCACTGGAATGGGTCGTGTCCAGAATGGCCCTCGGTCACTGCGGTCCGCGCTCAGCATGTCACTCGCCCTCGTCGCCTTGGAGCCGCGATCTTAACACTTGATCGGCGCGCATTCAGCCGATCCAGAATAGAATATGGCCCGCCGCACCCGCCTGCTGGGTTGCAAAGCGCAGCTTTTCCAGGCGAGGATCGGGTTGGTGGGCATGTTGGCGCCATCCTGGAGACTGGGCAGCGCGCTGCAAGCGTCACAGCATCGACGCAGGCTCATGCGATCGTCTACCGTGACGCAGCAACAGGGGGATGGAACAATGCGCAGAATGCTCCGCGGACTGTCGGTCATTGCAGTGCTGGCCTTTACGATCGGCACCGGCGTCGCGAACCCCGCCGCAGCCCAGGGCGGATCACAGGACCGCTCACGCAATGCCGAGGCATCGGGAAAGCCGTCCGCCGCGCCTGCGAAAAACAAGCGTCCTGCCGTGGTCGTCAACCACCCTCCGCCGAGGAACGGAGCCTACTACAAGGGCATATTCCGCAATTAAGAGCGGCGGCTGAAGGCGCAGCGGGCAGAGGGTTTTTCAAGTTGATCCGCCTGCGCACGTCAACCGAGGCTCCCCATGGACCGACATCTTGACCGGTCTTCGAAAAGGCTTCGGGGCGAAGGCGTGAGCAACGCCGAAGGTTATCGCCTCCCGCCTGGCCTATCCTCCCCAGGAACGACGACGGTGCAGCAGCAGCGCGAACACCGGCGCCCCGACCAATGCGGCCACGATGCCTGCCGGCAACTCGCGTGGCGCAATGACACTGCGTCCCACCATATCGGCGACGACGACGAGAACAGCGCCGAGGACCAGCGAAACAGGCAGAAGGCGCGCATGTTTCGGACCGGCGAGAAGCCTTCCGGCATGCGGCGCGAGCAGACCGACGAAGCCGATAGCACCGACGGACGATACCGCGCCGGCGACGAAGGCGGCGGCGCACGCGGCCGCAGCAAGACGGGTTCTGCTGGTCGAGAGCCCCAGCGACCGTGCCGTGTCATCACCGAGTACCAGCACATCGAGCCGCGAGCAAAATGACACGGCTGCAGCGAGCAGAAACAGGAGCCAGGGCAGAAGGGCTACCGCATCGTCCATGCCGCGAGCATGCGTGGATCCCGCCAGCCACGACAGGGCCTGCGTGGTCTGCAGCCGCGCCTCGACGACGACGATGGTGCCGCAGGCGCCGAGGCTCGCGGCAAGGGCAATGCCGTAAAGCACCAGCCTTTCCGGTGTCCGGTGAACGCCGAAGGCAAAGAGGCAGAACAGGGCGGCAAAGGAACCCGCAGCCGCCACCAGCTGGAAGCCCGGCGAGCCCGGCAGCAACCCGCCGAGAAGCGCCACAAGACTGAAAAGGGCTGCTCCCTGTGCCAGACCCAGGGTTTCCGGCCCACACAGGGGATTGCGGGTGGCCGCCTGAAGGAAGACGCCGGCGCCAGCCAGAAGCATGCCGGCGCCCATGGCGACCAGAAGGCGCGGCGCCCGCAAATCGAAAACGGCCACCAGCTCCGACACGGTCCTGGCGACGCCGTCGCCGACGGCGAGCGCCGACGCGACGGCAACCGCCGATGCGACCAGGAGAACAGCAAAGAGGAGGCTGGCCGGCAGCCGAGAGGATATCGAAAGCGCCCGCGGCCGCTGTTCCTGGCCGATCTTGGCAAATCTGAGCAGGACCAGCATTGCCGGGGCTCCAAGGCAGGCAACGATCGCGCCGGTCGGGATCGACGAGCCTTCGGCGCCCAGCCACTGTGCCGTGACGTCGGCAATCAGAACAGCCACCGCGCCCCAGATTGCCGAGAGGGGAATGACATGGCGATGCCGGGTGATGCCGATGCCACGGAGCAGATTGGGAACGGCAAGTCCGACAAAGCCGATGGGACCGCCGAGTGTCACGGCCGATCCGGCCAGAACCACGCTGGCACTAAGGGCAAGCAACGTCACCGCCCGGGTCACGCCAAGGCCCCTGGCCGAATCCTCGCCGAGCCCCAGCAAATCGAGAGACGGCGCCATCAAGCTGACCACGAAGAGCCCCGCGAAGACGGCCGGCCCGACGGTTGCGACCTTCGCCCAGCCCGTCTGGTCGAGGATGCCGGCCGACCAGAGGACGATGCCGGAGGCCCGATCGTCGGCCATCAGCACGATCGCCGACGAAATCGCCGCAAACGACAGCGAAACCGCAATGCCGGCGAGCGCCAGACGAACCGGCGGCGCACGGAGGCCGCCACCCAGCGTCAGGCAGGCGAGCCCGCCGAACACGCCGCCGAAAACGGTCGCCGCAAGGCTCGGCACATAAAACGGCAGAAGCAGCGTGACGATGACCAGCGCAAGCTGCGCGCCCGTCGTCACCGCCAGAATATCAGGTGCCGCAAGCGGATTGCGCAGCACGGTCTGCATCACTGCGCCGGCGACAGCGAGACAGATGCCGACCAGGATCGCAGCCGAAAGCCGGGGCGCGCGAATGGTCTCGATGATGGCTTGGGCCAGCGTCTCCGGGCGCGAGGGGGCCGCGACGATATCGCCCCAGGCGACGAGGCTGCCGCCCTGTTTCAGCGCCAGGAGCGCAAGGCCGATCAGCAGGACCAGCCCCAACCCGAACATCAGCCTCAGTGAAACTGCGGTCGACGCATGCAACGATGCCGAACGCACTAGCGATCGTCTCCAACGCGATCGCGACCGCGATCGTCGCCGACCCAGTCGATCAGGCAGAAGGGTCGACCTGTATGCGGATGCGCGACCACATCGACCTTGCAGCCGAAGGCATGGCTGAGGCTCTGCGGCGTAAAAATATCGGCCGGCGCACCCGTCGAAAGCACCTGCCCCTTTTTCATCAGGATGACGTCGTCGGCAAATTCGATCACCTGATTGAGATCATGCAGCACCGCGATGATCGTCAGCCTATCCTCGCGGTTGAGCCGGCGCAGCAGCGTCAAAAGCTCTGCCTGATGGCGCACGTCGAGGAAGCTCGTGGGCTCGTCGAGAAACAGGATCTGCGGCTCCTGGGCGAGCGCCATCGCCACCCAGGCACGCTGGCGTTCGCCGCCGGACAGCGAGGCGAGCTGGCGCTTGCGCATGTCCGCGAGATCGACGGCGGCGATTGCCCGCTCGATCGCGTCCCTGTCATTGGCCCTCAGCCGCGTCAGCCACGGCCGATGCGGGTATCGCCCTTGCTCAACCAGTTCCTCGACGTTCAATCCCGCCGGCGTTTCGGGGTTTTGCCCGAGCACGGCAACCTGCCTTGCGATGTCGCGGCGGCTGAGACCGCCAAGGGCTTGACCGGCGAGCCGGATATCGCCGCCGGTCGGCGCCTCGAGGCCTGAAAGGCACTTCAGCAGCGTGCTCTTGCCCGAGCCGTTGGCACCACAGATCGCGGTGATCCGGCCGGGATGAATTGCCACGGAGGCCCGATCGACGGCAGCCACGCCATTGAAGACAACGCTGACATCCGTCGCCTCGATGATTGCGGCACGCCTTGCCTCAGCGGTGTCCACCGCCATCGCCGCGACGGTCACGACAGCACCTCGCGCAGTGCATTGCGCAGGGCCGAAACGGAGCGATATCCGACGTCAACAGCCGCCTCCTCCAGCCGAGCGCCTTCGGCACGACGCCGCATGACATGGGCGATCCGCAGACGCCGCCGCCACTCGGCAAAGCTCATGCCGGTCTGCGTCCTGAACTTGCGGGTCATCGTGCGCCGGCTCATGCCCAGCATGTCGGACCAGCTGTCGATATCGAGATCGATGGACGGCCTGTCGGAGAGATCCATGCAGAGTTTCTGCAACCGCTTGTCCTGCGGCATCGGCAGGGCGAAGGGCCCCTCCTTGGCGCGTGTGATTTCCTGCAGGATCAAGGCGACGAGATGCCCGCCCCGACCATCCTCGTCATAGAGCACGGGCTCTTCAAGCAGGGCCGAAACGGTCGCCGACAGCAACGGCGAGGTGGGAATGACCCGAACGGGCTCCCAGCTGAGCACCGGATCGGTCACCGGCTCGATGTAAAGCGACTGCATCCTTACCCGGCCATGACTGGTCACCGCATGCGGCAGGTTCGGCGCGATCAGAAGTCCATGCCCGCTCGGCACGATGAACGATGCATCCAGCGTTCGCGCCGTCATGAATCCTTCGACACTCTGCAGCAATTGCCCGCGCCGGTGGCTGTGCCAGCCGAAATCGACACTCGTCTCGTAGAGACGCGTCATCGCCGCAACGGGCCGCGGAACCGTCTGAAGATCGATGGCTTGCTGCGGGCGCTTCACTTCATCCTCATCAATTGCTATCCGCTGAGCGCGACCTTGCGTTGCGCCTCTCGCTCATGCCCGGCGGGATTGCTTCTCCGGCCCATATTTCGGTGAGCAATAGACACGGCACCGGGTATTTTCAAAGCGATATTTGGCCCATTTCCCTTATTCAATTACTTTGCACTTCATCGGGCCATATATTGGCCCGATCACGATCGTTTTTGACCTGACAATGTTGACTACAAAAGTCTAGTTAGTCGCCGAAAGCGGTTCGACAGACCCGCAAGAAGACGACAGGCACCGACCCGCAGGCGGGTCCGCCGCTCTGGACATGCAAGGTCAGGAAAATTGGCAATGGTACACAGGCATTCGAGTTCCGCGCGCTCCTCCAACGGCGACCTGCCGATGCGTTCCGCGCAAAAAGCCCGCTCGAAGACCCATGGCCTGCTGATTTCCAGTGTTGCCGGTTTCGCAATTCTGGCGCAGATGCCACTCGCCCATGCGCAAGATGGCCAGCCGGCGACAAAGCTGGAGACGATCACGGTCGACGGCAGCCGCGCCTCGACGAAGACCTCGCGCTCGCCCGGCGAAGGCTATGTTGCCAAGGACAGCGCATCGGCCACCAAGACGCCGACACCGGTCGCCGAGACGCCGCAATCCATATCGGTTATCACGCGGGCCAGCATGACGGACCGTGCCGTGCAGTCGGTCGCCGACAGCCTGGTCTATAGCGCCAACGTCAACGGCCAGCGCTACGGCAACGACACGCGCTCCGACTACTTCACCGTGCGCGGCTTCCCGGCCGATCTTTATCTCGACGGCCTGCGCATCCCGCAGATCGCCAACCAGACAGGCGGCTATGCCGGCTTCCGCGTCGAGCCATATTTCCTCAACCGCGTCGAAGTCCTTCGCGGCCCGAGCTCGGCGCTGTTCGGCCAGACCAATGTCGGCGGCGTCGTCAACATGATCAGCAAGGACCCGTCCGACGAAGCAAGCGGCGAAGTCTACGCGCGCTACGGCAGCTTCAGCCAGAAGGAAACCGGCTTCGACCTCACCGGCCCGCTCGGCAAGGACGGCGATCTCGCCTATCGCCTTATGGGCATCTACCGTGACAGCGAAACGGGCATCAAGCTCGGCAAGAACGACCGCTTCGCCATCAGCCCGACGATCTCCTGGACGCCGGACGAGGACACGAGCCTCACCGTCTACGGCGCCTACATGAAGGACGACGCCGGTCAGGCCGGCGCGATCATCCCGGCGCGCGGCAGCGTCCTGCCCAATAGCCTGGGAATGGCGATCCCACGGAACTTCACCGATGGCGACCCGCGCTATGACACCTATGAGAAGGAAACGGCCTATGTCGGCTATCGCCTGGAACAGGCGCTCAGCGACGACCTGACGCTGCGACAGAACTTCCGCTACTCCCGTCTCGACGCAAACTATCAGAACCTGTTTACCAGCGGCCTGCTCCCCGATGAGCGGACCATCACGCGCACCGTCTACAATGCGCAGCCGGTGCTCGACGCCTATGCGCTCGACACCAACCTCGAGTACAAATTCGATACCGGCCCGATGCAGCACACGATGCTGGCCGGCGTCGACTTTCAATGGCAGCGCCTGATCAACAACACCGGCTCCAAGGTCGGCCCGACTCAGGATCTGTTCGATCCGACCTACGACCAGCCGTTCACGCCCGCGGCGCTTACGACCCGCCTCGACCAGATCCAGCGACAGGTCGGCATTTATGTCCAGGACCAGATCGAGCTGGGCGGACTGCGCCTCACCGCCGGCGGGCGCCAGGATTTCGTCAACATCAGCTCTCAGTCCAAGGCGCTGGCAACCGGCGTGACGACGCCATACACACAGGATCCGAGCCAGTTTACAGGCCGCGTCAGCGCGGCCTATGTCTTCGACAACGGCGTCGTGCCCTACGCGCTCTATTCGACCTCGTTCCTGCCGGTGCTGACGCTGGCCAATACGCCGCTGAAGCCGACGACCGGCACGCTCAAGGAAGTGGGCGTCAAGTACGCGCCTGACGAAGCAGACTTCGACGTGACGCTGTCGGCCTTCGAGGCGACGCAGCAAAATGTGGTCAACCGTATCGCCACCGTCTATTATCAAACCGATGAAGTCCGGGTGCGCGGCGTCGAGATCGAGGCCAATGCCAGCCTCTGGGACGGCCTCAACCTGACGGCCGCCGCCAGCTTCCAGGACCCTGAGGTCACGGAGAGCCGGACCCCAGCGCAGGTCGGAAAGATGCCCTATACCGTTCCCAAGCAGCAGCAGTCGCTGTTCGTCAGCTATGACATGCCCTCGCCGGACGCCTGGGAAGGCGAACTGGTGATCGGTGGCGGCGTGCGCCACATCGGCAAGACTGCAGGCGACACCGCCAATTCGTTCTTCGTTCCCGGGTACACGCTCGTCGATGCTTTCGTTCGCTACGAACACGATCGCTATCGCCTGCAGCTCAACGGCTACAACCTCGGCGACAAGACCTATGTCGCCGGCTGCAACACCACCACTCAGTGCTACTACGGCCAGGGTCGATCCGTCGTCGCCACCGCGAGCATCAAATGGTAATCAGTCAGACACGACGGGGTTTCGTTTTCGGCGCCCTGTCGCTTCTGGCCGCACCGCGCCTTCATGCCGGCGAGCCGCGCAGGCTCGTCACGCTCGAATGGCTGGCAACCGAGATCGCCCTGCTGCTCGGCGAACGTCCCGTCGGCGTGGCCGATCTCGACGGCTATCGCCGCTGGGTGTCGATCGAAAACGACGGGCTTGTCGATGCGATTGATGTCGGCGGGCGCCAGCAACCGAGCATGGAGGCTCTGACCCGTCTTCGGCCGAACCTCATTCTGTCTTCCGCCCTGCGTCACCGGGTTCTCGAACAGCAGCTTTCGGAAATCGCCCCGACGCGGCTCCTCGATGACCAGCCGCAAGACGGTGACCTGCTGGCCGCAGTCTACACCGCAACCAAAGCCGCAGGCGAAGCGCTCGGCCGCAGCGAAGCGGCCAACCGGCTGCTTGCGGATTTCGATACGAAGCTCGCCGACATCGCGGCCAATATCACCGATAGCAAGCTTGGCGGCCAGCCAGTGCTGATTGCCCAACCGCTGCCGGGCGTGCCGCGCCTGCGCATTTTCACATCGAACTCGGCGGTGATGCAGATGTTCGTCCGGGCCGGCTTTGCCGCGGCCCTCGATCTGCCGGCCGAACCGTTCGGGTTCAGCACCATCGGGCTCGAGGGCCTCGCTGCGCTCGATGGAAAATCCAAACTTATCCTGCTTGCCGACGAAGCGCCGGTAGAATTGGAAAATAGCGCGCTGTGGCCGATGCTTCCGGTGGTCGCGTCGGGAGGCATGGTTCCCGTGGGCCTGCCAAGCTGGCCATTTGGCGGCCCCGCGTCGCTGCTCGGACTGGCGACCAATGCGATTGCGAAAATGCGGGCCTGATCGACGCGAGTCCGGCCGGGTCTACTTACGCTTGGCAGATCAGGGGCGAAGGCACAGTTTTTCGCCCGTCAGGCAAGTCGGACGCCGCCGCGATCGTGCGCGACGGCGTCCGGTGAAAAAGCAATCAGCTGTGTCTGATCGAGATGCTTAACCTATCGCGGCGTGACGTCGAAGCCGAACCACTTTTCTGAAAGCGTCTTGATCGTTCCATCCGCTTTGGCGGCTGCGATCGCCGCGTTGAACAGTGCCTTCAGTTCCGGATCGGTCTTGCGCAGGCCAACCGAACTGCCACGACCGAGAAAGCCGCCCTGGAAGCGGGGGCCGGTCGTGGTCATGTCCTCGTTTCCGGGCTTTTCGGAAGCGGTCGTCAGATAGGCCATCGAGGCCATGACCAGATCGACGCGGCCGGCAGCCAGATCAAGGTCGTGTTCTTCGGTGGTCTTGTACTCGCGCACCTCGACCACGCCCTTCAGATACTTGTCGACGAAGGCGGCACCGGTCGAGGCGATCTGGACGCCGATCGTCTTGCCTTCGAGCAACGGCTTCAGCTTCTCGATCTCGGCGACAGCGCCTGCCTCGTTCGATGCGAGCGAAAACACGACGCCCTTTTCAGGCAGCGCCGCGAGCGGGCCCGACTTCGAGGTAGCAAATGCCTGGCCCGTCGAACCGTAGGAGTCGCTGAAGTCGATGACCTGTTCGCGCTTGGCGGTCGCCGACATGCCGGAAATGATCGCGTCGAACTTGCCGGCGTTCAGCGCCGGGATCATGCCGTCGAAGTTCTGGACGTTGATCTCGCATTCCACCTTCATATGGGCGCAGAGATATTTGCTGAGCTCGATCTCATAGCCGTCGAGCGTGCCGTCGGGCTTTGTGAAGTTGTAAGGCTTGAACCCGCCTTCGGTTGCGATCGACACGCGCGTCCACGTCTTGTTTTCCGCATGCACGCCGGTGGCCGAAAACATCATCGTCGCGATGCACAATGCCTTCATTGCCGATTTCGTGTAGTTCATTGGTAGTTCCCCTTTTTTGAGTGGTTAAGGCCGCCGGTTCACGCCTTGATGAACCGCCGGAAGCGTTCGGATTTGGCGTTGCCAAATACCTCGTCTGGTCGACCGTCTTCCTCGATCTGACCCTGGTGAAGAAAGATGACCCGGCTCGAGACATCGCGCGCAAAGCCCATCTCGTGGGTGACGACCAGCATCGTGCGCCCCTCTTCGGCGAGCGCGCGCATCACGCGCAGCACCTCACCGACGAGTTCGGGATCGAGTGCCGATGTCGGCTCGTCGAACAGCATCACCGCCGGGCGCATGGCGAGCGCCCGGGCGATCGCCGCCCGCTGCTGCTGGCCGCCGGAAAGATGCGCCGGGTAGTGATTGCGCTTGGCTGCGATCCCGACCTTGGCAAGAAGCGCTTCAGCCTCCTCGATGCATTCGGCGCGCGGGCGCTTCTGCACGTGGATCGGGGCCTCGATGACGTTTTCCAGCACCGTCTTGTGGGACCAGAGATTGAAGCTCTGGAACACCATGCCGAGGCGCGAGCGGATGCGATCCACCTGTGCGCGATCCCGCGGGCGGCTCTTGCCGTTGCCGGCAGCAAGCATCTCGATGGTCTCGCCTGCAACCGTGACCGCGCCACGATCGGGCGTTTCGAGCATGTTGATGCAGCGAAGCAGGGTCGACTTGCCCGAGCCGGACGAGCCGAGAATGGAGACGACCTCACCTTCGCGCGCGTCGAGCGAAATGCCCTTCAGGACTTCGATCGGGCCGAAACTCTTGTGGATGTCCCGAACGCTGATGGCGACGGGCGCAACGGACGACGCGGGCGAACTCAATGCGCTTCTCCTTCGATGATGGCGGGCAACACCGCGACCGGCTGCCTGAGGTGTGGGCTCAGCCGGAACTCGACGAGCTGCACCAGGCGGGTGAGCAGAAAGTTGATGGTGAGATAGATGGCGCCGGCGACGACGAAGACTTCGATCGCGCGGTAGCTCTCGGAGATGATGCGCGCCGCAACGCCCGTCACTTCCATGAGCGTGATGATCGATGCCAGCGACGTCGCCTTGACCATCGAGATCATCTCGTTGCCGTAGCCGGGCAGCGCCTGCCTGACGCCGAGGGGCAGCGTGATGCGCCGGAAGATCATGAAGCGTGACATACCGCATGCCCTGGCCGCTTCGATTTGTCCGAAGGGAACCGAAAGCAGACCGCCGCGGACGATCTCGCTGGCATAGGCGGCGGTGTTGAGCGCAAGCGCCAGCACTGCACACCAGTAGGGCTCCCTGAGGATCGGCCAGAGCGGACTATGGCGAATGGCCGGAAACTGGCTGAGGCCGTAGTAGATGATGAAGAGCTGGACGAGCAGCGGCGTGCCGCGGAAAACGAAGACATAGGCCTGCGCCAACCAGCGCAGCGGCGCGAAGACTGAAAAACGGGCAACGGCGATGCCGACCGCCAGGACCGCGCCGAACGCGATCGCGTTGACCGCCAGCAGCAATGTCAGCGGGACGGCAGAAATGAGACTGACGAAGGTCTCCTGAAGGAAGGTCCAGTCCATCAGCTTCTCCTCACGCCGCGGCTGAAATGATGCTCGGCCCGGTGCAGGACGGCACTCGATACCGTCGAGATCGCCAGATAGATGCCGCCGGCGATCAGGTAGAAATCGAAGGGCAGGCCGGTGGAGCCCGCGGCAACCTGGGACTGGCGGAGCAGTTCCGCGACGCCGGTAATCGAGACCAGCGCGCTCTCCTTGAGCACGACCTGCCAGACATTGCCGAGACCGGGCAGCGCGTGCCGAAGGGTGAGCGGCGCGACGATGCGCCGGAAGCGCAGCCACCGCGGCATGCCGCAGGCAATCGCCGCCTCGATCTCTCCGGGTTGCACTGCCCTGAACGCGCCACGAAAAACCTCCGTATGCTGTGCGCCGGAGGTAATCCCGACCGCAAGCATGCCGGCAAGGAAGCCCGGAAAGCCGATGAAGCCTTCGGCACCGAACAGATGCCCAACCGCGGAGATTGCGGCGGAACCGCCGAAATAGAGCAGATAGATGACCAGCAGATCCGGAATGCCGCGCAGCACCGTCGTGTAGACATCTGCAACCAGACGCGTGACCGGCCCGCCCCTCACTTTCGCCCAGGCGCCAAGGACGCCGATGACAGCACCGGTCGCGTAACCCGACAGTGCGATCAGGATCGTCATCATCGCGCCGGCAAGCAGGATGTTTCCCCAGCCGTCGGGGCCAAAACTGAGGAGTTCGAGGATACCGGGTTGGGTCACAATGCCTGCGCTCCCTCTTCGGCGAAGCTTGCCTCGCGCACAGGAAGAGGCGGATCGACATCATCAGGGATCGGATTGACGAAGGGCGTTCCGTCGAGCCGGCTGCGATGGTCCGCCTTGGCGGCGGCCACCAGTTCGGGATCCGACATCAGGTCGATGGCAAGGCTCGCCATGGCTTTCGCCGCATGGGCCATGCCCTTGTGGGCCGCCGGCAGTTTTCCTTGGGCGACCAGCTGCCAGGAATGGCCCGGCGTGCCGATCGCATAGGTCGCGCCACGCATCTGCACCGTTGGGACGACCCAACTCACGGTGCCGACGTCAGTGGAGCCGACGATGCTGCCGTCGCCGCCATAAAGCGGATAGATCATGTCGCACAGTGGCTGCCCCTTGCGCGGCGACAGGCCGAAGCGGGCGTAGGATGCGGAAATATCGTCAGGCGTATAGGTGGCCTGGAACTTTCGCGCCGTCTCCAGGTCGGCGGCATCGAAGGCGGCAGGCCCGAGATGCTCGAGACAGGTGTGGAGCCGCGCCTCGAGCGGACCGTTGCCGACAAGATTGGCATCCCCGCTGATGACCTCATGGCGCACGGTCGTTTCCGTCATCAGCGCGGCCCCTTCAGCGATCTTCTTGACGCGCTCGATCAGGCCGAGCAGGTCCGGCAAGGAACGAGCGCGAATGAGATAACGCACCGTCGCGCGGGCCTGCACCACGTTCGGTGCATCGCCGCCGGCATCGGTGATGGCATAGTGCACCCGGGCGCTCGATGGCATGTGCTCGCGCATGTAGTTGACGCCGACATTCATCAGCTCGACGGCATCAAGCGCGCTGCGGCCGAGGTGCGGCGTCGCCGAGGCATGGGAGGCGCGACCGGAGAAGTGGAAATTGATCTCGTTGCAGGCAAGCGAGATCGGATTGTTGACGCCGGAAAAGGCTGCCGGGTGCCAGGAGATGGCGACGTCGACATCGTCGAAGGCGCCGGCCCGCACCATGAAGCCTTTGGACGAGCCGCCCTCTTCGGCCGGGCAGCCATAATAGCGCACGCGCCCTTTCAGACCATTGGCCTTGAGGTAATCCTTGACCGCGGCAGCCGCAAGCATGGAGCCGGAGCCGAGCAGATTGTGCCCGCAGCCGTGGCCGTTGCCTCCGGGAACGACCGGGCGCTCTTCGGCCAGGCCCGCGACCTGGCTCAGGCCCGGAAGCGCGTCGAACTCACCGAGGATCGCGATCACCGGGCCGCCTTCGCCGGCCTCGCCCGTCACCGCAGTCGGCAGGCCGGCGACATTACGCTCGACGCGAAACCCCTCGGCTTCAAGCAGGCGGGCGTGCTCGCTGGCGGATTGAAACTCTTCGTAGTTGGTTTCGGGACTGTCCCAGACGCGGTCGCTGAGCGCGAAGAAGGCCGGGCTCTTTTCCTCGACGATCGACCATACGTGTTCCGTATTCTTCATTGCGTTTAGCGTCCCACATGCGATAGTTACCAAAATTGGCGCCAATTTAGGATACAAAAATAATTTGCGCAATGGGCGGCGATGGATATTTTCGGTATCCATCTCACGCCGAATTCGCACCGATCGCGGATCGAACCAAACGAGCCCGCCGGCAAACGAGAAAACAGGAATGCCTATGACCGAAATGCACGATGTGACCGAAAATGCGGCCAACGACCGAGACGTCACCGATCTCGTTCTCGAAGACATCCTGACCGGGGTGCTTCCGGCCGGCACCTGGCTCAAGCAGATCGACCTGGAAAAGCGCTACGATTGCACCCGGCCGGAGGTTCGTCGGGCTCTTGACCGGCTGTCGCAGAAGCGTCTGGTCGAACATGTGCCCAACCGCGGCTATCACGTCTATCAGCCGGACGGGCGGCGCGCGCAGGAAGTCAGTGACATCCGCGTCATCCTCGAAACCGCGGTGGCGGACCTGATGGTGGAAAGGGCCACGCCCGAAAGCATCACTAGACTGCGCCAACTCGCCAGCCATTTTGACCGGATGACGATGGAGGGCACCGTGCTGGAGCACTACGAGGCAAACCTCGCCTTCCATCGCGAACTCTTGCTCCTGTCGGGCAACAACGAGCTTGTGGATCTCGTTTCCGAAATCCGCCAACGCACCTCGTCGGCACCGGTCTCGCAGTGGCGCACACGAGCCCGCGTCGAACGCTCGGCGCGCGAGCATCACATGATGGTCGATGCGCTCGAAGCCCGCGATGCCGCCGATCTCAAACGCCTGATCGAGGCGCATATCCGCCAGACGGGCGATGCCGCCCCAACTGAAAGCGCTGCGCGTCAGGCATGACGTACCGTGCTTTCTGATGGGTAAAACGGCCGGTTCCCCCTGATTTCTCAGAGTTGTGACGGAGTGGTGCAGAACCTAAGCTCAAGCCGAAAATGAGGTTCTGCCATGTCAAACACCCGCAATCCGCCAGCAACCGATATCATCGAGATGCGTGAAGCTCTGGCCGAATGGTGCACCCAGAACAATTGCACCCAATCCGACCCACCCGCCAACCGGATCGCGCTTCGGATTTTCGACGTCGCGAGCGGCAAGAAGCTTAACCGCACCGAGATCCTGGCCCTTCTGTCGAACGGCTAGAAAGCGGCAGGCACGCCGATCTCGGCTGACGGCACGGAGCCCCGGAGACGCCGGGGCCGTTTCCATCAGCGTTGCGCCATTCGGCTTGCCGTCAACTTGACGCCGTCGGCAATGCGGTCCCGGCCGATCGACGAGTACCCCATGCGGAAGAAGCGGCAGCTTTCCTCTTCGGTCGGAAAGAACGGCGATCCGGATTCGATCAGCACCCCGTCTTCCCGCAGGTCGGCCATCAGCCTGTCGGCATCCAGACCGTCAGGTCCTTCGATCCAGAAGGAGGTCCCGCCGAAGGCCGCCGATCCGGCGATCTTCAGTCCGTTGGCATTGAGCGCCTCTGCCATAACCCGATGGCGCAGGTGATATTCCTCCCGCATCCTGTGAAGCACGGCATCGTAGTGGCCGAGCGCCAGGAAATAGGCAGCTGTGCGCTGCAGATGACCCGGCGGATGGCGCAGCATCAGGGCGCGCAGCGCCCGCGCCTCCCGGATCACAGGCGCTGGCGCCACGAGATAGCCGAGCCGCAGACCGGGAAAGAGCGATTTCGAGAAACTGCCGATGTAAAACACCCGCCCGTTTCTGTCGAAGGCCTTCAGCGCCGGCGACGGCGGGGCGAGAAAGCTCATTTCGAACTCGTAATCGTCCTCGATGATGACGAAGTCCCTGCTTGAAGCGGCTTCGAGCAGCGCCACGCGGCGATCCATCGGCATCGTTGCTCCCGTCGGGGAGTGATGGCTCGGCGTCACGAAGACGGCGTCGACCTGCTCAGGCAGGTTCGCCGGCGGCAGCCCGCCGTCGTCGACGTCCAGCACCGTGACCTTGGCACCGCTCAGCCGCAGCGAGGCACTCATATCCGGGTGGCAGGGGTTTTCACAGACGGCATGCGAGCCACGCCGCAGCAACAGCTGAATAACGATCCAAAGCGCATTCTGCGCCCCCACCGTCACCAGGATCTCATCGGGATTGGCCCGGATGCCACGCCCGGGCAGCGTGCGCGAACAAATGTAATTGACCAGTTGCACGTCGTCCGACGCGGCGAAGTCGCCGGCCATCAGTTCGAAGTCTTCGCGCGCCAGCGCCCGTCGGGCACAATCTCGCCAGGCGGAGAGATCGAACAGTGACGGGTCCATCTGGCCATAGAGAAAGGGGTACGGATACCGCCTCCAGTCGAGCGGCTTGCGCATCTGCTTGGCGACACGAAAGGTCGAGCGCAGCTTGGACGACCAGTCCACGGCTTCCGCGTCCGGTGGCGCCAAGTCCGCGCCGAGCACGTTGAAGGGGGGCTTGTCGGCGACCCGGAAACTGCTGCGGTCGGCCGCGTCGAGATATCCCTGGGTCGCCAGTTCCTGATAGGCAAGCGTGACGGTCAGGCGGGAAATATTGAGATAGTTTGCAAGCTTGCGGGTAGAGGGAAGCTGGGCACCTGGCGGCAGTCGTCCCGACAGCACGGCGGAAACGACCGTCTCGCGGATCTGGGCCTGCAAGCTGGCGCGGCCCGCCCGGTCGACGAAGAACACGGTTTCCGGAACAGAGATGCGCGCCACGTCCGATCTCCCAACGACGACAACTGGACTTATCTAACTTTCAATCTGGCTATAAAGCAAACGACAAAGCTGCTTTATCCCTTATGGTCGAAAATGAGATCGGCAAAACAGTCGACAGACCCCGAAAAAGGGGTCGAAACCAGAGGGAAACACATGTTCTATTCCAACGCCTTGAAATACATGGCGGGGGCGGCCACGATTGCGACCAGCCTCCTGACATCAAGCCTTGCCCGCGCCGAGACCAACGTGATCATCGGCTACCAGCAGATCGTCGGTCCGTTCATCGCGGCAATCGCCGACGGTCGCTTCGATGCCGCCGCCAAGGAGGCTGGCTATATCGTCGACTGGCGCCAGTTCAGCTCCGGCGGAGACATCTCGACGGCGCTTGCATCCGGCAACGTGCCGATCGGCGTTATCGGCTCGACCGGCACCACGGCCGCAGCAACCCGCGGCGTCGATCTCGAACTGTTCTGGATCCTCGACAACATCGGCAAGTCGGAGGCGCTCGTAGCCCGCGAAGGTTCCGGCATCGAGAAGCCCGAAGATCTGGTCGGGCGCTCGGTAGGCGTGCCGTTCGTCTCAACCTCGCATTTCCATCTGCTGGTCGGCCTTGAGCAGGTATGGAAGGTCGATCCGCGCGAAGTCAACATCCTCAACATGAAGCCGCCGCAGATCGTTGCCGCCTGGCAGCGCGGCGATATCGATGCCGCCTATGTCTGGCCGCCGGCCCTGTCGGAACTGCTGAAGACCGGCAAAGTGATCTCCGATTCCGAAGTGATCGGCGCGGCAAGCGTGCCCACCTTCGACGGACTGGTGGTCGACAAGAAATGGGCCGCCGAAAACCCGAAATTCATGGCCGCCTTCACCAAGGTACTGGCCGAATCCTATGCCGACTACAAGGCGAACGCCGCCAGCTGGACGGCGGACTCCGCACCGGTCCAGAACATCGTCAAGCTGATCGGCGGCGATGGCGCCGGCACCGTGGAAGCACTGAACCTCCTGTCGTTCCCGACGGCTGAGGAGCAGGCCTCCGAAACCTGGCTTGGCGGCGGTGCGCTTCGCGCGCTCACCGAAAGCGCAAAGTTCCTTGCCGACCAGAAGCAAATCGACAAGGCGCTCGACGACTACGCGCCCTATGTCAACAGCGCCTACGCGAAAGAGGCTGCGAAGTAGCCGACGCTTAGCTCCTGGCCACCCGTCGGCCAGGAGCGCCGCCAACGCCACTCAACAGCCGTTTTTCGAAAGGCCTTTCCAATGGAAACTCTCAATGTCAGCAATGTGAGCCTGACCTATCCTGGTCTCTACACGGACGAGGCGGTCATCGCGCTCAAGGGCGTCAACCTCGAGATCAAGAGCGGCGATTTCGTCGTGGCACTCGGCGCCTCCGGCTGCGGCAAGACCACGCTGCTCAATCTGATGGCGGGCTTCATGGCCCCGAGCGCCGGCGAAATTACGCTCGGACACCGCCGCGTCTCCGGCCCCGGTGCCGACCGCGGGGTCGTGTTCCAGAAGCACGCGCTGCTGCCTTGGCTCAACGTCATCGACAACACCGAATTCGGACTGAAACTGCGGGGCGTCGACAAGGCGACGCGCCACGAGGTGGCCGCCAAGAACCTTGCCCTCGTCGGCCTGCAGGATTTCCACCGGCACATGATCTATCACCTGTCCGGCGGCATGCAGCAGCGCGTCGGCATCGCCCGTGCCTTGAGCTGCGATCCGTCGATGCTGTTGATGGACGAGCCGATGGCGGCGCTCGACGCGCTGACGCGCGAGACCATCCAGGAACTGCTGCTGAAAGTCTGGCAGCTGACCAACAAGATGTTCTTTTTCATCACCCACAGCGTCGAGGAGGCGTTGTTCCTTGGCTCGCGGCTGATCGTGATGTCGCCGCGGCCCGGACGGATCACCCACACCTACGAGCTCGATTTCAACAAACGGTTCCTGGAAGGAGGCAATGCCCGTGCAATCAAATCCAGTCGCGACTTCATCGACATGCGTGAACAGATCCTCAGCATCATCTACGGCGACGAGCGCCAGTCCGGAAACCCGGAGCTCCTCCATGCTTGAGCGCGTGATGAAGGCCAAGCCGGTCAAGCCGGGCCGGATCTACGGTGCCCCCGGCGAAGGCATGAGCGGGCATATCAGCCTCCTGACCGCGCTGACGCTCGTCGCGCTCTGGCTGCTGATCACCGAGATGCAATGGGTGAAACCGCTGTTCCTGCCGTCGCCTTTGGCCGTCTGGGACAAGTTCGTGATCGCGCTGACGGAGGGCGTCTCCAACTCGACACTCGCCCAGCATACGCTCGCAAGCCTCGGCCGCGTGCTCGGCGCCTTCGCGCTGGCGCTCGTCACCGCAGTTCCGATCGGCATCCTCATGGGCGTCAACCGGGTGATGCGCGGGCTGTTCGATCCGATCATCGAGTTCTACCGCCCCCTGCCGCCGCTTGCCTACCTGCCGCTGATCATCATCTGGCTCGGCATCGGCGAATTCCCCAAGGTGTTCCTGATCTTCCTGGCGATCTTCGCGCCGATGGCGATTGCCGCCCGGGCCGGTGTACGCTCGGTCTCGATCGAGCAGATCCACGCGGCCTATGCGATGGGTGCCAGCCGCCGCCAGGTCATCAGCCACGTCATTCTGAAGGCGGCGCTGCCGGAAATCTTCACCGGCATGCGTATCGGCATCGGTGTCGGCTGGACGACGCTTGTCGCGGCCGAAATGGTCGCAGCCCACCGGGGCCTCGGCTTCATGGTCCTGAACGCCGCCGAGTTTCTCGCCAGCGACACCGTGATCATGGGCATCATCGTCATCGGCGTCTTCGCCTTCGCCTTCGATCTCCTGATCCGCCACCTCGAAAAGGCGCTCATCCCCTGGAAGGGCAAGGTGTGACGATGCAACCGTCGACAGGACGACAGCCGCCGAGCGGATAACCGCTCGGCCCTAAAGGCCCCATCACCAGACAGACAAGCCGATCTGCCGGTTCATCCGGCCACGGCGAAGCCATGCCCGCATTCATTGCCTGCAACACGCAAGGAACTGATCCATGAACGCCCCGATCACCGCCAAAGACCTCTCCGACCTCTTCGACGCCTTCAACCGGCACGACATCGACGGCGTCATGTCCTTCTTCGCCAGCGATTGCATCTTCAACACGGTGGCCGGCAGCGAGGCCCACGGTACGCGCATCGAAGGCGCTGAACCGATCGCCACTGCCTTCAGCGGCGTGTGGCAGACGATGCCGGACGCCCACTGGGCCCACCACGGCCATTTCGTCCATGGCGATCGGGCCGTTTCGGAATGGACCTTTTCCGGCACGAACGCCGATGGCAGCCGCGTCGAGGCCGAGGGCTGCGACCTCTTCACGCTGCGCGACGGCAAGATCGTGCGCAAGCAGGCCTTCCGCAAGAACCGGCCGCTGATTGCGGCTCCCTTCCGCTACTGAGTTCGAGCCAGGCCAGGAAACCGACATGGAACAGCTTGTCAGAACAGTCAGGCCGAGCAAGCCCTTCGATCCGGCATATGACCCCAACCGCGCCGCCAATCCCGGCGAGGGCAAGGACTATGCGCCGACCTACTGGATCGCAACCGCCGGCCCGCCCCCCGCAGACGACGGCCCGATCCTTGGGGATGTCGATGTCGACGTCGCGATCGTCGGCTCGGGATACACCGGCCTCTCCTGCGCCATCCACCTGGCCAGGGAGCACGGCATCAAGGCGACGGTGCTCGAAGCCAACGGCGTCGCCTGGGGTTGCAGCACCCGCAACGGCGGCCAGGCCCAGATCTCGGCCGGCCGGCTGAAGCGCTCGCAGTGGATAGAGCGCTGGGGCGTCGATGTCGCCAAAAAGCTGCACGTCGAAATCAGCGTGGCGTTCGATCTCTTCCGCGACCTGATCCGCTCACCGGAAATCGCCTGCGATCCCGAGGACGGCGGCCACCTCTATATCGCCCATCGCAACAAGGTGATGCCGTCGCTGGAAGCGGAATCCCGCGTCCTCAACGACGTCTTCGGCTACCGCACCCGCATCCTCGGCCGCGACGAGATCCATCGCGATTTCGTCCGCGACAACGAGGCGGTGGGCGCGCTTTACGAGCCCGACGGCATGGGCATCCACGCGGCCAAGCTCGCCTTCGGCTACCTCACTCTCGCGCGAAAGCTCGGCGCCCGCGTTCATACCTCGAGCCCGGTCCTCGCCTGCACTCAGAAGGGCAATGTCTTCCACCTTCGCACCCCCGGCGGCATCGTTCGCGCAAGGGCCGTCTGCTTCGCGACGGCCGGTTATACCTCACCCGGCCTGCATCCGCTGACGAAGCACCGGCTGATGCCGATCCTCTCCAACTCGATCGTCACCCGCGTGCTCACCGACGACGAGCGGGCGGCGCTGAACTTCCGCACGCACATCCCGCTCACCGACACGCGCACGCTGCGGCACTACTACCGGCTGTTGCCGGACGGCCGCGTGCAGATCGGCAGCCGCAGCGCGATTACCGGCACGGACGCGGTCAACCCGAAGCATCTCGATCGCCTGCTCGAAGGCCTCTACCGCAAGTTCCCGGTGCTGACAGGCATCAAGGTCGATTACTCCTGGTGGGGCTGGGTCGACGTCAGCCACGACATGATGCCGCGCATCTTCCGCCCGGATCCGAAGCAGGCGCTGTTCTACGCCATGGGCTACGGCGGCAATGGCGTCATGTATTCGGCCCAGGCCGGACGGCGCATGGCGCAGATGGTCGCCGGCAAGGGCGGCACGCTCGACCTGCCGATCTTCACCTCTCCTCTTCCCAGCCACGGGTTGCTGACGCCGTTCCGGCGCATCGGCCAGTGGGGAATGTACCGCTGGTACTACCTCAAGGACGAAATCCTCTAGCCGCTCGGTCGGCCCCAAACTCAACATGAAAGGAAACACAATGAAAATGACGACCGAAGAGGCTTTCATCAAAGTCCTCCAGATGCACGGCATCGAACACGCCTTCGGGATCATCGGCTCGGCGATGATGCCGGTCTCCGATCTCTTCCCGAAAGCGGGCATCACCTTCTGGGACTGCGCCCATGAAACCAACGCGGCGCTGATTGCCGACGGCTACACCCGCGTCACCGGCAACATGTCGATGGCGATCGCCCAGAACGGCCCTGGCGTCACCGGCTTCGTGACGGCGGTCAAGACCGCCTACTGGAACCACACGCCGATGCTTCTGGTCACGCCGCAGGCGGCCAACAAGACGATCGGCCAGGGCGGCTTCCAGGAAGTCGACCAGATGGCGCTGTTCGAGGAAATGGTCTGCTACCAGGAAGAAGTGCGCGACGCGAGCCGCGTTCCCGAAGTGCTCAACCGGGTCATCGAAAAGGCCTGGCGCGGCTGCGCCCCGGCGCAGATCAACATTCCGCGCGATTACTGGACGCAGGTGATCGACGTCGAACTGCCGAGCATCGTCCGCCTGGAGCGTCCCTCCGGCGGCAAGCAGGCGATTTCCGAGGCGGCGAGACTGCTGTCGGAAGCAGAGTTCCCCGTCATTCTCAATGGTGCCGGCGTGGTTATCGGCGGCGCGATTGCGGAATCGATTGCGCTCGCCGAGCGGCTCGATGCGCCGGTCTGCTGCGGGTATCAGCACAACGACGCCTTTCCCGGCGGCCATCGCCTGGCGGCCGGCCCGCTCGGCTACAACGGCTCCAAGGCGGCAATGGAACTGATCGCCAAGGCTGATGTCGTTTTGGCGCTCGGCACCCGCCTCAATCCGTTCTCAACCCTTCCGGGCTACGGCATCGACTACTGGCCGAAGAATGCCGCAATCATTCAGGTCGACATCAACTCCGATCGCATCGGCCTGACCAAGAAAGTCACCGTCGGCATCTGCGGCGACGCCAAACAGGTGGCAAGCCAGATCCTCGATCAGCTTTCGCCCACGGCCGGCGACAGTGGCCGCGAGGAGCGCAAGGCGCTGATCCACACGACCCGCTCGGCCTGGCTGCAGCAGCTGTCGTCGATGGACCACGAGGACGACGATCCGGGCACCGAATGGAATGCCTCGGCACGTCGCCGGGAGAGCGACCGCATGTCGCCGCGCCAGGCATGGCGGGCGATCCAGGCGGCGCTGCCCAAGGACGCGATCATCTCGACCGACATCGGCAACAACTGCGCCATCGGCAACGCCTATCCGAGCTTCGAGCAGGGGCGGAAATACCTGGCGCCCGGCATGTTCGGCCCCTGCGGCTACGGCTTCCCGTCGATCGTCGGCGCCAAGATCGGTTGCCCCGATGTGCCGGTGGTCGGCTTTGCCGGCGACGGCGCCTTCGGCATTTCGATGAACGAGATGACCTCCATCGGCCGCGCCGGCTGGCCGCCGATCACCATGGTGATCTTCCGGAATTTCCAGTGGGGAGCCGAGAAGCGCAACACGACGCTCTGGTACGACAACAATTTTGTCGGCACCGAGCTCAACCCCAACCTCAGCTACGCCAAGGTAGCCGACGGTTGCGGCCTGAAGGGCGTGACGGTCGACACGCAAGTCGATCTGACCGCCGCCCTGCAGCAGGCGTTGCAGGACCAGGCAAAGGGCGTGACGACATTCGTCGAGGTCATCCTCAATCAGGAGCTGGGCGAGCCCTTCCGCCGCGATGCGATGAAGAAGCCGGTGCAGGTCGCCGGCATCGAACGCTCCGACATGCGGCCGCAGCAGCACGTCTGACATCCACCCCATGCCCGGCTGCTGATGTCGCCGGGCATGGGCTCCAATTTGGTATTCTCGGACGGGAAATTTGACATGAATGCGGTATCCGAAACGACCCGACGGTTTCAATGGCTGCCTGAAGCCCTGTCGACTTATGGTCCCGGCCTCCTGGTGACGGCGGCCGTCGCCATGGCGGCGCAGTTCCTGTCGGATCACTATGGCGCGCCCGCCATGCTGATGGCGCTGCTGCTCGGCATCGCCTTTCATTTTCTCTCCGAGGAAGGCCGCTGCGTCGCCGGCATCGAACTATCGGCAAAGATGATCCTCAGGATCGGCGTCGCCCTGCTCGGCATGCGCATCAGTGTCGACCTTCTGATCGGGCTCGGTAGCGGCACCATTTTCCTCCTGGTCGCCGCGATCGCCGCGACGATCCTGTTCGGGCTGGCGGCTGCCAAGGTCCTTGGCAGGGGCTGGCGGCTTGCGCTTCTGACCAGCGGCGCTGTGGCGATCTGCGGTGCATCCGCCGCGATGGCAATCGCCGCCGTCCTGCCGAAAAACGAGTTCTCCGAGCGCAACCTGATCTTCACCGTGCTGTCGGTGACGGTTCTGAGCACGCTGGCGATGATCGGTTATCCCATTCTCGCCCAAGCTCTGGGGCTTGACGCCCGCGGCACCGGCATCTTCTTCGGCGGCACCATTCATGACGTGGCCCAGGTTGTCGGGGCCGGTTTCTCGGTGTCGCCAGAGGCCGGCGAGACGGCGACGCTCGTCAAGCTCATCCGCGTGACGATGCTGGCGCCCGTCGTCCTCATCTTCTCCATCGCGCTTCGAAACGTTCCCCAGGAAGGTGTCGAGGCAGGCAAGCGCCCACCCCTGCTGCCCGGCTTCGTCGTCGCCTTCCTGATCCTTGCCGCCACGAACTCCGTCGGGATGGTGCCGGCTGCCGTCGCCGAGCTCGGCATGGAGGCGTCGCGCTGGTCGCTGCTGGCGGGCATCGTCGCCGTCGGCATGAAGACGTCGCTGCGCCGCGTGCTCGATGTCGGCGGCGACGCGGTCGCACTGATCGTCGCCGAAACCATCTTCCTCGGCGTCTTCATTCTCGCTGGCATGCATTATCTGGGGCACCTCTGATGAAACCGCTCGACAAGATCATCGAAACCGCAAAAAAGGCGCCGCGCCATATCGTGCTTGCAGAGGGCGAGGATGCGCGCGTGGTGGTAGCCGCCCTACGCGCCCGCGCCGAAGGCCTTGCCGAGATCACGCTGATCGGGCGGCGCGAGATCGTCGGCGAACACCTGCGCGATCACGGCGGCGAGAAGCAAGACGTCCGGATCGAAGACCCGGCAACGTCAGCGCTGACAGAGCGGTTTGCCTCCCGGTATCACGAACTGCGCCGGAGCAAAGGCGTCGACCGAGAGGCCGCGGAGAAGGCCGTGCGCGAAGATCTGGTCTTTGCCGCCATGATGGTGCGCGAGGACGAGGCGGACGGCACCATCGGCGGGGCGGTGGCAACCACCGCCGACACGGTGCGCACCGCACTACAAGTGATCGGCCGCGCGCCGGATGCCGGCCTCGTCTCCAGTTTTTTCCTGATGATGCTGTGCCAGCCCCACCATGCGAAGAAGGGCGCCTTCGTCTTTTCCGACTGCGGCCTCGTCGTCGACCCGGACGCCGCCGGCCTTGCCGATATCGCCCGCATGTCGGCACAGTCCTATCAGTCGCTTCTGGGGGATCGGGCCAAGGTCGCGATGCTTTCCTTTTCGACCAATGGCAGTGCCGCCCATGATCGTGTTTCAAAGGTGGTCGAGGCGACGAACATTGCTCGGGCCGACCAGCCCGACCTGCTGATCGACGGGGAATTGCAGTTCGACAGCGCCTTCGTTGAAGCCGTATCGTCCTCCAAGGCACCCAATTCGGCGCTGCACGGGCAGGCAAACGTTTTCGTCTTTCCCAATCTCGATGCCGCCAACATCGGTTACAAGATCGCCCAGCGCATCGGCGGTGCGACCGCCATCGGCCCGGTGCTCCAGGGTCTCGCCAAACCCGCCAACGATCTGTCCCGCGGCTGCACGGCAGACGATGTCTTCCACATGATTGCCGTGACCGTGGTGCAGGCGGCGTCGCGATAAAGGCACCGTCTAGCCCGCGGCCGTGGCCTCTTTCGCGGCGATCCGGCCAAAAGGCATTACCGTCCACAAACCGAAAACAACTTCAAATCACCCGCATGCAATGGTGCCGAAGATCTCGGCCTATAGTTCTGGCATCGCGTTTGAGGAGACGCGCAGATTAGACAGCACACGCATCTGGGAGGAGACGCATGGATGTTTCGCATCGAAACGATCACATCGAACAGACGATCGAGCGGCCGGAGGACAAGCGCCTGGGCGCGGGCGCGAACCTCGTCTACGGCCTTCAGCACGTGCTCACCATGTATGGCGGCATCGTCGCCGTCCCGCTGATCATCGGCCAGGCCGCCGGCCTGTCGCCGGCCGATATTGGCCTTCTGATCACCGCGTCGCTGTTTGCCGGCGGCCTCGCGACCATCCTGCAGACCATCGGCATCCCGTTCTTCGGCTGTCAGCTGCCGCTGGTTCAGGGCGTCTCGTTCGCCGGTGTCGCCACCATGGTGGCGATCGTCACCAGCCGCGAAGGCGGCGGATTGCCGGCCGTGATGGGTGCCGTGATGGTGGCCTCGCTCGTCGGCCTCGCCATCACCCCGATCTTTTCGCGCATTACAAGGTTCTTTCCGCCGCTCGTCACCGGCATCGTCATCACCACCATCGGCCTCACCCTGATGCCGGTCGCGGCGCGCTGGGCCATGGGCGGCAATCCGACTGCGCCCGATTTCGGCAGCGTCAGCAATATCGGTCTCGCGGCCGTGACCTTGCTCACCGTCCTGCTTCTGAGCAAGGTCGGCAGCTCCAGCATTTCACGCCTGTCGATCCTGCTTGCCATGGTCATCGGCACGCTGATTGCGCTTGCGTTTGGGATGACGGACTTTTCCAAGGTCGCCGAGGGTCCGATGCTCGCGTTCCCCTCGCCCTTTCATTTCGGCGCACCGGTGTTCACGGCCGCCGCGATCATCTCGATGTTCATCGTTCTCCTGGTGATCCTGGTCGAGACATCGGCGGATATTCTGGCCGTCGGCGAGATCATCGGCACCAAGGTCGATTCCAAGCGGCTCGGCGACGGCCTGCGCGCCGACATGATATCGAGCCTGTTTGCCCCCATCTTCGGCTCGTTCACGCAGAGCGCCTTTGCCCAGAACGTCGGCCTGGTGGCGGTCACCGGCATCAAGAGCCGCTATGCGGTTGCCACCGGCGGCCTCATCCTGGTGACGCTCGGCATCCTTCCGGTCATGGGTCGGGTGATCGCGGCCGTTCCCCCGGCGGTGCTGGGCGGCGCCGGCGTCGTGCTGTTCGGCACGGTCGCGGCAAGCGGCATTCGTTCGCTCTCCAAGGTCGATTACCACAACAACATGAACCTGGTCATCGTCGCCACATCGATCGGCTTCGGCATGATCCCGATCGCGGCACCGCATTTCTACGATCACTTCCCGGCCTGGTTCGAGACCATCTTCCACTCCGGCATCAGCTCGTCGGCGATCATGGCGATCTCGCTCAATCTGCTCTTCAACCACTTCAAGGCTGGCAACTCCGATCAACAGTCGGTGTTCGTGGCCGGCACGGAGCGCATCATCCGCTATCAGGACATTTCCGCCCTGCGCGACGGCGACCACTATCGCGACGGCAAGCTCTTCGACCGCGACGGCAACGAGGTACCGGTCGCCGCAGTTCATCACTGAAGCGCGTCACGAATTATGCGGTAGGTATCACGGAAGGATTTCAGCTACGAAGCACAAATTGATGCGATGAATGCGCCGCGGGGTCTCCCCGCGGACCCGCTGGAGACGGTGATGGAAGGACTGTTTGTCATACTGGTCTGCCAACTGATCGGCGAGATCGTTGTCAGAACGCTCGACCTGAGCATGCCTGCTCCGGCACTCGGCATCGTGCTTCTGCTTGCCTATCTTTGGCTTGCCGATAAAAGAGCGGGGTCCGAGGATGGCGCTGCCCATACGCGCGTCAGCGGCGTCGCCGACACCCTGCTCAAGAACCTCGGCGTGCTGTTCGTGCCGCTTGGCGTCGGGGTGATGCAGAACTACCGGCTGATCTACGACTACGCCGGCACCATCGTCATCGCCGTCGTCGTGTCGACAGTTGTGACGCTGATGGTCACAGTCGGCGCTTTCCTGCTGGTCAGCCGAGTGTTCGGCGCAAAAGGAGCTCGCGATGGACACTAGCGGCCGCGTTTTCGAACTCTGGGTCTATCTCTCGACCAGTCCGCTTCTGTGGCTGACGGTAACGATCGGTGCCTATATCGCCGCTCAAAGACTGGCCGCCTGGAGCGGCTTCAACCCGATCGTCAATCCCGTGCTGATTGCCGTTGGCCTCGTCGTCGCGATCCTGGCGGCGACCGGAACATCCTATTCGACCTATTTCGACGGGGCGCAATTCGTGCATTTCGCACTCGGCCCCGCGACTGTGGCGCTGGCCGTTCCGCTCTATAGAAACCGCACCCTGATCAGGCAGAACTTCGTACCCGTCATCGTCGCGCTTTTCGCCGGCAGCCTGACGGCGATCGTCTGTGCGACCGGTGTCGCCATCCTGCTCGGCGCACCCGACAGCGTCGCCGTCTCGCTTGCGCCGAAATCGGCAACGGCAGGCATCGCCGTCGGCATCTCACAGCAACTCGGTGGCGATCCGGCCCTGACGGCGCTTCTTGTCATCTTCACCGGCGTCCTCGGGGCGATCATCGTGACGCCATTGATGAACCTGCTGCGCATCAAGAATTATGCGGCACGCGGGTTTGCGGCCGGCCTGACGTCACACGGCATCGGTACCGCGCGTGCCTTTCAGGTCAACGAGATTGCCGGCACGTTTTCGGGCCTGGCCATGGCACTCAACGGCATATTGACCTCAGCCATCGCCGCGATTGTCCTCGGGCTGCTGCTCTGAGCAGCCAGCCTTCCGGGACAGCCCGCTACCAGAAAGCGCCGTAGAGGGTGACACAGCCGACGACACCCAGCACAATTGCCAGCGACGATCGGACCGTGAAATCGAGGAACCTGAACTGGTATCCGAAACTTCCGACAGATGGCTTCATGGATTTCTCCCTTGGTTGTGTCTCAATGCGATAACGGCCAGGGTCGCCGGCAACCGGCGTCGCCATGGCCAATGAAATTGCGGCCTCAGGCCGACTTTGCATATTTGCCGTCGTGGTGACGGTAGAAAGCCTCGGCCGCAACCAGCAACGCTTCCTCGTCCAGAGGGCGACGAAATTCGCTCATGAGAAACCGGGCCAGATGCTGGATCTGCTCGCCATCTCTCGGAATGTCGTATTCGATGCACACCGTCTCGAAGACGCGCCAAAGCATGGAGACTTCCGCCTTGCTCAAGGCGGCAAGCATGTCGTCGGGAATTCCACGCATAGGAACCTCGCTCTGCATTCGCGCCGGCCTATCCGCAATGAGGACAGGGACCATATACCCATGGAGGGGTCGATAACCGGGCGCGTTGGCAGACCTGCGGTCGCCGCCGCAGCGAAAAGCCAGATGAGCCAGAGAATGACCATAGAGGGTTAGCCGGTGATTGGGGCTTTACTGAGATGATCTGCCACGTCGCCGGAATGCCGCAACGTATCCGCGTGGCGACGGCAAAAGAGCGATCACCGGGCGGCGCCTTGCTACCCCCCAAACCTCGGGAACGACCTCTGCGAAACCGGGCACCGTTCTGCCGAGCGGGCGTTGATGCACTTGCATTGTAACTGCTCCGTGCATTAGCATCCCAGAAATAAGACAGGAAGCCGGCTGGGGACTGCTTGCACTGCGCTTTGACAGGGGGATGCAATGAGCCGGGATACCAGCGGCAGGACGTGCGATGCACCTCCTGAACGATTTCGAACCGGCGCAATCGTCGCCATGCTTGTCTTTGTGCTGACCGCATGCGGAGGCCATCCCAAAGGCGTGCTGACACCGGTCGCCGATACCTCTCCAGGTTCGAGCCGTGTCAACATGCTCATCACCACGACACGCAGCCATTCGCCGAACCCTGGAGAGATGTACAGCGGCGAACGGGCCTTGGCCGCCACCTTCGCCGATATGACCGTGTCCATTCCGCCGGTGCGCAAGGCGGGCGAGGTTGCCTGGCCTAAGCGTTTGCCCCCCAACCCGGCAACGGATTTTGCAACATTGAAGGCTGAGGAGCTGGATGTCGCTGCCGCCAAGTCCTGGCTGAGCACCAGCGTGCGCAAAAGCCCCGACAAAAGCGTCTTCGTCTTCATTCACGGTTTCAACAACCGCTTCGAGGATTCCGTCTATCGCTTTGCCCAGATCGTCCATGATTCCGGCGTCCGCAGCGCGCCTATTCTCGTGACGTGGCCGTCACGTGGAAGCCTGCTGGCCTACGGTTACGATCGAGAGAGTGCCAACTACACCCGCAATGCGCTGGAAAACCTGTTTCAATATCTCTACCGCGATCCGGAAGTGAAGGAGGTCTCGATCCTCGCGCACTCCATGGGCAACTGGCTCGCACTGGAGGCGCTGCGCCAGATGGCGATCCGCAATGGCGAACTGCCGGCAAAGTTCAAGAACGTCATGCTGGCGGCCCCCGATGTCGACGTCGATGTCTTCCGCCAGCAGATCGAGGACATGGGCGAGAAACATCCCAATTTTACGCTGTTCGTCTCGCGCGACGACCGTGCGCTCGCTGCCTCGCGCCGGGTCTGGGGTGACGTAGCCCGGCTCGGGGCGATCGACCCTGAGCAGGAACCCTACAAGAAAGAACTCGAGGACAACGAAATTACTGTGATCGACCTGACGAAGATAAAGGCGGGCGACCGCCTCAATCACGGCAAGTTCGCGGAATCCCCGGAGATCGTTCGCCTTATCGGTTCGCGCATTTCCGAGGGCCAGACACTGACCGACAGCCGGGTCGGCTTCGGCGACAAGATCCTGGTGGCCACGACCGGAACGGCCGCGGCCGTCGGCAACGCTGCCGGTCTGGTTCTTGCAGCACCGGTCGCCGTTGTCGATCAAAACACCCGCGACAATTATGCCGAGCACCTCGGAGGGATTGCTGCAAAGAACAACAATCGTGCGGCGACGGCGAAAGGATGCGACCGGACAAACCCGACGGCGCCAGGATGTGCCCGCTAAGATAAACACGACAGAGGTTCGCGGTCATCGTAACGCTCGATGGCCGTTGCCCCAGGGGACGTCGAGCGAAGTGAGACGCACGGGTGCGAACCACACGTTCGCATCCTGACGGCCCCGACGGCAGTCGAGGTTGCTCTGGTCGATTGTATCAGGGCTGGTCCGGAAATCGGTGATGGCGGCCGAGCGCAGCTGGCGACCGCCTGGGGCCATCAGCTGCTGCTCAAGCCGCGACGGCGCTGATGTGAGGACACACCGCCGCATGTTTCCTGACGTCCGATCAGGTTCAGGGACAGAAACCATGCGGCCATGCGACTGAAGACGGCGACCTTTAAGCGTCCGAAAAGACACGCGGCGTTGTGGGCCCCCTACACCTTTACCCATGCCCCGTTTCGTTTTGACGACTGGACGCAGGCGTCGACGAAGGCCATGCCCTTCATGCCGTCGTCGATGGTCGGATAGGTGACGGCGGCATCGATCGCCTCGCCCTTGCGCTTGGCGAAGATCGCCCGCGCCGCCTCGCTGTAGATGTTGGCAAAACCCTCAAGATAGCCTTCGGGATGACCTGA